>JACRCN010000070.1 GCA_016219005.1 Deltaproteobacteria bacterium
AACACAGCGGAAGCTCCGAAAAGTGGAACCGGCCGGATCGTTGGCAACATTATTAAGTATGCGGTACTGCTGTTGCTGGCGTTCACCATATTCATGGCCGCAGCCCGTAAATTCGGCTGGCTTTAACATCCTGCCCTGCTAAGGTACAAGTTGCATTTTGTGCCGATCATGATGATCGCCGCCATGTGGTTTGCTGTATTCATAATAGAGCGATCCAAGAGCAATTCATTTTTTTATCCTATCTGCCATCAATCTGATCTGCCCATAAAAACTTGAGACTTCGGGCATCCATACTTCATCCATAACCGGAAACCGATAGCCTTCAGTCTGCGATTGCTAACCGCATTGTTACGGTGTCTTTTGAGATCCTTAAAGTTTCAGATATTTCCCCTGCCGCTACCGCATTGGAACCTCCCTTCTGATCGATTATCATCATAGCTAAGGCTTTGACCATTGCGTTCGTTTTGGAACGCAGGAGGGCGCGCGATCGTTCCTCCGGGATTGTGGTCATTGATGGGACTCCAACGATACGTTATAGTAGGGACCCATGTTAGGCTCCAGATTTAAGGCAAACGAATTTTTCGCGGATATCGCCTCAATCGGAAGATGGGCGATACGTTATTTTTTAATTGGTTTGATTGCCGGCTGTGCATCGGTTCTTTTCTATTATCTTTGCCAATTGGGGATGAGGCTGTTTCTTGATGGATTGGCCGGGTTCCGACCGCCGGCAGCAGCTGGGGAATATCCCCTGTTCTCGCCCGGAAGCGGTGAGTTCACCAGATGGGTTCTCCTCATTCTGCCTGCATGTGGAGGCCTGTTAAGTGGTTGGCTTGTGTATTCATTTGCCCCTGAAGCAGCCGGTGGCGGCAATGATGCCGTTATTGATGCCTATCATAACAAGGAAAGCCAAATCCGGTCTCAAGTTCCGCTGATCAAGACTCTTGCAACTGTAATTACACTGACTACGGGAGGTTCGGGCGGACGAGAGGGACCTATAGCTCAAATTGCCGGCGGACTCGGCTCTCTTTTTGCCACCAAGTTTGGTCTATCGGTGCGCGACAGGCGAATTCTGATGGCTGCAGGCATTGCCGCCGGAGTGGGAAGCATATTTAGAGCTCCGTTGGCCGGTGCGCTGTTTGCCGCCGAGTTCCTATACCGAGATCCGGAGTTCGAATACGAAGTGATTATCCCTGCGGGGATGGCTTCAACTGTTGGCTATTGCATGTTCTGTCTCGTTTATGGGTGGGGCTCGCTTTTGCAATCTCCAGATTTTGTCTTTCGAAACCCTATCGAACTATGTCCTTACCTCATATTGGCGTTATTCCTTGCCGTATTCGGTATTCTTTTTATAGTGTGCTTTCGGACGGCAGGCAGGATGTTTGACGCTCTGAAGATTCCTGTTTATCTCAAGCCGGCCCTCGGGGGGCTATGCACCGGTGTGATCGGTTTTTTCCTGCCGAACACCCTCGCTTTCGGCTATGGATACGCGCAACAAGCTCTCACGCTGGAGGCGGGGCCATTGATTCTGATGTCCTTGGCGGTCGGGAAAATCCTTACAACATCGTTTTCAATAGGCTCTGGAGGCAGCGGCGGTCTATTCGGCCCTTCCATTGTGATTGGTGCGGCCCTCGGAGGCGCGTTTGGTCAGGTAATGAACCGGATTTTGCCGGAAATCGTTAGCTCACCGGGCGCTTTCGCCTTGGTGGGCATGGCGGGTTTTTTCGCGGCAGTGTCGAACACACCCATCTCGACCATAATTTTCGTGAGCGAGATGACAAACTCTTATCATCTGCTGCTGCCGAGCCTGCTCGTTTGCTCCGTGGCTTACTTGGCCACCCGGCGCTGGACGATTTTCCCGCACCAGGTTTCTCGCCGCATCGATTCGCCTGCACATGCCGGTGAATTTTTCGTGGACGTGCTGCAGGCTATAAAAGTCAAGGATTTGCGCGATTGCATTCGAAAGGTGGTCTCCATCCGTCAAGAAATGCCATTGGTTGAATTCAAGGCATACTTTTCACAGACGGAACAGCACTATTTTCCTGTTGTGGATCAAGCTGAGAAACTGGTGGGGATTTTTTCCATCAACGATATCCGAGGTGTACTGTTCGCGACCGAAGTCGACAACCTCATCGTCATGAAGGACATCGGTACATCGGACATTATAACCTCGACCCTTTCGGAAGACCTGAACTCAGTTCTAAAGAAATTCACCATCAAGAACATCGATAGCCTGCCAGTCGTGTCGGAAGTGGACCCTCGGGAATTAATTGGCATGCTTAACCGGCGGGAGGTAATCGCCTACTACAATAAGCGTGTTCAAAACTTGAAGATACTGCCTTCAAGCAGTCCGAGAAGATCGGGATGATCGAAGCCTTTTGGCATGAATTAATTCATGTGCGCGGGTGCTAGTTTGCGAGATGTTTTTTTACAGGTGCTTATTCCGAAGCGTTTCAAAATTATTTCTGTGCTGAAACGGGGCTGCTATCGTTCCGGGGTTCGATAGCTCTCTGATAAATCTTCCACAGCGATTCATATTTTGCCATGAGGTCAAAATCATAGTTGGACAGTGCCCACATGTTGACAACACCCTGGATCATGCCGAAAAGAAGCATGGTGGCAGCATCCAGATCGATGTCGCTTCGGATTGATCCCGTCTTGGAACCCTGCTCGAAAAGGGTGCGCAGTTGATTAAAGTATTCCGTGAGCTTGGTAAAAACCAACCGGTTCAGTTTCTTATCGCCGAGGCTGATGATCTCGGCAATAATTTGAAATGAGATGCCCTTCCGCTGTTCGATTTTGGACAGATGATTTTGCAGCACCGCGCCAACAGTACATAGGGCATCGGTATTTTGTGCAGCCCCTTTAACGACTTCCTGAAGCATGTCATCCAGAATGTTGGTCATTAAAAAAGAAAGTACTTCTTTTTTATTCTTGAAGTGTCGATAAATGGCTGCTTCCGTAATGCCGACCTCCACGGCCATGGCTCTCACGGTCAGATGTTCACTGCCCTTCCTGATTATGAGTTTGCGTGCTGCATCTATGATCTGCTTTTTCCGGATTATTGTGCTTTTGCGTTTACGCACCATGCTCACGGTCTCCAATAATGCAACAGATTAACAGGTGGCCATTTATCCGATTATTAGCATATATTACAATTCGCGACTCCGCAATCCCTATGATGGCGGTTTTATGCGCCGGTGATAATGAGGGGGTTCGACCAAGCAGGTCTACTTCAACTTGGGGTCGAGTGCCGCACGCAGGCCGTCGCCAAAGAGATTGAAAAACAAAACCGTCAGGAAGATGGCGATGCCGGGGAAGATGGTCATGTGATCGGCCACCCCGATGTAGTCCCGGCTTTCGGCCAGCATGGCGCCCCATTCGGGCGTGGGCGGCTGGGCCCCCAGTCCCAGGAAGCTCAGGCTGGCGGCCGTGATGATGGAGGTGCCGATGCGCATGGTGAAGTAGACGATGACACCGCTCAAGGTCCCGGGCATGATGTGCACGAACATGATTCTATTCCTGGAAGCGCCGATGCTGCGCGCCGCCCGGACGTATAGACTCTCTTTCAGCGCCAGGGTGCTGCCGCGCACGATCCGGGCAAAGGTCGGCATGCTGAACACGGACACGGCGACCACCACGTTGATGAGTCCGGGGCCCAGGATGGCGACGATGGCGATGGCCAGCAGAATGCCGGGGAAGGCAAACAGAACGTCCGATGTGCGCATGATCAAACCGTCCAGAAACCCGCCGAAAAACCCGCTGATGAGCCCCAGCGTCACCCCGGCCAGCGCCCCCACCAGCACGGATGTCAGGCCCACCGTCAGAGAAATCCTGGCGCCGTATATGATCCGGCTGAGGATGTCCCGTCCGTAGAGATCGGTCCCGGCCCAATGCTCGGCGCTGGGGGGCAGCATGGAGAGGCCGTAGTTGGTCAAATACGGGTCGTACGGGGCGATGCCGGGCGCAAAAACGGCCACCAGCACCAGCAGCATGATGAAAAGCCCCGCAACCAGCGCTGTTTTGCGCTGTTTGAACTTGTAACAGACGATTCTGAAAGGGGTCGCTTTGGTTTCGTTCATACGGCGATTTACTCGAATCGGATTTCAGGATTGATCATCGCATACACCATGTCCACCAGCAGGTTGATGAAAACGAAGTGAAAGGAGTAAAGCAGCAGCAGCGCCTGCAAAACAGGGTAGTCGCGCACGGCGACCGCCTCGATCATGAACCGCCCCAGACCCGGCCAGGCGAACACCGTCTCGACCACCACGGACCCGCCCAGCAGAAAACCGAACTGCAGGCCCGCCATGGTGACCACCGGGATCAGCGCGTTGCGGAAGGCGTGCTTCCACATGACCCGGCGCTCGGGCACGCCCTTGGCCCGGGCGGTGCTGATGTACTCCTCGCTCAGCACATCCAGGAAGGCCGAGAGGGTAAACCGGGCCATGACGGCCGCCACCGTGGCGCCCAGGGTGAAGGACGGTAGGGCCAGTTCCGACCATTTTCCCGTGAATCCGGCAACGGGGAACCACCCCAGGTAAACCGCGAAAAGCTGAATCGCCAGCAGCCCCAGCCAGAACTGGGGCATGGAGATGCCGGAAACCGAGATCAGCATGGCGGCGTAGTCCTGCCATTTGCCGTTGTAGATGGCAGCCACCGCTCCGAAAAAGACACCGAAGAGCACCGACCAGGTCATTCCTGCAACGGCCAAGACCATGGTGGGAAAATAGCGCAGGGAAATCTCCTGGAAGACCGGCCGCTTGGTCTTAAGGCTCTTGCCCAGATCGCCCCTCAGCACGTTGCCCATGTAGGTGAAATACTGCACCGGCAGGGATCGGTCCAGCCCGAGCTGCGCGCGAAGCATTTCGATGGTCGCGGTGTCCGCGTCCTGCCCGGCCATCATGCGGGCGGGGTCTCCGGGCAGCAGGCGCACAAACCCGCATGCCAGAATGGAGACCACCACCAGCACGGGAACGATGGCCACGCAACGCTTGAAGAAATACTTCAGCATTTTTAGTCGGCCAGCTCCGCATTTTCCACGGAAAACCCGCCGTCGGGCAGGGGATAGATGCCTTTGAGGTTCTTGGACTTGGCCGCTATCAGGGTATCCACGAAGAGATAGCCCCACGGCGCCATGGGCCAGACGGCGTCCTGGCACTTGGCATAGGCTTCACGGCGGGCCGCGGGGTCGGCCGAGACCAGGCCTGCCTGGATCAGCTCATCCACTTTCTTGTCGGAGAAAAATCCGAAATTGGAAAGGGCGGGCGGGAAGGCTTGCGTCGCCAGAAGAGGCCGGATGCCCCAGTCCGCGTCTCCCGTGGAAGAGGACCACCCGCCGAAAGCGATGAAGGGCATTTGGTTGGAATCGTCCGCCCGGTGGGCTTCGAGCTTGTTGTAAAAGCTGGCTACATCCATTGATTGGATCTCGCCGGTGATGTTGATCTCTTTAAGCTGTTGCTGAACCATTTCCGTGGCGCGCAGCCGGTTGGAGGGATTCGGAGTCAGGAACACGACCTTGAACCCCTTTTCGTGGCCGGCCTCCTTCATCAGGGCCTTGGCCTTGGCGACATCGTAGGGCCAGGCGCTCTGCTTCTTGTAGAACTGGAGATTGGGCGGGATGATGGAATCGGCTTCCGTGGCGGCGCCGCCCCAGGCGATGCGGATGATGGCTTGCTTGTCCAGGGCGTAATTGATGGCCTGGCGCACGCGCGCATCTCCGAGGGGCGCATGGCGGGTGTTCAGAACCAGGTAGCGCTCGACGATGGAAGGCCGCTCGATGATGTCGATCTTGGGGTCGGCTTGGGCCACCTTGAGCAGCTCTGCCGGCATGGGGTAGATGTACTGGGCCTGGCCGGTACGCAGCATGGCCAGCCTGGACCCGCTTTCCGGAACCGGGCGGAAGGTGATGGAGTCGACCTTCACCGCTGCCCTCCAGTAGTTGGGGTTCTTCTTGATCTTCACCGTGTCGGAAACCCACTCTGCGAAGATGAAGGGGCCTGTCCCGACGGGGTTCTTGCTTACCTCGTCCCCGTACTTGGTGAGGGCGGCGGGGCTCAGGATCAGAGCCCCCGGGTGGGCGACGGTGTTGATAAAGGCGCCGAAGGGCTCGTTCAAAACGAACTTGACGGTCGAATCGTCGATGACGGCCAGCTCCTTGACCGGCTTCATCAGGCTGCTGCGTTTCAATTTTCCGCCCATCAGGCGGGCGATGTTCACGCGCACGGCTTCAGCGTTGAAAGGTGTACCGTCGTGAAACTTGATGCCTTTGCGCAGCTTGAAGGTGAACTCGGTGGCAGTGTTGTTGAAGGTGTAGCTTTCGGCCAGAAGTGGGACCACCTTCAAATCCTTGTCGAACCCCATGAGCCCTTCAAGGATCGCCTTCTCGATGGCGCCGGAATAGGTGTCCGTGGTGTCGTGGGGGTCAAGCGACTTTGGCGTGGATTCGGATGCATAGATGATGTCCTTCGAGGCGCCGAAAGCCGGCGCGGCCATCATTGCCAGACACAGCAGAACCAGAAACAATCTCTTGGCAGCCATAGTTTACTCCTTTTCGTCGTGGGTTGATGGGTTAAAAAAGCTCCTGTTCTTTTCGGTAGCATTACATGCAATTTACAACGTGGCCACCATGTGGCCCGCCGACACCTTTTCATAGCTCAGCCGCGGCGGCGGGTCACCCACTTTCCGGATCGGGCTCGGGATCTCCCCCGTCAACATGCTGAAATTGGTTCTGCGGCCGGGATCGGCGACGGGTATCGCGGCAAGCAGTTTCTGGGTGTAAGGGTGCTGCGGGTTTTCAAAAATATCGCTGCGACGGCCTATCTCCACGATCTGCCCCAAATACATGACCGCCACGCGGTGGCTCACCCGCTCCACCACCGCCATGTCGTGAGAGATGAAAATATAGGATAGATTCATCTCCTTTTGAAGTTCCATCATCAGGTTGAGCACCGTGGCCCGAATTGACACGTCCAGGGAGGAGACAGCCTCGTCGGCAATGATCACCTTCGGCTGGGTGGCCAGCGCCCGCGCAATGGCGATGCGTTGGCGCTGGCCGCCCGAGAATTCATGCGGATAGCGGGAAGCGTGCCGGGCCGGGATGCCCACCCGCTCAAGCAGGTCCCCCACTTTTCTTTCCTGCCGGGCCTTGTCCGCCATGTGGTGGACGACCAGCGGCTCGGCAATGGAGGCGCCAATGGTCCGCCGGGGATTGAGCGAGGCAAAGGGATCCTGAAAGACAAACTGAATATGCTGCCGGAGCTTCTGCATGGCATCTTCAGGAACAGCCATGATGTTCTGGCCGTCTAAAAACACCTCGCCCGTAGCGGGAACCAGCTTGAGCGCGGCATAGCCGGCCGTGGTCTTCCCGCATCCGGATTCGCCCACGACCCCCAAGGTTTCCCCTGGGTATAATTGGAAACTCACGTTTTCCACCGCATACACCAGGTGCGTGGGGCGGCCGAAAAATGTTTTTTTCGATACAAAATGGGTCGTCAGGTTGCGGACTTCCAGAATCGGTTTCTTCTGGTAATCGGCCGTGTCGATCTCTTTCTCCCGGGGAAGTGCTTCGCCTGGCTTGCGTTTCAATTCGCTTTCCATGTCCAGCACGGGAAGCGTGGCGGGGTTTTGGCGACCCTTCATGCAACCCAACCGGGGGACAGCTTTTAAGAGCGCGCGGGTGTAGGGATGGGAAGGATTTGCAAAAACCGTGGCCACATCGTTGGTTTCAACAATGCGGCCCTGGTACATGACGATGACGCGATCCGCCAGCTCGGCCACCACCCCCATATCGTGGGTGATGAAAATCACCGCCATGTCATACTGCTTCTGAAGAGAGCGGATCAGCGCCAGGATCTGGGCCTGGATGGTTACATCCAGCGCCGTGGTGGGCTCATCGGCAATGAGAACCTGGGGCCTGCAGGCGAGCGCCATGGCGATCATGACGCGCTGGCGCATGCCTCCGGACATCTGGTGCGGATATTCCGAGGCTCTCATCTTGGCGTCCGGGATGCGGGCGATCTCGAGCAATTCAAGCGCCTTCTGCGCGGCGTCCCGGCGCGGGATGTCCTGGTGGGTGAGAATGGCCTCCTCGAGTTGATTTCCGATGGTGAAGAGCGGGTTCAACGAGGTCATGGGCTCCTGGAAAACCATGGACATTTCGACCCCGCGGATTTCCCGGGCCCGGGAAGCGGGCAGGTGGGTGATGTCCAGAAGGCTGCCGTCTTTTTTTCTCAGGGTGATCTCGCCGGAATCGGTGCGGACATTGTTCAAGAGGCACATGACCCGCCGCATGGTGACGGTTTTTCCGGATCCGGATTCTCCCACGATGGCGAGGGTTTCGCCTTTTTTCACGACAAAGGAAACATGCTGCAGGACAGGGGTAAATCCGCCATAGGCGGGAAAACTCAAGGACAGGTCCCTGATGGCCAATATCTCGTCCGGTTGCATCGCCGGAGTATGATCACGCCCGCTGTTCAAAATATCCTTTTCTCTCGATCACGTAATTTCTGACCATCACCGTGCCCTTGGCCATCACGTCTCTGATGGCCATCTTGCCGGGATCGAGCACCAGGATATCGGCGTCGGCCCCCGCTTTCAACTCGCCTTTTACCCCCTCAAGACCGTATGCCCGGGCCGGTGTCGTTGTCAGGGGGCAAAGCGCTTTTTCCATTTTCATGCCCTTTGTGTTGACCAGCGATGAGAGCTCAAACAAAAGAGAAGCCGGCGAACCGATTCCCATGGAGATGATGCGGCTGCGGTCTTCATTCCAAACGGGCAGGGATCCCCCGGCATCGGAACTGAACGAGACCCGGTCGAACAGGCCGTTTTCATCGGCCATGCAGGCAAAGTCCGCCGCGGACATATGCAGAGCGTCCGCGGCGGGCAAGCGGTTCATGCAGGTGGCATCGACCATCGCTCCCAGGCGGGCCAGTTCCAGGGCCTGGCCCGTCAGGCGCTGGTTATTGCGGTTGATGTGGGTGGGGATGAACATGCCCGGCCGGGTGGCGTGTTTCTGGATGATTTCGAAAATAAGATCCAGACCGCCGGGCTTGATCCCGGTGTGGACGGTGATGAAGCCCGGCTTGTTGGCCACGAGAGCAGCCACGCGGACCTCAGCGGCCAGGGCCGCCAAGTCGGCCGCCTCGAGGTGGGGGCCGCGGATGTCGGAGAGGGCCAGCTTGCAGCCGATGACCGGCTGTATATACACCAGGTCGCGGGCGGCACTGCCGGTGATCGTAGGCGAGGGGTGCCAGTAGGAGCCGGTGAGCATGAAAGCGGTCAAGCCCTCGGCGTTGAAGCTCTGGGTCTTGGCATAGAGGCTTTCGACGGAGCGGGTGAGGGCGTCGGTTCCCAGCAGGCCCACGGCCGTGGTCACGCCGTTCTGGGTGTTCATGCTGAGCTGCATCTCGGGGGTCCGGGTGTGGAACCCGCCTTCGCCGCCTCCGCCGGTGAAGTGCTGATGCCCGTCGACAAAGCCCGGCACCACGACCAGCCCCCGGGCGTCGATCACTTCGACTTCGCCGGGCAGCGTACCGGTTTCGATGCTTTTTTCGATGGCCAGGATCTTGCCGCCGCCGATCAGGGTGTCGCAGCGGCCCATGGCGCTGGGGCCGAAAACCTCTCCGTTCTGTATCAGTATCATGAGTGTGGCTCCCCCCAATACTTCTTAGTTTTCCATTTGGCGCTGACGAGGCTTAGCACTCCCCCCCACAGGGGTCAATACGTATCGCTTGGCAAAGTTTTTACTTGCATCACTGCCGATAAAGGTTCAAAAACGGTGAAGCGCTCCTCCGGACCAGGGAGGCAGGATGGACATCACGCAGATAAATAAAATCGCAGTCGCCGGTGCGGGATTGATGGGAAACCAGATCGCCGAACTTCTCGCCCGCGTCGGCGGCTACGCGGTTGTAGTCGTTGACGTCAACGACAGCCTCGTAAGCAAAGGCCTGCAGGCGATCGATACCAGGCTCGAAAACCTATTCGTCGCAAAATCCAAAATGACCGCCGGTGACAAGCGGCAAATCATGAAACGCATCCAAGGCAGCACCCGCCTTGAACAGGCCGTCAAGGACGTCGATATCGTCATCGAAGCGGTGCTGGAGAACATGAACATCAAGAAGGATATCTTCAAAAGAGCCGATGATAGTGCGCCGGGCCATGCCATTCTGGCGTCCAATACATCCTATCTAAACATAACCGAAATGGCTTCGGTAACCCGACGTCCGGATAAGGTCGTCGGCATGCATTTTTTCAATCCGCCGGGCGTGATGAAACTGGTCGAAATCCCCCGGGCCTCGCTGACCGCCGACGAAACCGTGGAGACCATCAAGGCGCTGGCTGTCAAGCTGGGAAAGGAACCGGTTGTCTGCATGGATTCCAGCTACGGATTCCTGGCGAACCGCGTCTATGCCCCCATGCGCGCCGAAGCGGTGCAGATGGTATGGGAACGAGTGGCGGCTCCCGCAGATATCGATAACGCCGTGAAGCTAGGCTATAATTTGCCGATGGGGCCGCTGGAGCTGTCCGACAGAATCGGGTCGTGGGGCATCCAGGCGGCATCGGAGGACGAAAGGCTTAGGGAACTCGGTGAAAAGGGACGAATCCATCCTCTTGTACGAATGATGATTCGAGCTGGTTATACCGGTGGCGCCGGCAAGAAAGGGATCTACGATTTCTGGAAAGAAGTTTTGTCGAAACCGTAAACGTTCATGCGTAAAGGAGACCGAATCATGGCAATGCATAACAAGGTCGCGGTTGTCACCGGTGCCGGTACGGGCATCGGCAAAGCGGTTGCGCTCGCGCTGCTGAACGACGGGTACCGCGTCGCGCTGGCGGGCAGACGCCGGGAGCCGCTCGAGCAGACGGCGGTGCAATCGGGGGCCGCGGCGCGGGCGTTGGTCGTGCCCTCGGACGTGAGCCATGCGGAGTCGGTGCAGGCGCTCTTTGCGGCCGTGAAGCAGAGCTTCGACCGGCTGGATCTGCTCTTCAACAACGCCGGCATCTTCGTGCCCGGCATGGAGATCGATGAACTCTCCGTCGAGCAGTGGCGGGCGGTGGTGGACATCAATCTCACCGGCTCCTTCCTGTGCGCCCGGGAGGCCTTCCGGATGATGAAGACCCAAGACCCGCACGGCGGGCGCATCATCAACAACGGCTCGATTTCCGCGCACGCCCCGCGGCCGAAATCCGCACCTTACACCGCGACCAAGCACGCGATCACGGGGCTGACCAAGTCGATCTCACTCGACGGACGCCGCCACGACATCGCCTGCGGCCAGATCGACATCGGCAACGCCCATACCGAGATGGCGGCTCCCATGGCCAAAGGGGTGGCACAGGCGAACGGACAGATCGCGGTCGAGCCGCTGATGGACCTCACCCACGTGGCAAGCGCAGTGCTCTACATGGCGAACCTGCCGATCGATACCAACGTGCAGTTCATGACCATCATGGCGACGAAAATGCCGTTTGTCGGAAGGGGGTGAGTCCCGCCCCGCGGCGCTCACACACGATAGCGGATTGCGTTGCTCGCTGCTGGAGCACTTTGCCGCGGACTCGATGCGGGCTCGTTCATCCCTCACGCGACCACTCTTGACGCAAGACGCCGCTGCCGTATCGTTTGTCAGACAATGATACCATTGCACTCGGAGGACGTCGTGAACTCGAAGAACGCTACAGGGACAGGTTCCGGCCGGCTGCTGATTCGCGACGGCATCCGCCATAACTACCCGGATGTGCTGACCCAGGCGGCGCTCGACGCGCTGGAGGTTCTAGCGGGGTTCAACCGCGAGCGCCAGCGGATCATGCGCGCGCGCATCGAGCGGCGCGGCGCACGCTTCCGCGACGGTCGGCGGATCGGCTTCCTCGACCCTGCCGCCGTCATTCCGCGCACGGCACTCACGGTGCAGCAGGCGCGCGAGGGCAAGTTCGACGGCTCGCAGATTCCTCACGACCTGCAGCGGCAGTGGGTCCAGGGCACCGGCCCCGCCACCCGGCCGCGCTCTACAGTGGAGGCGGGCATCCGCAACGTCGCCTACGCCCTGCTATCCGGCGCCGACGGCTGGATGTTCGACGGCGAGGACGCGCTCGGCCAAGTCGACAGCATGTCGTTCGACAATCAGCGCAACCTCATGATCGCCTTCGAGCGCAAAGAGCCGTTCCTGCGCGTCGCCGAGAATGTCGCGGCAGAGATGAATGCCTGGGCCAGGGGGTTCTTCCGCCGGGAGATCATACCGGACTGGAAGAAGCAGCTCGACTTCACCACCCGCATCTTCCGCCCCCGCGGCCTGCACCTCGACGACCGGCACGTGCGCGACCGCGATGGCTCAGGCTTCTCCGCCTCGATCGTCGACGCCGCGCTTTACGTGGTCAACACCCACCGGACGCTGCGCGGCGAAGGCCGCTCGGTCATCCTCTACCTGCCGAAAATCCAGACCGCCGAGGAGGCGGCACTCTGGAACGACATCCTCTCCGCCCTGGAGCAGCACGTCGGCCTGCCGGCGGGGACGGTGAAGGCATACGTGCTGGTCGAGCAGCTCGAAGCCTGCTACCAGCTGATGGAAATCCGGGCAGCGCTCGGCCGCCGCTTCGTCGGATTCAACACCGGGCGCTGGGATTACATCAACAGCGTCGCGGACGCGATGGCCTGGGACAAAGGCTTCCACAACCCCAACATCGACGCCGTTACCATGAAATACGGCTACATGCGCATCTACGAGGACCGCGTGCGGCGGGCGGTCAACACCCCCGACCGCAACGGCAACTTCGCGCTCTGGCAGGGTGGCATGCAGCCCAACATCCCGGTCGGTTCGGAGAAGGGCATTGCCATCGGAATGAGGCGCGCGCTCGCCGGAGGCGAGAACGAGCAGAAGGCGGGCGCCAGCGGCAAGTGGGTGGCGCACTGGAAGATGGTCCACATCGTCCGGCCGATCTGGGAGAAAGCCGGTGCTGCTAACCAGCTGGGCCGCACCTTCCCGCCGCTCACCTATGGGCAGCAGGACGCCGACGGCCTGGTGCTGCTTGAACCTGCGCCGCGCACGGTGCGCGGGGCCCGCGACCTGCTCTCGATAGCGTTGCAGTACGGCAACGCCTTCGGCCGCGGTTTCCAGGCGGCAGCACTCAAGCCGGCCGACTACTTCGGCAACGACGACGAGCTCTATCTGATGGAGGACATGGCGACAGGCGAAATCCGCGTCAGCATCCTCTGGGAGTGGCTGCACAAGCAGGCCCGCTTCACCGCGGACGACGCGGAAAGCGGCGTTAAAGCCGGCGACCCTTTTACGCTGGCATTTTTCGACCGGCTGATGGAAGAGGAATACGCGAAACTGCGCAAGGCGGGAAACAAGGACGTCCACGAAGACTCGAAGCAAACCACGCTGCCGATCGCCCGCGCAATCGTCGAGCGCTGCGTCAAGAATCCGGTCAAGGCGCCCTGGTGCATCGACCTGCTCAACCTCAACCTGAACAACCACGATTTGGGGCGCGCGCGGGAGCGCATCGAGGCTTACTTCGCCGCCTTCGACCGCGACGGCAGCCGGCTGACCGACAACCCGGACTTCGCTGCCTCTTAACAGGGGGTTGAAAAACAAGCATCGGGCTGTCAGCCAAGGCGTGCGGCGTTTTGGAAAGCGCAGCATATCGAGCGATATGTGAGCATTTACAAAAGCCGCACAACGCGGGATCACGGCCTGAGGCGCCGTTTGTCAACACCCTGTTAATCGACCATTCGCGGGGTCCACGCGATCCGCTCGTCGCACCAGAGGGCAACCGAGACAACCCGTTCGTCGGAGAATCTCGGGCCCACGAGTTGCAGGCCGAGCGGCAGGCCGGCCGGACCGCGTCCCGCGGGGATGGTAAT
>JACRCN010000071.1 GCA_016219005.1 Deltaproteobacteria bacterium
GAACAGCAGGATGTCGCGTCGTTCTTTTTTGGGTGTTTCGGCGGCCGGCTTGGCGGCTACGGTCCTGGACTGGAGCAAGATCAAGGCCTTTGCGGACAAGATGGGGGAAGGCCAGGATTACCCCACCGTGGTCATTGGCGCCGGGCTGGGCGGGCTGTGCTGCGCGGCGTACCTGGCGCAGCAGGGGGTACCCGTCACCCTCGTGGAGCAGCACAGCATTCCCGGCGGCTATGCCACCGCCTTCGAGCGCGGCGCAGGACGCTTCCGCTTCGAGGTGTCCCTGCACGGCACTTCGATCAACGACAACGCTTCCGCGCGGATTCTGCGGAACGTGGGGGTGTTGGATCGGCTGAAGCTGGTCGAGCTGCCGGAGGTCTACCGTCTCAAGACGCCTGAGGTGGACATCGCCGTTCCCCAGAGGGACCCCGAGGCCTACATCCAACTGCTGAGCAGGACCTTTCCCGGCCGGGAGGCGGGCATCCGGTCCTTCGTGAACGAGATGGTGGAGCTCTCCGAGGAGGTCGGCCGGCTGGATCGGAACAGGGGAAAGTTCTTCAAGCTCTTCTTCCCCCTTCAATACCGCAGGATGTGGAAAATCCGCAACAAGACCCTGTTGGAGTTCATGAACGAGCACGTCACCGATCCGGCGGTCCAGAACGTGCTCGGCTCCCTCTGGGGTTATTACGGCCTGCCCCCCTCCCGGCTTTCGGCGTTCTACTATGCCAATGCCACGGGCGACTACCTGCGCAAGGGTTCTTTCTATATCAAGGAGCGCTCCCAGAACCTGAGCGATGCCCTGGCGGAGGCTGTCGAGGCCCGCGGCGGCCGCATCCTTTACAATACCCCTGCTGAAAAAATCGAGATTCAAAACGGCGCCGTCAAAGGCGTGGTCCTGGCCGGCGGGAACGTCCTGCCCGCCCGCGCGGTGGTGAGCAACGCCAGCGCCCTCACCACCTTCCGGCAGATGGTCCCGCAAAAGGCCGTTCCCGCGGACTATCTCAAGCGGCTGGAAAGCCTGAAGCCGAGCATTTCTTCCTTCATCGTCTGGCTGGGTCTGAACCGGGAACTGCGGGGCCGGGTTAAGGGGTGCGGGATTCACGTCGGCACGGGCCGCGGGCCGGAAGCGGATTACCTGGCCTGCATGCAGGGCGACGTGGAAAAAGGCTCGTTCAGCGTCAGCGTCTACGATAATCTTTACGAAGGGTATTCCCGGCCGGGGACCTCCAGCCTGATGCTTCTTTTCCTTTGCGGTTTCGAACCCTGGCGGCGTTTCGAGGACGACTACCGCGCAGGCCGCAAGAGCGACTACAGAAGCGAGAAGGAGCGCTGGGCGGACATCCTCGTCCGCAGGGCTGAAGAAGTGGTACCAGGGCTGTCCTCCATGATCGAGGTGCGTGAGGCGGCGAGTCCTCTCACCAACCAGCGCTACACCGGGAACCCCGAAGGGGCCATCTACGGCTTCGAGCAATCCATGGACAATGCCTTCATGAACCGCATCGAAAACCGGACGCCCGTCAGGGGGCTTTACCTGGCCGGCGCGTGGGCAAACCCGGGAGGCGGGTACACCGGGGTGCTGAGGGCCGGCGAGCGGACTTTCGAACAAATGATGGAGGACTGGGCCGGCTGACGCCCCGGCGTTCGGCCTTTGATTTTTCGGCCTGAAAGGGGATAATGAAGACGATGGAATTCAACCTGAGCCGCAAGGACGTTCTAAGCTGCTTTCTTCTGACGGCGGTCTTCAACGCCGCCATCGCCCTGTTTTTGACCCACATGGATTTCGGTTCCGGGTTCCGCAAAACGTTCATCCTGTCCCAGGCGATCGGCCTGTCCATCTGTGCCGCGGTTCTCGCCGGGCACCGGTTCGTCAGGAACGCGACGGTCTCCGTACGGGCGGTCACGGTTCTTGGGGGCATTGCCCTGGGGACCACGGCAGGCGCCTTCCTGGGCTCATTATTGGCAGGGACCCCCTTTGCCGCGGTTATCGAGGGCCGGGCCGGGCTCCTGCAGATGCTCCTGTCCGGGCTTTTCTTCGGGATCGTCGTCACTTACTTTTTCATCTCCCGCGAGAAGATCGCGCAGACCGAGGCGGCGCTGCACGCGGAGCAGATCAAAAGGCTCACCCTGGAGAAAACGGCCCTCGAAAGCCGCCTGCGGGTTCTCCAGGCCCAGATCGAACCTCACTTTCTTTTCAACAGCCTGTCGAATATCATGAGCCTGCTCGACGGCGATCCCGCTCGGGGAAAGTGCATGCTCGCCAACCTCGCCCATTATCTGAGGGCGACCCTCTCCATGACCCGCGAGGAGACCGGCACCCTGGAGCGGGAGATGGACCTGGTCCGGGCTTTCCTCGAAGTTCACAAGGTCCGGATGGGCGAGCGTTTGCACTACACCATCGAGTTCCCCGGCCGGCTCCGGGACCTGCCGCTGCCTCCCATGCTGGTTCAGCCGCTGGTGGAAAACGCCGTCAAACACGGCCTTGAACCCAAGATCGAAGGCGGCGAGATCTCCATCCGGGTCGCGGAAAAGGAGAACTGCCTAATTCTATCGATTGCCGACACCGGGACGGGTTTCCATGAGGGCCCGGGAGGAGGCGTTGGGCTCGCCAACGTCCGGGACCGGCTGGAGCTGCTTTACGACGGCCGCGGCCGCCTGGTCCTCGAGGACAACGAACCGTCGGGCCTGAAAGCGACGATCGAGATTCCCCATGCAGGACGTTAGAGCCGTCATCGCCGACGACGAAACCCTTTTGAGGCAGTCCCTGCGCGCCCTGCTGGCCGAAGCCTGGCCCGAGCTCGTCATCTGTGGCGAGGCCGGCAACGGGCGGGAGGCCGTCGAGCTCATCTCGGCGCACCACCCGCAGATCGCCTTTCTGGATATCCGCATGCCGGGTCTGAGCGGGATGGAGGTGGCCGAAGCCATCGGCGACTTCTGCCATGTGGTCTTCGTAACCGCCTTCGATCATTACGCTTTGCAGGCCTTTGAAAAGGAGGCACTGGATTACCTGCTCAAACCGGTCAGCCTTGAAAGGCTCCGCAAGACCGTTACGAGGCTCAAGGAGAAGCTCGCGGCCACCCCCCCGCGATTGCCTCCGGACACGGCCGAGGCGCTGCGGCGTTTTTTAAACGGTCTCATGGTGGAGGAGGGCCCGCAACACATCCGGTACCTGCGGGTCCAGCAGGGGGACGGCGTCCGGCTGGTCCCCGTGGATGAAGTCATTTATTTCAAGGCATCCGACAAATACACGGAGGTCATCACCCGGCAGGGCGAAGCCCTGATCCGCAAGCCGATCAAGGACCTGGCAGGCGAACTGGACCCGGCCACGTTCTGGCAGATCCACCGCGGCACCATCGTCAATGCCCGCTTCATCGCCCGCGTCAGCCGTTCCCTGACGGGCAGCGGGGTCGTCAAGCTCACCGGGCGCGACGAGGCGCTCACGGTGAGCAGCCGCTACATGCATTTGTTCAAGCAGATGTGAGGACTTCCGCACCGTGCGTTGATTTTCAGGAGCATGCGCCATGGAACAGGGCCGGGTCCCCATTCTTTGCTTGACAAGCAAAAGCAGCCCCCTATATAGCTACGCGTCGATAACGAAAGCAAAGTCTTATCCAATATCCAAATGTATCGATCCATTCGACCGCTTCTTTTCAAGCTCGATCCCGAGCGCGTTCACGGCCTGACGCTGCGGCTGATTCAGCTCGCCGGACTGCTGCCGCCGACGCATGCGCTGTTGCGGCGCATGTTCGCGGCCGATGATCCACGTCTTGAGGTTGAAGCGTTTGGCCTCAAGTTCAAGAATCCAATCGGGTTGGCCGCCGGTTACGACAAGAACGGTGTCGCGGTGAAAGGGCTGAGTGCGCTCGGCTTCGGTCACATCGAAGTGGGTACGCTGACGCGGCAGAAGCAAATCGGCAATCCCAAGCCGCGCGTGCATCGCGTGGCCGAAGCCGACGGTCTTATCAACAGCATGGGCTTTCCCAACGATGGCGTCGATGCGTTGAAACTCGCGCATGGTGCCGTACCTTGCCGCGTGGGCATCAACATCGGGAAGGGCAAAGACACGCCGATTGCGCAAGCCGCTGACGATTACTGCGCGCTGTTCAAGCAGGTGTATCGGGCTGCCGATTACGTGGCGATCAACATCAGCAGCCCAAACACATTGAATTTAAGGCAACTGCAGGCGCGCGAGCTGATCGAGGGTCTGCTCAAGCAAGTGGCCGCCGTGCGCGATTCGCTGGTGCCGCGCGTGCCGCTGCTGGTGAAGATCGCGCCCGATCTGAGCGAAAGCGAGATCGACGATGCTCTATCGGCGATCTCGAGCGCCGGGTTGGATGGCATTATTGCGACCAATACGACGATCGGGCGCGGCGGGATTCCGGATCGGTATCGCGACTTGAAGGGCGGCCTCAGCGGCGCGCCGCTGCGGGATCGATCGACGGCGGTCATTCGCTACATCGCGCAGCGGACGGAAGGCAACTTGCCGATCGTGGGTGTGGGCGGCATTGCCAATGCACGGGATGCAATCGAGAAATTGGAAGCCGGCGCGACGCTGCTTCAAGTCTACACCGGCCTGGTTTATGCGGGGCCAAATCTGGTGAAGCAAATCAATCGGGCGCTGCTCGGCCGCGCCTGATCCATCCCGCCCATTGCGCGCAAGGAATCCGGTTCAATCGTCGACCCGGCCGCGCATGGCTTTCACCCGGCCGCGCTTGACTTTGCCGTCGAGTCGTTTTTCCCTGGACCCGCGGGTCGGCCGGGTGGGCCTGCGCCTGCGGCGTGACACGCTAGCGCCGGCAATGAGCTCCTGAAGCCGCCTGAACGCCTCCGCCTTGTTCTTCTCCTGGCTGCGGTACTGCTGCGCCTTGATGACGACCACGCCCTCCCGGGTGATGCGCTGGTCGTTCAGCTTCAAAAGGCGGTCCTTGATGAGATCCGGCAGCGATGAGGCGCGGATATCGAAGCGCAGGTGTACGGCGGTTGCAACCTTGTTGACGTTCTGGCCGCCGGAGCCCTGGGCGCGGATGGCACTGATCTCGATCTCGCTCAAGGGGATGCGGATCTGGTCTGAAATTAGCAGCATGGGTCTCATTTGCGTCGGGCCGCCGGCATGCAAGCGTGCCTGCGGCTGCCGGACATCGCTTCAAAGGACTTTGACGAAGAACACCTTGTCGTCGCCGGGGGCATAGAAGTCCTTAAGGTGGGTCTCCCGGAAGAAGCCCAGGCGCGCATAGAACACGCGGGTCGGCTCGTACTGGGGGCGGCCCGAGGTTTCGGCGTAGACGCGGCGGCCCCCGAAATCCCGGATCAGCCGCTCGGTTTCCTGCATCAGCACCCGGCCCAGCCCCCGGCCCTGGTGGTCGCGGTGGTTTGCGATCCAGTACAAATCGAAGCTTCCGTCCGTGCCGGCGATGGGGCCGTAGCAGGTGTAGCCCAGGGCCTGGCCGGCCTGCTCGGCGAAGACGAAGAAATAGCCGGAGGCGGCGCCATGTTCCAGGCGCTCCTCGACCAGCTCGACGGCGATCTGCGCTTCGGCCGGGTTGAAGAAGCCCGTCGAGGCGACGATCGCCGCGACCGTCTGCATATCGGCTGGAATGACGTCGTAGCGAAACGCGATGCTCGTGCCGGTGCTCGATCCGGATCGGGTGGGCATGGTCGGTCAACCTTCAGGTTCTGCGTCACAGGCGCTCGTCGCGAGCGGCCCGGGCGACGGATTCGATGGCAATTATCAGAGGCGTGCAACGCCGCCATCGACTGTCAGATGCATTTTTAGGATAGCTTCATGCCACCCTTCGTGCCATGCATAGCCGAGGCCGGCACCGGGTGTCAATTCGGTTGTCGGCCGGCGCGACTTCGATCGCCCAGCAGGAGGCAAGCGGCCGGCTTCTATAACCTGCAGGCCGGTTGCCCGCAACCATATTTGGTCAGCACGATCTGCCACACCTGGTTGCTGCGGGCGCGAAATGCGCCGGCACATGAGAGCAGGTAGTACTCCCACATGCGCTTGAATCTTTCGTCGTAGCGGCCCTCCAGCCGGGGCCAGGCCGCCTGGAAGTTCGCATTCCAGGCCATGAGCGTCTTGTCGTAGTGAGGCCCCAGGTTGTGCCAGTCCTCTACCACGAACAGGCCTTCGATCGATCGGCTGATCTGCGCGATGCTGGGCAGCATGCCGTTCGGGAAAATGTATTTGGTGATCCAGGGGTCGCAATAGCGGGTGGATTCGTTGCCGCCGATGGTGTGCAGAAGGAAGATGCCGTCGTGCTTGAGGCTCCGGTGCACGACCCGCATGAAAGCTCGATAGTTTTTCCAGCCGACATGTTCGAACATGCCCACGGAAACGATTTTATCGAATGCGCCCCGGATATCCCGGTAATCGCATTCAAGGATGCGGACCGGCAGCTCTTTGCAGAAATCCGCGGCGTACCGGGCCTGCTCTCTGGAAATGTTGACGGCGGTGACGGTGCAGCCATATGTTTCAGCCGCATATCGCGCAAACCCGCCCCACCCGCAGCCGATGTCCAGAACGTGATCGGTTCGGCAAAGCGCCGCTTTCCGGCAGATCAGGTCAAGTTTGTTCTGCTGGGCGCAGTCCAGGTCGTCGGTGTCGCTGAAATAGGCGCAGCTATACTGATTATAGGGGTCGAGGAAAGACAGGAACAGTTCGCAGTCGAGGTTGTAATGGCGCTCGGCGACCATATGCGCGCGCGCTTTCGACTGGAGATTGAAAAGGATACCGGGCAGGAGGAGCGGCAGATATTTAAACCCTCCTTTTATGCTCACATCCAGCCGGATGTTCAACACGCGGCAGATGAACTCATCCAGTTTCCGGCAGTCCCACCAGCCGTCCATGTAGGCTTCGCCGAGCCCCAGATTTTTTTCACGCAACACCCGGGGGAAAAAGCGCTCGTCATGGACGGTGATGTCCCAGGGGTTCCGTCCGCCGATGGCTATGCCGGCCCGGGAAAGCAAGGTTTCGACAATCTGCCTTGGACTGGACACATGGCACCTCATTTTACCTGTTCCGGGGGACAAGATGAGGTTTTTTCCAGGCATCAAGAGGATATGGCCCCGTTCCTACGGCCACGTCTCCCGGAGCCTGGCCGCTTTGTTTCAAGCGATGCCTTGGAAACGATGGCATTCTAACAAATAACCGGCGGAAAAAACAAATCGGTGACGGCATCCTGGGTTGTCTCGCGGTTATTTCCAGGCGAGTTGCTTGAGTTCATTCGCATGAAAGTGTATGAACGCCGCTATCCCGAACATTCCATGAAAATTTTTCAGTATCGACTTGAAGGCGGGGAACATGCTTATTTCAGCCGGCATCATCGTGGTGAGCCGATGATCGACGTCACCGCGGCCATATTGACCCAAGCGGGCAGGGTGCTGATCGCGCGCCGCAAGCCCGGGGCCAGCCAGGCGGGGATGTGGGAGTTCCCCGGCGGCAAGATCCGGCCGGGCGAGGCCCCGGAAGAATGCCTGAAGCGCGAGATCCGGGAAGAGCTCGGCCTCGACATCGCCGTGGGCCGGTTCCTGGGCGAAAGCCGGCATGCCTATGCGGACCAAAGCATCCGGCTGCTCGCATATTGCGCCCGCATCGAGGCCGGTACACCCGTCCTGAACGATCACGCCGAGGTGGAATGGGTCCGCTTCGATGAGTTGGGCCGGTTTACATTTTGCGCGGCCGATATGCCCTTTGTCCGAATGCTCAAGGAAGGTTTTGAGTGTTAAGCGTTACGTGTTAAGCTGGGGATTACAGAAGTCGATGGCGGGGCGATCATCTTTCGCCGGACGCATGGACCTGAAACCTGAAATGCGATGAGCCTGAACAGACAACTTATCCTCAGCGCGGGCATGACCGTGGCGACCCTGCTATCCCTTGTGGTTGCACCGGAGGCGTTCTGCCAGGCCAGCCCTCTCCAGTCCCAGGCCCAAATGGACGCCCGGCAGAAGGAGCTCGAGCGCGATGCCGCCGTCAACCTTTCACTGGCGAAAAAGTCCATTCAGGACGATGCCTTTTACAACGCGCGGGTGGCGCTCAACGTCTGGAAGAGCAGCGCCATCGCGGCCGGCAGCTTCGACAAGAAGCTTTACGAGGACCTTCGCAAACAGCTCTACGACAAATCCATAAAAGACAACCTGCGCTGCATCGAATCCTCGATCTCCCAGCGCGCCATCCCCGATGCCAACCAGTGCCTGAAGATCTACCGTCTCCACGCCCAGGAGATCGGCGCGTTCGACCCCCGCCGCTACGAAGAGCTCAAAAAGCGTGTGGCCGCCATCCCGCCCCGGAAGAAACCATAGTGCCCAAAGCTGGAAGCTCAACGTCATGCGGCCGGTCCCGGAACGGATCTGAATCGCTTCAACCAGTGATAAGCCGCTGGATCACGCGTTTCATCATGGCGGCATCCCGGTACGGTGCGGGCGACTCGCTGATGAGGGTGAGGTCGATCTTGCGCCGGGCAAGCTCCTGCGCCAGGGGTGCGAAAAACTTCGGACTTGTGCGGACGTGTCGTTTTTCGCCCTTGGGGCCGTATTCGATACCGGAGAAATGGGCGTGGAATTTGGGCGGCAGGCGGTCCAGGACCTTGCCGTAGTCGAGGCGCCCGCCCGCGCGAGCCAGCAGGTGCGAAAAATCCACCGTGAATTCGCAGCCGGTTTCCCCCGCCAGCAGGAGACATTCATCCAACGATCCGAACTGCGACGGTTTGCCGGTGGTCTCGGGGCAGAGGGCGACGGCCCAGCGGTTTTTCCGCACGACCGCCTGAAGCTTTTCGATCGCCTTGGCGATCCGCGCGAAGGTCTTCTCGGCCGAGTGACCCTGGTAGAAGCCGGCATGAAACACCACGTTGCGGGCGCCCATTATCGCCGCCATCCGGCAGGAGGCCTGAATGCGCTCATTGCTCGCGGCGAGCTTCGCGGGGTCGTTCGAAGCCAGATTGACGTAGTAGGGGGCGTGGATGGAGAGCGTGATGTTTTTTTGCCGGGCGAGCGCCCCTACCGCCTCGGCCTGCTCCGGTTTCATTCGCACGCCGTAGGTGAAGGCGACCTCCACGCAGCCGAGCCCCATCCGCGCGACCTTTTTCAGAGCCTGCACGTATCCCAGTCCGCCGGAGCCGGCTGGGCCGATTTTTATGATTGCCTTGCCCATTTTCTTCGAGCTTTAAGCCGATTCACCCCATCGTTTGCTTCAACAGCTTTGACAGTTCGTTGAGCGGCCGCGTGTTCAGAACATCCTTTTTCTCCAGCCACCCCCTGCGCGCCTGTCCGATGCCGTAGCGCAGCTGGCCGAACTCGGCCAGACCGTGGGCATCCGTGTTGATGGCGACGAGAACCCCGGCCTCTTTGGCCATCTGACAGTGCGTATCGGTGAGGTCAAGCCGCTGAGGGTTGGCGTTCAGCTCCAGAAAGCACCCGCGTTCCTTGGCCTTTTGGACCACGGCCGCCATGTCGACCTCATAGGGATCGCGCTCGTCGATCAACCGGCCGCTCGGGTGCCCCAGGATCGAAAAGAAACGTTGGTCCATGGCCCGCAGGATGCGCTCGGTCTGCTGCCGCGCCGGCAGCCGGAAGCGGCTGTGGACGGAGCCGATCACGAGGTCGAGTTGCCGCAGGACGCGGTCGGGGAGGTCCAGCCTGCCGTCCTCGAGAATCTCCACCTCGATGCCCTTCAGCAGACGGATGCCTTTGAGCTTCGCGTTCAGCCGGTCGATCTGCTCGAGCTGCGCCAGCAGCAGGCGCTCGTCGAGTCCGTGCACCATCTTCAGGTACTGGGAGTGGTCGGTCACCGCCAGGTACTTCAGGCCGCAGCGCTTGGCCGCGAGGGCCATCTCCTCCACGCTGTTGCGGCCGTCGGTGGCCGTGGTGTGGGAGTGCAGTTCGCCCTTGATGTCGGCCGCCTCGATCAGCTCCGGGAGCCGGCCCTCGCGGGCGGCATCGATTTCGCCCCGATCCTCGCGCAGCTCGGGCGGGACCCAGGTGAGATCGAGCGCCCGGTAGACCGATTCCTCGGTATCTCCGGCCACTTTTCCGTCCGCACGGAACACCCCGTATTCGTTGATCTTGAGCCCGCGTTGGCGGCCGATGCGTCGGATGGCGATGTTGTGGGCCTGGCTGCCGGTGAAATACTGCAGGGCCGCGCCGAAGCACTCCTGAGCCACCAGGCGCAGGTCCACCTGCAGACCGGAGCGCAGGCGGATGCTCGATTTCGTCGGCCCCTGGGCCAGCACCTGCTCCACATCCGCAAAGTCGGTGAATCGCCCCATGACCGGGCTGTCTGTCCCGGCCGTCACCAGGATGTCGATGTCGCCCACCGTTTCCTTGCAGCGCCGGAAGCTGCCGGCTACGGCCACTTCTAGCACGCCGGGAACTTGTTGCAGGTAGCGTGTAAGAGCTTCCACCGACGGCCCGGCGAGGGCGATGCTCACCCGCGCCGGACGCTGCGAGAGCGCTTCCAGCGCATCCCGAATGTGTTGCTCGGTCTTGGTTCCGAAACCCGGCAGCGCCTGAACACGACCGGCCTCCGCCGCTTGCTTCAACGCGGCCAGGCTTTCAATCTTAAGCTCGTGGTAGAGTGCCTTCACCCGCTTGGGGCCGAGACCGGCGATTTTAAGCATCTCGATTACACCCGCAGGCACTTTCTTCTTCAGTTTCTCCAGGGTCTGGACCGTGCCTGTCTCAAGGACCTCGACGATTTTCGCGGCGAGCTCCTTGCCGATACCGGGCAGCCCGGTCAGTTCCTCGCCGCGGGCGACAATTTCCCTGAGCTCCGGCCCCAGACCGCGGATGGTGCGGCTGGCATTGCGATAGGCCCGGATCTTGAAGGGGTTATCCCCCTCCACCTCGAGGTAGTCGGCAATGGCATCAAATATGTCGGCGATGTCGGTGTTGCGGACAGGCATGGAATCAGGCTTTCTTTCAGGCTGAAGATGGATGACGCCATCAGGAACAATTTCACTATATGTTCCGGCTCCAGATCCAACTCTAATCCTTACTGCCGCAAATATAAACTTTTTTCAGGCGGGTGCCACCCATCTGAAAAAAGGCCTGAAAAAGGATTTGACCCCCGATTTGATTTCAGCTTAGATGATAGCCCAAATCGAGGAGGCGCCATGGAACACAAAAACGCTTTGCAGGGCGATCCGAGACTGGCGCAGCCGCTGCAGCAGGCGCAGGCCGGTGCGCCGGCCGGCGGGGCGCTCCAAAGCAACGTCAGCGACCTGGAGTCCATGAAGAACGAGGCGTTTCAGGCCGGCGGCGCTGCGCGGATCGAAGACCAGCACCGTCGCGGCAAGCTCACGGCCCGCGAGCGCATCGAGCTTCTGCTGGACGAGGGCTCCTTCGAAGAGTTCGACATCCTGAAGACCGGTCGGGGCGACTACACCGACCAGGAGCGCCGCTATCCCGGCGACGGGGTGATCACCGGTCACGGCACCATCGACGGCCGCGAGGTGTTCGTCTTCAGCCAGGATTTCACCGTCATCGGCGGCTCCCTGGGCGAAGCCCACTCCCAGAAGATCAGCAAGGTCATGGACCACGCCGTGCGCGTGGGTTCCCCCATCATCGGCCTGAACGATTCCGGGGGCGCGCGCATCCAGGAAGGGGTCGACGCCCTGGCCGCCTACGGCGAGATCTTCAACCGCAACGTTCAGGCAAGCGGGGTGGTGCCTCAGATCTCCTGCATCATGGGCCCGTGTGCCGGTGGCGCGGTCTACAGCCCGGCCATCACGGATTTCGTCTTCATGGTCGCAAGCTCTTCCTTCATGTTCGTGACCGGCCCCAACGTGGTGAGGACGGTCACGCACCAGGAGATCTCCTCGGCCGATTTAGGCGGCGCGCGCATCCACGGCGAGAAGAGCGGGGTGGCCCACTTCGTGCTGCCCAACGACATCCTGTGCCTGCGGGAGGTGCGGCGGCTGATCAACTACCTGCCCTCCAACAACCGGCAGAAGCCGCCGATCCTCGACTTGAGAGACCCCCTGGAGCGCACCGACCCGGCCCTGGACTTCCTGGTGCCGGCCAACACCAACCAGACCTACGACATGAAGGTCCTTATTCACAGCATCATGGACGGCGCCGAGTTCATGGAGATCCAGGCGCATTTTGCCCGCAACATCATCTGCGGGCTCGGGCGCATGGGCGGCCAGACCGTGGGGCTGATCGCGAACCAACCGGCCGTGCTGGCCGGTGTGCTCGACATCAATGCATCGGCCAAGGCCGCGCGCTTCGTGCGCTTCTGCGACGCCTTCAACATCCCGCTCGTCTGTTTCGTTGACGTCCCCGGCTTCATGCCCGGCCCGGAGCAGGAGTCCGGCGGCATCATCCGCCACGGTGCGAAGCTGCTCTATGCCTTCGTCGAGGCCACCGTGCCGCGCATCACCGTCATCCTGCGCAAGGCCTATGGCGGGGCCTACATCGTGATGAATTCCAAGCACATCGGCGGGGACATCAACTATGCCTGGCCCACGGCCGAAATCGCCGTGCTGGGACCCAAGGGGGCGGCGGAGGTGATCTACCGGCAGGAGATCGCGGCCGCTGCCGATTCGGAAGCCCTCCTCGCCCAGAAGACCGATCACTACCGCAAGACCTTCGCCAATCCGTTTTTAGCCGCCAAGCGGGGCTACATCGACGACGTAATCTTTCCGCGCCACACCCGCCAGCGGCTGATCCGCAGCCTGCAGTTCCTTGAAAGCAAGCGGGCGGCACGACCGAATCGCAAACACGGAAACATTCCGTTGTGAGGAGGAGCGCCGTGTTCGAAAAAATCCTGATTGCCAACCGCGGCGAGATCGCCGTGCGCATCGCCCGGACCTGCAAGCGCCTGGGGATCCGCACCGTGGCGGTGCACTCCGAAATCGACGCCCGCTCCCAGCATGTGCAGGCCGCGGACGAGGCCGTTTTCATCGGCCCTTCGCGTTCGGACCAGTCCTACCTGGTCAAGGAAAAGGTGCTGGACGCCGCGCTCGCCCGCGGGTGCAAGGCCATCCATCCCGGCTACGGCTTTCTTTCGGAGAACCCCGATTTCGCGGAAATGGTCGCCCGCGCGGGGCTCGCCTTCATTGGGCCTCCGGCCGCCGCCATCGCCGCCCTCGGGGACAAGGTGGCCTCGAAGGCGCTGGCGGTGAAAGCCGGCGTGCCGGTGGTGCCGGGAATTCTCAAATCGGTCGACGATCTGGATGAGGCGCTGGCGGCCGCCGAGGGGATCGGCTACCCGATGCTGTTGAAGCCCGCCGCCGGCGGCGGCGGCAAAGGCATGCGCATCGTTGCCTCAAGGGATGAGCTGGCGGCCGCCATGAAGGCGGGCCGCGCGGAAACCCGCAAGGCCTTCGGCGACGATCGCGTCTTCGTGGAGAAATACATTGCGGTGGCGCGCCACGTGGAAATCCAGATCATGGCCGATCAACACGGAGCGGTTATTCACCTGGGCGAGCGCGAATGCTCGGTGCAGCGGCGCTACCAGAAGGTCATCGAGGAAAGCCCCTCGGTGGCGGTCGACGCGGACCTTCGGCGCCGGATGGGCGAGTGCGCCTGCCGCCTGGCCCGGCAGGCGAGCTACGCCAACGCCGGCACGGTTGAGTTCATTCTGGACGCGGCGGCCAACTTCTACTTCCTTGAGATGAACACGCGCCTGCAGGTGGAGCATCCCGTAACCGAGATGGTGACCGGCTTGGATCTCGTGGAGCTCCAGCTGCGTGTCGCCGCCGGTGAGCCCCTGCCGCTTCGCCAGGAGGACGTCGCCTGGAAGGGATGGGCGGTCGAGGCGCGGGTTTGCGCCGAGGACCCGGTCCGCGGGTTTCTCCCTTCCACGGGCATGATTACTCGCTATTCTCCGGCCCGCGGGCCGAACATCCGTCTCGACAGCGGTGTTGAAGCCGGCAGCTTCGTCAGCGTCTTCTACGACTCGCTGCTCGCCAAGGTCATCGCCTGGGGTGAAACACGGCAAACCGCGATCGACTCCCTGGTGCGGGCCCTGAACGGCTATCACATCGAGGGGCTTTCCACCAATGTGGATTTTGTCAATGCTGTCCTGACCCATCCGGCCTTCAGCGCGGGCCGATTGTCCACGGGCTTTATCGACGCCCATTTCGAAAAGGGCCTGCCGAAGCTCACCCCGCCCGCAGAGCGGCTGCATTACATGGCCATGGCCGCGACGATCGTCTACCACAACCGTCAGAACCTGACCCGCGAATCCCTCAAGCCCATGGCGGCCCAGGTCGGTTCGGCCCACGAGCTAGCAGACTGCCACCCTTACAAAGTCCGTTGCGGCCGGGACCTCTTCGAAATCTGCCTGCGCAAAGACCCGCGGCCGCACGCGTGGACCGTCAGCGTCGAAGGGCAATCCTACGCGGTGACGACCCCCGAGTTCGAGTTCTACCGCCGCCGGCTCAGACTCAAGATCAACGACCAATCCCACATGTTCCGCCTGTATTACCAATACAGCTTCTTCGGGGTCGCCTTCTGCGGTACGGCCCGTATCTTCGAGGTCTTCTCCCCCAGGGAATGGGAACTATCGCGGCACATGCCCGCCGCGCGTGATGAGGCCCTGCTAAATGTGCTGCTCTGCCCGATGCCGGGGCTGGTCGTGGACGTGCGCGTCAAGCAAGGCGAGCGCGTCCACCGCGGGCAGGACCTGGTGTGCATCGAGTCCATGAAGATGGAAAGTTACGTCGCCTCCCCCTGCGACGGCGAAGTGGCGGAGGTGCGGGTGAGCCCGGGGCAGGCCGTGGAGTCCGATGAGGTGCTGATCCGGTTCAACGTCTGACGGTTTCTGTCCACCTTCATTGTCCGAGAACCGATCCATCACCCGGCGGCCATCAGGTCCCTCTTCCGTGTCGCGCCAAATGCTGCTCGGCCTGGTACATGAAGGTGCGGATGGCGGCCTCCCGGTTCGGCTGACAGCTCCCGTCGTAGGGGGTGTCCAGGTAGGGGAAGCGCCATTCGTGCATGAGCGGCCGCACCACCGCGGAGGTGGTGGTGCTGGGCATGCACGCGAACGGGTAGACATTCACGACCCCGTTGTAGCCGCCGCAGGCGCAGTGCATGATGCCGGGAATGCTCAGGCAGGCCTCGGTGGGAATGTCGAAGGAGAAGACGCCCGACTGTTTCAGGATTTTTTCCAGGTTGCCGATTTTGTGATCCGCGGCGATGTCGATGCGGCGTCGGGCGCGCTTGAAAACCTGCTTCTGAAGCCGCTCCTGATAGAGCAGGGGGATCCCGAAGGAAAGAATCTCCTTGATGGCGCTCTTGACCTGGGGCGGGCGGAGCAGCTTCAGGCCCAGCCGCAGCTTTCTTCGCGCCTGCCGCAGGCCGTCGTAGCTAACGTAGTTCAGCCACTCTCCCATGGAGGCGTTGACCACTTCGGCGCCGTATCTTTCCAGGACCCGGATCAGGTCCTGGTTGGAATCCTGATGCATCCTCAGAAAAATTTCACCCACGATCCCGATGCGGGGTTTCGGCGCAACCCGGGAATCAATGATTGCCCGGCCTTCGGCCAGGATTTCGTCCAATTCCCGCAGCACGCGGTCCAGCGGGCTATCGGCGCCGTGTTGTTCCAGCACCCCGGCCAACCGGTGCAGGGCCTGCCCGGCCAACGCATCCGTTCGCCCGGGCGCCTTTTCGTACGGCCGGACTCTCCAGATGAACCGATCCATGACATCGCCCAGCACCATTGCGAGGCAGGCGGCTTTCTTGGAACTCCGGACGTGTTCAGCGTCGAAGATGCCTTCAGGCGAGTAGCCGTCCGTGGTGGTCGCGGCGGTGATCCTGAGCTCTCTCAGCTCCGGAAAGGAATCCAGCACTAGCCTCTGGTACTTGTTGTACATGCCGAACCGGCAGGGTCCCTCGGATTCCGGCATGAAGAAGACATAGCGGCCGGACTGAAACGCCTTGCCCAGCCGCTGCTTTTCCTCCTCGATGAAATAGAGCAGGTCCCCCAGGGTAACCAGGCACGGGTAGCACTCCTTGCCGGAGGTGAATTTTTTCCCGAAATCAAGCCCTTTGTAGGTCGGCAGAACATGGGCGTCGATGTCAAAGGACCGCAGCGTGGCGGCGAGCAGATGCGTGGTGGCCCGGTTCATGTCGGGAATCAGGAACTTGCTGTGGCCCAGGCGGATCCTGCCGATGGTCTTCGACGAGAACTGGCGGTCGGTCGCTTGAATGGCTTCCATGGTTTCCTCACGCGCGGGTGGCGGTTGTTTCAGGTTGTTGAGTAACCGGCATCGGGTCGTCATCCAAGGCAAGCTCGCATGGTTCGGTCTTCTGCAGAGTGTTGCGGATGACATTCTGATAGGCCTCCAGGCGGGTCATCACGCCGGCTGCGGCGCTGTGCTCATCGAGTTCCAGGATCAGGCTGGATTTGTCGTCCATGATGTGCTTGTAGAAATGCTCGATGAAGGAATCCGCGCCGCAGCTGAAATTGGTCAGGTGCAGGCCGAAGGCGCTGGGTCTATCCCTGATCCAGCGGGCCGTTCTCAGGATCTGGGCGCCCAGGCCCCAGTACATCGAGGGGAAATCCGCGAGATCCACCCCGGCGACATCTATGAAATCCATGGGCAGGGCGGTCATCCCGATCTTGGCCAGGCTCTGTCCGAGCCTGAGGTTCAGGCGTTCATCGTAGAGGTTGTAGGGGCGGCCCGTCACGACCACGATGGGCGCATGGGGATCGAGGCGGCTTATGATCTCCTCCCCTTTCCGGTGCAACTCATCCTGGAACTCTGCCTGCTTTGCGAGCGCATACCGAAGCGCCCGGCCGATTTGGGCTTTTCGCAGTCCCAACCGATCACCGATCTGTTCGTGGATGTCCAGGGCCAGCGTGTCGGGGTCCGACTTGAGATAAAGGGCAGGACTCAGTACGACCCGCTCCGGCACCCCCAGGGCGGCGCGGACCATGTGGGCATTGCTCTGCACCATAGGGCAGTAGTAGCCCCGCTCCGCGGGCTGCGGTGTGGGCATGTCGATGGGGATGGGGAGGAACATGAAGCGCGTTTTTCCCATCAACAGCCTGGCGTGGCCGTGGGCGACCTTCACCGGATAGCACGTTTCGGCTGCCATGCTCTCGATGCCCCGCTTGGAAATCTCTTCGTTGGTGGGCGGCGTGAGCACCAGCCGGAACCCGAGGCGATCGAAAAAGTGCGCCCACAGCAGGCTGCCGTGGACCCCGTAGAGAGAGCGCTGCATTCCCACCGTGGGCTGGCCGTCCACTTGCATCAGCGGTGCATCCGTCAGCGGTTCATAAACGCCCGTCATGTGGCGCTCCCAGATTTCCTGCCGCAGGGCAAAAAGGTTTTCACGCCGCGCGCCGTTGCGGCGTGCGATTTCGTAGCGGCCGCACTCCCCGCCCCAGATGCTTTTGTGGCCGTCGAAACTGTAGATCTTGAGTTTGCACTGGTTGTGACAGCGGGGGTCGGCCTGGCAGGTCTTTTCAACGCACGACATCCGGTCCGCGATGGCGCGGTCGAGGCCCCGGAAGGTGCTCGGCGGCTTTGCGGCCGAGCACATCCGCTCCTGCAGGCACACCGCGGCACCGTAGGCGCCCAGCACTTCCCGGTGCCGGGGCACCAGGAGGCCGCGGCCGAGCACAATTTCGAAGGCGGCGACGACTCCCCGGTTGAGCGAGGGCCCTCCCAGGAACATCACCCGTCGGCCGATTTTGCGTTTTCCGACCACCCGGTTCAGGTAGTTGTGGACGATGGCGTAGCAGAGCCCGGCGATGAGATTCTCCCGCGCGGCGCCTTTCTGATGGTAGGCCGTGAGGTCCGACTCCATGAACACGGTGCAGCGTTCGGTCAGCTTCACCGGCGCTCCGGCGGCCATGGCCATTTCCTGGAATTCGCCCACGATGTCGATCCCGTGCTTGTTGGCCAGTTCATGCAGGAAGCTGCCCGTCCCGGCGGCGCAGACCTTGTTCATGTCGAAGTCGAGCGGGTGGGTATTGGTGATGGAGACGTATTTCGAGTCCTGACCGCCGATCTCGATGATCGTGTCCACGGCCGGGTCGATTTCTACGGCACCGCGTGCGTGAGCCGTGATCTCGTCGATGATGAGATCGGCCCGCAAGAAATCCCCCACTACGTTCCGCCCGGACCCGGTGGTGGCCACCCCGGCGATCTCGACCCTCCGGCCGATTTGCTCCCGCAGATGCTGCAGGATCTCCTGGGTGACCTCGACGGGTTTTCCCTGGGTGGGGACATAGCGTTTGTGCAGGATTTTCCGCTCGGGGTTGATGAGTGCGTACTTGGTGGTCGTGGAGCCGATGTCGATGCCTAAAAAGCAGCGGGTCCCCACGCCGAAAACGCGGCGGGTGACCTCGTTAGTTTCCGGGAACAGCGTTTTCTTCAGCACCAGGCGTGCGCCGACGGGCACGGCCATAGCCGGCCGCCGTTCGGGGTCGAAGAGTTTTCCGGGTTCCAGCGGGCGCCGGATGCCGGATTCCAGCGCCTGAAGGGCAACCCCCAGGGCACCGATGGACGTGCTGAGCGGAGGTACGACCAGACCCGGAAAATGCTCCCGGAACGCCTTCACTTGCAGGGCATTGAGGGACAAGCCGCCCACCAACAGGATGGGTTCGTGCAGGCTGCGGTTCATCACGATGGTGCTGAGGTAGTTTCGCGCATTGCCGACGTGCAGTCCGTAGATGATATCCTCCAGCCGCTCGCCCTTGTTCTGGAGGTGGATCATGTCCGACTTGGTGAACACGGTGCAGCGGCAGGCGACATTGGCCGGCTGCCGACTCTTCAGGCCCAGGGCAATGAAATCCGCGAGAATCCGGTCAATCGGCGGGTCGCACCGGTCCCCCCGCCGCTCGTAGATGCGAGTGGCCAACCGCTCCGCCTGCTGGTCGATGAAGGAACCCGTGCCGGAGGCGCAGGGGCCGTTGGTGTTGAAATACTCCAGCTCCCAGCCGGAGGAGCGGTGGGCGATCTGCACCAGGGCCGTGTCCTGGCCGCCCATGCAGATGAGAGTCCGCACGTCCGGCCGCACGTGGGCCGCCCCCAGCGCCTGGCTGATGATCTCGAATTCGTAATGGGCCCCGAGCTGCTCGCTGACCTTCTTCCCGTGGCTGCCCGTGAACGCGATGCCCATCATCCGGTCCCGCCCGAATTTCTCGTTGAGCTCGACGATGAGCGCGGCGACCGTATCTTCCACCTTTCCGAAGTGACGCCGGTAAGGGGACTCGAAGATGACCTGCCTTTGCGCGTTGATCACGACACTGTTGATGCTGACGGAGCCAACATCGATTCCGGCATGCAGCTCGCCGGCGGACGGGTCCTCACTGTCTTGAGATGTTTGCATGGCCGCTCTCCTTTGCAATCGCAATTGGATCTGCAAACCTCAAGAGCAAACGGCGTACCAGGCAGCAGTGGCGGTTAAACGTGCTGGTGCGGGACCGGGCCCCCGTGGGCGTCTAAGCGCCCATGATCATGAGAAAAGGTGAGCTGCCGGAGAGACAAAGTTTAATATCGGGACCGGGCGAACCCGCCAAACCAGCCGGCGGGCAGGCCGTGGGAAGGCTGCAACCGCCATTGACGTAAGACAGCCGGCGAGACCGAACTCATCAGGTTGCTTCTATATTGATAGGACTCGACCCGGTTGACCGGTCAACCGGAAGAGCACCCTTCTCAGTCGGCCGGCGCGGCTTTTTTCAGCCGTTTGTTCAGCGCCTGGCGCGTGATCCCCAGCATCATGGCGGCCACCGACTGGGTGCCGCCGGCGCGGCGCAGGGCCTCATCGACCAGCAGCTGTTCAGCCTGTTTGAGGGTCGGCAGCGGGTCCGGGAAGGCCAGCACGCCGGCTGCCTCTTCCGGAGCGTCTGCGGGGTCCCCCGCCAGCGCCGGCTGTTTTTTGAATATCTCCGATTTGAACGCGTCCATCGAAAGCTTGCCGGAGGCGTGGAGGCTGACCGCGTTGTACACCATGGATTCCAGCTCCCGGACGTTGCCGGGGAAATGATACGACGCGAGCAGTTTGACGAGCTCATCGGGCGGCGTCGGTTTTTTTTTCCCTAAACTCGCGGCGGCCTTTTCCAGGAAGTGACCGAGCAGCACCGGCAGATCCTCGCGGCGTTCGCGCAGCGGCAGGATGTGGATGTGGTGGCCGCAGAGCCGGTAGTAGAGATCCTTGCGGAACCGGGCAGAGTTGCGGGCGGCCTCGAGGTTCTGGTTGGTGGCCACCACGATGCGGGCATCCGAGCGCTTGACGAGGTCCGAGCCGAGGGGCAAATACTCCCCCTCCTGAAGCAGCCGCAGGAGTTTCACCTGGGACACGGCGCTCAGGTCTCCGATCTCGTCCAGGAAAATGGTCCCGCCGGCGGCCTGTTCCAGCAGGCCTGCCCGCGCTTCCATGGCTCCGGTGAAGGCACCCCTCTTGTGGCCGAAGAGGGTGTCCGCGAACACGTGGTCGTCCAGCCCGGCCACGTTGACGGGCACGAAGGCGCCCTTGCGGTTGCTCAGGGTGTGCACGGCCCGGGCCACCAGCTCCTTGCCCACGCCGGTATCGCCGGTGATGAGCAGCGGGCGCGGGCTCGGCGCGACCGCCTCGACATACTGGAAGATCGACCGCATCCCCGGGCTGACGGTGACAATGGCCTCGAAAGCCTCGGGCCGGTTCAGCCGGTCCGACAGCACGCGCGCCTTGAGCGACTGGTTTTCGCGGTGCAGCTCGCGCAGCTCGACGGCCCGTCGGACGCTGCTGACCAGCCGGCTCTTCTCGACGGGTTTGACGATGTAGTCGAAGGCCCCCTGCCGCATGCACCGGACAGCGGTCTCCACATCGTCCGCCCCCGTGATGATGATGACGGGCACATCGGGATAGTCGACCGTGATCTTCTGCAGCAACTCCTCCCCGGACACGTGGGGCATCCACAGGTCCAGCAGCATGACCTCGATCTCCTCACGTGCGAGCACGGGCAGGACATCGCGGCTGTCGTGGCAGGAGATGAAGTGGCTCATGCGGGCGGAGCGCAGCGTCATTTCAAAGCTGGTCAGGGCCTGGGCCTCGTCGTCGACCAGCAGGATGGGCCGTTGGGGGGGTGTCGCTTGGTTCATGGGTGTTTGCCTCTCACGACGCAGTGCCGGCATCGGCCGGAAGTGTGATCGTTGCCGTGGTGCCGGCGCCCGGCGCTGAAGCAATGTGCAGACGGCCCCGGTGCTCTTCGACGATTTTGGAAGAGATGGAAAGGCCGAGGCCGATGCCGCCGGAGTCCTGCTTGGTGGTGAAGAACGGCTCCCGGATGCGGGGCAGGGCCTCGGGGTGAATACCGGCACCCTCGTCCCGGATGACGATCAGGACGTTCGACCCCTGGCCATCGCGCTCGGTGGTGACGAAAATGCCCCTTTCCCTGTCCGGCAGTGCTTGGCAGGCATTTTGGATCAGGTTGAGGATCACCTGTTCGAGGCGCTGAAAGCTGCCCCGGACCCGCGGAAGGCCGGGGCCGTAATCCACTTCGAAATGATCGGTGGCGTTCCGGATGACGTTGGAAACGAGCGAGATGGAGGACCGGATGACCGCGTTGACGTCCACCGGCTGGGTCAGGTCGTTGGGGTTGCCGCGCACGTAGGTCTTGAGGTTGGCGACGATCTGTTTGATGCGCTCGGCCCCCTGCGATACCCCGGCCAGGAGTTGCGGCATGTGCTGCCGCATCTCCGAGTACTTCATGCCGGCCATCAGGAAGTCGCCGTTCTCCTTGTAATATTCCTCGAGGATCGGCAGCGCGCTCTGCCAGGCTTCGCGCAGGATGGGGGCGTTCAGCATGATGAAGTTGTTGGGGTTGTTGATCTCGTGGGCTACCCCCGAGACCAGTACGCCGAGGGCGGCCATCTTGCTCGCCTGCATCATCTGCTGCTGATGCAGCTTGGTCTGCTCCTCCGCCCGCTTGCGTTCGGTGATGTCGCGGACGACACCCCGGAACCCGGTGGGGACGCCCTTTACGTCGCGCATCAACGTCAGCGAGGCCTCCACGGTTTTTCGGGTTCCATCCTTGGTGATGACCTCCCAGTCAAACGCCTCGGTGGCCTCCCCGGTGTTGTACACGCGCAGGAACATTTCATAGGCCCGTTTGCCGGCCTCCGCGGACATGTACTGCCGGTTGCTCATCCCGATCAGCTCGTCCCGGGCATATCCGATGATCCGGCACAGGGAATCGTTGCAAAACATCATGTCGCCGCGCAGGGTGATCTCGTAATAGCCCTCCTGGATGCTGTTCAGGATGGTTCGGTATTTCTCCTCGCCTTCGCGCAGGGCCTCTTCGACGCGGATCCGGTCGTGCATTTCCTGCTTCAGGGATTTGAGGGCCTGGCGCAGTTCGACGCCCCGGCTCTCCACGAGAGTGAATGCCTTGATCAGCCGGAAGGACAGAAGGAATGCTTGGGAGAAAATGAAGACCAGCAGGCCGAAGGGGGCGAGGAATGCGGTGCGGATGACGCGTTCGACGTGCAGCATGTCGTTGAGCACCGTGAGACCAAAGACCAGCATGCCCGCGATCAGCAAAAAGGCTTCGAACTGCTGTCGGGCCGGTTTCGAGAGCAGCAGGCCGAACGTGTACACGAAGAGAATCAGGGTGAATACTTCGTAGTATGGCAGGGTATGGGTGAAGATGGCGGGCGGTGTCACGAGCACTCCGGCGGAAGACGCCAGGCCGATGGCCAGAACCGCCCGGAGCAGCCACCGGTTCAGCTGGGGGAAGAGGGACCGCAGGAACAGGCCGAACGCCGGAACCGCCAGGTAGAACGTCAAATACTCCAGCTTGATCAGCAGACTCCAGTCGAGGTTCGGCACCAACTGAACGAGATAGCGCTCGTCGGTCGTGAGCAGCCGCAGGGCCATCAGGAAGCAGCCGATGCCGAAATAGAGCGTCGGCCGGAACTTCCTGCGGACGATGAAAAGGCTCAGGTGATAGACGGCCATGATCGCGATGCCGCCGAGGATGAAGAAGTCAAACTGATGTTTCAACGCCTGTTCCCGGCGGATTTGCGATTCCGTTCCCAGGCGGAGGCGGTCCCACAACCCGCCCCGGCGGTGATGGAAATTGGATACCTGCAGCAGAATGGCGACGCGATCGGACTCCGGCCGGAAAGGCACCACCGCCGGGAACTGGCCGGGGACCGTCGTGTCGGACGTTGCGCCGGCAGCCCCGGCCATAATCACAGGCGTCTGATCGAGGAAGCACACATAGGCGGTGGAGATTTCCCGTATTTCCAGCGCCAGTGGTTCCCTGGGTTTGGTCAACAGCACGGTCAGGCGATAGGTGGCAAACCCCTGCCCGGGCAGTTTCAGGCCGTCCAGTCGGTAGCCGTTCCAGAATTCCGGGACGGGGATGTACCCTGACCTGTCCGGGGCGGGCGCGTGCGAAAAAGCCGCCGGCAGCAGGTGCCGCTGCCAGTAGAACTCGTATTCTCCGGTGAGGTCCACCGGTCCGTCCGACTCGAAATTCCAGCCTCGGAGGTCGAGAACGCCTTGGATCGCTTCGGGGGGTCTGGGCCCGGACAATTCGCATCCGGCCGCGCCGCAGAGCGCGATGCCGATAACAATCGGCAGGAGAATCTTGGGGAACAGGTGCTTCATGTCCGGCGGCCACGATCTGTTTGATGTCGGCGCGGCTCGGAAAAACGGCACCGCGGGGCCTGCGGGTCGAAGCGCTGGCCGTGCCGAGGATTGGAAGAGGCCCGGCGTGAAAAAATCGACTGCAACACCCTGATTAAAAAAGTATTATAACGCAACTGGACTGTCAACACGAATACGCTGAAACCGAAGCGGCACCTTTATCTTCCGGGGCCAGGAGAATGCCGGGAGCATCCGCGCATCATAAAACATTGGTTGACCAAGCCATGCGAGTTCGGTAAATGAGTGCATCGACAAGGGTGTTGAAAAAGGGCGCCTCAGGCCGTCATCCGGCGTTGCGCGACTCTTGCAAAAGCTCACATATCAGTCAAAATGCTGCGCTTTCCAAATCGCCCCGCGCCCTGGCTGACAGCCTGATGCTTGTTTTTAAGCACCCTGATAACCCCTGAACCTGGAAGGATTCGCCACATGCCCAAACACACTCAGTGCGTGCACAGCGGCGCCCGCAAAGACAAGGCCACCCGCGGGTTGAACACACCGATCTACCCGTCGTCGGCCTACGAGTATCTGGAAGCCCCGGAGAACATCTACCCGCGCTATTTCAACACTCCCAACGAGCGCGCGGTGGTCGAAAAACTCTGCGCCCTGGAAGCAGCCGAGGACGGCCTCCTGTTCAGTTCTGGGATGGCCGCCATCAGCACGGTGATGCTCGCCTTCCTGAGCAGCGGCGACCACGCGGTCATCCAGCGGGACATTTACGGCGGCACCCATCACCTGATCACGGCCGACTTCGACCGCTTTCGGATCGATTACACCTTCGTGTCGAACCGGCCCGAGGCCATCACGGCCGCCCTCCGCAAGAACACCCGGCTGATCTACATCGAGTCACCCTCCAACCCGCTTCTGATGATCACCGACATCGCGGCCGCGGCCGCCATCGGCCGGGACCACCACATCGTCACCGCCATCGACAACACCTTCGCCAGCCCGATCAACCAAAACCCGCTGGCCCTCGGCATCGACATCGTGATGCACAGCGCCACCAAGTACTTGGGCGGCCACAGCGACTTGTGCTGCGGGGCGGTGCTCGGCAGTACGGCGCGGATCCATCAGGTGAGGAAGGCCGCGGTCAATCTCGGCGGGAGCCTGAACGCGCTCACCTGCTATCTGCTGGAGCGCAGCATCAAGACTCTGGCCGTGCGGGTGCAACGCCACAACGCGAACGCGCGGCAGGTGGCCGACTTCCTCGTGCGGCAGCCGGCCGTGCGACAGGTGAACTACCCCGGCCTCGAAACCCACCCCGGCCACGACATCGCCCGGCGGCAGATGAAGGGCTTCGGCGGCATGCTCTCCTTCGAGCTCGACGAGGGCAAATGCACGGCGGACCAATTCCTGCGCCGCCTGAAGCTGATCACGCCGGCGTTGAGCCTGGGAGGAGTGGAAACCATCATCTGCGCCTCCGCCAAGACATCCCATGTGAAGCTCACGCCGGCCGAACGCCAAGAGTTGGGGATCTCGGACGGCCTGCTGCGGTTGTCGGTCGGCATCGAGGACCCGGAGGACCTGATCGCCGACATCACGCAGGCACTGTCCCCGCGGTAACGGTGCGGAAGAGAAAGCAAGGCCCTGTGCCGATTGACGCTCAACCGGAATTGGCGTATGCATGAGGGAGTTCCGTGACCCGGATCGTCACTGCCATGGCCGGTGATTCGCACCGGGCCGGTCTTCATGCATGCCAAACCCAACTGCGCATGAAAGGAAGGAAAATGGCCACCCCGAGCAAATCTATGACCACCAGTGAGTTTGCCAAGGCAACCGGGATCTCCGCCGCCAGCATCTCTAAGCTTATTCGGGAAGGGAAGCTCAAAGCCAAGAAGGAGGGCCAGAGCTGGATGATCCCCCTGAGCCAGCTCGAGGCGAAGGTTGTTCGGGAGTTGGGAAAACCGTTCAAGCCTCCCAAGACCAAAAAGCATTCCACGCGTGCAGCCGCCCCTGCACCGGCAAAAGCCGCTAAACCGGTTCGGAGGGCACCCGTGCCCTCCCCCGCGCCGCCGGTGCCGGCGGCTCCTGTCCCTCCGCCTGAACCGGCGGTCGAAACCAGGCCCGAAGATCCGCCGGCCGAGAAGAGCTATTCCGTGTCCGAATTCGAGGCCGTGACCTACCTGACCCAGAAAGGCGTCAGCGAATGGCTCAAGAGCGGCAAACTGAAGGGAGTCAAGACCGAAAGTGGCGAGTGGCGGGTCCTGGCGAGCAACCTGCAGGTTCCCTACGTCAGCCGCCTGGTTAGAAAATAGGCTCGGGAATAAACGGCCCTGCCAGCGGCGGGGTCGTTTATTTCAATTCCCTTTATGTCACTGTGGTTTGCTGCGCGTGATGGTATCCAGCCGTTCTTGGAGCGTCCTGGCCTTTTGCAGGTTCCTGCTTACGTCCTTGTAAGCCGGATCAAGAGCGTTCACGAGTTCCCACTCCCGAATGGCATCCGTCAGTTTTTCATTCTGGAAAGATGTCAGGCCCTTGTTGTAGTGCTCCTCCTTGAAGGAGTCTTCGCTCTTTCGGATATAGTCCGAGCACTTGTCGCAGCTTCGATTGTAAGCGAGAGAAGACTTGAAGTTCTCGACGGCCTGCAAATAGGATTTCTGCTCGAAGGACTTCACCCCCAGCTCGAAGTGGGCCTGGGAGATGTACTGCAGGGAAACCGGGTCCTTGGGCTCGACGTTCAGGACCTTCTTGAATTCGGCAATGGCCGCGGGGTAGTTCTGGTGCTTGTGGAACTCGATTCCCTGCTGGCGGTACCCTCCGACCTGGTTCACCGGTGCGGCCGGGACTGCGACCGGAGCCGGCGCAGGTTTGGCGGGTTCGGGTTTCATTTCCGGGGCGGGTTCTTTAATTTCGGCCGGCGGCCCCTTGGGCACTTCCGGCGTCGGGGTTTCTGTGCTCACGCTGCCCAGGAACGGGGCCCCCGGCAGCTGCGGAACCAACAGTTTCCTGCCCGTTTTGAAACCTGCCGTTTCTTTAAGGTTATTGTACTTGGCGATGAGATCTCCCTTGTCCTTGACCCCGTAATATTGCTCCGAAAGTTTTGCAAGGGTGTCGCCCGGGCGCGTCGTGTGGGTGGCGTAGCCTTTGACGACCATCACCTCGGGCGGCAGAGGGCCGCTGCGCTGTTTGGAAAGGGCGGCGGCCTCATCGGGAGTCACAAAGCAGGTGAGGCCTTCGATCACGGGAACCTTGATCGTCTGACCGGCGGTGATCTTGGTGGCGTCGTCCACTTCATTGTATGCGCCGATCAGATAATGCTTCTGGTAATCCCGGTAATAGCGCTCGGCCACGTGTGACAGCTGCTCCGCGGGCTTGATGACATATAGAAAGTATAGCCGCACGCGTTGCGAGTCCAGACGATCTGCTTTCAGCATCTCAACGGCTTCCGGATAATCGGGCTTGTACCGGACGGCGGTCAAAAATTTCTGCCGTGCCTGAGAGTAGCGGCCCATGCGCTGAAGATCGAGGCCGGCCTTGTAGTTTTCTTCGGCCAGATCGCTCAGCTTTTTCTCGATCTCGGAGCGTTTGCCCTGGGCGATCTGGTTTTCCGGGTCCACCGTGAGCGCGAGTTTGTAGTTCTCCAGCGCCTCCACCAGCTCGCCCTTTGATTCCTGCTGCTGGGCTGTGGCCAGATAGCCCGCGGTCATCTTGACTTTGTCAGCGACGGAGTCCTCTTTCTTGACCTCCGACCCTGTACACCCGGCGATCACCAGGAAAACAGCGAAGAATACGGCTTGGCTCTTCATAGCGCACTCATTTCAGCGGAATGGGGTTAAATGTCTTCAGGCGTTTGGTAAAAGTTGCCATGTCCCGCTCCAGGATCTGATCTCTCTTCAAGGTGAGCGCGTTGGCAAAAAAAGGATTCCCCCCTCTTTTCACCGACATCGCCAGTTTATATCCGGTCTGTTTTGACGCGGCAACTATTTTTTGGTCGTAGTTGCCGTAAGGATAGGCGAGCATCCAGGTGTCTTGCCCCAACCTGCGATCGATGATTTGCTTTGAGCCGGTCAGCTCCTTTTCGACGCGTGCGGCGTAATCGGCTTTGGATTCTCCCTCCCTGGGCAGGGTCAGGTCACTGTGGGTTATCGTATGGGAGCCGATCGCAAACCCGCCCTGCTTCATTTCCATGAGCTGATTCCATGTCAGGGCTATCGGTGCCACATCGATCAGCTCGGTGTAGATGAACAGGGTTGCCGTAAAACCGTTTTCGCGCAAAATCGGATAGGCAATGTCGTAGACCGAACGGTAGCCGTCGTCTATCGTGATCAACACGGATTGCTTCGGCAGGGGCTGCCGGTATTCCAAGAAAGCCAGCAGCTCTTCCGGCGTGAGGGCGTGGTAGCCGTTTTCTTTGAGATAGCGCATCTGCTGTTTGAAGGCAGCGGTGGGCGTGCACAAGGGAGACTGACAGTCATCGGAGAACCGGTGGTAAGTGAGTATCGGCACGGTCTGATATCCGTCCGCATAAACCCCTGCCTTGTTGGGCCGCTTCAGCGGAATCACCACCTGCTCGCCCCCGCGGAAGCGGGCGCCCGGGTTGGCCTCCGCGATCATCCAGGCCTTCCCGCTGTCCCCCAGAAATCGTCCGGCCAGATGGGAGGCAGATTCGTCTGCATCGAGGCGCAGAACGATGTAATCACTGGACGTGTAAACCGGGGGTGCGGCCGGCTGTGTAACGGCAATAGGCCTGACACACCCTGAAACCGCCACAAGCATCGCTGCGACAGCAACCCAGGTCGGGGAGATGGATCTCGGAGTGGTGCGGAGCCGGGAAATGCGGGAGAGAATCAACATCTGTTTGCCCTGCGCTGATGCTGCATGGGGAACTCCGGACGTTGCTGCTTGTCGGATACGGGAAGCCGCTTTTCCGTTTGTCATCCTGCCCGAGCCAAACGTGCGCAAAACAAAATTCGCTTTACAGACGTGAAAACCCTAAACTCAGCATGGCCCTTGAAATCAGCCGCAAAGGCAGTGCTTGACAAGGATCATCGCAAATCATAGGGTTAACCGGCGCAACGGACCATCAACTCTTCCTTTATCAGCTTTTTCAAGCCTCTGAAAGGCCGTTTTTCGGGGGTCGGCTCATGAAAGTGGGTGCCGGTATGAGTCATCTGCAGAAGATCAAGGCAACGTTTGCGTCCTACCCTTTTGTGGCGGTGTTTTTCACTTGGGGGCTCATCCTGGCGGTGGCCTACGGTTTGCTGTCTCTGCATCTGGCCTATCAAACCGACCAAGCCAGGAAGGGCGGCATCGAAATGATCCAGGTGCTTTCGAGGAAGATCGGCCTTCCGTTGCTCGAAAAAAACACCGATCTTCTTCAATCGGCCGTGACCGAGGTCGGGCAAAAACCGGGGGTTCTTTTGACCTGGGTGGTTGATCACCAGAATAAGGTGGTCGCCTTTGCCGGAAACAACCAGATCCTGCCGCTTGCCAGGGACGCGGATAGCAGGGCCGGGGACGTGGACATCTGGCAGGCGGAATCCGCCGTTCCACCTACCTATTTCAACCTGGTGTCGGCCGTCACCTACTCGGGTATCCGCATCGGCAGAATCTTTCTGACGATCGCGCCGGAGGTAAGAAGCGACCCCCAGGCACAATTCATGCGGCTCGTTGTGCTGAGCGGGCTTTTCATGCTGGTTCTGGTTGCGGCGTTCTATCACCGGCAGCTGGCCACGGTCGCTTCACGGGTTTCCGGCATTTTGCACCCGCGCGATCCGGAAACGCTGGATCTGTCCGGATCGGAGGTGACCTGTCCCTTGTGCGGCATGCCGCAGCCTCTGTCCCAGGGTGTTTTTGAGCATGGCGAGACCGATACGCTTGTGCTTCGAACCCCGCCCGGCGCGGATTCCAGCGGCAAGCGAACCGGGACAGGGAAAATTTTCCTCCATGAAATGGGAGACCGAAAGGACCTGGCATGGATCCGGCAGCGCATCATCCTGCGCTGCACCGACATCATCCGTCTGCTTTCCAAGTGAACCTACCCTTTAGGAAAGAGGTGCCACCATGTCTGCTGTGGATATGGCGACGATGACGCTGGTGAAGCTGAAAGAATACACCAGTACGACATTCGTGAAGGCGACGCGAGGTATCATACGATCCGAGTTCATGCGGCGCAGCCGGAAGGCTTTTCTGGTGTGCCTTATGATCGGTGTCGCCGCGCATGCCGCCGGCTTTTTGTTTTATCGATCCACAGCGATCCGAGCCCGCGATGCCTTCTACCAGCGGGGGGCGGCCGCCACGCGCAACCTTGCGAATGAATGCCGTCCGTTTGTGTTGGAGAAGGATGTCTTGATGCTGAATGTGGCGCTGCGTTCGGCAGAAAAAGCCGACGGTTTAGTCTATGCCGCGATAGTGGATCATCAAAACCAGGTGCTGACACGGACCGGCCCGGAGGAATTGACCCGCACATTGCTGCCGCTGTACGACCAGGCCGCGACCGGATCGCTGGACGGGACCGGGTTCACAGATCTCATCACTCCGGGTGCACAACCGCTCACGCTTTTTTCCCGGCCCGTTACGTATTCGAATATCGGCATCGGCAAGGTAATGCTGGTGTTTTCGGCCGAGCCGCTGCAGCAGGCGTTGTCGGGCTTGCGCGCCACCTATTTGACCGTCACCACGGCGGTCACCTTGCTGCTGGTCGGCGTGCTGCTGGGGCTAGACCGCCGCCAGAAGAAGAAATCCCTGGACCTGATCCAGCGGCTGGGGACACTCGATACGATCGGCCCGTATCACCTGATTTCAAAGGCCGCTGCCGGTGGGATGGCGGAGCTGTATCTGGCCGACTATGTCCGCGAGGACGGCTTCCGGCGGCGGGTTGCGGTCAAGAGAATTCTCCCGCATTTTGCCGCGCACGAGGACTTCGCGCACATGTTCATCCGGGAGGCCCGACTGGCGGCCTTGTTGCAGCACCCCAACATTGTCCAGGTCATTGATTACGGGAAAATTTCGGATGTCTCATTCATCGCCATGGAGTACATCGACGGCAAGAACCTCGGCGAGATCATATCCGGGATGAGGGCGGGGGTGCCCATCGAACCGGCCGTGTTTATTTTTTCGGAAATCTGCAAGGGGCTGGAGCATTCGCACACGAAAGCCGACGACCAGACCGGGGCAAGCCTGAACATCGTTCACCGGGACATCAGCCCGCAGAACATCCTGGTGTCCTACCAGGGGGAAGTCAAAATCAGCGATTTCGGAATTTCCAAGGCGCGGTCCGAACCCAGCCTCACGCAGGCCGGTGTGCTCAAGGGCAAGCTGATGTATCTGGCGCCGGAGCAACTGACCGGGGAGGATGTCGACCACCGGCTGGACATCTATGCGCTAGGGCTCGTCTTCTATGAAGTGCTCACGGGGCAGGCGGCCTATCGGTTCGATAACGAGATCGAAGCCTTTCGGAGCATTCCGTCGGTGCGCGTCGAGCCATTGAAAATCAGGAATCCCAGAGTTCCGGACGAGCTCGATCGCATCGTAATGAAGTGCCTCGACAAGAACGTGGCGACGCGTTATCAGAGTGCCGGCGACGTTTACGCGGATCTGGCGGCCTTCAAAAGGGCGCACCAGATTGCGTTTGATGCCGCCGACCTGGCCGCCGTGATGAAGCAGCATTTCAGATCAGCGGCCCGGGGATGAAAGGGCATTCACGGATTTAGCAGGCTTTTGAAAAACAAGCGTCAGGCCGTCAGCCAAGGCGCACGGCGTTTTGGAAAGCGCGGCAACTTCATAATATGTGAGCATTTACAAAAGCCGTGCAACGCCGGATCACGGCGTGAGGCGCTGTTTTTCAAAAGCCTGCTAAATGCCGGGTGCATGATCCACCGATAGGCACACCATGGCCACGTCGTCGCTTTGGGGAAAACCGGCGGTATGCTCCGAAATCGCCCGGCTGACCGCCGATAGGAGCGCCTCGGGTCCGCCTTCGCAGCTTGAAGCGATCACGCGTTTCAGTTGCTCTGCGCCGAACAGGGTGCCATCCTTGTTCATGGCCTCCGTGACCCCATCGGTGTAAAGGATGACGCTGTCCCCGGCTTGCACTATGTGCTCCGTCTCGCCGTATGGGGTGTCTGGGTAGGCTCCCAGGGGAATGTTGCGCTTGATCTGGAGTTCGGAGACCGTACCGTTGCTTGAGCGCCGCAAGGGCGGCGGGTGGCCGGCCGAGGAGATCGTCAGCCTTCGCTTTTCCGGCTCGAGGACCATCAGGGCCAGGGTGACGAACATGCCGCTCTCCATTTCTTCGGACAGGGAGCGGTTCAACTCGGTCAGGACAGCCCCGGGCGACAGGCATCCACGGGCATGGAACCGCATTTCACTGCTCAACTTGGCCATGTAGAGCGCCGCGGAAACCCCCTTGCCCGCGACATCCCCGACGGTGATTCCGATCGCGCTGTCCGAGATCTGGACGAAATCGTAGTAATCCCCCCCGATATGCCGGGCCGCCAAATAGCTTTGGGCAAAGCGGTAGCCGATCATCTTCGGCGATGCTTTCGGCAGGAAGCTGTGCTGGATTTTTTCGGCCAACTGTAAATCTTTTTGGAAAAGTATCTGGGCCATCAGCTGAGCATGCAGTCGGGCTTTGCCGAAAGCCAGGGCCGTATGCCCGGCAATCCCCAGAAAAAGGGCCATGTCGGCCTTTGAAAACTGGTTCTTGGGGTTTGAGCTGTCCAACTGGATCAGGCCCAGGACGGTGTCTTCACAGATCATGGGCGCGCACATCACGGTGCGCAGCCCGAAACGCACGACCGTGTGCTGGGAATCGAAGCGCTGGTCGCCGCTGACATCGGCGCTGAGCACAGCGCTGCGGGTGCCGACGACCTCTTTGGCCAGGGAACGGCTGATGGACATTTGGTGCTGAGCCCCCGGGCGGGCCAGGGCCGCCACCGGGTGCAGGTTGGAGCCGTCCGGTTCGCACACCATGATGCAGCCGCGTTCGGCCTCCGGGAATACATCCAACAGTTTTTCCATGACCTTTGGGAAAAGCTTCTCGGCCTCAATCACATTGCCGAGTATCTCAGCCACTTCCGATAGAAGCCGCAAGCGCTTGATCATCAGTTCGCTAGCGTCTTTTTCAAGCCCCTTCGGTAGCAATTGTTCGATGTGATCGTCCACCGACACGTTCTCGATGATCGGCGCACGCTTGTCACCGGTGTCCCAGGTGACATTCACTTGAGATGCCATCGCCTCTGCGGGCTCAACGCTGAAGGTAACCCTCAGGTCGCCCAGGCGGATGGCATCGCCGTCCTGGATGGATGCACTCGCTCGGACCGGCGTGTCGTTGACAAAGGTGCCGTTTGAGCTGCCGAGATCAGTGATCCTCCAATGGCCATCGGAAAGTTCTATCTTGGCGTGTTGCCGTGATAACGTCTTTTCTTCAAACTGCAGGTCCGCGCTTCGGCTGCGGCCGATAACGGCTTCGCCTTTCAATGAAATGGTCGCACCGGACTGCAGACCCGTCAGGATCTTGAGAGTAGGCATCCGAACACCGAGCCCGTTTTTGGGTGGTTGACTATGGTGATTTATATTGTCGTACCGTAAGGCACCTGAAACGAGATGACAAATTTGGCGGCTTCGCAAAAAATCCGACTTCGGCGTTGCGCTTCATTCTGATGAGCGCTTCAGGCGCTTGATCCGCTCCCGGACGAAGCCGTACTCGACCCAGTTGTCCAGGAAGGAGGCCAGGGCATCGCGGTAGAAGCGCAGGGCGGTTTTCTTGTCCTTGGCTCCCTCGGCCCAGAAGCCTGCAGCGGTGAAGCCGCTGATGGCCATCTCCGGGCTTTCTCCGGCCTGCGTGCGCAGCGCTTCCTCGGCCTTCTGCCCGAGGAGGTATTCGGCAACGGACACAAACCAGGCGTCGCGGGTGCTGCGGCTGTACTCGGTCAGCCGGTCCCGGCTCTCTGCTTCGCGTCCCTGGTGGCGCAGGACGCCCGCCGCCAACAGGCCCAGGCTCATCCGCAAGGCATTCGGGCGGCCGCCGGCGTCGAGGAATGCCTGGATGTGCCGCAGGGCCTCCGGGAAGTCTTCCGCGGCGGCTTCGGTGAAGGCCAGGGTGCCGAGGGCGGCACGATGGTCGGGTTCGAGCTGGAGGATGTTCTGCAGTGCGGCGCGCTTTTCTTCCAGCGACAATTCGCCTCCCGCCAGTTTGGCCTCGATCGTCGATAGCTCCTCCTGGCGCTTCCTCTTCGTTTCCAGGGACGCCTGCACGGCCGTATCGAACCGCTGCATCCGCAAGCTGTCAGCGGTCCGCTGATCGTGCGCCGGCATGGCGTTGCGGCGCAGTTTGCGGACCTCATCGAGCTTTGCGCGCGTGAGGAAGATTTCCCACCCGTCGGGATCGGCGGCGAGGATGGCCTGTTCGAGAAGGGATTCGGCGGCCTCGGGCCTTGCCTGGCGCAGGCGCACGAGCCCGGCGATATAGTGAAGCCAGCTTTTTTCCGACGGGCTGTACCAGCCGTTCACGGCCGTTTCCACCCCCACCCGCCCTTCCAGCAGCTGGAGCAGGTAGCCCTGGAACTCAGCCGGGCTTCTCCAGTCGGCGTCGGCCAGCTCTTTGTGGTAGACCTCCCCAGCCTGGCTGCCCGTGAGCCAGTCGATCAGGACCAGCATCAGCCGGGCCTGGTTGTCCTCGGCATTCATGGACAGGGACTGGGCAAAGCGCTGGCGGGCGCCGCGGAAGTCGTTATTGCAGAAGTGCATCATACCGGCCGCGACGATCATGGAGGGTTGGAGGCTGCGGCCGAGGTTGTCGTCCGCTGCCGCCATGGCCTCGGCCCAGCGTCCCTGCATGGCGATCTCACGGATTTTGCCCACGGCGGCCTCCATGGAAAAATCGATCACCCCGTTCCACTTGGCCTGTCCGGCTTTCAGATCGACGAGCAGCTTCACGGCATCCGTGATGGGCAGGGCCAGCCCGATGTCCCACACCGGCATGGCGATCGGCACCAGCCCCTGGCTGTAGTCCATGGCCACGGCCGAGACGATCCCGATCACCTTGCCCCGGGTGTCGATCACGGGACCGCCGCTGTTGCCGCCGTGCAGCGAGGCGTCGATCTGAAACACGTTCTCGAAGGCCCGGCGCACATTGCCGCGCACGACGCTGGCGTTGACTGCGTCCTCCTGGGTGCGGCTTCCCAGAGGGAAACCCAGGGCGATCACCCGGGTGAGCTTGGGCAGTCGGCGCGGGTCCATGTCGAGGTCCAGCGGCAGCGGGATCAGCCCCTCCGGCACCCGCGCCACCTTGATCACGGCAAAATCGTCCCGCAGGGGGGAGGTGATGAGCTGCCGTGCGCGCACGGGCGCGTTGGCCACTCCAGAGATTTCGACCCGCGGGGAGCCATCCGAGCTGTAAGCGGTTTCGGTGAAATAGACATCGGCGAGATCCGCGCCCTCGATCATTCGCCCGGCGCGGTTGAAGGCTTTTGCGCCCTCGAACCACAGATAAAGGCGGTACCCGAATTTGGCCGCGATGCTGCGGCTCCTCACATATTGCATGGCCCCCGCAAACTGGGGGTCCTCGAGCCAGGGACAGACGACATGCCGGCTGGTGAGCAGGTAGCCGTCCCTGTCCACCAGGAAGGCCGTGCCCTCCGCCACGTTGCGGAAGATCGTGGTGCCGCCGGACTCGATCCAGTAGTCCACCAGGGTGAACCCGACGGAGCGCGCGTACTGGTTGGCGTAGCCCTCCAGTGCCCCCTCGGCGTCCCGGCGCGGGCGGTCGAGGTAAAGCCAGGCCGACAGGCCCGCCAGGACAATCACGGCCACGACGGCCGCCAGCACCCGCACGCGTTTCTGAAGGCTTTGGACCAGCCGGGCCGATGTTGCGACCGCCTGTGGCGGTTGCGCTTTGATCCGCGCGAGCGAGGAAACGACCTCCGCCATGGACTGCGGCCGCAGGTCCGGGTCATCGGCCAGCATCACGCGCAGCAGGACGGCCAGCTCATCCGGCACATCGAGATCCTCGATCCGGCCTTCCAGGTTGCCGATCTCGAGGTCGCCCGAGAGCAACTCGACGAAGACCTTGCCGAGAGACCAGATGTCACTTCGAAAATCGAGCGGCCGCTGGTTGACGATGTCCGGGTGGCAGCCCAGAAGCTGCTTCAACATCGGGGCGGGCCGGTCGAGTTTGGGGTCGATGAAGCGCGAGAGCTTGTAGTCGATCTTGACCTTGAACTCCCCGTTCGCGCCCCGGACCGCCATGATGTCGTTCAGGATCAGGTGCGGGATGAAATGCCCGTGCTGGTGCAACACGGTGAGGATTTCGGCCATCTGGCGAAACAGGTCGATCAGCAGCCGTCGATCGGTCAGCCGGCCCGAGGCGAGCAGGGAACCCCAACTCTCGGTGTCGATCCATTCGCTGATGCGGTACCACAGGCCGTCCTGGGAGCGACGGATAGCGTGGTGGCGGACAAAGCCCTCGTCCGGAAGCTTTTTCAGTTCCTCGAGCTCGCGCTGCAGCCGGGCGGCCACCTTCTCGTTCACGCCGGAGCGGGGAGTGAACAGGCGGATCATGACGTGCTCGTGGGTGCGTGCGCGGATGGCGCGGCACAGGAAGGTGGAGTAGCCTTCGTGGAGGACATCGACGATGCGGTAGTCGTCGATGGTGCTGCGGCCTGCGGCGATTCGACCGCCGCAGGCGGGGCAGGTGGCGATTCCCTCAGCTACCGATTGTCCACAGACCGGGCAGGATTTCATGGCAGCCCTTCCGCCGAATCGGGTGAGAAGCTGTGAATCATCTACCAGCAATACCGAAAAACAGCAAGAAAGCGGCCAAAGTATTATAATGCTTCCCAATGAAAAAAGGCAGGGATAGCGTGATCCCTGCCTTTCCGGCCTGGCTTCCCCAGATGCCGTTGGTTTCTTGAGGTGAACTTCCTGCTTTTGGTTGCGAAAGCACCCCACGAAAGATGCACGCGCATCCGAGAAGCCAACCACAGCCTCGTATCATCCGGCACCGGCGGCTGATCCGGGCCAGAATCTATCCAATGCCACGGCCTTCTTTAGTAGCTAAAGCAAAGCAAAAAGCATGCACATTGTGGTTGGTTTAGGATTAGCCTTGATATCAACAGGTTGTCAGATCTCCGGTTATTGGTACCAGCTCTTGTGTGACGCTGCTTCCTCAGAACTGGGAATTTCAGTTCACAGTCGGCAGGATCAGAGCCAGCCTTTGCGCTTGAAGTAGAGATAGGGCATCACGGCGGACACCACCATCATGCCGAGGGCCAGCGGATACCCGACCTCCCAAGACAATTCCGGGATGAAGCGGAAATTCATCCCGTAAATGCTGGCGATGAGAGTGGGCGGCAGGAAGACAACAGCGGCAACGGAAAATATCTTGATGATGCTGTTCTGCTGGATGCTGATCATGCCGAGGGTGGCGTCCAGCAGGAAGTTCACCTTGTTGGTGATGAATGAGGCGTGGTCGGCGAGCGAGGCCACGTCGCGGCCGACCACCTTCAACACGTCCCTGATCTCGACGGCCTTCGGATTGGCGTAGACCGCCTGGTTCAGAAATATGGTCATCCGCCCGAGGGACATCAGGCTTTCCCGGAGGATGGAGATGTGATTGCCCTCCCGGCCGATGTCCTTGATGAGGTCGTTCAGGTTGATGGGCTTGGACCCCTTTTTGGTGTCCGCAAAGATCAGCCGGGATATTGTCTCGATTTCAGAGCTGTGGATTTCCAGGATGTCGGCCATGCGGTCGATGATGGCTTCCAGAAGGCCGATGAACACATCCAGGATGTTCGTGCAGTTGCCGCCGGGCTTCTGTAGCCGGGAGGCGAAGGCTTCGAAAGGCCGGGGCTCGAGGTAGCGCACGGTGACCAGGCAGGTCTCGGTCAGGATGAAGGTGATGGCCGAGGATTCCACGTTGTCGGTATTGGGGCTGGTGACCAGGTTCGCCGTCATGAAGAAGGCGCCGTTCTCCTGATAAAGTCGGCTCGAAATCTCGATCTCCTCCATCTCCGCCCGGCTGGGAATGGCAATCGAAAGTGCTTCGCCGACCTGTTTGAGTTCCTCCGGTTGGGGGAACACGAGGTCGATCCAGCAGGGGGTCAACGTGTCCCGGAAGTCTTCCCAATCGCTGAATTGCCACACAGCGTTTTGGCGGGTGAGGACTTTGATCATGACAATTACAGAATACACCAGTTTTGGACTGAATTCAAAGAGTTTTAAGATGAGCGGCCGGCTCTGACGGCTGCCTGGAGATAGGCAAAAACCCAATCTAAACCGCTTTGACATTTTTCAGGCTTCATTCGTCTGGATTAGTCTCGTGGATACCTCTCAGGCGGGTGTTTGTCTCCAAGTCGGAGGTCTGTTAGTAACTGCTGCTATAAATCGCATTTTTTTTATTTTAGGTAGTGATTTTTTAAAGGTTGTTGAAAAAAATAGTCAATTAATTCTTGCATTAAATTTATCTCTATATTAAAGCTCACGCTGCGCATTTTTAATAACTTCACAAGGGAGCCGTCATGACGCTCGTGACTTGGCCAAGCGCTATTTCTCGCAGCAAGTCAGCGACAGACTTCTTCGCCTGCTCCCGACTGGGGCGTTTAACCCCACAGCGGTTCCAATCCATTTTTCTATCCCTCACCGGTTCACTTTTTGCGCTCCATCAGCCGATGCACCTTGCCATGGGTTAGGATTTGTATGAGGTCAGTACTGCACGCGCATAGTCGCGAAAAAGGAAGGAGGAGAGATGCGAAAAGGGCTTGTCGGTTTCATGGTCTTGGTTGTCTTAGTGGTGATTGTGGGGTTGTCGTCGTCTATTTACGCCGGCGCCATCATCAACAAATCCAACCTCAGCGCCGATTACATCCGCACGCTGAACCGTAATGCCGCCACCGATATGGCCGACGCCGCCGCCTATAACCCGGCCGGCACCGCCATGATGGAAAGCGGCCTCTATGTGAAGGCCGATGCCATTTATTTTTGGAAAGAATACGAAAACCAGATGCCATCCACCCCCGCCATCTTCAACCTTGGGACGCTTGATTCGCATGAGCCGTCCATCATCCCCGGCTTTTTCGCAGTCTACAAGCAGAACCGCTGGTCCGGGTTTTTCGCCGTCACGGTCCCCGGCGGCGGCGGACAGGTGAGGTATCAAGACGGCGATGCGCGAACGGTCATGTTATCTGCCCCCGGCGCCGTCGGAGGCCTGGGCACTTTCCTGGGCGGTGCCGCCGGTAATCCCACCAACATAAACCAATATATAGAAGCCGACTCCTATTATGTGGGTTACAGCCTGGGCGCCGCCTATAAAATCTTCGATTCACTGTCGCTTTCAGGCGGCGTGCGCTATGTCGATGCCTACCAGAAGTTCAAAGGCAGCGCGTCCGGGACGACAGGGCCTGCCAACACCGTCAACGTCAAGATCGAACGGACGGATGAAGCGTACAATTATTTTCTGGGTCTCGACTACGCCCCGATCAAGGACCTCAACTTCGCGCTGACATACATGTCCAACACGGCTCTCAATTTCAAAGCCGACACCAAGGACAACTCCCCCGGCCAGGCCATCTCCACAAACGTCGGATGGACGGATGGCACCCACGAGCGCGAAGACCTGCCCGGCTACCTCGCCGCCGGTGTATCCTACTTCATCCTCCCGGGCAAGCTGCGGATCGAGCCGAACTTCACATACTATCTCGAGAAACAGGCAAAATTTGAGGGGGCCCGCTTTCAAGATTCCAACCCCGGCAACAGCTACGACATCGGAGTCGCGCTGGAGTACATTTTAAATCCACAGTGGCGGTTCAGCGTGGGTTATCTGCACACCGAAATCAAAGGCATGCAATCGCAGGACCTGCTGCCCGAGGCGCCGGAGCTGGATGCCAACAGCCTGGCCGTGGGCCTGGTCTTTAGTCCGATCGAGCGCCTGGACCTGACCTTGGGCGGCGAGAGGTCGTGGTACGAATCGGTGAAAACGGATACGACTTCCTCCCGGGCGCCGGCCGGCACCCATTACGACAAGGATGTCTATGGGTTGTCTTTCGGTATCCAGTACCGTTTCTTCTAAGATTTTACCCGGGGGCGGCGGCACGCGCCGCCCCCGGACCCGCCCCGCTTTCGTCCCGGCCGAAGGCGGCCGCTCTTCGCGCCACAATTATCCGCTTCGGCCAGCCGCCTGAGCGCTTTGGCTCAGATAAAAAAAAATCGGTTCCAAAGTGCCCTCGCCATCTGCTACAATTCCTGGTAAGTACATCGCGGCGGCCTCGCCTCATCAGCACCCAGCCGGACGAGGTCAGCCCTTCATCCGGAGCTCGGAGGAGATGCCATGCTGCTCGTCATGAACGTCAACAACACCAACACCATGCTCGGACTGCACCGCGAAGGCCAGTGGACGGCCAGCTGGCGCATCGCCACGGACCGGGCCAAACAGCCGGATGAGTATGCCATGGTGCTGCGCAACCTGTTCGACTACAGCCATCTGAACTGGTCCGAGGTATCGGGTGTTGCGCTGGCGAGTGTAGTGCCGCCGCTGACCTCCTGTTTCGTCGACATGAGCCGCCGCTACCTCGGGCATGACCCGCTGATCGTGTCGAATGAAATCAAGACCGGTGTGCGCATTCTCATCGACTACCCGGCCGAGATCGGGGCCGACCGCATACTCAACGCACTGGGGGCCAAGGCGCGTCATGGCTGCCCGGCCATCGTCGTCGACATCGGCACCGCCACGACTTTCGACGCCATCTCCAAGGACGGCGACTACCTCGGGGGGGCCATTGCCCCCGGCCTGGGCATCGCCGCGGAGGCGCTTTACAGCCGTACGGCCAAGCTGCCGCGCATCGAGCTTGCGGCGCCGCCGGCGGCCATTGGGAAAAACACGGTGCACGCCATGCAGTCCGGGCTCGTCCTGGGGTACGTGGGGCTGGTCGAGGGCCTGGTGGCGCGCATCCGGACCGAGTTGGGCGGGCAGGCCAAGGTGGTCGCCACCGGCGGCATGGCGCATATCCTGGCGCAGATGACCGATGCGATCGAGGTGGTCGACCCGATGCTGACGCTGGAGGGTCTGCGCTTGATCTATCACCTGAATCGTCAGGAGTAGCCGATGGACAACGAGATTCCGATTCTGCAAGGCAGACACATCGTCGTCGGGGTGACCGGGGGCATCGCGGCTTACAAGGCGGCCGACCTGACGAGTCAGCTGGTCAAGGCCGGCGCGAACGTGGACGTGGTCATGACGCCGGCGGCCGCCGAGTTTGTCAGGCCCCTCACCTTCCAGGCGCTTACCCACCGGCCGGTGGCGCTGGACATGTTCTCGCTCCTGCAGGAGACCGAAATCGGTCATGTGAGCTTGGGCAAGCGCGCGGAGCTGATGATTATCGCGCCGGCGACCGCCAACACCCTGGCCAAGCTCGCGCACGGCATGGCCGACAACATGCTCACCACCACGGCCCTGGCCTGCCGGGGACCCATTCTGCTGGTCCCGGCCATGGAATCCGGCATGTGGGACAACCCTGCCACCCTCGCCAACATGGACGTCCTGCAGCAGCGGGGATATCACGCCGTGGGGCCGGAATCCGGGCGGCTGGCCTCGGGCGCCACCGGGACCGGGCGGATGGCGGAGCCCGAAACCATCCTGGACGCAGCCCGCTGGGTGCTCGGCCGCGGCGGGCCCCTATCCGGCATGGCGGTGGTGGTCACGGCGGGCGGGACGCGCGAGGCCATCGACCCGGTGCGCTTCGTCGGCAACCACAGCAGCGGTAAAATGGGTTTTGCCCTGGCGTTTGCCGCGCGGGACCGCGGGGCCGACGTCACGCTGATCCACGGCACCACATCCCTGAGCGGTCCCTATGGCGCGAAGATAGTCGCGGTGGAGTCCGCCGAACAGATGCAGGCGGCCGTCCTGGATTCGATCCCCGGCGCGGCGGGTCTCGTAATGGCCGCTGCCGTGGCGGACTACCGCCCGACGTCGGCGGCCGAGCACAAAATCAAGAAACAAGCCGAGGACATGTGCCTCGAGCTGACCCGCACGCCGGACATCCTGGCGACGGTGGCCGGCCAGCGTGCCCGCAGCGGCCACCCCACGGTGGCCATCGGTTTTGCCGCCGAAACCCAGGACGTGCTTGAAAACGCCCGCGCCAAGATTGCGCGCAAGGGGCTCGACCTGATCGTCGCCAACGACGTATCCGCAGCCGACAGCGGGTTTGGTGTGGACACCAACCGCGTGACGATCATCGATGCCGCCGGCCGCGCGGAATCGCTGCCCTTGATGTCCAAGGCGGCGGTGGCCGAGACGATCATCGATCGCCTGGCGGAAATTCTCCGCCGACCGTAACCCGGCTCGAGGCGGAGGCTGCGGCAGGGTTAGTGCCCGTCGTGAACCAGGCGGCCCGCCAGCGCCCCGACCGTCCCTTTCTCCTGCTTCCGTAAACTGGGGGCAACCTGGCAGCGGCATGAAAACCATCGATGAGAACTCGAACTTCAGGGTCGCCTGGGACTTTTTCATCCTGCTGTTGATCATCGTCAGCTGCGTGCTGATCCCGTTCCAGCTCGCCTTCCGGCATGCTGCGCTATCGCTCGGCTCCTGGGTCGTCTATATCATCGACGTCGTTTTCTGGGTCGACATCGGCCTGAACTTTCTCACCTCGTTCCGGAGTCACGGGCTGAAAGTCACCGGTGCGCGGGAGACGACCCTGCATTACCTGAAATCCGTATGCATCGTGGACATCGCCGCCAATCTCCCGCTGGATGCCCTTTTTCTATACGGCCCGGACATTCGCATGGCCGGCCTGTCGCTGGTGCTGGTGCTGCGGCAGTTGCGCCTGCTCCGACTGGTGCGGCTCTTTGTCATTTTTCGCCGGTGGCAGGATCTGAGCTGGACGAACTCGGGCTACCTGCGCATCGCCAAGTTTTTCACAACGGTGATGCTGCTCATTCACTGGATCGCCTGCGCGTGGTTTCTGGTGCCCTACATCGAAGGGTTCCCGGAGAATTGCTGGGTGGTCCAGCAAGGCATCGAGCATGCGGGCCCGGCCACCCAGTACATCCGCGCACTTTACTGGGTGATCCAGACCATGGCCACCGTGGGTTATGGCGATATCACACCGCATCGCGACTTCGAGTATGCGTTCAGCATCCTGATCATGCTGTTGGGGGCGTCAACCTATGCCTTCATCGTCGGCAACATCGCTTCTCTGTTCAGCAATCTCGACGCGGCCCGGGCCGATTACTTCAACAAGATTGAGGCGACCAGCCAGTACCTGCACTCCCGCCAAGTGCCGCACCAGCTCAACGAACAAGTCCGTGATTACTACGAATATATTTGGGACCGTCGCCGGGGTTTCAAGGAGGAGGCTCTTTTCGAGGACCTGCCGCCATCGTTCCGCCTGAGCCTGCTGCAGCTTCTGGCCCGGGACCTCATCGAGAGGGTACCTCTTTTCAAGCATTGCTCGCCAATTCTGAGGAACCTGCTGCTGCTGGCACTGAAACCCCAGACCTATGCGCCCGGGGTTTACATTGCCCGTGAAGGCGAGATCGGCAGGGAGATCTATTTTATCAGCCGCGGGACGGTGGAAATCATCTCGGATGCCGGGGGGGAAAACTACGGACGCCTCGGAGATGGCGATTACTTTGGCGACCTCACTCTGATTCTCAAGGAAAAGCGCTCGGCATCGGTGAAAGCCCTGACCTACTGCGACGTCTACATCCTGACGAAGAAAGACTTCAACCGCATTCGGAGCGAATATCCCGAATTTAAGAGTGTGCTCAAGAAAGTCTCTTCGGAGAAAACCGAGAAAGTGGTTAACCTGCTGTTAAAGGGAGTGACGTTGTAGGCCCAGAAAACCCTGCCCGCCCGTCCGCTATCTCCAGGCCGACAGGTTTTTTTCAATGAAGCCCACGACGGACTGATGCGCTTCCTTGCCGGATCCCGTGACCCGCAGGGGATCGCCGAAGGCAATGTGGACCCGCTTGTCGGGCCGGATCGGCCCGAAGTCCTTGAGCCTGCGGCCGAGCCCCCAGGCATCCGTCTTCAAGGCGATCGGCACCACCGGCACGTTGCAGCGCTTGGCGAGCTTCACGCCGAGCGAATTGAACTTCTGGGGGTCGAACTCGACGCTGCGCGTGGTTTGCGGGAAAATGACCACGGAGACGTTCGCCGCCAGCCGCTTCTCGCCTTCTTCCAGGACGGTCCGGAGGTCTTCACGCGGGTGGGTGCGGCCCACCACGACCGGGTCGCGGTTTTTCATCACGTGCCCGAACAGGGGGTAGGTGATAAGACTCTGTTTGACCACGAAGGTAACGGGACGATGCGGCCGGATCAGGCAGGGCAACACGAAAGTCTCCAGGATGCTCATGTGGTTGCCGATGAAAACGCACGGGGAGTCCAGCTTTTGCGGAATATCCAGGTTCTGAAGATCGAAGTCGCCCCCGACGGACTCGAGCGCCCGCACGGTGGTAATGCTGCTTTCCACCCAGCGCTCATCGTCGTAGAGCCCCTTCCGGGCCATCCGGGCGGCATGCAACACGATCAGGAAGGCCTTGGCGTAAAAGACCGTATTGGGGCTGCTGCGGCCGATCCAGGAACCCGCCCGGTCCGGTGTCCGGTAAGCGTCTTGGGTGGTCAAACGATTCACTGTCGGTTTCGTCCTGTTCGGGTGAAGCGCCTTTCCGGTCATTGAAAAATCCGAGCGGCAGGCTGGCGATCGATGGTTCTGCCCCGCGGCAGGATATGCTCCTGCACATCGGCCATCCTGATCGCAGGATCTATCGCATTTTCAGGACAGAGTCGAACACAATCGTTTTCGGGTCTACCTGAAAACCGCGAAACGAAAAATCAGCGACAGGCGGTCCGGATCTGACGGATGGTGACGGCCCGTGGTCAACTCACTGCCAGGTAATCGCAGATGGCCGGCTTCAATTCCGCCACGACCTCCTCAACGCTTTTCCCGTCGGTGTCGAACGTGAGGTCCGCAGCGCGGCGATATTTTTCCTCCGACTCCGACCAGATCGTTCGCAGATCCTCTTCCAGGGTGGTGCCGACGTTCACGCGCGGACGGTCCGCGGCGCGAACCCGCCGCGCCAGTTCGTCCAGGGAGGCCGTCAGCAGAATGATGCGGCCGGTGCCCCGCAGGACATCCATGTTCCACTCGTAGCGCACCGTGCCGCCCCCCAGGCAGATCAGGGACTTCTCCCGGCGTGCGAAGCGCTTGCAGATCGCGTACTCCAGTTCCCGAAAAGCCACCCAGCCCTTCTCCTGGACCAGGCGGTGGAAGGAATACCCCAGGATGCGGTCCATTTCCTGGTCCAAATCGTAAAAGGGCAGGTCGAGTTCGAGGGCCAGGCGCGAACCGATGGTGGTCTTTCCGGAGCCGATCACCCCGCAGAAATAGATGTTTCCTGATCGTTCGGTCATCAGCGGTCGAATATTTTGAGATTGCAGTATTGGTCCCCCCGGGCGATGCGCTCCTCCAGTTCCATGCGCACCCCGTGGGTGTCGGCTCGGCCGCGGTCGCCTTCCATGGCGATGTCGCAGAACAGATCGATCTCCTGCGGCGTGCAGCCCATGTCCTTCCAGGCCTCCACCAGCGCGCAGAATTTCATGCGCTGCACGGCGCCCTGGTCGTTGATCTCGACGTCGGAGTCGAACACCAGCGAGGATCCCTTGGTGACATGTTTCTCGACCCAGGCCTTCGGGCCGAAGTCTTTGGGGTCGTTCTTGGCCTTCATCCGGCCGAATTCGAAGATGGCCTTGCGCGCCAGGCGCTCGACTTCCTTTTCAGGAAAGGCCTCCTTGAAGGACCGATACAGCAGGGCAAACCACGTGGCGCGGTCCTTGATGGCCGCGCGCACCTTGTCGATCATCTCTTTTTGATCCACTTGTTTCGTCATATGGCCTCTTCAATTGCGGGTTAACATTTCATTTGCTGCAAGCGTTTAAACACATCCGTTGTTGAATTCAAATAATCATCGAAAAGACCGGCCATCGCCCGATATGCTTCAGTGCAGCGGGTATCGGGCCGGTAGCGCCGGTCGAACCGCAGCCACTGCCGCGTGATGGCCCGGAGCGAAGCGCCGGGATCGATCGCTGCCCGGCAAAACATGGCTGTGCCGAGGGCGGTGGCCTCGGTCGCTATGGGTCGCAGCACCTCCAAGCCGGCCGAGTCGGCCCGGATGCGGTTCCAGGCGTCGCTGTCCGCCCAGCCGCCGACCACGTGCAGCCGCGCGGGAGCATTGCGGCAGGCCTGCATCCGCTTCAACAGGCACGCCGTTCGCAAGGCGGCACCCTCCATGGCGGACTTGAACACGTGCTCGGGACCGTGTCGCAGGGTGAGGCCAGCCATGCCGCCGGTCGCATACTCCATCCAGTACGGCGAGCGTTCACCGGTCAGCCCTGGAAGCATTAGAAGCCCATCCGCCCCCGGCGGCAGGCGCATGATCTTCTCCGCCAGCGGCCGCATGCGGACACGCATCAAGCGCTCCAAATGCTGGACGGTACCGCCCGAAAGCCCCATGGCGCCGCCGGCCAGGTAGATCCCCGGCACCATCCCGGTGTTGACGGTGAGGGTACGCGAGCGATCCTTCACCCACCCGGCGCAGGCGGTCATCAGCACATCGGTGGTTCCGGTGACCAGGACCCCCGCGCCTTCCGTGAGAACGCCCCCGCCGTACATGGCGGTGGTCCCATCCGAGCTGCCGCAGATCACGGGCAGCCCCGTCGGCAGGCCGATTCTGCGCGCGGCCTCCGGCGCAAGCCGTCCGGCCACCTCCGCAGCCCGATGCGGTTCCGGGAAAACCCCGGGATCGATCCCAAGCGCGGAGGCGATATCGGCGTCGATCCTCCCCTTGCGGATGTCAAACAGCAGGGAGTAGTCGAGATGGGCGAGATCGGTCCGAACTACCCCGGTCAGCCGCTTTACCATCTCGTCTTTCAAGCCGATGACCGCGCGGATACGTCGATAAATACCGGGCTGCTCCCGCGCCAGCCACATCAACTTGGGGGCCAGGAGCTCGGGGCTCACCCGCCGGCCGGTTCGCCGGTAGACGGTTTTCTCGGGGATGCGCCGCCGGATCTCATCGGCCTCCGCACCGGCGCGGTTGTCCATCCAGATGATGGAAGGCCCCAGGGGCCGGTTGAACCGGTCGAGAAACACGTACCCCAGAAGTGCGCTGACGCCGACCGCCTCGATGCCGCGCCGGCCGGCGGGTACCTGTCGCAGGGCGGCGCGGGCCGCGGCCAGCACCGCAGCCCAGAGCTTGTCGGAATCGACCTCGGCGCGGAAAGGGCCCGGCTGCTGCACGCGCACCGGCCGCCGGCTCCACGCCAGGATGCCGCCGTTTCCGGAAACCACCGCCGCCTTGCAGGCGGAGGTGCCGCAGTCAATCACCAGGAAGGCCATAATATCGAAATTTGATAATAGCGACCCATTTCTTCTGATTTGATGACTTTGTAATAAGACCAACGCGCGCGAGGCGCACCTGCACCGCGCCGCAGCGCCAGCGAGATGGATCGGAACGCAGAAATTGGGCTTATGACGAAGTCATCCCGTTGCACGCGCGGCCGCGACGACCGCGTGCACGACGTTCGGGCTCACCCAGGTGTCGATGCTGCAGCCGTTGGCCATGAAAAACCGCCGGCCGCCTCCCAGGGCGACTCCTTCGGCCACATGGGTTTTTAGAAACGCCGTCGAGCGGCGGGTCAGCAGGGTCTGGTCGATGCCGCCCATGACACAACCGGGGACGTGCTGCTTAACGTACTCCATCGATGGGCCGTGCGGACCGCGGTCCCACCAGCTGAAAACGTTCACCGGGAAATCCAGGCAGTCGTCCATGCAGAGATCATCGCCGTGGATGTGGGCCACGTTCATCCGGCCCAGCCCGGAGATGGCTGCGAACACTTTTACGGCATAGGGCTTCACGAAGGTAAGAAAAACATCGCGGCTCACAATCTCCTTTGCGGCCGGCACGGACATGAAGATCCCGGCGGCGCCGATTTCAAGAGCCTTCTTGGAATACGCGATGAGATTCACGGTGACCGCTTCCAACGCTGCGTGCAGAGCCTCGGGTTCGTTTTGAGCAAGGCGCTCCATGTTCTCGCCGGCGGCACTGCGACGGATGCTCTGCCAGGGGTCGAACACCGTGTCGATGAAATAGGCCCGCCCCTTGAGCTCGCTGCCGAGGATGCGCAGCGCCTTGAATTGCTCGCGCCACTCGCAGCGCTCCACGTCGAAGGTCGTGAACTTCTGCAGGTCCTCCTTGGTGCGCACCGTGTCGAGGCCCTGCGGCGCCGGGTAGTAATAGTCGTTCATCACCTTGAGGAAATCAAAGTCGTAATGTCTGAAGAACTCAAGCGTGATGCGGGCAAACTGCTCTCCGCCGCCATGTTGCACCCCGAAGTGGTACCAGAGAGAAATGGGCGGGTAGTCCACCTCATCGCCTCGCAAGACACGATCTACTCTTTCGATCTTGTTCATGTGGCCTCTGCTTTCATGCATTCCGAAAAGGGTTCGAGGGGTCGAGGGCGCAAGGGTTCAAGTGAAATGAAAAGAGACTCTTGCATCTTCCGCCGTTTTAGCATTCGCATTTTTTCACCTGGACCCTTGAGCCCTCTACTCACGCAACGCCTAAATAGGCTTTCTGCATCAGCGGGTTGTTTTTAAGGTTTTCGGCCGTGTCGTGCAGCACGATTTCGCCGGTCTGCAGCACGTAGCCGCGGCAGGCGATGGAAAGCGCCATGTTGGCGTTCTGCTCCACCAGCAGGACGGCAACCCCCTCTTCCCGGTTGATCATCTGGATGATCTCGAAAACCTTGTCCACGTAGAGCGGCGACAACCCCATGGACGGCTCGTCCATGATGAGCAGCTTGGGCCGGGCCATCAGCGCCCGCGCCATGGCCACCATCTGCTGTTCGCCGCCGCTCAAGGTCGAGGCGAGCTGCCGGTTTCTCTCCTTCACGACGGGGAAAAGGGCATACATGCGCTCCACGTCGGTACGGATGCCTTCGGTGTCGTTGCGGGTGTAGGCGCCCATGAGCAGATTCTCATGCACGGTGAGGAAAGGAAAAAGCCGCCGTGCTTCGAGCACCGGCGCGATCCCGGCCCGGACGATATCCGAGGACGGCAGGCGATCGATGCGCCGCCCGAAAAACTCGACACGCCCGTGCTTCGGCCGCACCAAGCCGAGGATGGTCTTCATCGTAGTCGACTTACCGCAGGCGTTTCCTCCAAGAAGTGAGACGATTTCCTTTGGGTTGACCGTCAGAGAGACGTTCTTAAGCGCCTGGATGGGCCCGTAGAAGGTGTTCACATCAGTCAGCTTGAGCACGCTGGCGCCTCCCCATGTAAGCGTCGATGACGGTCGGGTCGGCCGCGATCGCCGAGGGCGGGCCCTCGGCGATTTTCTCGCCGTGGTCGAGGACCACAATGCGGTCGGAAACCGCCATGACCACCTTCATCTTGTGCTCGATGACCAGAACGCTGTGGCCACGGTCACGGATGAGGCGAATGAGGTCCATCAACTGCTCGGTCTCATTCGGATTCATGCCGGCCGTGGGCTCGTCGAGCAGGATGAGCTTGGGGCCGGACACCAGCGCCCGCGCGATCTCCACGCGGCGGCGGTTGGCGTAGGATAGCTCCCGGGTCGGCTGGTTCAGCCTCGGCAAGAGCCGTTCCCCAAAGAGAGCCATGACGTCCATGCAGCTCTCGCGGTTTTCGGCTTCCTCGTTGCCGACCCGCGGCGGGCGAAGCAGCGCGCTGAAAATACCGGTGCGCCCTTTGAAGTCCCGGCCCACCATGACGTTTTCGAGCACCGACATCTGGCCGAACACCCGGATGTGCTGGAAAGTGCGGCTGATGCCCCGGCGGGCCACCTCGTGCGGCGGCAGTCCGACGATCTCTTCGTCCCTGAACCGGACCGACCCCCGGTTGGGAGGCATGGTGCCCGTGATGCAGTTGAAAAGCGTGGTCTTGCCGGCGCCGTTAGGGCCGATGAGGCTTACGATCTCGCCCTCGTCCACCTGCATGGACACGTCCCGCAGGGCCTTCAGCCCGCCGAACCCCTTGGTGACTTCCGCGATCTGCAGCAGCGGCATGCGTCAGCCCTCCGGCAGGAACTTGTCCCCGCGTTCGTAGATCCTGGCAGGAGCAGAGTCGAATCGGGTCCACCGCAGGCTGTAGGATCGGCCCCCGAGGAGCCCCTGGCGCCGCACCAGCATCATGACGATGAGAACCCCTCCGTAGACGAACATGCGGTATTCCTGCAGCGGCCGGAAGGCCTCCGGAATCAAAATGAGAGCCGCCGCTCCCACTATCGGGCCGATCAGGTTGCCCTGGCCGCCGAAGGCGAGCATCGCGAGTAAAATGAAAGACTCGTTGATGGTGAAGCTGTCCGGGCTGATGTATTTCACGAAGTGGGCGTAGAAGCTGCCGGCGATGCCGGCATAAAAGGCCGCCAGCACGAAGGCCTGGATCTTGTAGCGTGTGGTGTCCACCCCCGTGGCTTCGGCGGCGAGCTCGTTTTCGCGGATGGCGGTGAGCGCCCGGCCGAAGCGACATGTCATCAGGCGGTGCATGCTCAAGACCGTCAACAGCACCAGGGCCAGGATCAGGTAATAGTACTGCAGCCGCGAGCTCAATACAAATCCGAAGATCGAGGGTGGAGGAACGTCCATGATCCCGAGCGGGCCGTTGGTGAAGCTCATCCAGTTCTGCAGCACCAAAAAGAGGATCATGTTGAAGCCGAGTGTTACGAGCGTCAGGTAAATGCCCGACAGCCGCAGCGTGGGTTTGGCAATGAGGTAGCCGAAGAAGCCGGCGATGGCCCCGGCCCCGGCCAGAGCCAGCACCCACGGCAGCCCCAGTTCCATGGACAGCTTGGCCGAGGCATACGCGCCGATCGCGTAGAAGGCGGCATGCCCGATGGACAGAAGCCCCACGTAGCCGTTGAGCAGGTTGAGACTGAGTGTTAGGATGGCGTAGATGCCGATGAACACCAGCACCTGGACGTAGTACATGTTGGTGATAAAAGGCGGCACCGCCGCAAGGACTGCAATGATCGACAGGACCGGGGCGTTGGCCAGGAGGAATTTAGGAAAGCGTATCCGTGACGATCTCACAACACGTCATCCTTTTTGAGGACTTTGGTGAAAGTCCAACGTCAAGGCGCGCGAATCTCGTGGTTAGAGGCGTACCGGCTGTGCGCCGCAGCGCCAGCGAGATGAAGCGCAACGCTGAGCTCGGATTTTATACGAAGTCATCATCATCGCGTCAGTCCCCCCGCGTATGCGCCATTTCTTTTCCGCCGAAGAGCCCGCCCGGCCGCAGCAGCAGAATCAGGATCATGAAAACGAAGGAAAAAACATGGCGGAAATTCGACGCTCCGAACTCGACCGAAAAAGTTTCGACCAGTCCGATCAGCAGCCCGGCCACCACCGCTCCCGGCAGGCTCGTGAGCCCGCCGACCACACTGGCGCTGAAGGCCTTGAGCCCGTAGATCCCGCCCATGGTGGGGTAGAACATGTTGTAGTACACACCCACCAGCACGCCGGCAACGCCGCCGAGCATCGATCCGATGGCGAAAGCTGCCATGTAGATCACGTTGACATTGACTCCCATGGCAGAGGCTGCCTCGTAATCCTGGGCCATGGCGCGGATCACCATCCCGAGCTTGGTGCGGTTGATGACGAAATAGAGCACCAGCATGAGCAGGACGGTGACGCCCAGCACTGCGATCTGCAGAAAGGTGATGTAGACCCCGGCGATTTCAATTTCAAAATTACCGAGCTGGTCGATCCGCCCGAAGGGAATCGACTGGGTCTCCGGTCCCCAGATCTTTTGGGCCAGGTTGACGAGCAGGATCGAGATGCCGATGGTCACCAGGAGCGACGTCGCGTGGGGAGCGTTTCGCAGGAAGTGAAACGCGAGAAGCTCCACTACGATGCCCAGCATGGCCGTGGCCACCAGCGCCGCCAGCAGGGCGAGGAGAAAACTGGGATAGAGCAGCCGGATGATCTCAAAGCCCATGTACGCCCCCATCATGTAGACCTCTCCGTGGGCGAAGGTCACCATGCGCAGGGTGCCGAAAATCATGGTGAAGCCCAGGGCCAGCAGCGCATAAACGCTGCCCTGGGTCAGGCCGTTGATGAATTGATCGAACAGAAATGATGGCATAGAGGCTCAAGGGTCCCAGGGGTCAAGGGGTCGAGGGGTCAAGCGGAAAGGCGAACTCCTTTTTCACTTGAGCCCTTGGACCTCGAACCCTTGACCCCTTTCGGAAAAATCCCGGCTGAGATCATATCACCACGATCCGACAGCCGCAGCGCCGGGAGGGTTGGCTTAAGGCTTATAGAGCACCCACTGCCCATTTTTGATCATGATCCGCACCAGCAGCTTGGCCGGGTCCCGGCCCTCGGCATAGGAGATGGGGCCGGTGGCGCCTTCGTAGCCCTTCAGGCCGATCAGACCCTCGCGCACCCTGGCGCGGCTGTCGGTGCCCACCGCTTTGAGGGCCGCGACCAGCACCCCGGCCGCATCATAGGCCAGGGCCGCGAACTGGTTGGGGTCTGTGCCGTAAAGCGCCTTGTATTCCTTGGTGAAATTCTGGGCCGCCGGCCGCGGATCGCTGCCGAAGTAGTTCACGGGGATCATGGTCCCCTCAACGGCCCTGCCGCCCATTTCCAGGGTCTTCACGGAGAAAAGCGAACTGTTGGCCAGCACGGTCGGCTTAAAGCGCGCGCGCTCGGCCTGGTTCAGGATGGCCGTGAAATCGGCATAGAAGGTCGGCATGTACACCAGGTCCGGCTCCAGGCGCTTCAGCTTGGAGATGACGGCGTTGAAGTCCTTCTCGCCCGGGGTGAACGCTTCCTCGGCGACGATCTCTGCGCCGAGTCTCCGGGCTTCGCCGACGAAATATTTGTTGGCGTCCACGCCCCAGTCGTTGTTGATGTAGATCGTGGCGATCTTTTTCTTCTTCAGGTCGTTGACCGCCCAGCGGGCATTGTAGGGCCCTTCATAGCCCTGGGTGGCCACGACGCGGAACATGAACTCGCCTTTCTTGGTCCAGTCCTGATGCGAGGCGGTGGGAGAGATCTGGACCATTTTGGCCTGCTCATAGACCGGAGCGGCCGCCATGGTGCTGGAGCTGCTGAAGTCGCCGACTTGGGCGATGATCGCTGGATCGGCCACGAACTTCTCGGCAATCAGGACCGACTCCTTGGCGTCGCCGCGGCTGTCGGCGATGACCAGTTCAAGCTTCTTGCCGTTGATGCCGCCTTCCTTGTTGACCTTGTCGATCACCATGCTGACCGCGCGCTTGAAGTCGTTGCCGTATTCGGCCCAGTCGCCGGTCAGCGGGGCTGAAAGTCCGATCTTCACCTCGCCGGCCGCCAGTGCCGGCTCCAAACCGGCGATTCCGCCGGCCAGGATCAATCCCACCATCATGCCTGTCACTGCCATCTTCTTGATCATCGCAGCCTCCTTCTTTGCGTGCTCATGGATGGAAAACAAACCCCAGTGTCCTCCTGATTGTGAATATGGTTTCAGCCGAGCAGATCCAGCGCCACGCGGCAGTGGGTCTCGACGCCCAGCAGCATGAGGTCTTCCTTGAAATCGAACTTCGAGTTGTGCAGCGGCGCTGCGCCCTCGCGCCCGACGCCGATGCAGTAGTAACACCCCGGACAGTGCTTCAAAAAAAACGACATATCCTCGCCGCCCATGCTGAGCTCGGGCTTGACCACCCGTTCTGCACCGACTACCTGGACCGCGCAGCGCCGCACGACTTCGGCCATGCGGTCGTCGTTGACCGTCGGGGGGTAGCCGGGAGTGTATGTCAGCTCATAGCCGGCGCCCATGGACGCGCAGACGCCGTGCACCACTTTGTCGATGCGCGCCTCCCAGGACTTCCAGGTCTCTTCGTTGAAGGTGCGGGTGGTGCCGCTCAGCACCGCCTCGGCGGGGGTGATATTGAAGGCGGTGCCGGCATGGAAGGTGCCCACCGTAACCACCGCCGGCTCGATGGGGTTCGTGTGCCGGCTGACGATGCGTTGAAGTGCCGCCACCACCTGCGCGCCGACTTCCAAAGCGTCTACGCACAGGTGCGGCTGGGCGCCGTGCCCGCCCTTGCCGATGATTTTGAGGTCAAACCGGTCCATGGCGGCCATGAACGCCCCTGTTCTGACTCCGATGCAGCCCTCCGGCCGCTCAGCCCACAAGTGGCAGCCGATCGCATAGTCTACCTTGGGGTTTTCCATGACGCCCGCTGCGATCATCGGCTTGGCCCCGCCTGGACCTTCCTCGGCCGGCTGAAAGATGAATTTGACGTTGCCTTTGAACCGGGTCTTCAGCTGCGTCAATACGGCTGCCGCACCCAGCGCCATGGACATGTTGGCGTCGTGGCCGCAGGCGTGCATGGCGCCGGGATGGGTGGACGCGAAAGCAAGCCCGGTTTCCTCGGCGATCGGAAGTGCATCCATATCGGCCCGTATCATCAGGGTGGGGCCGGGCTGGCCGGTCCGGAGGAGCCCGACCACTCCATGCTTGGCGATGCCGGTTTGCACCTCGAGACCGAAGCTTTTCAGGCATTCGGCCACGTACATAGAAGTCTTGGCTTCATTGAAGCCCGTTTCGGGGATCCGGTGCAGATCCCGGCGGGTGGCAAGCACCTGCTCTCTTAAATTTTTCACCAGCTCGCTAACAGCATCCATGGTATCCTCTTCGGGTGAGGTCATCGTCGATGGAGATTGAAATGTCCACGAAATGGACCCTTCCTCCGCTGCGTTTCGGCGGACTATGGCACATTTGCCTTGCCGCGATCAACGTTTAACTTTCTGGTATGAGTCCGCCGACGCCTCCCGTGAGCATGCTTCAGTGATCGACAGTGCTTGGCTTTTCTGCCGGTGAATCATTGCATGGCAGTGGGGATTATATCGGGAGGGGTCGTGCTTGGCAAGATTTCATAAAGGGTAGATTGGATGGAGGTGAGGATAGATCAAGAGTCATATTCTCTCGGCATTTCGTAGGACGCGGCTACTCTGAAAAGCAGATTAGGCAGCCGGCACGTCCTATTTCCGTTCCCGGCACTCAGGCTGAGGACTGAAATGGCGCTTGCGGTCGAGAGATCCGATCCGTCTTCCTTGACTCCGCCTTGCGCGATTGATAGAAGGCTTACACGGGCTACCTGTTCCATCTCCTCTCCAGCACTGGCGATAATTCTTTCAGTCGTCGCAGCCATGGGCTGCTATGGCGAAGTCGTCGTACCCAGGGCATAAGCTGAAACCTTCGCTCGCTCCGCAAGCATAAACCGGGTTTTCATCATCGCAGCGAGGTTATTCTGCTTTTCGTAATTTGTCACTTGTCGTTCCCACTCATCGATACATCGGGCCATCCGACAACACGGAGTCGGCGATGCAAACCAAGGATGCAATGCGACCTGCGTTGGCATTTTCTACCCTGCTGTTGAGTCTCGTATTCTGTTCCGGATGCAAAGCAGGCGAGCTTTCTCTCGACAGCATAAAGCTCCCGCCCGGCTTTCATGTTTCCATCTTTGCCGAGGTCCCGAATGCGCGTTCAATGACGCTTAGTCCGAAGGGAACCGTTTTTGTCGGCAACCGAGGCGGGGACAAGGTGTATGCCGTTGTCGACGCCGACCAGGACGGCAAGGCCGACAAGGTTTATACGATTGCCTCCGGATTGGACTCTCCCAACGGCGTCGCTTTCCGGGAGGGCGCACTCTACGTTGCCGAGAACAGCCGCATCCTCCGCTTCGATGACATCGAAAAGGCGCTCACTCATCCGCCGAAGCCTGTGGTTGTGAATGCTGAGTATCCAAAGGACAGGTCCCACGGATGGAAGTTTATCGCGTTCGGTCCCGATGGCAAGCTGTACGTGCCGGTTGGAGCACCGTGCAACATCTGTGAACGAAGCGAGCCGATTTATGCATCCATTACCCGCATCAACCCCGACGGCACCGGCCGGGAGATTTTCGCCGGCGGTATTCGCAATACCGTCGGCTTCGATTGGCATCCCCAGACGAGAGAGCTATGGTTTACCGACAACGGCCGCGACTGGATGGGGGACGATATGCCGGCCGACGAACTCAATCGCGCTCCTCGGAAGGATATGCACTTCGGCTTCCCCTACATTCATCAAGGCGATATGCCGGATCCCGAATACGGTCAGGGAAGGAAGATGGCGGAATTTACGCCGCCGGTTCGCAAGCTGGGTGCGCATGTGGCGGCCTTGGGAATGAGGTTCTACAACGGCAAGATGTTTCCCGAGAAATACCGTGGACACATCTTCATCGCCGAGCACGGCTCCTGGAATCGCAGCTCCCCGATCGGCTATCGTGTGACCTTTATAAAGCTGAGCGGCAGCCAGGCCGTCAGCTACGAGCCGTTTGCCGAAGGCTGGCTGCAGGGTGGCCGGGCCTGGGGAAGACCGGTGGATGTCCTCGTTATGCCGGATGGCGCGTTGCTTGTTTCGGATGACATGGCGGGGGTGATATATCGAATCACGTATCGGTGACCGGCTGAGCTAATTCCGATTCATGCGCACGATTTCGTAGTCGTCGAATTCGCGCCTTTTTCGCAGGCGGTGGCCTTAAGGTCGAGCTCCCAGTACGACGCCCCGGGCAACGGGTTGTGATAGTATGGAGCTGTTTTCCGAAAACCCAGCCGTTCATAAAGCCGGATGGCCTCAGCGAGTTGGGCGAGGGTGTCCAACCGCATGGCGGCATACTCCTTCACCTGCGCCTCCGCGATGATCCTCTTGGCCAGATCCCCGCCGAGGCCTATGCCGCGGTACTTTGGCCGAACAAAGAGCCGCTTCATCTCGCAGACAGCGGGTTCAAGCTCGCGCAGGGCGACGCAGCCGCAGATATCCGTGCCCTTCACCGCCAGCAGCAGGGCCCCTTGGGGCGGGGCGTATTTCCCCGGAAGCCCGGCCAGCTCGTTTTCAAAGTCCTGGAAGCACAGGTCCAGGTTGAGAAAGCTTTCGTATTCGCGGAACAGGATGCGCACCGCTGCGATGTGTTCCGGCGAATCGGCGTGGATGATGTTCATCGGTCGGATGCCAGCCGGATCATCGCCCGCAGACTGCGCTCGACATCTTCCCCAGTCGTCGCCCACGAGGAAACGCTGATGCGCATGGCGGCGTGCCCTTGCCACTCCGTGCCGCCGCACCAGCAGGTGCCGTCTTCCTGAACCCTCCGGACGACTTGACGGGTGCGGTCGGGGGTTCCGAAGGAGACCAGAACCTGATTCAGCACCACTTCGTTGAGCACATCGTAACCGGCAAGCTTCAGCCCTTCGGCGAAGCGCCGGGCATATCGGCAGTTGCGCTCGATCAGGTCGGCCAGGCCTAAGCGGCCGAGGGATCTCAGGGCCGCCCAGATCTCCACCCCGCGTGCCCGGCGGGACAGCTCCGGCGTGTAGTGGCTGGGCTCCCGGGCATCGCCGGCGATAAAATAGGCCGCGCTGGCCGACATCGAGGCCTGCAGGTGACGCGGATCGGCCACCAACACGATCCCGCTGTCGTAGGGTACGTTCAGCCATTTGTGGGCGTCGGTTGCCCACGAGTGCGCCTCCGGGATCCCCGCCGCCAGGAAACGCCGGTCAGGGCATGCCGCCGCCCACAGGCCGAAGGCGCCGTCGACATGCACCCACGAATCCGATGCCTTGGCAAGCTCGCAGATGTCTGCAGCCGGATCGAAGGCTCCCGTGTTCACGTTGCCGGCCTGAATGCAGATGATAGCCGGCTCGGTCAGGGGCGGGACGGCCTCTGGCCTCATCCGCCCCTGGCCGTCTGTCGCCACCCGGATCACACGCTCCCGGCCGAGCCCCAGCAGGCTCAGGGCCTTCAGCACGCTGACGTGCACTTCTGCCCCGACGATCACCGTTATCGGCGGTGCGCCGAACAAGCCGCGGGCCTCGACATCCCACCCCAGGCGGCCGAGCAAGGCATGCCGTGCGGCAGCCAGGGCGCTGAAGTTGGCCATGGTCGCCCCGGTCACAAACCCGATGCCCGCGCCCGGCGGCAGCCCGAACAGCGCAACGAGCCACCGCCGGCAGATCTCCTCGAGGAAGGCGGTCGTGGGCGACGCGACATGAAATGCAGCATTCTGGTCCCAGGCACCGGCCAGGTAACTGGCGGCCAGGGCGGCCGGGAGCGTACCCCCGGTGACGAAACCGAAATATCGCGGTCCGGCGCTTGCCACGGTGGCGGCCGAGCCGATGTCATCGAGATCGGCGAGAACCCTCATCGGCGCGGTCGGTTCATCCTGCAAGGGCGCATCGAAACCGCCGAGGCGCTTGACGGCTTCGGGCGGCGGCGCAACGCTGCGCTGTTCCAGGCCCTTGAGATAGCGCGCTGATCGCCGCACGGCCTCTTGAATCAGATCCTCCATGAAGGCCTCCTCTCACACCCCCACGGCCCGGCTGCGACGCTCGGTGATGACCGTGTCGCGCCAGACGCCGTGGTGCTGGGCGATCCGCTCCCGCCGGCCTACCACCCGGAAGCCGCAGGATAGCTGCATTTTAATGCTGGCTTCGTTTTCAGGAAAGGTGCTGCCGTACAGAGCCCAGACGCCACAGCGTTCGGAAGAAGCGACCAGTTCGCTTAAGAGCCGCTTGCCGATGCCCCGGCCGGAATAGGCCGTGGACACGTAAAGGCTTAGCTCGGCCACCCCGTCGTAGCAGCGTCGCCGGGACATCGGCGCCAGGGCGCCCCAGGCGACCACCCGGTCGCTGTCGCGGGCGACCAGACGGCTGTGTCTGGAGTGCGCAGCATCCCACTGCTCCCAGCTCGGCGCCTCGGTCTCGAAGCTGGCCTGGCCGGTGGCCAGACCCTCGAGATAGATTTCCCGGACGCGTTCCCAATCGCTATCCTGCATCGGGTCGATGATGATATCCATTCTATCGGCATGCCTTGACCAGGCGCTTGGCCTGTCTGTCCATCGCAACCGGGCCGGCCGTCCGTTCGACACGTACGGCGGCATGGCCCCATAATCATAAGATCCAGTCTTTATTTTGCCGGCAGCGTCTTCACAAACGTTCGCGCTTTTTCGATCCAGCCTGCGATCTCCGCATCCGTTAACGCGGATTCGGCCATCATCGCCCAGCCTTTCATGGGCTTGCCGGTGATGTCAAACGGCCTCACGCCCGGCTGCTTCAACGCCTCGGCCGCCCGTTTTTCGCCAAGCCGCAGAATCAGAAAATTCTTGTAAACCCCGCAGACCATGTTGCCCTTCAGCAGGTAGCAGGTTCCCCCAAACATCTTCCTGCGAACGGCCCCTTGCGAAAGCATTCGCGCGAGTTTCGCATCGAGTTCTTCGCTGTATGGCATTTCAGGTTCCTCATTCTCCGGGCCGCATCACCGGCGAGCGCAGCATATTCGAGAATATGTGAGCATTTACAAAAGGCGCGCAACGCCGGATCACGGCCTGAGCCGCGGGTTTTCGACACCCTGTCAATCCGGATTCGGGGTGACATCCGGCTCGACCTGATAGGCGTTCGCAATGCGGTTGGTGCCGTTGAATACGTCCACCACGGCAACGATCTCACCGATGGCCTCGTTGTCCAATCCGAGCCGCTTCACGGCGGCGCTGTGGGAGTGGATTCAGTACTCGCAGTTGTTGGTGGCGGACACCGCCAGGGCGATGATCTCTTTGGTCAAAAGATCGAGCTTGCCCGGTTTCATGACGGCTTTGAGCTTCTGCCAGGTCGCTTCCAGGTGGTCCGGATTGATCGAAAGCGCCTTCCAGAAATTGGGCACGAAGTCGATCTTCTTGGTGGTCATGATGTCCTTGTAAACTTTTTTAACTTTGCCGGTGGCCTCCTTTTCCGAGACCGTTCGATAGAGAGCCATTGCGAAAACTCCTTTCGTTGTTCAACCCAAGCCGGTAACTAGTTGTGTCGACCCGGAGCAAGCCCGTAAAATGAGTTTACCAGAGAGGATCGGGGATGATCAATAGCGGGCCAATATAAAGATGCACAATTTTCAACTCCGTGCCAATCGCAAGGTGGGAAGGATGTCTCTTTCTAACGCACGTCGGTATTGATTGGAGGGCCGCCGGGTCGAAGGCCTCCTCAAGCTGCCGGCTCCGTTGGGCGAATAATGCTTGACATTCTTTGGCCCGGAGGATACTTAAAAATCTATCATGGAATGCGATCGGCCGTTGGATCACGCTTTTTCATCGGGCAACTGGTGGTGGCACATCGCCTGAGAGGGGATGCGCCTGCCGTGAACAACTGAAATCCAAAACCGCGAGGCCCTCTCCCAAGGCTCTGCGGTTTTTTTATTTGAGGCCGCGGGGCGTAAAGCCTGCGGCCTCATTGTTTTTAGGATCGACCCCAGGAGGAGATGACCATGATTAAACAAGCCACGATCAAAGCGATCAACCGCGAGAATCTCACCGCGCCCGAAATGAAAGCGACGATGGAAGAGATTTTAACCGGCAAAACCACATCGGCCCAGGTTGGGGCGTTTCTCGCCGCGATGCGCATGAAAGGCGAGACCGTTGAGGAGATCACGGCCGCCGCCCGTGTCATGCGCGAAAAGGCCCGCAAGATCGATGTGAGCAACCACATGGTCAACATCGACCGGGAAGAGATCAATGCGGACGATGAGACCATCCTGGACACCTGCGGAACCGGCGGCGACGGCACCCACACCTTCAACATCTCCACCGCCACCGCGTTTGTGGCCGCCGGGGCCGGCATCCGGGTAGCCAAACACGGCAGCCACTGCGTATCCAGCGCCTGCGGCAGCGCCGATGTCCTGGTGCAGCTGGGAGTCAATCTGGATGTGCCGCCGACCGCCGTGGAGAGCTGCATCCGGGAGATCGGGATCGGCTTTCTCTACGAGCCCATGTTCAACACGGCGCTGGCCCATGTCGCCCGAGCGCGGCAGGAACTCGGGCTCCGGACCCTGTTCAACCTGCTGGGCCCGCTCACCAACCCGGCGGGGGCGACCATCCAGGTCCTGGGGGTCTACGACCCGGGCCTGACGGAGAAGATGGCGCTGGTTCTGAAGAACCTCGGCACGCGGGAGGCCTTTGTCGTTCACGGGGAGGGGACGTTTGACGAGATCAGCATCTGCGGGCCGACCCGAATATCACACCTGAAGCACGGGGCGATAACCACCTTCGACCTGGCCCCCGAAGATCTCGGTCTGCACCGGGCTGCAAAGGAGGATATCCGCGGCGGCAATGCCCGGGAAAACGCCCGCATCGTTCGCAGTCTTCTGGGGGGGGAGACAGGGCCGCGCCGGGATGTCGTGCTGTTGAATGCCGCGGCCTCCTTCGTGGCGGCGGGGCTGGATGGCGATTTCCGGGCGGGAATTGACCGGGCGGCCGCCTCCATCGACTCGGGAAAGGCGGGTCAGAAACTGGATGCCCTCATCCGTTTCAGCACATCGTGCGTTCAGTCGGTGAGGTCGTTGGCAGGCGTTTGAGGGCGGCGCAGTCCGTTCGGTTTGACGTCGGCGATAACCGGTCGCATACTTGACCCATTCGAGTGCGCCATGATTGCGGGTGGTCCTCTAACAAGACCGGCAGCATAGGGTCAAACACAAACGCTGCGCCCGTGACCGATGCCCGATCGGAGGGTTTGAGACATGAACCGCAACCTCGCAGGCGATGTGAATAGACTGTCGCTTTCAGTTCGCGTTCTCGCGATCCTGCTGGCAACCTCCCTTGCGGCGGGTGCCGCCGAGATCACCGGCCGCGTCACCGTGTTGAACAAGGACGGAGAGCGGCCGCTCAAGCGCTTCGATCATGCGGTGGTTTTCATCGAGGGATTGGAGACGCCTCCACCCGGCGAGCCGGCCGTCATGGATCAGACGAACAAGGAGTTCGTCCCGCGGCTGCTGCCCGTGGTCAAGGGGCAGGAAATCCGGATCTTAAACTCCGACAAGGTCCAGCACAACGCCTTCTCCCCCCACGAACAGGAACCGTTCGACCTGGGACTATACGCGGCCGGCGAAACGAAATCCGTGCGCCTGCAGGCGCTGAAGCGCCACAAGGTCTACTGCCAGATCCACAAGAGCATGGTGGCTGACATTTTCGTCCTGCCCAACCGGTATTTTGGCGTGACCGACGGCAACGGCCGCTACCGCATCGATGCGCCTCCAGAGGGAGGTTACATCCTGCGGGTCTGGCACATCTTCGGCGGCGCGGACCAGATCCCGATCCGCATCGGGCAGCAGACGCTGACGGTTGATTTCACGATCCGCAGTTCCCAGACCATCGAGGAGGTCCTGGACCATCCGGGCATGCCCGGGCAAGGCCAGCCGCACGCCTCACCCCATGGAGATGCCTACTGACATGTCGGGCTGGCGGTTTCCTTTTAAATACAAGCTGTCTCTGTGCATTGCGATGATCGTCCTCGGCCTGTTGGGCGGGACCTTCCTGCTGATCCAGAATCTAATCGAACGCAATGTCGCGGCCGAGATTGAGCGAGATCTTGCCAGCGCCCGGCAGCTGGTTGCGCGCCTGATCGAGGAGCGGCGCCTGCACCTGGGCGAGCTCGCCCAGGGGCTGGCCGGCGATTCCCTGACCCGCACCCTGCTGACCGACAAGAGCTTGGACGGCCTGACCCGCGACGATGTCGTCGAAGCCGAAATCCTACCCAACTTCCCCCAGCTGAAGTTTTTGGCCGTGCTGGACGCGAACGGCGAAGCTCGCGGCCTGAGCGATTCGGCCAAGCGCCTCGGGCCGCGCCTGTCCGGGTACCCGGCGGTGCGAAGCAGCCTCCAAGGCCGGTCGGCGCGCGGGTTCATCCGGCACGAGGGTTCCTTTCTGCAGCTGTCGGCGATCCCGCTGCGCATAGGCCCGCTCAACGCGCGGGAGGTCATCGGCGCGGTGGTGGTGGGCGCGCCCTGGCTGATGCAGGACCTTCAAAGCATCCGGGAGTTGAGCCAGGCGGATATTGCTTTTTTCGATGACCGGGGTATTTTCCTGTCCAGCGGGTTCCCGTTTGAAACGGAGGTCGGGAAAAGCAATGCGACCCCCGCCGCCTGGGAGAGCTTGGCGAGCCTTTCGGCCACTCAGCCGGCCACGGTGCAAGCCGGCACGGAGCGGTTCATCATGATCAAGATCGTTGAACCGCCAACCGTTTCACCCTCCTACGTGGTGGCGCGCTCCCTGGATCGTCAGCTCGAATTCCTCAACCAGGTGCGGCTCTGGCTGGTGCGGTTGGGGATCGGGGGCATTCTGCTCGGTTTTGCCGTAAGCTATGCGCTGGCCCTGGGAATCTCACGGCCCATCCGTGCTCTTCAAGCAGCGCTGCGGCGGGTGGAGTCGATCGATTTCAGCCAGGCCGTCCGCGTGAAGAGCCGGGACGAGTTCGCCCAGCTCGCCGTGGCGTTCAACCGCATGCAGGACGGGTTGATCGAACGGGAAAGGATGCGCCGGGCGCTGTTGATGGCCGAGGAGGTCCAACGCAACCTGCTCCCGGCCGGCCCGCCGCAGGTCAGGCACCTGGACGTTGCCGGGGCGAGCATTTACTGCGATGCGATCGGCGGAGACTATTACGATTTTCTCGACGGACCCGACGGCGTCGTGGGGGGCCTGCGCGTTGTCGTGGGGGACGTGTGCGGGCACGGGACGGCGGCCGCTCTGCTCATGGCGACCGTCCGGGCGCTTCTGCGCAGCCGCTCGCTCCAAACCGGGGCGATCGAACGGGTCGTCTCCGACGTGAACCGTGAACTGACGCGGGACGTTAAGGATTCAGGCCGGTTCATGACGCTTATCGTCCTGGAAATAGACACCGGGGCGCGGCAGCTGCGGTGGGTGCGGGCCGGCCATGAGCCGGCGATCGTCTATCGCCCGGATCAGGATCGGTTCGAGGATCTGACCGGGCCGGGTCTGGCCATTGGTGTCGATGCGAACCACGTCTATCAGCAGCAGGTTAAAAGCGTCATGGATGGTGAGATCATCGTGCTTGCCACCGATGGCCTGTGGGAGGCGCGCAGCCCGTCCGGCGGGATGTACGGCAAGGCCCGCGTGTTGGACCTCATCCGCCGCCATGCGGCCATGCCGGCTGAGGGCATTATGCAAGCCGTTTTCACCGACCTGAAGGGTTTTCAGGAAGTCGGCGAATTCGAGGATGATGCGACCCTGGTCGTCGTCAAGGTCGATCTGGCGGGCTGAGCGCAGGCGCCCGGCCGCGCGCCCCGGGGCCGGTGATCCGCGGGTTTGCGGCAGGCATAACATCTTACGGGATCATCAGCCGTCAGCTCGTCTCCTGCGTGCGCAGAAGCTGCGTCAGGTAGCGTTGGGCCAGAAGATCCGAGTTGACCATGCCCAACACCCGGCCCGCCTCCACCACCGGCATGGCCGAAATGCGGTTCTGCTCGAGCTCGCGCAGGATGTCCAGAATGCGTGATGCGGGGGAGGCCGAGATCACCTTGCGCGTCATGATCTTGTCCAGGCTGCCCTCGCAGATCCCTTCGGCGATGGCCCGGGTGATGTCCCAGGTGGTCACCACCCCCGCGATTCTTCCGTCCGGATCCAGGACAGCTATGATGTTGCTGCGGCTCTGAACGATCAGGCCCGCGGCCTCCGGCAGCAACGCATCGATTCTCACCGCCGGTATCGGCTCCATGACGTCCTTCGCCGTGCGTTCGCTCTCCCGGGCCGCCAGGCGGCGCACGCTGATGCGTTCGGCCGCCTGGCAGGGCAGCAGCTCGGGGCTGGATGCGAGCAGGTCAACCAACTCGGTCATGTTGTGACGGATGACCTTTTCGCGGCCGGCGCGGCCGGCCTCCAGGCGCTTTTCCGAAAGGCCGGCGAAATCCGCTGCGTGCTGCCGCAGCCATGCCTCCACCGCCTCCCGGTTGCCGAGCATGCCGTCGGGGATCCGGAGCGCTTCCGGCGTCGGTACGATCTGCTCCTGGGCGGCAAAGATGACGCCTCCGGAATTAACCAGGTAGTCATTGGCGATCATGACGCCTTTCAGGCGATAGACCACCTGCTCCATGCGGGTGCGTGCCGCCTTGCGGTTCGGGTCCGGCGAGTAGGTGTTGGCCCCCTCGACGATCAGCGACCAGGCGCCCATGCGTTCGATGCTCATGGAGCTGGGGTCCGAGGGCAGCACCCCCAGGTAGTTAAACACCGGCGCGGCCGGGATGAGGCAGAAGGCCGATTCCCGCAGCAGGTTGTCGGCCGCGGTGGAAAAGTGGGTGGAGGGCCGCTGCGCGCCGGCTTTGAGCTGCTCCTGGTAGCAGCCGCCGGTCACCGTGCCGTACTTCTGCCAGAGCGCGAACAGTTCCTCCACGCGCAGCCCGGAGGTGTCGAAAAGGTAGCCCTCCCGGTCGCTGATGCCGATGACCCGGGCGGACGGCAGCCGTTCGTGCAGGATGCGGGCGGCGTGAGCGCCGACGGCCCCGAAGCCCTGGATGATGACGGTGAGTTCCTGCGGTGCCGGCATCCGCAGCCGGGAAAACTGCGGCAAAACGGTGAGGCGGGGCATGATCTCCAGCAGCCGCTCCAGGGCGATGACCACCCCGCCCGCCGCCGCTCCCAGCTCGTCGATGCGGTTGCCGCCCATTTCCGCAGGCTTGGACACGGCGCCGTCCAGGCCGTTTTCGATGGCGATGGTTTTCATGTCGGCGTCGTTGGAACCGACGTCCGGCCCCGGCACATAGATGTCTCGATAGCGGCGGATCAGCCGGGCAAACCGGCGGATCACCTCCGTGTGCGCTTCCGGCGACAGGTTTGCGGCGGCTACGATGCCGGCCTTGCCCCCGCCGAACGGCAGGTTGGCCGCGGCGTTCTTGAGGGTCATCCCGCGGGCGAGGTTGTGAACATCGGCTGGGGTGATGTCGGGCAGCATCCGAATGCCGCCCATGGAGGGCGAGCCCATGGCCAGATTGTCCACCACCAGGTAGCCGCCGATTTCGAGCGCCGGATCCTCGTCCCACATGCAGGCGACCAGCTTGGGGCCGAGTTTGTCGCAGTTGATGCCCATTTTCGCGAGCAGGTGCTCGTCCCGGTAGCCCAACACCAGGTGGCATCGGCCCTCCCGGCGCCGTGTGCGCTGCCGCAGGACTGCTTCGGGAACCAGGTCGCACAGGTAGGTGTTCATCGTCTTCGGCATCATGGCTCGGAATCCTCCTTGCTTTATTCGCGCCGGCGGAAGCCAATGGCAGCGGGGGCAAACCAAAAAACCCCGCTCGCATGCGAGACGGGGTTTTCGTCGTCTGACACCATGGCAGTCCTGCCTCGGGGTGGGTTCGGATGTCGATGGTGACAATCGAGGTCAATCTAACGGTAAAGCAGGGCGAAAGTCAACCGGGTCAACTGCGGCCGACGACGACTGGCTTCTGGATCAGCGGGGCTGCGGCCGGGGCGATGGTTTTGGGCTCGCCGCTCAGCGAGGTCGAAAAGGCCACCAGGATCGTGACGCGTCGGTTGGAATAGTCCAGCGGCTTGTCCGGGTTTTTCAGGCGCCGGTCGGCATACCCGTTGACGCTGGTGATTTGCCGCTCGCGTATGCCGCCCTCCTCGATCACCCGGCGCGCGGAGTTGGCGCGATCGGTGCTGAGGTCCCAGTTGTTGTACCCGGCCCGAGTGTAAGGCCGGCTGTCGGTGTGGCCTTCGATGACGACGTCGTTCGGGAAGGTGCCGATGCGGGAGGCGATCAGCCTGAGCAGCTGCATGGCATCCGGCTTGAGCCGGGCGCTGCCGATGTCGAAGAAGAGCCCCTCGGCCTGCTCGATCAGCTCGATCCGCAGACCGTCTTTGGTGATCTTGATCTCAATCTGGTCCTTGAACTTGCTCAGGTCGGGGATGGCGGCGATCATCTGCATCAGCCGCTCGCCTTCCTGACGGAGCTTTTCCACCTCCGCCTGCTGGGGCGGGGACGCCGTTCCGGTGGGCTGGGGCGGCTGTCGTGTGGGCATCGGCGGTTGCGTCGGTTGAGCGTCGGCGAAGGGTCTTATCGAGGTGGCGCTGTTCATCACGCCGGAGGAGGTCTTGTTCATGGCCCCCGGGTCCCTGAAATAGTCGGCCACGGAGGCGCGGACGGTCACGTTATTGGCGACGATCCACAGCACGATGAAGAGCGCCATCATGGCCGTGACAAAATCGGCGTACGCCACCTTCCATGCTCCGCCGTGATGCCCCCCGTGCCCGCCTCTTTTGTTGACCTTCTTGATAATCGTGATTTTTTCGCCGTCGCTCACTTCTTCTCCTTCACGTGGGTTTCCATTTCCGAGAATTCCGGCCGGGTCTCCGTCGGAATGCTGCGTCGTGCGAACTCCACGCAAACCAGCGGGCTGAACCCTCGGGCGAAGGCAGCGATGGCGGCCTTGACGACTTCGAACACCTGCATTTCCGTTTCGCCGGCGATCTCAAGATTACACGCCAGGGGCGAGATGAACCCATAGCACATCCAAATCCCCAGGAAGGTCCCCACCAGGGCGGCCGCGACCTTCTTGCCGATCTCACCCGCGGGACCGTCGATCGCCTGCATGGTGATGACGATGCCTAGGACCGCCGCCACGATCCCCAGACCGGGCATGGTGTCGCCGATTTTCGCGAGGACGGCGGCCGGTTTCCTCATGTCGTCGTGCTGGGTGTCGATGTCCCCTTCCATGAGGGCTTCCAGGTCATGGGAGGCGATGCCGCCGATGATGACCATGCGGAAGGTGTCGGTCATGAAGGAGATCAGCGCCTTCTGGGAGAGAACGTCGGCATATTTCGAAAAAATCGAGCTTTCCGCCGGGGTTTCGATGTGTTTTTCCAGCGCTATCAGCCCTTCCTTCTGGGCCATATAGAGCAGTTCGTACATGAGTTTCAGGACAGCGAGGTAGGTGACCTTGGTAACGGTTGAACCCTTCAGGGCGGCGATGGATCTATGAAGCAGGCTCTGGAGGACGTTTTTCGGCGCCGATGCGAGGAGTGCGCCCAGGCCCGCCCCGCCGATAATCATGAATTCGGCGGGCTGGATCAGGACCAGGAACGGCCCGCCCGCCTCCCAGAACCCTCCGAGGACCGATACGATGACAACTGCAAACCCTATGATGATAAACACTGGAAACCCCTGAAGTGATGGACTTTTTACCCCCTCAACCGGCGGCCTCGCGCGCGGCTGCAAATGCCATGTCGGGAGAGCAAACCTGTTCCCGCTCCCCAGGCCTATCAGGGCGCGGTTGTGTCTGAAAATGATCTGCTACTTTTATATCGGTAGTTAGGCCTTAAACTTTAATGTTTATTGGCAGCGGTGGGGTTGCTCCAGCCGAGGGGCTGGGATAAGGAAGGCAGATAAGAGTGGAGCGCAGTGCAGATGGACAAACATGCCTGCTATTACATATGGACTATCGTGTGGCGGCGACGGTCCGAAGCCGGTCGGGGAGAGCAGCGGTCGTGTACCCCGGCTGAGCCGCCGGGGACCTTCCTGATCGGGCGCTAGGCGGGCCTGGCCGAAAAGGGGGCCCCGATGATTTCGATCGGGTCATTGCATCGAATGGCACCCTCTTCGAGCACCCGGGCAAAGACCCCCTCGCGCGGCATGATGCAGTCACCGGCCTTGTAATAGATCGCGCAGCGGTTGTGGCACTCCTTGCCGATCTGGGTGATTTCCACAACCGCCTTTTCGCCAAGGCGGACGCGGGTGCCGATGGGAAGGGTTTTCCAATCGATTCCGACGGTCGCGATGTTCTCGGCAAAGTCGCCGAAGCCGACATCGAGCCCCTGTTCGCGGGCCAAATCGATGCTTTCGGAGGATAGAAAACTCACTTGGCGGTGCCACGGGCCGGCGTGGGCGTCGCCCGCAAGGCCGTGGTCTTTCGACAGGAATGCCTCTGCTACCGGAGTTTTTTGGGTTCCCTTTTTCTTGCTCACCGCAATGGATACAATTTTCATGCGAGATACCATAAGAGATTAAGAGATAAGGTTCAAGGGTAAACAAAGCGATGCAGCCGCTATACGTTTCATTCCTTGCCGATCAAATAAATCCCGTACGTCGCCCTCAGGTTCGGCAGAAAGGCGATGATGCGGCCGTAGCGATCCTGGGAGTGGGTGTTGATTGCAACCTCATCGAGCACCCGCAGCCCCACCTCATGGACGAACTTCCGGAAATCTTTCAAGGTAATCACCCGGATGTTGGGTGTTTCGTACCACTGGTAGGGGAGTCGGCGGGAGACCGGGGCGTACCCGCTGAAGGTCACCTGCAGCCGGATGCCCCAGTGGCTGAAGTTCGGGAAGCTCACGATGCCCTTGTGGCCGATGCGCAGCATGGAGCGGATCAGGGCCGCCGGCTCGTAGACCTGCTGCAGGGTCTGGCTCAGGATGACGTAGTCGAAGGCGTTGTCGGGATAGTCGAGGACCTCCTGGCTGATGTCGCCCTGCAGGACCGACAGCCCTTTCTCGATGCCGCGGGCGACTTTCTGCTCGTTGTGCTCGATGCCGGTTCCGGTCACACCCTTGCGGGCGATCAGGTGCTGCAGCAGGTCGCCCTCCCCGCAGCCCAGGTCCAGCACCCGCGAGCCGGGTTCGATCCAGGAGGCGATGAGTTGCAGGTCGTAGCGGATGAGGTCATGCGGCGAATTCATCGTGCACCCGCTCCAGGAATCCGTGGATCAGCGTCTTCAGGCGTTCGCCGGGGATCAGAAACGCGTCGTGGCCCCATTCGGCCTCGATTTCACAGAAACTCACATCCCGACCGCTTTTTTTCAGGGCGTTCACGATATTCCTGGCCTGGTAGGTCGGGTAAAGCCAGTCCGAGGTGAAGGAGATCACCAGAAATTTGGCCTGCGCCTTGGAACAGGCTTTGACCGCAGACCCGTCCCCGTGCTGCTTGCCCAGGTCGAAGTAGTCCGCCGCCTTGGTGATGTAGAGAAACGAGTTTGCATCGAAGCGCTCCACGAATTTCGTCCCCTGGTAGCGCAGGTAGCTCTCCACCTGGAAGTCGGCGTCGAAGTTGAAGGAGAAATCGCTCTTGTCCTGCAGCCGGCGGCCGAACTTCAGGCGCATGGACTCATCGGAGAGATACGTGATGTGAGCGATCATCCGCGCCACCGCCAGGCCAAGGCGCGGTTTCTCACCGCCGTAATAGTTGCCGTGATCCCAGTGCGGGTCCGCCATGATCGACTGCCGGGCGACCTCGTTGAAGGCGATGGCCAGCGCCGAGTGCCGCATGGTGGTGGCCAGGGGGATGGCGGAAAAGACCGTCTGCGGGTAACGCACGCTCCACTCCAGCACCTGCATGCCGCCGATGGAGCCGCCGACCACGCACAGGAGCTTCTCGATTCCCAGGTGGTCGATGAGGGCCTTCTGTGCTGCGACCATGTCGCCGATGGTGACCACCGGGAAGTCCAGGCCGTAAGCCCGGCCGGTGGCGGGGTTGGGGCTGGAAGGCCCGGTCGATCCCATGCAGCTGCCGATGACGTTGGCGCAGACGACGAAATACGTGGCAGTGTCGATGCCTTTGCCGGGACCCACCATGCAGTCCCACCACCCGGGCTTCTCATCGGCCGGTGTATAGTAGCCGGCCACGTGGGAATCCCCCGAGAGGGCGTGCAAGACCAGCACCGCGTTCCTCCGGTCCGGGGCCAGGCTGCCGTAGGTTTCGTAGGCGATGGTCACCGGCCCGAGCCGGGCGCCACTTTCGAGCTCCATCGCGTTCGGCGGCGCAGCGAAGGTGAAGTGCTTCTTTTCGACGATGCCGACGGAGACTCGCTCACGGTCGTGTTCGATGTATTCGCTCATTGTTTGGCTCGATCTCGAAACCGCGGATGGATCGGGGGGATGATCAATTCGAGACGCAGGCCGCGAACATCTCGCAGTCCCGGCAGATCAGCATCTTATCGTCCCAGGTCTTTCGAACCGTGCCGTCGCAGTGGGTCCCGTTGACGAACCAGCAGATTTCGCCGCAGCGGAACTCCCAGGCCGGGCAGTTGGCCTTGCGCTCTTCGGAACAGCCCATGACATCCCAGCAGGGCCTGCGGTCGTCGACGGGCCTCAGCCGAAAGGCCAGAAAGTACATCTGACGCGCGACGGCCGGCGGCACCGTCCGCCATCCCTGCTCGTAGCTGTGGACGGCCTTGAGCGACACGGCCAGAAGCTGAGCCATCTGCCGTTGGTTTTTCCCAAGCTTTTTCCTCAACCGCTTGAATTCCTGGCTGTCCATCGGTGCTCCCTCACGGGTATCATCGGTTGCGCCACGCATGCTGGCGCCGCCATATTCCTACATGGTGGTAGCGCTGTCAATCCAAAAAATGGATCAAGCGCCATTTTACGAAGCCGCTCTGAGTGTGAAGACCACGATTTCCGGCGTTGCTCCCGTGCGCATGGGCGGTCCCCAGGTGCCGACACCGCTCGAGGTGTAGATGGCGAAGCCCTCCTCCCGGTGCAGGCCGTGGTCATACCCGTTGAAGATCCAGCGCGTCAGCAGACCGAACGGGAATATCTGCCCGCGGTGAGTGTGGCCGGAGAGCTGCAGCGAAACGCCTAGTTTTTTGCTTAGGGCGAAAGAAGTGTCCGGCCGCCAGTATGTGGCCGTGCGGCGGTCCAGGGTCTCGTCGTTACGAATGTCGGTCGGCGTATGAAACAGCAGGATGCACGGCCGGTGATCGGGGCCCGGCCGGGTCAACCGTTCAACCCCGCGGATCTGCCGTTCATCCGCTACCCCCGGATAGGCGATGCCCATCAGTTGCAGCCCATCGATCTCCACGACCTCGTTGAATAGCACCCGGATGCCGGCAAGGGCGACGACATCCAGAGACCGGCGCAGGCCGGCATACACCTCGTGGTTGCCGGTCACGAAGTAGACGCCCTTTCGCGCCGAAAGGCGCTTGAGCGGGTCGGCAAAGCCCTCCAGGCCGTCGATCATGCCGTCGAACAGGTCTCCGGTGATAACCACCATGTCCGGCGTGAGGGCATTGACGCGTTCCGCCAGCCTTGCCATGGCGGCCGGGGTGTGGAAGTGCCCGAGGTGAACGTCGGAGAGCTGCACGATGGTTTTATCCCGCCAGGATTCCGGGAGGTTTTCCAGGCTCACTTCGACCGGTGTTATACCGGGGTGAAAGGCGCTCCAGAAACCCCAGGCCGACCCGCCCAGCCCGAGCAGCACGCACGCCGCCCCGAGTCCCCGGAAGCTTGCGGCCGAGACGCCGCAGGCGCGCAGGCTGCCATAGAGCAGCCATGTCGCCGCCGCCGCCAGGACCAGGCTGATGGAAAGGGCGAACCAAACCGCGGAGGTCTTGTAGAAGCCTATTGTGAACGGGTTTTCATCCCAGCGGATGAGAAAAAAGGCCGCCATGAAGCTCAGGGCCAGCACCGCAAACGCTCCCATCATGAGCGCCCGTCCGGCCGGGTGGGTGACGGCGAGGCCACGGACGGCAAACCGGTAAAGAAATAAATGAGTCGTGACGCTGACGAGAAAGAAAACGGAGACAAAAATCATGGGCGGCACCATCGTGAAGCGCTGTGAGGAGCTACTACTCCTTTCGTGGGTTCGGTCGTGGCGGGTGCCTGGATCCGTTCCCAACGGTAATGCGGAGTTGCCAAGCGGCAAACGAAAATCGGGGTTTCCGTCTCAGGTCTTTGACCTGCGGACATCCGGCATGCTATCATAGCCCGTTGGACCAACTTTGAAAATTGACGCCTTCGTAAAATGTCCAACTTCGGCGTTACGCTTCATCGCGCTGTCACTTCGGCGTACGATAAGTGCGCCTCGTGACACGCGGTTCGCGCGCCTTGAATTTGGAGCTTTTTACAAAGCCGTCTTTAAATCGACTTTTTACGAGCCCATCAAATTTGTTGATCCGGTCATGAGTCGCCATCGCTCCACATACCCGCTGATCAAGGACAACGGCTACATCCGGCGCTGCCTGTCTTGCGGCACCACCGTGAACATGAAGCGGCGGCGGTACTGCTCCATCGAGTGCCGCCAGAAGCTGCGGCACAACCTCAACATGCGTACCGGCCTGCTCCAGGTCCTGCAGACCCGGTACGCCACCTTCTATTTCACCGACACCATTGTCGCTCTCGACATCCTGACCTACGGGTCGACGGATCTTTTCAGCTTCATTTTCCCCCGCGCCAACGGCAAGAAGCCGGTGGACGACTTCTGCCGCATGTTCAACCTGCTCGGCAACGCCTGGTGGGAAGAGGTACGCAAGACCAAGAAGCGCTACATTGCCACGCGCAACATCCTTGCCAAGGCCATGCCGAAAGACGGGGACATCAACTCCGTGCGACCGATGGAGGTGCGGGAGCCGGCGCGCATGGCCAGATCCATGACGCACCTCAAGCTCCGGCAGAAGGACCTGTATTCGACCAACCTGCAGCAAATCATCAAGCGGGCGTTCCGGCGGCAGGCGAAACGGCACCACCCCGACCAGGGCGGAGATGCGACCCTGTTCCGCAAACTGCGCGAAGCTTACGAGCAGCTAATCCGCTGGGCGGCAAACCCCATCTTCACCACGCGCCGGGGCTTTCCGGACAAATGGTTCTACGAGGGCGGCCTCGATCGCTGGACCCAGCCCGCCCCGGTGCGCAGAATCCGCAAAGAGGATTAAAGCCCTTCTATCGCGGGAACACCGCCCCCTTGTCCGCGCTGGAGACGATCGCCGCGTAGCGGGCCAGGTAGCCGCTGCGGATCTTGGCCTTGAATTCCGGCAGCGCCGCCAGACGCTTCTTGATCTCCTTCGCGGATAGCTTGACGTTGAGCGTCTTGGCGGGGATGTCGATCGCAATGGTGTCCCCTTCCTGGAGTGCGGCGATCGGCCCCCGCGCGGCGGCCTCCGGTGAAATGTGGCCGATGGCGGCCCCGCGGCTCGCCCCCGAGAACCGGCCGTCGGTGATCAGCGCCACCTGTTTGTCCAGCCCCATTCCGGCGAGAGCCGCGGTGGGGGAGAGCATCTCCTGCATGCCGGGTCCGCCGCGCGGGCCCTCGTAGCGTACGACCACCACGTCCCCCTGGCGGACCTTGCCGGCCACGATGGCCTTGAACGCCTCCTCCTCCGAGTTGAAGATCCGCGCCGGTCCGCTGTGCTTGAGCATTTCTGCGGACACCGCCGCCTGTTTCACGACCGCACCCTGGGGGGCGAGGTTGCCGGTCAGCACGGCCAGGCCGCCTGTGCGGTGCACCGGGTTTTTCAGCGTGCGGATGACCGCCGGGTCCTTGATGCCGGCCTTGATGGCGTCGAGCATCGCACCCACGGGTTTGCCGAAGACGGTCATGGCCTTCTCGTGGATGAGACCGCCCTTGCGCAGTTCGGCCATGATGGCGGGGATGCCGCCGGCGTGGAAGAAATCCACGACATGGTGCGGGCCGGCCGGCGCCAGCGAGGTGAGATGCGGGGTCTTGTCCGTGAACTTCCCGAAATCCGCCAGCGTGACATCCACCTCGGCGTAGTAGGCAATGGCCGGAAGGTGCAGGGCGCTGTTGGTGGACCCGCCGAGGGCCATGTCGGTCGCGATGGCGTTGTGGAAGGCCTGGCGGGTCAGGATGTCCCGGGGCCGGATCTTGTTTTTCACGAGCTGCACCGCCGCATGCCCGGTCTGCTTGGCGATCCAGGTGCGGTCGGCGTAAACGGCCGGGGCGCTGCCGCCGAGGGGCAGCGTCATGCCCAGGGCTTCCGAGAGGTTGCTCATGGTGTTGGCGGTGAACATGCCGGCGCAGGAACCGGCGCCGGGGCAGGCGGCGCACTCGTATTTCTTGAGCTCGCCGGCCGAGATCCTGCCTCCCCTGAAGCGGCCGACGGCCTCGAAGACCTTGTCCAGCCCGGTGTCTTTGCCGTGTAACCGGCCCGGCAGCATGGGTCCGCCCGGCAGGAAGATCGACGGGATGTTCAGCCGTGCGGCCGCGATCAGCATGCCCGGAATGATCTTGTCGCAGGAGGCCATCAGCACCAGTCCGTCAAACGGGTGGGCCATGGCCATGATCTCGACCGAGTCGGCGATGAGTTCCCGGCTGGGCAGCGAGTACTTCATGCCCACGTGGTTCATGGCGATCCCGTCGCAGACGCCGATGGTGTTGAAGACCACCGGGGTCCCGCCGGCGGCGTAAATCCCCGCCTTGACGGCGTCCGCCAGTCTGTCGAGGTGGGAGTGGCCGGGTATGATCTCGTTGAACGAATTGGCGATGCCGATGATCGGCCGTTCCATTTCCGAGTCCGTGAAGCCCTCCGCCCGCAACAGCGAGCGGTGCGGCGCCCGGTCCGGGCCCTTGGTCATCAAATCGCTGCGTTTAGCCATTTTCGATAATCCTTTCCGGTGTGGGTGTATGGCCTTAACAGGTTGTTCGAAAACCGCGCCTGAGGCCGGGAGCCGGCGTTGTGCGGCTTTTTTAAATGCTCACATATCTTTGAATATGCTGCGCTTTCCAAAACCCCGCACGCCTTGGCTGGCGGCCCGATGCTTGTTTTTCAACACCCTGTTTAGAAGGCGCGCATCCCTGCATTCCTGCAGGCTAGTTTTTCAGATCGGTCATCAGCACGGTTTCGACGTTCAGCTGCGCCGGTATGAGCTGCTGGGCCGCCATGATCTCCGCGGTCTGCTTCCAGGCGTCCCGGTCGATCTTGCCGAATGCGGCGCCCGGCGCGGGCAGCATCAGCGTGCGGGTCGCCGCAAGCTGCCGGCGGACGACCGCCGCCGGGGTTTCCCTATCCATTTGCAGCAGCACCTGGACGGCCTTCTCCTCGTTGTGCGGGTCCAGGGCATCCTGCCAGCCCTGGCGCAGTGCGGCGAGGAAGCGCTTGACGGTGCCGGGATGTTTTTCCAGCATCTCCCGGGTGGTCACCACGGAGTTGGCCACGAAGCGAACTCCGAGTGCATCCGGGTTCAGGAATGCGTATTTCTCACCGGCCCTATCGAGCTTCTCGCCGATGATGACGGCCTGAGCGTTCAGATATAGCGGCCAGAATTCCACCCGGCCTTCATAAAACGGATTGTAGTCGTAGCGCACGCTGAAGAGGCTCACCTGCGTTTCGGCGATGGCATGGCGGGCAAGAACGGCCCGCATGATGGTCTCGTCGTTGCCGCCGAAGGTGACGCCGATGGTTTTGCCCTTCAGATCTTCCGCTCTCTCAAAGGTGGTCTTGTCCGGGCGGTAAATCCAATGCAAAGGATTGACCCGGAAAAGCTGCGCCAGCACCACGATCGGCGCCCCCTTGGCCACGGCCCTGAAAACCTGGTCGGCCGAGGCGACCCCGAACTGGGCGTAACCGAGCTCCAGCTCCTTGAGCGCGTCGCGCTCGGGACCGCCGGGTTTCACGTTTACCTTCAAGCCGTTTTGCGCGAAATACCCGTAAACATCGGCATACAGGTCGCCGACCGCACTCACGTTGTAAAGCCACTTGAGGCGGTAGCTCACCTCCTCTGCTTTTTCTTTTGGCCCGCAGGCTAAAAGAAATAGCAGGCTGAATACGACCCAGGATGCTCGTTTCATATTCGGATCCGGATTCTATATGCTCTTAAGTCTTTTCTGAAGCGCATTCCCGGCCCGCTCCAGGCCCACCAGGTAGAGCGAGGTGCCGATACCGATCAGGAACAGCGCGACCAGGATCTTGGCCAGGTCGCTCTGGTAGAGCGCGATGCGGATGCTGTAGCCGATGCCGGCCGTGGCGGCGATGAACTCCGCCACGATGGTGCCGACCATGGCCATGGTGGCGCTGCCCACGATCACGGTGGTGAGCTTGTGGATGTTTTCAAAGGCCCGGATCTTCACCTGCAGGCGCCAGGTCATCCGCCGGGTCGACTCGTAGAAGTGCTCGATGTCGCTGACCGGTTCGGAGAAAATCCCGATGAAGGATAGCAGCAGCGGGAAATAGCAGATCATGGCAGCGATCAACAGCCGTGACGCCAAGCCGTCGCCGAGCAGGATGAAGATGATCGGCGCGACCGCCACGATCGGATAGGCCTGGATGTTGTAGGCCGCCGTGCGGATGAAGGAGCCGACCCAGGCGGTCAGCCGGCCGAGAACCGCCACCGCCGTTGCCAGGCAGATGGACAGCAGGTGCCCGAGAATCGCCACCGCCAGGGTGTTCAGCACGGCCAACAGGTACGGGCCGGCGTAGTCACGGCCGGTCCGCCAGATCTCATCGGGGCTGGGGATGACGTAATCCGATAGCCGCAGCGTGTATTTCAGCGCAAACAGCAGGGCTATCCCCAACAGGTAGATGATGAAAAACTGGTAAATCCGCCTAAGCAGCATGGACGATCTCCAGCATGGCCCGCTCCAGTCGCTCCGGCGGCGGCACGGCTCCCTGCGCGAGGTCGGTGCCCTGCACGCAGACGACCTGGGGGGCCTTCGACACCCCGCGCAGGATGAGGATCTGACTGCAGAACCGGGCCACCTCCGCCACGTTGTGCGAGATGTAGAGAAAGCAGCGCTCCGGGAACAGGGCCTTGATCTTTAGGATGATCTTTTCGCGGGTGAGCTCATCGACGTTGGCGAGACTTTCGTCCATGATGAGCACGTCGAAGTCCTGCAGCAGGTAGCGCACCAGGTTGGTGCGGTTCTGCTGGCCCATGGACAGGCGGTTGAAGCGCGCGCCGACGCAGGCCTCGATGCCGAAGGCGGCGATCAGCTCCTCCAGGCGCGTGCGATTTGCGGCCGGGGTGGTCTCCGCGAAGTGCTCGCGCACGCTCGACCAGCCGGGCAGCCGTTCGAGGTTGTAAGTGTAGAAAACCTGCCGGACGCCCTCAGTGCGGATCGCGCCGGAGAAACCGGCGACGGCCCCGGTGAGCATCCGGGCGAGCGTCGTCTTGCCCACCCCCGACGGGCCGAAGAGCGCATGGAAGCCCGGCGCTGCGATGCGCAAGCTCAGATCGTTGAACAGGTCGCCGGCGGAATTCGGGTACCGGAAACAGATGCGGTCGAAATCGATTTGCATGAACCTCAAGGACCCATCGGGCACGATCGGCTCGTGCCGGGGGTTGATCCTCCTGTAACTCTTCAAAAAGTGGCTATAGCTGAAAAGGGCTCGAAGGGTCAAGGTGAATCGGGTTCAGCGGACTCACTTTGCCTTCATCTGCTTGCCGACATCCCAGCAGCCCCCCACCGCGGTTCCCAGGGACCAGTATTTCACGGTGTTCATGTCGAAGAGCAGGGGCCGGACCTTGGCGATGTCGATCTTGCCCTCGGTCAGCACGGATTCCTCGGCGTGGGTTTCGACGATCTCGCCGATGAACAGGTCGTGGGTGGGAGTGTCATAGGTGTCGTAAAGCCGGCACTCCATGCAGACCGGACAGGGCTTGATCAGGGGGGCTTTCGGCAGTTGTCCGTAAAACAGCTCGAATACGCGGGACTTGTCGACTTTCTTGCCGGAGACGATCCCGACATAATCCGTTTGCACCACGAGGCTCTCCGAGGGGATGTTGACACTGAACTCCTTGTTTTCGCGGATGCCGGCGTTGGTGTAGTGCGCCTTGCCCAGACTGATGGAGATGAGGTGCGGCTTGGCGTGGTTTACGATCCCGATGTGGGCGATGGTGATGAAGTTGGGTTTGCCTGCGACAACGGCCCCGACGATGACCGTCGGTGTCGGGTACAGCGCGTTGATGCCGCCGAGCGATTTCTTCATCGGTCTTCCTCCCGGGCAGAAGCTGATGGTTGTAATATCACGTGCAGATATCGTATATCAGCATGCAGGCGGTTGCTCAACACGTTCCTGGCCGGCGACGCGCCGGCTGAAAGAAAGAGAGGTACAGGCGATGTTAAGACCCCACAGCCTGCAGCAGCGTTTCACCTGGTTCATGATCCTGCCGGTGACGTTGCTGCTGATCGGCATAGGGATCGCCGGGTTTTTCTATACGCGCAATCGCCTGCTCGACCAGTGGCGGGAGGCGGCGATCCTCAAGCTGCAGCGCGCCAGCCACGAGGTTGACATGCGGCTTGCCCGCATCAAGGAATGGATCCAACTGTTCCATGAAGGCTCCGGCGGTATTCATTCCGATGCGTTTCATGCGTGGGTCCTGGAACAGCTTTCCAAGCAGGAAGGGGTTTCGGATGTCACGATCACCTGGAACACGCCGGAGGATCGCACCGGCGGGGGCATCGAGATGCCCCCCATCACGGGGCGGGGGCGCGGCCGGCCCGGCATGTGGCAGCAGCTTCAAAAGCGCCAGTTCCACAGCGCCCGGATACGGGAAATCACCCCGCCCCGCTTCGACGCCAGCGGGGAGCATGGCACCGTCAGCCTCATTTCCGACCTGAACGACATCAACGGCCAGACCTTCGGTCACCTGGCCACGCTCGTCGATTTCAATTTCATCTTCCGGCACGTGATGGAATCCGGCTGGTGGCAAAGCAGCAAGGCCTTCCTCGTGGACAACCGCGGGGACATCCTGGTGTGCACCGTGCCCGGCCGGCACGGCAGCCTCGCCGATAGCCAGGACCGGCTCGAGCGTGAAACGTTCCAGGCGATGGCCGCGGTCCCATTTGGTACCCGGCGCGGGTCGGGCCATCCGGCGGACGAAGTCAGCGGGTTCTATCATCTTCAAGAGGCGCCGTGGGTGCTGGTGATGATCGCGCCCGGCCGCGAGATCCTGGCTCCGATCATAAAGCTTCTGAGGCTTTACGTGATTTTTGGAATTACTTTTATCGCCGTCATCGTTGCGCTGATATGGGGGGTGCTGGCACGCACCACGTCGAATATCAAGCAGGTCTCGGAGGCCGCGCTCAGATTGAGCCGCGGCGAGTTCGGCGACCCCCTGCCGGTGAAGAGCCGCGACGAGGTCGGTGAGCTGACCCACACCTTCAATTTGATGACGAGCCAGCTTCAAGAGCGCCTGAATTTGAAGGAGGCCATGAACCTGGCCATGGAGGTCCAGCAGAACCTGCTGCCCACCGCTCCGCCGCCGGTGCCGGGCCTCGATATTGCCGGCCGCAGCCTTTACTGTCAAGAAACCGGCGGGGATTACTTCGATTACATCTTCCGATCCGGGCCGGCGGGCACCCAGCCCTTATGCGTCGCCGTGGGGGACGTGGTCGGCCACGGGATTTCGGCCGCTCTGCTGATGACCACCGTGCGTGCCCTGCTGCGCTGCCGCCTCGACCAGCCGGGCTCCATCGCCGAGGCGGTCTGCGACGTCAACCGACGATTGTACCAGGATACGGCACCCAGCGGCAGTTTTGTGACCCTCTTTCTGCTGGAGGTGGACTCCGCCGCCGGAAGCCTCGAATGGGTCCGGGCCGGCCACGACCCGGCGTGGTTATATTGCGCCGCAACGGATGAGGTTCGGGACCTGGGGGGGCCTGGAATGGCACTGGGAGTGGACGATGCTTGCTCCTACCTGAGCGGCGGCCGCTCGGGTCTGAGTACCGGCGATGTGCTTCTGATCGGTACCGACGGCATCTGGGAAACCCAAAACGCGAATTCGAAGAAGTTCGGAAAGGAGCGGATCGGCAAGCTCCTCATGCGTCATCATCGCCAGAGTGCCGAGGGCATCCTGCAGGCGGTCCTCAGGGCCCTTGAAGACTTTCGCGGGAAGGCCCAGCAGGAAGACGACATCACCCTTCTGGTCGTGAAGTCAATGGGAACCGGCCAGAACTGAGCGCTTGGCCGACGATGGCTTTCAATTCCTGGCGATGCGCCTGAGGATGAAAAACAGGAAAACGCCGGCGGCGACCATGCCCGCGCAGAGCAATTGCCCCATCGAGAAGAAACCCACGACAAACCCTATGTGTGCGTCCGGTTCCCGATAAAATTCGATGAAAAACCTCACCATGCCATAGCCGATCAGGTAGAAGGCCAGCATGGCGCCCTCGGGCGCCCGCACCTTGCGGATGCTCCACATCACGGCGAATAAAAAGATCCCTTCAAAAAACGCCTCGTAGAGCTGCGAGGGATGGCGCAGGGCCTTTTCCGGAGAGAGCGGAAAGTACATGCCGATCGGCGCCGTGGTGACCCGGCCGTAGAGCTCGCCGTTAATGAAGTTGCCCAGCCGGCCGAACGTGTAGCCCAGAGGGATGCCCGGAATGTAGAGATCCGCCACGTCACGCAAGCTGATGGAATTCTTTTTTGTGTAGAGCCAGCCCGCGATAAGAATGCCGATGAGGCCGCCGTGGTAGGACATGCCGGAGATGCCGGTGAAGGTGATGCCGTTTGAAAACTCGAATGGCAGAAAGATTTCAAGCGGGTGCTTGAAAAAATAGGACAGGTTGTAGAACACCACGTACCCCAGCCGCGCCCCGAGCATCAGCCCGATGATGATCACGGTGGTGAGGTCGTTGATCTGCTGGCCGGTGACATGAAAGCGGCTCTCATGCTTCAAGCGGTAAATCACCAAACCATAGGTGATGGCGAAGGCCACAATGTACATCAGCCCGTAGTATTGCAGCTTGAAAGAGCCGATTTGGAAAATGACCGGACTGATATGCTGCGGCAGCTGCTGCCACCAATGCCAGAATTCTCCCATTGATAAAAACCTTTCTCCCTCCGGTCTTTCCGTTCGATAGGTGGTGCGATCTTAGTTTGGCGTTCTCAAGATGTCAATCGAGGCTGGACCACCAAAGACGAATGGCGTTCTACCAGCGGTTTGCCCAGCCAAGGGTCGTCACCAAAAGAAAGCTTGACATGATCGTGTCGGGTTGGCTATAGTGTGGCTACCATGTAGTTATTTAGGCTACTAGATAGCTTTTTGAAAGGAACGCCCATCGCCACCGTTATCCTGGAAGATGAATCCCTGAGAGACGGCCTCCAGTTCGAGCAGAAAATCCTGACACTGGAGGAAAAGCTGTCGCTCTTTCGCCTGTTGGCCGCCGCCGGCGTGAAGCGTCTTCAGGTGGGGTCTTTTGTCCACCCCAAGGTGGTCCCGCAGATGGCGGATACAGAGGAGTTCATCCGAGCCGTTCGCGATGAAACCTCTGGGGTTTTCATAACGGCCCTGGTTTTGAACGACAAGGGGCTCGAGCGCGCCCTGAGGTGCGGACTGGGCCACTTGAGCATGTCCTCATCGGCTTCCAATTCGCACAGCCTGAAAAACGTTAAACGCACGGCGGATGAGGCGTTTGCCAGCCTGCTCGAGTTGATCCGCCAGGCTGTGGGGTCCGGGCTGCAGGTGCGCGCGGGCATCCAATGTGCATTCGGCTGCGTGTACGAGGGGGCCGTCGCCGAGGACCGGGTGATCGAAATGGCCGGCCGTCTTGCGGCAACCGGCGCCAACGAACTCAACCTGGCGGACACCACCGGCATGGCGAACCCGCTGCAGGTGAGGAGGCTCGTCGCCAAAACCCGAAAGGCGATACCGCACCTTCCGATTTCGATCCACCTGCACGACACGCGCGGCCTCGGCTTAGCCAATATGCTCGCCGCTCATGAAGAAGGCGTAACCATTTTCGATGTCTCGGCAGGGGGGCTCGGCGGCTGCCCGTTTGTGAAGGGGGCTTCCGGAAATGTCGCCGCCGAGGATGCCGTCAACCTTTTCGAGCAGATCGGCGTGGAAACAGGGGTTGATCTGAAGGCGCTCTGCAAGGTGGTGGACCATTACGAGGCGCTGTTGGGCCGCAGACTGCCGGGCCGCATGAACCGGGTGATCAAATCCCAGGCAATCGCGTGCGAATGAAGAAGCCGGCCCGCCATACCATCTCCGAAGGTCAGCGTATGGATTTGCATGCCGGGGCCGCCGGCAAAGTCATTCTGGCCTATTCTTCCGAAGAGATGGTGGCAACCGTTCTGGCAAAAACCGGTTTGCCCAAGCGCACGGCAGCGACGATCACCGGCAAGAATGGGAGATCCTTATCGACGAGCGTGAATGGTTCCTGCCGGAGTTGCGCAACCGGCTGGGGAAGCTGAGCAAGGCGGATCTGATGACGGTGGCCGAAAAGGCCGCATCCCCTTTGCGCCGGTGGCCCGCCCCCAGGACCTGTTCGAGGGCCCGCAGCTGAACCAGTCCGGCAGCCTGGCGGCCACCACGCTGTCCGGCGGCGGCCTCACTAAGCTGCCCAAAATTCCCTTGAGAATGGATCACTCACCGCTCGACCTGCGGCCGGATCCGCCCGGCATCGGCGAAGGCTCACTCGGCTTCTACAAGGAATGCGGATTCTCGGATGCCCAAATCCGCGACCTGGCGAAGGAAGGTGTTGTCGAGCTACCCCGCGAAGAATGGTCGGCCGTGGGATAAAACTGTCAATCAGGGATCGAACATGATTGCACCGGAGAACGCCCATGCTTACACTCTTTGGTTCGCCTTCGGTGATTGAAACCGAAGTCTTCTCATCCATGCCTCAGTGCTACCGCCGGACCGGGCAGCGCTCGGCATGGGCCGATTCCAACAAGGGGGGCGGGTCCGTCGACAGCTTCATCGAAGGCCCCGCCTTCGACCGCGACGGCAACCTCTTCATCGTTGACATCCCCTTCGGCAGAATTTTTCGCATCTCGACCCAGGGGGATTGGGACCTTGTAGCGGAGTACGACGGCGAGCCCAACGGCCTGAAAATCCACAAGGACGGCCTCATTTTCATCGCCGACTACCGCAACGGCCTCATGCAGCTCGACCCCGGCACCGGCCGCGTCACGCCCTATCTCAGCCGGCGTAACTCTGAAAATTTCAAGGGGCTGAACGATCTGGTGTTCGCATCCAACGGGGACCTCTATTTCACCGACCAGGGTCAGACCGGCCTGCACGACCCGACCGGCCGGATCTACCGCCTTGCTCCGAACGGAAGACTCGACTGCCTGATCGCCAATGTGCCCAGCCCCAACGGACTCGTACTGAACTCGGAAGAGACCGTGCTGTATGTAGCGGCGACCCGTGGCAATGCCGTCTGGCGAATGCCCCTCATGGCGGACGGGAGCGTCTCAAAGGTGGGGCTCTTCTTCCAGTTTTTCGGCAGCAGCGGGCCGGACGGTCTGGCAATGGATGAAGCCGGCAACCTCGTGGTGGTCCACGCAAGTCTGGGATCAGCATTTGTGCTGAGCAAAAAGGGAGAATTGCTCTACCAGATCCGTGCCTGCAGAGGGGGAACCGTTACGAACGTGTCCTACGGCGGCGGAGACCGCAAGAGTCTGTATCTCACCGAATCAGAAACCGGGACCGTTCTGGTAGCCCGCATGCCGGTGGCGGGCCGGATCATGTATTCTCACATGCAAGCGCTTCCATGAGAGGCGAACTTCCATGACACCCTGACCAAGGAGGCATTCATGAAACGAAAACTCTGCATCACGGTTCTCTTGGCTGTTCTGCTGGCTGTCGGCAGCGAGCCGGCATCCGCAAAGGAACTCGTCATCGGTACCATCGGGCTGACCGGCGACACCTATCAAATGGCCATTGCCTGGTCGAACCTCATACTCAAAAAGGGCGGGGACCTGAAGCTGACCCCCGTGGAAGGCGGCGGCACCAACAAAATGATGCGCAGTATAGCTGCCGGCCGAATGGATATCGGCTTCATCGGCGCCCCCCATTACCGCGACGCCGTAGACAAGACCGGCGGCTTTAAGGAGGAGCCCGACGACATGGTAGCCAAGTACAAGACCATGCAAACGCTTTTTGCCATTCAGACCGGGGGTGCCCAATACGTGACCCGTATGGATTCGAATATCAAGACCATGACCGACTTCAAGGGCAAGAAGGTCGCCATCGGCGCGCCCGGCGGCAACATGGGTCGCGTCTCCACCATGCTCTTTAAGCTCTACGGGCTGGACGCGGAAAAGGGCGACATCAAGGCCCAGTACCTCGAATACGGTGCAGCGCTTGAGGCCTTGGGCAACAACCAGCTCGACGTCGTGGCCGTCTGGGGCGGGGTCCCCCAGTCCGGCGTCTATAACGCCTCGCGGGCCAACAAGCTGCGCTTCGTGTCGCCGGATGCGGCCAAACTTCCCGGGTTTCAGAAGGCCTTGACGAACGGAGACTACTACGTGTTCCGCGAGGTGTCTCCGGCAGACATCAAGGCGGCATATGGCGATGCCGTGGCGGGCGATGCGCCGATGCGCCTGTGGACGTTCCCCATGATGGTCATTGTGAACAAGGGCATGCCGAAAGACACAGCCTACGCGCTCGTCAAGGAGTTCTGGGAGCAGATCGCCGAGGTCAAGGCGAGCAGCAACACGCTGAGCCTCCTCGATCCGAAGGTCGCCCTGGAGAATGTCTCCGCCGAAGTGCATCCGGGTGCTGCCAGGTATTTCCAAGAGAAAGGGCTGCTGAAAGCGAAGTGAAGCCATAAGAATTCTTGAAAGGATGCATGCGATGAGCACCGATGTGGATCACGGCACTCCCCCGGCCGGCGCTGCCGCTGCCCCGTCCCCAATGACTCCAATGGGCCGTTTCTTGTCTACGCTTGGGGCGTCGGCGTGCGCCGGCATTGTTTTTTTCATCGCTTACACCACCCTGGTGGGCAAACAACCCGCCTGGGTCCAGCTCGAGGGGGTGCTGACGCTTGCGCTTATCGCCGTGTTTGCTTTCAACCCCGGCTTCAAGAAGGGCGCCCGACAGGCGAATTCCGCCGAAGCCGCGCTGACGTTCCTTCTAATGGCCGGGGCCCTGTTGACCGGTGCCTACATGATCCAAAACTACCAGGTCATTGCCGCCTTCCGGGAGGGGGTGCCGAATTCATGGGATATGGCCGTCTACATCGTCGGCACCCTGATCGTTCTCGAAGCCTCCCGCCGCGCCGAGGGCTGGATTCTTCTGGCCGTGGTCCTGGCCGCCGTGGTTTACATGTTCGCCGGACCCTACCTGCCCGGGATGTTCAACCACCGCGGCATGGACGTGAAGCAAGCCTTTGAGCTGTCATTCAGCCAACAGGGGATCTTCGGCGTGGCCCTGGACGCGGTGGTCAACATCGTTTACATCTACGTCATCTTCGGCGCCGCCCTGCGCTTGACCGGCGTGGGGGATTTCTTCGACTGGATCTCGGAGGCGCTCACCAGGAAATACCGCTCGGGCTCGGCCCAGTGCGCGATCATCGCCTCTGCTCTTTTCGGATCCATCAACGGCTCGGCTCCGGCCAACGTGGTCGCCAACGGCGCCATTACCATCAACATGATGTCCCGCGCCGGCTTCACTCGGGCTTACGCCGGCGCGGTCGAAGCCTCCTCGTCGGTGGTCGGCCAGATCATGCCCCCGGTCATGGGTGTCGGGGCTTTTATTATGTCCGAGATCACCGGCATCCCTTACGTCAATATCATGCTGGCGGCGATCGTACCTTCTTTGGTGTTCATCTTTTCACTGAGCGTGGTGACGGCCATGGAGGCGGAAAAGCTCGGCATCAAAGGCGAAGAGCAGAAAGCGAGGGAACCCTGGACGGCACTGCGCATCGCCCAGTTTGCGATCATGACCGTCGGCTTCGGCGTGCTTCTCGTCATGCTGTTCACCGGTTACTCGGTCGACCTCTGCGGTCTGGGGGCCACCGTCACGGTGATTGGCCTTTCGCTGGTCTTCCCATGGACCCGTCCCAGCCTTGCCAAGCTCAATCAGATTGTGATGGACGGCGGCAAGGAAGGTTTGTCGGTTACGGTGTCCTGTGCTGCGATCGGCATCATCATCGGCGCGGTGGCGGGAACCGGGCTCGGGGTGAAGATCAGCCAGGGCATTGTAGCCATGGGCAGTGAGTACCTGGTCCTGGCATTGGTGATGGCCGCCGTGTGCTCGATTCTGCTCGGCATGGGGCTTCCCACGGCCGCCTCCTACCTGATGGTCATCGCCATCGCCGGCCCGGCCATCATTAAGCTCAACGTGTCCGTATTGGCCACTCATCTTTTCGTCTTCTACTTCGCCGTGATGTCCGCCATAACCCCGCCGGTGGCGCTGGCGGTTTTCGCTGCGGCTGCCATCGCCCAGGTTCCGGTGATATCCATCGCGCTCATCTCGATGCGCCTGTGCCTGGTGGCCTTCATCCTACCGTTCATGTGGATTTATCACCCCGAACTGATGCTGCAGAATCTGAGCCTCTCAACGTGGCCCACATTTCTAGGAGCATTTGCAGCGCTGGTTGTGGCGACCGTAGCGCTGGCGGCCATGCAGGTGGGTCATTGCAAGGGGAGGTTGTCGCTCTTCGAGAGGGTTATGCTGGGAGCTGCAGCAGCCTTGATTTTCTGGCCAGGAGTCGTGTCGACGGCAGTCGGCTGCGCCTTCACCATCGTCGTACTCGGTCGCAAGCTACTCCGAAACAAAAACCGGGATACGTCGGCGGCCTGAGCGGTCGGAGGAATTGGGGAGACGACACATGAACCAGTTTGCGGTCGTGGGGATCTGCCGGGTTTTGGGAACCTTGCATCCAGGTTCAAAACACGTTATGGGGAATATCAGATCCGAAAGGAATGCCGACGCTCCGTGATGTTCCCCCCAACCATAGCTCGCCTGCTTCCGGTCACGGTCGTGCGTCTCTCCGATAATGCCGTCGAGATCCGGTGGAATGAAAACGCCCGTGGCCTCGATCTATCGATTTTCCGCGGAGACTCGCCCGAGTCGATGGAAGTCAATACGCCGCTCGCGCGTGTCACGGAGGGCAGCTCCGTCGTCATGGCCGGCCTATCGGCCGGCAGCCCCCATTTCTTCAAGCTGGTTTCCTCCGGCGAAGGCTCGTTGATTGTCGGCGAGCGCCGGCCTCTTGTGGACGGATGTCCTAACCTGCGGGATCTAGGCGGGTACGAGACCACCGACGGGCGGCGGGTGAAGTGGGGCCGGATGTTTAGATCGAGCAACCTCGGCCGCTTGACGGACAGAGGTCTCGACCAGATCAAGCGGCTGGGGATCAACCTGGTCTGTGATTTCCGCACCGAGGCCGAGGCCCGGAAACTTCCCAACCGGTTTCCGGACTCGGAGGCGGTCGGCTACGTGCGGCTTCCCGTTCAACACGGAGAATTCGAACCCACCTCGGTTTTCGACCGCATCAAAAAAGGCGATTGCGACTGGATCTCCGAAGACTTCATGATCCAGGGCTACATCGAGAGCGTGGAGCGCTACGCAACTGTATGGGCGCGCCTCTTCACGCTTCTTTCAGAGCCTCGGCACCGGCCGCTGCTCTTCCACTGCACCGGCGGCAAGGACCGCACCGGCGCCGCCGCCGCCCTGATCCTTCTCGCCCTGGGCGTGACCACGGAAACGGTGGTCGCGGATTATGGCCTGTCCGACGGCTACAACGCCGATGTGCGCAAGGCCATCTATGAGCATCTTCGGCCCTTCGGGGTGGACATCGCGAAAATGGAGCCGTATTTCACGGCCCCGGAAAGCCGCATCCGCGCACTGCTCGAGCATGTCGACGCCCGGTATGGCTCCGCCGTCGGCTATCTGGTGCAGCGGGCAGGGATCAGCGAAAAAACGATTGGGCTTTTGAGGGATGATCTTTTGGAGTAAATGCCTGGAACTTCCGCCGAAGCCCGAGCCGCAAAACGAAGCGCAACACCGGATTTGGGTTCAGTACGAAGCCTTCTCAGGAAGCAAACGGGCCGCTGACCACTCGGTTGCGGCCTTCCTTTTTGGCCTGGTAGAGGAGCTTGTCCGCCCGGTTGAGGAGGGCTTCGGCTTGGAGGATTTCCGGTGCGGTCTCGGCGCTGAACCCGGTCAGGCCGAAGCTGGCGGTGACGGTGAGTTTTTCCCCCTGGCACTCGAACCCCGTGCGGGCGATCTGCGTTCGTAAGCGTTCGGCCAGTCGGTAGGCGTTCTGCAGACTGGTTTCCGGCAGCACCAGCAGGAATTCCTCGCCGCCGTAGCGGGCAAGCCAGTCCGAGTCCGTGCGGATGAGTTCGTTCACGGATTTCACGAACTCGCGCAGGATTCGGTCGCCGCACTGGTGGCCGTGGGTGTCGTTGATGGTCTTGAAGTGGTCGAGGTCGCAGAGCGCCAGGGACAGCGCGCGCCGGTAGCGGATGGCCCGGCGGATTTCCCGGGGCAGGTATTCGTTCATGTGCCCGCGGTTGTAGCACCCGGTGAGGGCGTCCCGCTGGGACAGGTAGCGGATCTGCTTGTTGGCTTTTTCCAGGGAATCGTTCTTACGCCGCAGCCGGTCGTAGAGCAGCGAGTTTTCCATGACGAGCGAGCACTGCCGGGCGAGAACCGAGAGCAGGCGCAGGTTTTCCTGGGTTACCAGGCTTTTCTGGAGAGGGGTGAGTACCATGACCATCCCCAGCGTGCGCTTCGCCGTGGCCAGCGGCAGCATGACGACGGATTGGTCGTGATCGAAGGCGAAGGCCGGGATCAGGGCCGGCTGCCGACGCCGCACGATCCAGGGGAAGATGCCATACTCGATCTGCGACTCGATCTCCTTCTGGCACACGGGGCCGAGGCTCTCCGGCATGGCATGCGTGAGGCTGAACTCATGGTTGTCATCCACCATGAACAGGGCGCAGCCTTCGAGTTCGATCAGGGCCTGGACGTCTTCCAGAAAAACGTCCCAGATCTGTTTGTTGCTGGCCGGAAATTCGATCTTGTCCTGGAATTGGCCCAGTTGCTCGATCTTGTCGACCAGTTGAATGAGCGCGGACTGGTTTTCGTTCATGGTTGTCCGTCCAAGCGAAATGGTGGTCGTTCGAAGCAGAGCGGCTCTGACAGAATGAATCATATCACAGCGGCCGCCGCCACGAAAGCCTGTGGGTGCCGTGTTCGATTGTTGCTGGATTATTTCAGCGAAACGGGTTACATGATGACCGCGCGCTTCACGGTCTGCGGCGCGTGATTCCATGACGATCGGGAAGCTCATGCCCAGAGGAACCATCACCCTATTCATCCAGTGCCTGGTCGACGCCGTTGTGCCCGAAGCGGGCGAGGCCATGGTCAGCGTCCTGCGCCGCCTCGGGCTTGAGCTCGACTGCCCGACGAACCAGACCTGTTGCGGCCAGCCGGCCTTTAACTCGGGGTACCGGCGCGAGGCGCGTGTGGCCGCCCGGCGGTTCATCGAGATATTCGAGAATGCCGAAACCATCGTCTCGCCGTCCGGTTCATGCGTGAACATGGTGCGCCACCACTATGCCGAGCTTTTTTGCGATGAGCCGCGCTGGCGCGAGCGGGCTGAAGCCATCGCCTCCCGGACCTACGAGTTCACCGAATTCCTGGTCGATGTCCTGAAGGTGGAGGACGTGGGAGCCCGATACAACGGCCGGATCACCTACCACGATTCCTGCCACCTGCTGCGCGGCATCCGCGTGCAGGAGCAACCCCGGAAGCTGCTGCGCCGGGTGGACGGCGCCGAGTTCGTGGAAATGAAGAACTCCGACTACTGCTGCGGGTTCGGCGGGGCGTTTGCGGTGAAGTATCCGGAAATCTCCGGGGCTATGGTGAACGACAAGGTGGACCACATCGTCAACGCCCGCGCGGACACGGTGGTCGGCTGCGACATGGGCTGCCTGCTCAACATCTCCGGCGCCGTCAGCCGACGGGGGTTGCCGATCAAAACCATGCACATTGCACAGATATTGGCCAACCGGGAGTAACGCGTGATGCGTCACGAGTGAAGCCGCCAGAGGCCCGCTTTTTCGCCGTTTCGTTTGAGAAGCGTTGCACGTGAACCCCTGAACCTTAGCCCCCTTGGACCCTGATCGCCATGTCCGACATTACGACCGAACGATACATCCCAGAAGCCAAAAAAGGCATCGCCGACCCGGTGCTCCAGAAAGCCCTGGTTTTCCTGCAGGATCGATATGGTCGCGGGGCCGCAGAGGCCTATCGTCGGTTGCCCGAGGGGCCGGAGCTGCGCCGCACGGCCCACGCTATCCGGGAGAAAGCCATTGAAAACCTGGATGTCCTCCTGGAGACGCTGGCCGCCAAGATCCGGGGCAACGGCGGTCAGGTGTACTTTGCCGAGACCGCCCAGGAGGCCGTGGACTATTGCCTGGCGGTGGCCCGCCGCAACCACGTGCACCGGGTCGTCAAGGGCAAGTCCATGGTGACGGAAGAGATCGGCCTGAACCCGGCCCTCGAGGCTGCGGGAATCGAGGTGGTCGAGACCGACCTTGGGGAATACATCATCCAGCTCGCCGGCGAGACGCCCTCGCACATCATCGCCCCGGCCATCCACAAGACCCGCCATGAGATCGCCGACCTCTTTGTCCAGAAGCTTGGCATCCGCCGCACCACCGACCCGCCCGAGCTGGCCCAGGCCGCCCGCCAGGCGCTGCGGGAGAAGTTTTTGACGGCCGACATGGGGACCTCGGGCTGCAATCAGGCCTGCGCCGAAACCGGCCACATCACCACGGTGTCGAATGAGGGCAACATCCGCATGGCGACGACCCTGCCGCGGGTGCACGTGGCCTTCATGGGCATGGAACGGATCGTCGCCCGCCTGGACGAATACGAGATCATCCTGCGGCTCATGTGTCGCGGAGCGGCGGCGCAGAACATCGGCGTGTATGTGAGCTATATCGGCGGGCCGCGCCGGCCGGAGGATGCGGATGGCCCCGAGGAGTTCCACCTGGTGATCCTGGACAACGGCCGCCGCCGGATGCTGGCCGATCCGCAGTTCCGCGAAATGCTCTGCTGCATCCGCTGCGCGGCCTGCCTGAACGCCTGCCCGGTCTACGGCAAGATCGGCGGGCACGCTTACGGGTTTGCCTACTCCGGGCCCGTCGGGGCGGTGGTGACCCCGCTGCTGACGGGCATCAACCGGGCCAAGCACCTCTGCCTGGGGGAGACCCTCTGCGGGGCCTGCATGGACAACTGCTCAGTCAACATCGATATCCCGCGCATGCTCCTCGCGCTGCGGGAAAAGCTGGCATACGGGGATGCGGTCTGGCAGGTAAAGCCGGCCAGCCGGGCCGAAGGCCTGGCCTACCGCGTCTGGTCCTGGCTCATCCGCCACCGCCGGCTGTACGAGATCGGCCTGAAGATCGTAGCCGGCGGTCAAAAATTCCTCCCCCAGGAGAGCGGCATGATCCGCCGCCTGCCGCCTCCCATGCAGGGCTGGACCCTGAGCCGGGATCTTCACCCGCTGGCTGAAGAGAGTTTCATGGAGAAATGGCGCAAGGGAATTTAGAGCCGATCGAGTCTATTGGGTCGGGGGGATAGGCTGCACGAAGAGGGTTGGCAATGAGATGAACACGACGAATCAGGAAAAGTTCATGCGCCGGATCCGGGCAGCGCTGGGGCATGCGCCGGGTGTCGCGCGGGACGGCCAGGGCCTGTTCCCGCAGGCGCCGTCGGCTGCGGCGCTGGCGCTTTGCGAGGGCGTGCGCCGCCGCACGGCGCCGGAGCGGGAAAAACTCTTCGACCGGCTGACGGCTGCGGCCAAGCAGATCAACCTGCATGTCCATGCCCTGCCGGACGAGGCTGCCGTTGCGGCGGGCATCGCGGACCTGATCCAGGCTAGAAGCCCGGAATGGGGAGACGTCAAGCAAGTCGCCGTCTGGAGCCATCCCCTGATCGAACGCTTGAACCTGCCCCGGGTGTTGGGAGACCTCGCGGTTCCCGTTTTCGTCACGGCGCCGCTCGCGTGCCCCGACGACCCCGAATGCAGCCGTAAGGAGCGGGAGGAACAGCGCCGCCAGATCGTCGCCTCCTACATCGGCGTCACCGCAGCCGACTTCTGCCTGGCCGACACCGCGACGATCGTCCTGCGCAACCGCCCCGGTCAGCCCCGGACGGTTGCGCTCGTGCCGTCCATCCACGTGGCCGTCGTCACGCTGGATCAGGTCGTTGCCGACATGAAGGAACTGTTCGCACTGCTCCAGTGGGACGAGAATTTCCGGCAGGAGGGGCTGACCCGCTACATGTCCTTCATCTCGGGCCCCAGCAAGACGGGAGACATCGAGGCCATCATGGTCCACGGCGCCCACGGCCCCAAAGAGGTGCGCGTCTTTGTCGTCACGGGATGACGGCAAAAGAACCCGCACACGCAAGCTGGAGTGATTCGGCGCCGACCGGAATGAGGGGGAGCGGTTTCATCTATGAATAAAGTCAAGTCTTACGTTCTCCGTGCATACTTCGGCAGCCATGGGAAGAAGCTTCCATTCATCTATGGGTGACGGCCTGAGCCTCACAAGGTCATATTGCGAAGACCGGTTGCCCAATCATAA
>JACRCN010000008.1 GCA_016219005.1 Deltaproteobacteria bacterium
CCCTTCATGTTACGACCTCCTGTAGATGTGGAATAAATATGGGGTGTCAACGCGGAACACCGGACCATCTCCCCTGACGTTGCGGGTTGCTCGTACGCACGGTTCGCAGATTGCGCGGATGGTGCACGACGCACCGCACCAAAAGGTTGAGGAGGGAGTTCGGGATGCAAATCGGAATGCAAGCGGGTATCTGATAAAGAATTCGTCCGGGCTGTTCGGCCCGGGCGAACGTGAGCGTTCAAATCGTTTGAAGCGTGTTGCATAACCCCCCAACAGGATTAAATCGTGCTACTGTTTTTAACTCGGTTCAGCTTCCAGTCATGCAACTGATGATGCTGCAACTTTACCCTATCGGTTTTTGAGATGGTATGGGGTCCGCACCCCATTTTTACCTACTGAAACCGTAGACATTATCCGGATGGAGCGGCTGCAGGCCGGATGCGGAAGTGGTGCATGGGAATGCGCGTGGTTTTGGCCCGCAGGAGTGTGGATCGAGCCGCGGAATCGAAGAATACAGGATTGCATGTATTGTGAGGAATGGTACGGTCGGCTATCGTTACAACCGGCATGGGTATCACTTGAGGGAAACTGCACCGACAAACAACCCCGAAAAGGAGGTGAGCTGTGCAATCCATCCAAAGCACTCCGAGTGAGGCGGCTCACGATGCCTCCACCGTCCACATGGGTTGGAACCTCAGGACTCTGCTGGCAGCAAGGCTGGAACGACAGGGCGTGGATCAGGCTCACATGGCTGGTTTTCTGCGGGAAATGGAGAGGCTTCTGCGGGAATTACCCGATGTGACCCTGCCTGAAGTGAACGCGAGATTGCATTACCTGGGCTGGCAGGATGTGAATCTGGATTATCACTCGATGCAGCTCGCCGCCTTCTGCCTGGAGGCGCGGTGACGCCGGCGTTTCGCGCAATAGACTTTCAAAGCCCTTTTCGACAACCGATGGCACAAGCAAGTCGCTTTTTCCGTGGGAGCGGCTTTCAGGCGAGATGATCGCGGCAGGATGCCGAAATCAAAGCCGGTTCGGGCGCGACGGACAGCCGGGGTGCGGCGACGGCCGTATCTGCCGTCACGTCTTGGAGGAGATCAGGCCGTGCTCGAAGGCGAACGCGGTAAGGGCGGCGGCATTGTGGAGGTCCAGCTTGCTCATGATGTTGGCACGGTGCTTTTCGACGGTTTTCACGCTGATGTTCAACAGATCGGCGATTTCCTTGTTCTGGCAGCCTTCCCCCAGCAGCTTCAGAACCTCCTTCTCGCGCTCTGTCACCGTGTCGAGGGAGCTTTTGCTCTTCAGTGTTTTGCGCCCGTCCAGGTAGCCTTCCAGGACACTGTCGGCAATGCCCGGGCTGATGTATTTCTTGCCCTCCAGCACGTTGCGAATGGCCATCCGCAACTCCTCGCGGCTGGAGTCTTTTATGGCGTAGCCGTCCGCTTTGGCGTCGAAAGCCTGCAGCACGTACTGGTCGGATTCGTGAATGCTCAGGACCAGGATTTTAACGTCGGGCATCGCCCCCTTGATTTCCCGCAGCACCGAGAATCCGTTCATCCGGGGCATGGAGAGGTCCAGCAACACGAGGTCGGGTTTTGATTTCCGAATCAACCGGACGGCTTCCAGCCCATCCTCGGCTTCTCCAATGATTTCGTATTCCGGTCCGGGCGCCAGAATGGCCTTGAGGCCTTCTCGGAACAGCCGGTGATCCTCGACGATGAAGATCTGCTTCTTCGGTTCCATGGCGGAAATCTCCCTGCTAGAGCTTCCTCTAAATTCCGGCGGCTAAATCAAGCGTACCCGGTCGACCCAAACCGGGTTTCCCTTGCTTTTAACACAATACGCTGCAACAGGCAAACCCACTCCTCCAGTCGTACGCACCTCGAAGAAAAATACAGGATCAACCCCATTTATCCGGTTCCCCCACTTAGAGTAGGTTCGGAAGCGAAATGGAGCAGCGTGCTCAACCATGAAGCCATCTCGAAAATAAAAGATCACAGCCGAGGGCAAGGCGCACGCCGACGAAAAAGTGCCGCAACCGCGGCAGGTGGTGAACGTTTTTCAGAGGCGTGCAACGCCTTCATCGACTGTCGGGTGCATTTTTGAGATAGCTTCATTTGGGATCGGTGCAGGTTACTTGTAGCGTATATGTACCGCATCGGCAAGAGCAGACGGCATGCTGCGGCGGGAATCCCGAAAGGAGGCCCCATGCAACGGATTTGTGCTGGAGCCGGCCCCACGTTATGCAGGAGGTGGGGCACTGTAAGGCCCTTGGTCAGCCGGGAACAATTCCCGGAAGCCTGGAAAGACCCCCTGGATCTCTACGGCAGCTTGCGCAGCGAATTGACGCCTCCGGGCTTTGATTCGTCCGTCGAGCGAACTCACGTGAGAGAGTTGGTCCGGATGCACGGCGCCGGATGGGTGTGGTCGAACCGACAGCGCTTGGTGTCCTTGCGCAAATTTGTTTCCCGGGCCCAGTCGGGCCGCGTCGCCCGACGGCCGGAGCGGGTCCCTGCATGCGAGGTTCGCGATGGATCGACACTATGACGCCGTGATCGTTGGCGCCGGGTTGGCAGGCCTGCGAGCAGCCATCGAATTGGCGGGGCGGGCGCGGGTGGCCGTGATCAGCAAGGTCTTCGCCACGCGGTCCCACTCCGGAGCCGCCCAGGGCGGCATCGGTGCCGCCATCGGCAACGAGGAGGAAGACCGCTGGGAATGGCACATGTTCGACACGGTCAAGGGCAGCGATTATCTCGGGGACCAGGATGCCATCGAGGTCATGGCCAAGGACGCCCCGCGCACCATCTACGAATTGGAGCACCTGGGGGTACCGTTCAACCGCACCCGGGACGGTAGGATCGCTCAACGGGCTTTCGGCGGCCACACCCGCGATTTCGGGAAAGCACCCGTGAAGAGGGCCTGCTACGCAGCGGACCGCACGGGCCGGGTCATATTGGATACCCTCTGGGAACAAAGCCTGCGCAAGGGCATCGACTTCTTCGATGAATACCACGTGCTGTCGCTGATGATCAACGGGAGCAGCTGTTCAGGTGTCGTGGCATATGAACTGGCAACCGGTGCCATCGTCGGCTTCCACAGCAAGGCGGTCCTGCTGGCCACCGGGGGGGCCGGCAGGATCTTCAAGGTCACTTCCAATGCGCTCGCCTCGACCGGCGATGGGATGGCCATGGCTTACCGGGCCGGTGCGCCCCTCGAGGACATGGAGTTCGTGCAATTCCACCCCACCGGAATCTACAAGCTCGGGATTCTCATCAGCGAGGCCGCCCGCGGAGAAGGAGGGGTCCTGCGAAATGCAAAAGGCGAGCGGTTCATGGAACACTACGCCCCGGTCATCAAGGACCTGGCCCCCCGGGACATGGTGTCGCGTTGCATCCTGGAAGAGATCCGCGCCGGGCGCGGGATCGACGGCAAAGACTTTGTGCACCTGGATCTTACCCACTTGGGGCAGGACGTCATCGGCCACAAGCTGGCGGAAATTGCCGGGTTCGCTAAAACCTATGCGGGCGTCGACCCTGCCAGGGAGCCGATACCGGTCCACCCGACCTGCCACTACATGATGGGAGGCATTGCCGCCAACGCCGACGGGGAGGTGGTCGTCGACGCCGGCGCAACGCCCTTGCCCGGGCTGTTCGCCGCCGGGGAATGCGCCTGCGTGTCTGTGCACGGCGCCAATCGCCTGGGGTGCAATTCCCTGCTGGACACGCTGGTGTTCGGCCGGAGGACGGGTGGCGCCATACGCGATTTCATTCAGACGGTCAAGGCGCCGAAGCCCTCCGACGCATTCCGGAAAAAGGCCGAATCGCGCATGGCCGAACTCCTGGCGATCGAAGGTCCGGAACAGATCGGCGCCGTCATGACCGAATTGCAGCACACGATGATGGAGCACGTCTCCGTTTTTCGACATGCGAAAGGTTTGCAGGCCGCACTGGCGAACATCAGGGAACTGAAGGAACGCTGCGCGCGCATAGCGATCCTGGACAAGGGTAAATGCTTCAATCGGAACCTGCTGGATTCCATCGAACTCGGCCAAATGCTCGATCTGGCGGAGGTCATCACCCTCGGGGCCCTGTACCGGGGGGAAAGCCGCGGGGCCCATTGGCGCGAGGATTTTCCGAAGCGCGACGACGAAAAATTCCTCCACCATACCATGGTCCACCTGAGCGGGGGAGCGCCGCAGATATTCTCGAGACCGGTTGCCATCACCCGCTTCGAGCCCCGGGAAAGGACATATTGAAATGCAGTGCACGTTCGCAGTCTTCCGTTTCGATCCCGCGGCAGACCGGCAAAGCCGGTACCAGCACTATGTCGTCTCGGCCGAGCCCGCCGACAAGATACTCGACTGCCTGAACCGGATCCGCTGGGAGCAGGACCCCACCTTGGCCTACCGTGCGTCCTGCGCCCACGGGATCTGCGGTTCGGATGCCATGGTCATCAACGGCCACGTGGCGCTCGCCTGCCAGAAACTGGTGCGGGATTTCAAGACTGCCAACAATTTCGTGATCGAACCCCTGCCCGTTTTTCAAGTGCTCAGGGACCTGATTGTCGATTTGCGGCCGTTCTTCGAAAAACATCGCGCGGTGCGGCCCTATCTGGTCACCGCCGGGGAAAACCCCGAAAAAGAGCGTCTGCAGAACAGCGAAAACCAACAGTTCGTCGAACCGGCGTTGCGCTGCATTCTATGTGCGGCGTGCACGGCGACCTGCCCGATCACGCGGGTCAACCCGGCCTACCTGGGGCCGGCCGCCTTGCTGCGGGCCTTTCGGTACGTCTGTGATTCCCGCGACACCCTCACCCTGGAGAGGCTGCAGGCGCTGGACAACGATGACGGGATCTGGGGATGCAAGACCATGTGGTGGTGCACCGAGGTCTGCCCGAAGGGCATCCCGGTCACCAAGTGCCTCGGGCAGATCAAGCGGCTTCTAAAAAAGGGAGACGCGCATGCCTGAGGGAGGACGGAGGCTGAAATGGTCCAATTGAAAAGCGTATCGCTGGCTGCAATTCCAGCCGCGCTCGAAAAAGCGAGCTGCTATCGGTTCCTGAACGAACCCGGCGAGGCGGAAAGCATCTGCCGGGACGTGTTGGACATCGAGCCGGACAACCAGAAGGCGTTGATTACCCTGCTGCTGGCCCTGACCGACCAGTTCAGGCGCGAGCTGGAACCGCAGTTCACCGAGGCTCGTGGCGTCATCGCGCGGCTGGAAAGCGAGTATTGCCGAAGGTATTACGAGGGGATTGTCTGCGAACGCCGCGCCAAGGCGCACCTCGACCGCGGTGGACCGGGGTCAGGGACCCTGGCATATGAGTGGTTTCAAAAAGCCATGGGACATTACGACCACGCTCTATCGCTGAGATTGGCCGGCAACGATGACGCTGTCTTGCGATGGAACGCGTGCGTCCGCTTTCTCGAGCGCCATCCCGCCCTGAGGCGCGCCCGGCAGGTCCCGCCCGAAGAGCAGATGCTGGAGTAGACGCCCGCGATTCAAGCGGCTGCGGGAGGTATCTTATTCGACGATTTGCAGAACGGTCCATTTTAGCGTTCCCGCTGCGGTCCGAGGCGAGCGACCGCCACATCCATCCGCTTTGATAATTCCCTTGCCAAAAAGAGCAGCCATCACGTACTATCTCACCGTTAATTCACCAGTTCAGATCCTGCACCGCTTCGGAACATGCCACCCGGCGGGCTCCTTATGAAATCACCGCAGGAAGTGTCTGCGGCGAAGGGGGCGTTTTGGAGATGGAGACACTCGCGGCTGAAACCGTTGGGCCCGCTTGGATCGACAGGGCGACGGCGCTGCCCGTATATGCGGCTGTCGCATTGACCTTGAGTTTCATCTGGTTTCAAGGCTTGGTGGACGTCAGCTATGAAAACCCTGCACTGACGCTGCTTCTAAATACGCTGGTTGTCGCAGGCGTATCCGCTTGGGTGGCCGCGCTGGCGTTGCGTGGCTATCTGGCAAGCGGCTTGCCCGAGATGCTCTATGCCGGGTGCGGGTTCGTCGCCATGGGCTCGTCTTTTCTGCTTTCGAGCTTGTCCGTTGGAGGCGCCCAAGGCTCGAACCACGCGGTCGCCGTGCAAAATCTCGGCGTTTTTTGCGCCTCTATTTTCCATCTCGCGGCGGCTCTGCACGTAGGTCAGCCAAGGGTTGGCAAGCCGGATCCGACCGTTGTCAAGGCGGCATCCGCTTTCCTGGGAGTCCTGGCGCTCACGGGGTTTTTCTGGGCTGCGGCGCAGTACGACCTGGCCCCGGCGTTTTACATACCGGGCAAGGGAACGACCCCGGTGCGGCAGCTTGTCCTCACGGTGTCGGCTGCTATGTTGACCGTAGCTGCCGCCTTTCTTATCCGCAATGCCACCCGGCGGGGCAGCCTGTCGCTGCGCTGTTACGGTTTAGGGCTCGGCCTCATCGCCATGGGGCTTGTCGGTGTTTCCATTGCCGTTCCCGGAAGCATTCTCAGCTGGACGGGACGCCTGTCCATAAGCCTCGGCCATCTCTATCTCCTGTCGGCATTCATGGTTGGCATCCGCACAGCGGTAAAGAAAGGCCTGGACGTGAGGGCGGCTGCGGCCGATTACTGCCTCGAGTCCGCAAACAGCCGCGACATCATCCTCCACATTCAGCTCGACAACGGCCGCATCCTGGAGGCCAATGCCGCCGCCGTCGCGGGTTACGGCTACCCTCGGGAGGAACTGTTGAGCCTGACCATCCAGGACCTGCGTGCGCCCGGAACGTTGGCGCAAACCGTAGATCAGATGGACGAAGCCAACCGCCAAGGCATTCTTTTCGAGACGAGCCACCGGCGGAAAGACGGCAACACCTTTCCTGTAGAGGTCAGTTCCCAGGTCGCAACCATCGACGGCACGCGGACCCTGGTCAGCATGGTTCGTGACATCACCGAGCGCAAACGGGCCGAGGATGCGTTGCGCAAACGAGAGCTGCGCCTGCGCCAGGCGCTCCAGGTCAGCCGTTCCTTTGCGTTCGAGTGGAACCCGATCACCGACGAGGTCACCCGCTCGGAGGAGTGCGGGCCGCTGCTCGGATTGAACGGGCACGAGGCAATCCACGACTCCGGTGAGAATTTTTGCCAGCGCGTCCACCCGGACGACCGCGAACATTTCGTCGCCGCGCTGCGCGCGCTCACTCCGGATGCCCCGTCTTACATTACGAAATACCGCCTGGTGAGACCCGACGGCCGAGTCGCCACCCTGGAGGAAACCGGCCTCGGTTTCTTCGATGCCGCGGGACGGTTGAACCGCCTCACGGGCATCGCTGCCGACGTCACCGCCCGCGAAAAGGCCGAAAAGGCATCGCGCGAGAGCGAAGCCCGGTTCCGGCTGCTCGCCAACACGGCTGAGCAGCTCTTGACGACCGGGGATCCACAGGCCCATGTCAGGGATCTTGCCGGCCGGGTCATGGCACACTTGGACTGTCACTGCTTCTTCAATTTCCTGGTGGCGGACGAAGCGGCAGCCCGTTTGCGTCTGAACGCCTGGGCGGGCATCTCCGATGAAGAGGCCCGTCGCATCGAGTGGTTGGACTACGGTGTGGCCGTCTGCGGATGCGTAGCCCGCGACGGCCGGCGCATCGTGGCGGAGCACATCGGCATAACACCCGACGTGCGCACCGAGCTGGTGAAGTCATACGGCGTCAAGGCCTATGCCTGTCACCCGCTGATAGGAGTGGACGGCAGGGTGCTCGGCACGCTGTCGTTCGGCACCCGCAGCCGGGAAACCTTCAGCGCGGATGACCTCGCGCTGATGAAGGCGGTGACCGACCAGGTGGCGGTGGCCATGGTGCGTATTCAGAACGAGCAAGCGCTGCGCCGCAGTGAAGAAGCGCTTCGGAAGGCCAACGAAGAACTGGGGGAAACCGTCCGGGAACGAACCCTGGAGCTGGAAGACAGCGTGGCGGCGTTGCGGAATGAAATCGTCGTGCGCAAAAAGATCCAGACCCAGCTGCACCAGCTCTCGCGTGTGTTCATGGACGCCGCCGACCCGATCATCATCGAGGACCTGTCGGGGATGGTCGTCGAGATGAACCGGGAGGCGGAGGCTGTTTACGGATGGAGCCGGGAGGAACTGATCGGCAAGCCTGTTAACACGCTCTTTCTGCCCGAACGCCATTACCTGGCCGCGCAGCTGCGGGAACGCTGCAGCGCCGGCAAAGAAATCCGTAACTGGGAGGGTATTCGAAAAGCCAGGTCCGGGCGGGTAATTCCGTCCCTTTTGACGGCGTTTCCCTTGACGGATGAATCCGGCAAAGTTGCCTTTGTGGCTACGATTTGCAAGGACATTTCCGAGAGGCAGGAGATGGAGGCGCGGTTGAAGGACGCCCAGCGTCATCTGCAAGCGCTTTCGCGCAAGAGCCTGGAAGCATTGGAAGCGGACCGGCGCAATGTAGCGCGCGAGCTCCACGACAGCATCGGCGGCAGCCTCGCGGCGATCAAGTTCGCGTTGGAAGATGCGGCCGAGCAGGCGGCAAAAATTCCGGGCGGCGGGGCGGCGCCCCTGGATACGATCGTCTCGCATCTGGCGGACGCGATCAAGGAAACCAAACGCATTTCGGCGAACCTGAGGCCGCTGATGCTGGACGACCTGGGGCTGTTGGCGACCATCGACTGGTACACGCGGCAATTCCGGCAGCGTTACGGCGATATCCGCCTGGTCAGGCAGTTTGAAGTGGAGGAGCACGAGATTCCCGAAGATTTTAAAATCGTGGTCTATCGTGTGATGCAAGAGGCGGTCACCAATGCAGCCAGGCACAGCCGGGCCGATACGATCTGCATCCGGTTAAAGAAGAGTGTGACCCATTTCGAATTCGAGGTGGAGGACAATGGATGCGGCTTCGATTTGAACGAAGTCTTCGACCGGAAGGACCAATTGACCGGTTTCGGGTTGAGAAGCATGCAGGAGCGGGCCGAGATCTGCGGCGGTGTTATTAACATATACACACAGCCGGGTGAAGGGACCCGCGTCAGGATCACCCGACCGGTCGAAACAAATCCTACAGACTGCGCGATAGGCTGAGCAGGTTTTTGTTGATGGCCAGCCGGGTTTGCGGCTGGATGAAATCGTGCTGGTCTTCAATGAAGGGCAGATACGTCAGGGTGTGTTGCATCGGCCGGATGGTCAGGGCCGGGAGCATCTCGGGCAGGACCCGCCGCGGCTTGAAAAACGCCGCCAGCACCACCTTGAGGCTCTCGCAGGCCTCCTCGACAGGAAGTGTCACCGGGTGATGCGGGCCGGGGGGCAGCATCGGCGCCACGCGGTCCTGTGCCTGAAGGAGCGTGAGGCTCTCCGCCAGGCGCATGAACACCTGTGCCCGGATTTTGAATGCCGGGGTCCAGAATCGGAACTCCCTCAGCCCGGCGGTACGGTCGACGACATTCGGCAGGTTCGCGATCCGCGCCAGGTCGGCATAGGATTTCAGGCCGATAGCCGACAGGTCGCACGTGATCTGCCAGAACGGGAAATAGATGCCGGCTTCAACTGTGTCTTCCAGACAGGCGGATTCGACCTGCGCGAGCGCTTCGCCGGCGGGATACCACGCCGACTGGCAATTCCGGCAGAACATCGCGAGCGTGTTGCGCGCGCCTTCCAGGTCCCAGCCGCAGGCGGGGCACAATGCCGCAACGAATCGAACGCCCCAATCCGGCCGCCCGCCCGCGAGCCCCGTATCGGGGAACCCGCCGCCGGCTGCCGTTACCGGTCTGTCCAACACCGCGTCGTAGAGTTGGTCCGTCGCATAAAACGGGGAGTACATCAGGCTCATGGATTCGCCGAGGTGAGCGCAGTGCAGGATGGGCCGGGGCAGCGCCTGGCTGAAGCGCCGGTTGAAGGCCGCCAGCGTGTCATCGAACGACCGGGCCAGCCGAACGAATCGCCCCGGCATCTCGGGGGTCACAAATTTCAGTTTCAGGGCCTGGCTGCGCAGGCCCAGGGTCGCCGGGATAGGGGACGCATCGGTCGCGCAATGGCTCACATCGATGAACTTGTATTCGATCCCGGCCGGCAGGCTGAACAGCAGAATCCCCTTGAAACGCCAGTAAGGGACGTAAACCAGGTCCTTGCCCACAGGGTTCCGGGCAGGCAGGACGTAGCGGAAATAGTCGCGCGTCAGCAGCAGCGATGTGACCCGGCAGAACGGGCAGGCGAAGAGCCGGTCGGTCTCTTCCAGATTGGCCGGAGCCCCGCACTGCGGGCACTGATTCTCGATTTGAAAGGTGGTCATGGTGCGTTTCGTTACACGGCGCTGGTTGCAAGATTCAATCGTCTGAGTTCGAACGGCTTACAGGACGCGCCAAATTCAAAGCGTGAGAACGCCGCGGCGCGAGGCGTGCTTGAAGTACGCGCGCAGCGCCGGCGAGACAAAGCGCAACGCCGAAGTCGGCCGGGTTGCGAAGCCGTTACAGTTTCTCCCCGCAATCATTGCAGTGGATGGAGTCGGCCAGGTTTTCGGAGCCGCAATGCGGGCAGAATTTTTTCTGGGGCGCGGTTTCCGTCGTAAGGCCGCAGCGCGGGCAGAACTTCGCGTTCGGCGCCAGGTTCTTGCCGCAGCGGGAGCACTGACTGAACACGACCAGCTGATGCCCGCACTGCGGGCAGAACTTGGAGTCTCCGGGGACACTGCTGCGGCATTCCGGGCAGGCCGCCTCCGGCGCCGCCTCACCCGGCCGGCCGCCGGTTTTCTGGCCGCCGAAGTACTGGGCGAATATGGCCGGCAGCATGAGGCCCAGACCGGTGCCCATTCCGGTGCCGGAGCCGGCTTCGCCTCCGGCGGCTTTTTCCATGGCCATGGCCGCCTTCATCTGCATGAGCTTCTCCATGTCTTGGAATACGCCCATGCGGCTGCGGTCGTCGATCGCCTGCTGGACATCGGGCGGCGGTGTTACGGAATTGATGTAGAGCTGGGCCAGGCGAATCCCGAAATGGCTGAAATCCTCCTCCAGGCGTTTGCTCAGGCCCTCGGACAATTCGTCATATTTGGCCGGCAGGTTGAGAAGCGAGTCGAGGGTCTGCCCCATATAGTCGTTGAAGCGCGACACGATCACGCTGTTGAGATACTCTTCGACCTGCGCGGTCGTGTAAATCCCCTGGGTGCCGATCAGACTGTTGATGAGCAGGACCGGCTGGGCCACCTGGAGGTTGAACACGCCGAAGGCCCGCAGGCGCACCAGCCCCAGCTCCGCATCCTTGTAGGCTACGGGGTCGCGGGTCCCCCATTTAAGGTTGGTGAACACTTTCAGGTTGACGAAATACACCTCGGCCCGCAGGGGGCTCTGCATGGCCCAGGGGATGCTGGCGATTTTGGTCAGGATGGGGATGTTGCCGGTTTTCAGGGTATGGCGACCGGGGCCGAAGACACCCACCGCCTTGCCTTTGTAAAAGAACACGGCGGCCTGGCTCTCCCGCACGGTGAGCTGGGCGCCGTACTTGATCTCCCCGGACCCCTGCTCCGGGAGCCGGTGTACGAGCTCCTTGCCGCTCTCATCAAACCACTCCAGATTTTCCAAAAAGACGATGTTGTCGGTTCCCATGATCGCCTCCTGTGTGATGGTAGGGCGCTGCGGAAGTATTGCATCTGACGCATACTGCATTATCGGCCGTTTTGGCCGAGCGCTTGAGGGAAATACCGGCGGCTTGCCCGTCACCATACAGGACTTATTATGAGGTTACCCGGAAAACGGGTGACAACCGTCGCTTTCTGGCGAGGGCTCCGGGTTCAAACGCTAACAGGCGGAAGGAGGGACACCGGATGATTCGAATCGAAAAAACATCCCGGCTGACGGCGGAGCAAATCATCCGCCGGGCATCCGAGTTTTTTGGCGAAGGCGGAGAAGGGCTGGAGCAGACAGGCCTTCAAGACTGCTGCGTATCCTTTGCCGGCGGCGGCGGTCACGTGACGGTGTTCGTCGCGGACGAGAAAACCCACCGCACGGTGGACGTCGAGAGCCGGGAGTTTGAATACCAAGCCAAGCGCTTTCTTGAGTCGGTATAGGTGGCTTCGCAAAAGCGGGTTGTGACGCGCTGCGCCAACCTATGTGGGGCGAAATCCCCCGATACCCCCTTTAGTCATCTTAAAAAAAGCAGATCACAGCCGAGGGCAGGGCGCGCGCCGATAAAAAGCGCAGCTGCGGCAGGTTGTGAGCAGCTTTCAGAGGCGGGCTACGCCGCCATCGCGCTGTCAGATGCATTTTTGAGATAGCTTCTGGCAAAGGGAGTTGGGGGATTTGGGCAGCAACTTCCTCAACAGCCCGATCGGCGACCTCAGCCGCGAACGAGCCAATAGATGACCGGCAGTGTCAGGGCCGCCAGAACGAGCAACCCCGGAGTGGTCAGGTAGGCCGCGTACCAGGGCAGCTTTTTCAGACGCGTTTTCCTGAATTCGGAAAGAAACCAGTTACCCAGCATGATGGCGCCCACCAGGACCGAAATCATCTTGACGAATTCAATCATCACTGCCATCTTTCATGGTTTTGGGGGATCGGGGAATGCTGAAGCAGCGGGTTTGCGTCGGGGCACGGCCGGCCGATCGTTGAAACGGAAATTCTCATTATAATTTTCTACGGATATAGTATAGTTAAGTCACATATCCCATAGCAGTGTTTAAAGTCAATCCCTCTTGGCCCTTTATCACTACTCTTTGGAAGCTGCAGTCACACACCGGTGGTGGAGGGCAAATTCTCTTCCATTCCTTTGAACAGTCTTCGACGCTTCGACCAGTTGAAAAGAGCTCGAATAAGTGTTATGACTTCTAAACGAGTTGCGGGTGAGCGATTAGATGGAAGGCAGTCGACGACGTGGTCCGGGGTGACGTCGAAAGGTTTCCTGCTCCCGATGAAACGCTGGACGTGGTCCCGGAAGCAGCTGTCGTCGTCAGCGCAAGAGACCTTTCCGCAACGTATGGCGTCGGCGAGGTAGAAAGCGCAGGGATGGTTTGCGGTAAGGGCCGAGGGCGCAGCGGATGTTTTTATGTTTCCTCCGTTGCGCGTTTGCTCTTTCCACGAGGGCACCTAACACCCTGATATCATGGCGCGCCTGGAGGGATTCGAACCCCCGGCCTACGGATTAGAAGTCCGTTGCTCTATCCAGCTGAGCTACAGGCGCATAGCGCCGTTTTTTTTAACACATGTCCAAGACGCTGTCCATAGCCATTCGCTTCCGCCGGCGTTCTATTTGTTTAACATTCTGACCATACGGGCAGCCTGATGAAAAAAGAGGCCAAGAAAAAGAAGCCGGAAACCAGGAAGAAACCTAAGTCCGCCGCTGCACCCAAGCCCAAGCCTGTGCACAAAGCCGTCGCCGCACCCAAGCCCAAGCCTAAGCCCAAAGCCGCCGCGGCACCTAAAGCCAAACCTAAAGTTAAACCTGAAGTCAAGGCACGCCCGAAAAAGGCTGGAAAATTTCAAAAAGCCGGTTCCGCTCCAGGCAGACGGCCGACATCAACCCCGGCGGCTAAGCCGTCCGGCAAGAAAAAGCAAACCTCCACGTCGCGAGCGGCTGTAAAAGTCGAAGCCGTAACACCTCCCGCGAAGAGCAAACCGGCGAAAGCTGCACCTTCCGTTGGCAGGTTCCAGGCGAGCGCGTCGAAGACAGGCAAGCCCGACACGGCTGTGAAGGCGCGCAAGGAAGCGAAGCCGGTCAAGAAATCGACGCCGGCCCGGAAGACGTCCGTCGTCGAGAAGGCCGAGAAGAAGCTATCCAAGAAGAAAAAGGCGGAATCCGACGACAAGGCGCTCGTCAAGTTCGACCCGCTGCAGAGGTATCTTTCGGAGATTAGTCGCTACAAGCTGCTCACCCGAGAACAGGAGCGTGACCTCGGCACCCGCGTCAAGGAGCAGGACGATAAGGAGGCGGCATACGTGCTGGTCACCGCCAACCTGAGGCTGGTCGTCAAGATCGCGCTGGAGTTCCAACGGGTGTGGATGCAGAACCTGCTCGATCTCATCCAGGAGGGCAACATCGGCCTCATGCAGGCCGTGAAGAAGTTCGACCCCTACAAGAACGTCAAATTCTCCTACTACGCCTCGTTCTGGATCAAGGCCTACATTCTGAAGTTCATCATGGACAACTGGCGGCTCGTCAAGATCGGGACGACCCAGGGCCAGCGCAAACTTTTCTTTAAGCTGAAAAAGGAAAAGCAAAGGCTGATCGAGCAGGGGTTCGACCCGAAACCCAAGCTGTTGTCCGAGCGGCTTGGAGTGTCGGAACGGGAAATTGTCGACATGGACCAGCGTCTGGACAGCTGGGACGTGTCGCTGGATGCCCCTCTGAAAAACGACTCCGAAACCGAACGCATCGAATTTCTCAGCACGGACAACGAGTCCGTCGAGGAGCAGGTGTCGAAAAAGGAAATCGAATTCCTGCTGCACAACAAGATCACCGAATTCAGAAAGAAAATGTCGCCGCGGGAGATCGAGATTTTTGAACTGCGCATTTTTTCCGACAACCCCGTTACCCTTCAGGAAATCGGAGACCGCTATGGTATCTCCCGGGAACGGGTCCGGCAGATCGAGAAAAACATCATCCGGAAGATGCGGGAGTTTTTAAAACGCGAGATCCCCGACTTTGCATCCTATTCTGAAGACACCGACGCGGAGTGACGATTCTGCCTGCGTGACTCGTCTTACCCCGGCATTAGGAAACCTTCTCATGAAAAGCCACCTGTTCACGGTCATGGCCTTGATCTGCCTTCTCGGCGTTCTGGCCGGCTGCACCCATGTTACCGGCACCCCTGCGCCGGCCCCGCCGCGCGCCGTGGTGGCCCCGCCGGAGAATGCCTATTTCTACTACATGGCCGCACAGAAGGCGCGCACGGGCGGTAAGACCGACCATGCGATCCTGCTCATCCGCAAGGCGATTGCGCTCGACCCGGATTCCGCCTACCTTCAGCGGGAACTGGCCACCATATACCTCCAGAACAAAGAGAATGAAAACGCGCGGCGGCTCGTCGAGGAGCTGCTGGCCAGGCACCCCGACGACGTCAAGGGGCTCATCCTTTACGGCGGCATCCAGCAGATGGCCAACGACAGCGCTGCATCCATCCGAGCCTACGAGCAGGTGATCCGGCTGGATCCCTCCCAGGAAAAAATTTATGTGCTTTTAGGTGGTTTGTACCTGGAGGCGAACGATCTGGGAAACGCGGAACGGGTCCTGCAGCAGGTGACTGAGCGTTTCCCCAGGTCCTACGCCGGCCATTTTCTCATGGGCCGGTTTCACCTGACGCGCGGCAATCAGGCCCAGGCGGAGAAAGAGTTCCGGCGGTGCGCGGAAATCGACCCCGACAGTCTGGACCCGCTGTTCGAGCTCCTCAAGCTGTACCGGCAGCAGGGGAAAAAACAGGACGTGCTCAAGGTCAACCAGGAAATCCTCCAGCGCGACCCCGACAACAGCCGTGCCTCCCTGGAGCTGGCTCTGTTCTACCGGCAGGCCGGGATGAAAAGCGAAGCCGACGCCCTCCTCAAGTCGCTCGGTGAAAAGAGCGCCAGCGAGTTCGAGGTCGTTCTCCAACTGGTTCAACTCTACGTGGACCCGAAGAAATACGACGAGGCCATCTTCCTCATCAACGGGATGTTGCAGGGGGTGCCCCAGAGTCCGGAGCTGCATCACCTCAAGGGGTTCAGTCTTTTCGGACTCAAGCAGCGTGCCGAAGCTCTGGCCGAGTTCCGTCTGGTGACGCGCGAGTCGCGCTTTTACCAGGACGCCGTGGTACACATCGCCTTCATCCTGCAGGAGCAGGGGAAAACCGATGAGGCCTTGCAGCAGCTGAGGTCCGCCGCTGAAAATGACCCGGAAAACACGGAGCTGTCCTATTACCTCGGCACCATCTGCGAAGAGGCCGGGCGACTCGGCGAGGCCGAAGGTTATCTCAAGCAGGCGCTTGAAAAGGCTCCGGATAACGCCAACTACCACTTCCGCCTGGGTGTCGTCTACGACAAGCAGAACAACAAAGAGGCTTCCATCGCTGCGATGCGTAAAGTCATCGCGCTGGATCCCAAGAACGCCAACGCGCTCAACTATCTCGGTTACACTTACGCCGACCTGGGTCAAAATCTGGACGAGGCCGAACAGCTGGTTATCGAGGCACTCAAATACAAGGCCAATGACGGGTTCATCACCGACAGCCTGGGATGGGTCTACTACAAGAAGGGCGAGTATACGAAAGCGCTCGATTACCTGAAGAAGGCCCACGAACTGGTCCCCGACGACCCCACGATCATGGAGCACGTCGGGGATGCCTATTTCCGGCTGAACGACAAGGCCAACGCCCTCAAATACTACCAGAAAGCGCTTTTGAAGAAAGACAAGGAGAAGGAAGATCTGCAGAATAAAATCAGGCAGCTGAAGGAGGGCGGCCGTTGAAGGGGAATGGTTTTTTTAAGCGGGCATGCACGACGGACAGGCGCCGCGTGCGTGCGATCCTCCTGGCGGTGCTGGCGGCGGCGCTTCTCGGCGGGTGCGCCAGCCTGACCGGGGTGATGGTAAGCCAGCCGGAGGTCCCCGAGGACCCCGCCGCAGCGGCCGAGGCGCTCAGCGTGATCGCCAAGCTGCAGCAGGCCAACCGCGCGCTCAAGACATTCAAGGGCGTCGGGCGGCTGACGGTCCGGCAGGCGGGCAAAGTCCAGGTCGATGAGCGCATGGCCTGGGTCGGGGCGCCGCCGCTGAAACTGAGTGTGGTGCTGTTTGCGGCGAGCTTTCCGGCCCTGCGCATGGCCGGTGATGGCGAGTGGCTTTACTACCAGGACGGCCAGGAGCCCGGTGCACCCGTGAAACGGATTCGCGCAAGCGACCCGGATTTCAAACGGATCCTGTCCATCCCGATCCAGGCGAGTGACATCATCGCTCTCATGTGCGGCAAGATGCCGATCAAGGAGCACACCCAAGCGACAATCCAGCCGCTTGCCTCCGGCCAGGGCTATGTGCTGCTGCTCATGGACGGCCGGTCGGTGCGGCAGAAGATCTTCTTCGACGATGCCAAATCGGAGACCCGGCAGACCGAGGTTTACGATTCCTGGGGCAAGCTGGTCTTTCAGGCGAACTTTCTCGAAATGCAGGTAGTGGGCGGCTACCGGGTGCCGTCGCGACTGGTGGTCTCCCACGGGAAAGACGCCACGGTCCAGGTGCTGGTCGAGAAGTATTGGGCCGACGTGCCTGTCACGCCTGAGATGTTCGTGCTTGCGGTGCCGCCGGGGTAATGTGCCTGTCAATGCTTCGAGCGAAGCAGGCGGTAATTCTGTATGCATGCTGAAATCCTTGCCACCGGCGACGAGATCCGCACCGGCGCCCTGGTCGATTCCAACTCGGCCTGGATCGCACAGGCGCTCGAGGAAGCCGGCGTCGCCGTGGACCGTCTCAACGGGGTCGGGGACGATCTCGATCGGCTGACCGGGATCCTGAAGGAGATCGGTGGCCGGGCCGATGTCGCCGTCGTCACCGGGGGGCTGGGACCGACGGTGGACGATCTTTCCGCGCCTGCGGCGGCCGCTGCCGCAGGCGTAGGGCTGGTCATGGAACCGGCCGCCCTGGCCGCCATCGAGGAGTTTTACCGGCAGCGCAACCGCCCGATGAACCCCTCGGTCCGGAAGCAGGCTTTTCTGCCCGCGGGCGCGGACATGCTCGCCAATCCGGTCGGCACCGCACCGGGATTCCGCCTGCGGATCGGTCGCTGTGCGTTCTTCTTCCTGCCGGGCGTGCCGTTCGAGATGAAGCGCATGCTGGCGGACCACGTGCTGCCGCACATCAACCGGATGCGGGGCGGATGCCGCGAAACCCGTCTGATCAAGACCTTTGCCTGCTTCGGATTGACCGAATCGCTGACCGGCGAACGGGTGGGAGGGATCGAAGAGCGGTTCCCCGGCGTCAAGCTGGGCCTGCGCGCCAAGTATCCCGAGGTCCAGGTCAAGCTCTACACGAGGGATCCGGTTAAAGCCGAGGCTGTCGGCCGCCTCGATGCGGCTTCGGCTTGGACCCGGGAGCGGATCAACGATGTGCTCTTCTCCGAGACGGGCGAGTCCATGGAGGCCGCCGTCGGCCGGCTCTTGCGGGAGAAAAAAGCATCTGTAGCCGCGGCCGAAAGCTGCACCGGCGGGCTGCTGTCCAGTCTCCTGACCGACGTGCCCGGCAGTTCCGACTATTTCCTGCTGTCGACCGTGACCTACGCCAACGACGCCAAGATGCGCCTGCTGGGGGTCAACGCAGAGACCCTCGCGCGCAGCGGCGCCGTGCACGAAGACACCGCGCAAGAAATGGCCGAGGGCGTGAGGCGTCTGGCCGGGTCCACCTACGGACTTTCCACCACCGGGATCGCAGGTCCTGCGGGGGGCACATCCGAGAAACCGGTGGGCACCGTCTGCATCGGGCTTTCCACCCCGGCCCGGACGTTCGGCTACCGTTTCCACTACACTTACGGCCGGCGGTCGATGAACAAACACATGTTCGCTATGAAGGCCATGGACATCCTGCGCCGGGAGCTGGCAGGCCTGGTGCATTCGCTTTAGCCCGAATCATTCAATTTCAATCCTGCCGTTCCTGCTTATCCAGTCGGATGCTGCTTTCATGAGTCTGCTTTCACGGATACTCAACCGGGTTACGCCACGTTCATCAGCCGCCGCGCCGGCGCCTTGGCCGCAGGCGCCGCAGTCCATCAGGGTTTCCGGCGGCGATGGCGGCGCGCTGACGATTCGCGCCGGCTGGCTCATCGACGGCCGGGGCGGGCCGGTGCGGCGCAACGTCCGGATTGTCGCAAAAGACGGGGGCATCGTCGGGCTCTGGGATGCGTCAGCCGAACCAGAAGGCTTTGCGGCCGAAGTCCTTCCGGACTATAGCGGTTGCACGGTGATCCCCGGCCTGGTCGACAGCCATGTGCACCTGACCCTGAGCGGTTCGGCGGATGAGGAATTCCGAAAAAGGCTGCGGGCGGCCTCGTATGAAAGCATCCGCCGGGTGATCGGCGATCATTTGCAGGACCACCTGAACCACGGTGTGGTCGCTGTGCGGGACGGGGGCGGGACTCGCGGCTATGCCCTGAGGTGCGCGCGGGGTTATTCCGGACCCGTGCGTGTGTGCGCCGCCGGCCGGGCCTGGCACCGGGAAGGCCGCTACGGTCGGCTCATCGGGCGGCCGCCGGGAAAGGGTCTCGGTCTGGCGGAGGCCATTCGTCAGGACGACGAACCGGTGGATCACCTAAAGATCGTAAACTCCGGGTTGAACAGCCTGACCGAATACGGGAAACAGAGTGCGCCGCAATTCGACCTGAGACAGATGTCCGCCGCCGTAAAGGCCGCCGCGGAGCGGGGGCTGTCGATCATGGTGCATGCGAACGGAGCCGAGCCCGTGCGGATTGCGGTCGCGGCCGTTTGCCGGTCGATCGAACACGGGTTTTTCATGGGCAAGGACAACTTGGCTCGCATGGCGGACCAGGGCGTGACCTGGGTCCCCACCGTCGTTACGATGTCGGCGTATGCCCGGATTTTTGAGCAAACCGGTCGCAACCCCGACGTTGCCCTCAGGACGCTCGATCATCAGCTCGAGCAGCTCGCGATCGCGCGCCTCCGGGGGGTGAGGCTGGCGTTGGGCACGGATTCCGGCAGCCCCGGTGTCGATCACGGTGCGGCGGTCATCGAAGAAATGAAGCACTTGATGCAGGCCGGGTATTCCCTTCCGGAAGCCATCCATTGCGCCACACTAAACGGGGCGCGTCTGATCGGCGGCGAATTCGGGCTGATCGAGCCGGGCAGACCGGCGACGTTTGTGATCGTGGAGGGTGGTCCATCCACGCTGCCGGAAGGTTTAAGGAAAATCAGGGCGGTCTTCATCTGCGGGATCAAGCAATTCGAGGCCGGCTGATCGTGCTCGGCCATGATAACGACTGGAATCGAAGCGGGCTCGCACGAACATCCGATCGCTTTATCGTTTATGTGTAACGTTGGGGATGCATCTTCATTTCTTCCAGGAAATCTTCCACGATCCGCTCCGGATCGTATTCGGGCTTCCATCCCCACTCTTTGCGTGCGACACCGTCGTCCAAGGGCTTCGTGAATCCGTCGATGATCTTCTGGCGTTTCTCATCGACCTGGAACTCTATCCTGGCCCCCGGAACCTTTGACCTCACCAGATCCACCAATTCTTGCGCACTGGCAGCGGGCGTTGGGCCGGCAATGATGTAGTTCACCATTTTGATGTGTTCTACGGGCGCTGTCCCCAGCATCACAATCGCCCGGGCAGAGTCCTTGAAGTACATGACCGGGCAACGGGTCTCCGGTTTCACGTACATGATATACGGCTTGCCCTTGGCGCATTCTTCTATCACCCAGGCGTTATACTGGACGATGCCCGGCGTCTTCACCCCCGGCCCCACAATCGAGGGATAGCGAACCCCCCGGAAATCCAGGTCGTACTTGCGCTTGTAGAACTGGCCCAGCAGTTCCGAGAAGACTTTGGTGCAGCCATAGAAAAGCTGAGGACGCTGCAATGTGTAATCATCCACGACGGGCTCACGGACGTCTATGCCATAGGTGGCGATGGTGCTGGCAAAGAGCACTTGGACCACATCCAACAACCGTGCCGCCTCCAACACGTGGAATGTCCCCATGGCGTTGGCCCGGAAGGAAGCTGCCGGGTCAGCATCAGAAGGCACCGAGAGCATGCCCCCCATGTGATAGATCACCTTGGGCCGGAACGTTTTGACCACGTTCAACACGTGGCTGAAGTTACCCAGATCCCCACGAACCACCTCCACCTGGTCCGCCACGTCATCGAGCAGCTTCGTGGATGGGTTGATATCAAAGACCACCACCCCCTTTTCGCCCTGTTCGAGGAGCAGGCGCACCACCTGTGCCCCAATGAATCCGGTTCCGCCTGTGACCAATACGCTCATGACCGTCTCCGATCTCGTGCAAGAAGCCAGCCTGCATCCGGGATGGCTATTTGTTCCAGTAATCGGCCCTCAGTCTTTCCAGAAACTCCTTATCCCGTTTACGAACCGTTTCATCAAGCTCCGCCCTGGAGGAATCCAAAGTATAATCGTAAAATCCCTTGCCGCTCTTGATCCCGTAGTGGCCTTGAGCGACCAGGTTTTGGAGTGCCTTGGGCGGTTCAGTCATGCTTTGAATCTGGGGAGCCAGGTTCTCGCACACCTTGAGCCAGATATCCAATCCTCCCAGATCCATGGTGAGCAACATCCCGATGCTGGCCAGGCGAAACCCGATGCTGCCCTTGATCGCCTGGTCGATGTCCGCGGCGCTGGCCACTCCTTTTTCATAGAGGTCGATGACCTCCCGGGCCATGGCCGCCTGGATCCGATTCACCAGGAAGCCCGGCAGCTCCAGGTTGATCTTCACCGGCAGCTTTCTGATCCGGCTCAGAAGACGGATCGTTGTCGTCACCGTCGCGTCGCTGGTCTGCTCGCCTTTCACCACTTCCACCGTGGGGACGATGTGGGGGGGATTGAACCAATGGGTGATGACCAGCCGATCCTTTTTTTTCACACGGGCGCCGATGTCCGTCATCATCAGCGAAGAAGTGTTGCTGGCGATGATGGCATCCGCATGGCAAAAGGATTCCACGCGTTGGAATAGGTCCTGTTTGACTGCCAGATTCTCAGGCGCGGCTTCAACGATGAAGTCGCTGCCCTGCGCGGCGGCCTGCAGTTCAGTGGTGGTGGTGAGTCTCTGGAGGGCCGGCTCGATCTCGTGCTTCTTCAGAAGGCCCCGATCATGAAACAGCTCCAGGTTCTTCTCGATATGTGCCCGGGCCGTGTCCAGAATCGGTCCTTTGAGGTCATAGAGACGGACCGGATAGCCGTTCATGAGAAACGCTTGGGCGATCCCGTGTCCCATGATGCCTGCGCCAAGGACTGCGATGGTCCGGATGCCTTCGAACTTCATTCTGCCTCCACTCTCGCAGGTAATAGAAGCGGGATGCTGACGTCCGCCGTTCACACGCTAATAGTTTACCTGATCCAACCCCTTCAGGCCGAGGGTTTGCCGGGCCTCATCCGGTGTTGCGGGTTCGATCCCGAGCTCCCGGGCAATCCTGACAATCTTCTCCGCCTGTTCGGCATTGCTCCTGGCCATGCGGCCCTTTTCCAGATAAAGGCTGTCTTCAAGGCCCACGCGCACATTTCCGCCCATGAGAAGGGCCATGGTGCACATGTTCATCTGGTGGCGGCCTGCCGCGCACACAGACCATCTAAAATCGCCGATGGCGGCCCGTGCTGTCTGATACAGGAACATCACGTTTTCCAACGAGGGCTGGATGGCTCCGAGGATCCCTAAAACGAACTGGAGGTAGACCGGCTTCCGGAGATGACCGGCCTCGATCATGTAAGCGACATTGTTGATCATCCCCACGTCGTAGATCTCGATCTCGGGCTTTGTCCCGCTCTCCCGGAAGTAACCGCAGAACTCCCCGAGCGTCTTGAAGGTATTGGGGAAAATGAAGTCCTCGGTCATGCCGAGATAGTGCGGCTCCCAGGGGAACTTCCACTCCTTGTAACGGGAGAGCTGCGGAAACAGGGCGAAGTTGATAGACCCGAAGTTGAGCGAGGCCAACTCCGGCTTGAATGCCCGGACCGAGACCGAGCGCTGCTCTACCGTCATTCCCAGACCAGCGCCGGTGCTCAGACAAAGGACGATGTTGCAGCGGGACTTAATGTCGGTGATCACTTCCTTGAAGAGGTCGACGGAAACAGACGGCATGCCGGTTTGAGGATCTCGCACGTGGATGTGGGCCACGGCCGCCCCGGCCTCGTAGGCCCGCACCGCTTCATCCGCGATCTCTTTCGGGGTGATGGGCAGATGAGGACTCATGGTCGGGGTGTGGATACTTCCCGTGATCGCTGTGGTTATGATGGCTTTTGGCATTCCATTCTCCGCAAAATTTTCATGAAATGTTCGGGCTAATGGGACAACACCCTTGGCAGCCAGAGGCACACGTCAGGAAAAACGATGCAAAGCAGTGTGATCGCCAGTTGCAGGAGGACGAAAGGCACGACCCCTCGGTAGATGTCATTGAGGGGGATATCCGGTGCGATCCCCTTCAGGTAGAAAATGGAGTATGCGAAGGGGGGTGACAGGAACGATATCTGCAGGCTGATGCAGACCACGAGACCCACCCACAGGGGGTCGAACTTCAGATTGAAGAGGACGGGGGCGAAAATCGGCACCATGATCATGAGGATACCGATCCAGTCGATGAAGCACCCCAGGATCAGGATGATGGTCAGCAGCGCGGCGAATATTCCCCAGGGGCCAAAGCCGAGACCGAGCAGCAGATCCGTGATGACCTGGCCGCACCCGGCGTTCAAGAAGGCCCCCGTGAATATGTTGGAGGCGATGGCGATGAAGATGATCATGGCGGTGATGCGGAGCGTCAGGTAGCAATTTTCTTTGAAGGACGTCCACGTGGTGGTGCGGTAGATAAGCCCCATGGCGATGGCACCGATGGACCCCAAAGCACCGGCCTCGGTGGGCGATGCCACTCCCGCAAAGAGGGATCCCAGAACGAGGCATACCAGGCCCAGCGGCGGACACAGATATTTCACGCCCTGAACAGCAGATTCCCTGGAGAAGAACTTCAGGGCCATCTCCCTGGGCAGGCTGGGTCCCATCTCGGGGGAGATGACGGTCCGAATGATGACGTAGACAATATAGGAGAGTCCCAGGAGTATGCCCGGAATGAATGCGCCCGCATACATGTCCACCACGGATACCCCGGCCATCGGGGCATACAGGATGAGCATGACGCTGGGGGGAATCAGGATTCCCAGGGTGCCGCCGGCGCAGACCACACCGCTGGCTAACGCCATGGAATAGCGGGCGTTGCGCATGGAAGGTATGGCCAGAAGGCCGATGGCCGTTTCCGAGGCCCCCACCACACCGACGCACGCCGCGAACATCATGGCCAGCGTAATGGTGGCAACGGCCAGCCCGCCCTTGAGCCCGGCCATCCACCTCTGGAGAACGATGAACGCCCGCTCGGCCACTCCCGAGCTTCCCATCATGGCCCCCATGAAGATGAAGAGGGGGACTGCGGCCAGGATGTATTCCGAGAGCGTACCGTTGATGACCCGTTGCGGGATCATATAGAGAAAAGCGTTGCCTCCGGTCAGGTACCCGAAGAGAAGGCCCATGGTACCAATACCGAAAGCAAGGGGGAAGCCTGCCAGGAGGATAAACAGGCTGAGAAGCATCAGGACGGTGGTAAGCTCAGGACTCATGGGCCCCTCCCTGGATGGCGACACGCAAGGCGCGTAAGAAGTTCACCAGCCCCTGAAAGATGAACAGAACGAATCCGAAAGTGATTATCAGCTTGAACGGCGCCAGCTTGGGACGCCACACGCTCACCGAGGATGCCTCTCCGGACTGGAGGGACCACAACGTATGCTCCCCGCACTTGTACGTGAGGACAATGAGAAAAGGGAAGAACAGCAGGAGATAGCAGACAACGTCGACCCACGCCTTCGCCCTGGGCGACAGTTTGGCGTAGATCATGTCCATCCGCACATGGGCCTTGACTTTCTCGCAGTACGCTACACCCAGCATGGCGTAGGCACCATAAACCATGTAGGTGAGCTCGAAGCCCCACGCCGTCGGTTTATTGAAGATGTAGCGCATGGCCACGTCATAACAAATGGCGATCACCAGCCCCGCCATGAAGAAGCTGGCCAGCTTTCCCGTCCACTCGCTGAGCGCATCGATGAAACGGAAGACCTTTTCCATGCAGGTTCCCCCCGTGCAAACGGATTCGAGGGCTATATCCCGATGGGTGTCCCCGGGATCATAGCCCTCTCACAGACATCGCGATCGATTTTCCGCTCTTAGTGGGGCAGCGAAAACCGTTTGCTGTATGGATACCACTTCTCGCCGAAGTCCTTCTGGGACTTCCACACCTTGCCGAAGAATTCATCCTTGGCGCTCATTTCGTCCAAGTAAACAGAAGCCCACTTCATGAAAGTCTTCACGGTCTCCGGGTCCACCTCGACGATCTCGATGCCCTTTTCCTTGAAAAAAGCCATGGCCTCGATGCTCTTGGATTCCATCCAGAGCCAGTTCTGGAGCCGGCTCTTCCACATGGCTGCGTCCACCAGTACCTTCAGATCCGCCGGGAGGGCTTCCCAGGCCTTCTTGTTGACAACGACTTCCAATTGAGATGCCGGCTGGTGAACCCCTGGAAGATGAAGGTACTTGCAGACCTCCCAGATGCCCAGGCCCTTGTCGAAAGAAGGAATGCTGTATTCCGCGGCATCGATGACGCCCCGCTGCAGGTTGGGCATGATCTCGCCGGCCGGCATGAACACGACGGAGAGCCCGTTTCTGGTCATGACATCCCCCATGACGGGCATCATGCGAAACTTGATGCCCTTGAAATCCTCGATCTTGCGAAGGGGTTTCTTGGACCACATGAAGATCTCCATGGCCAGGGGCGCAGCGATAAATACCTTCACATTGTACTTGTACTTGTCGTACATCTCCTGGTACAGTTCCTTGCCTCCGCCATGTTCGAGCCACATCTGCATATCCAGGGCATTCATACCCCCCGGAGCGGCTGTGAAAAGCGGCGCCACGGGGATCTTCCCCACCCATTGCCCCGTGTAACCGAAATTGGCTTCATACACCCCGTCGCTCACGGCCTTGAGTCCTTCGAAGGGCGGGACCAAAGCGCCGGCCGGGAAGACTTCCCAAACCAGCCTGCCGCCGGTCAGGTTCTTGACCTCTTCCGCCGTGCGTTGAAGGGTCTCATGGTAAAGCATCCCGGCCGGGACAAATCCCTGAACTTTCCACTTGATGACCTTCTCTTGGGCCAGAGCCGGTACCATCAGTGCGATCATGACCACAATGGTGAAGACGCCTGCAAACATTTTTCTTCTCATGGCAACTTCCTCCTTCCCCCGTAGTTGTTCCGATGTTACTGGGCAGCAAAAAAGTTTGCCGCTTTACTACCCTCGAGAGGTGCAAGTCAGAGAGTCCAAAACGCTGTGCACCCTGGCTGACGGCCAGATGCCTGTTATTCGACAACCGGTTAATCGAATTGTCGCAATCGCCTGCCGGAGGCTTGATAGAAGGGGTTTCTCCTGCGGTAAACGCCTGGAGGCTGGATGGTAAAAGGCACTGTGGGCGTATTGATGGGACAACATGTAGCCACCTCAACAGATCGCGGTTGGCCTGCTCGATCGACTCAAACCCGTAGCCGTACCAGAAGCGCTCGTGGACGTAATCGATGGGCTGCTACACTTTGTCATTCATCTATTGGATGAATAACTTTCAATTTTTAAATACGCCTTACAGGAATAGAAGTTAAACGTCAAGTCGAAAAACCGGTAGCGCAGATCAGGCGAAGCCGAGACGGCGGGCAAGGTGACCGAGAATCTGCATAAAATGCGGACGGACTGGTTATCGGTCGATGCGGTGCCCGACATGTTTCAAGCCGTTGCTCAGCCACAGGGATGCCTCGCGGATGAAATCCGCCTGGTGGGTGGCATCCCCCATGAGGTGGTCGCCGCCTTTTTGGACGAGAAGGCGTTTGGGCTCACCGGCGTGATCGAAGATTTCGTGCGCGTGGGAAAGCGGCACCAGATCGTCGGCCTCTCCGTGAATGACGAGGATGTTGCGCAGCCGGCCGAGGGTGCCGGCAAGCTCGAATTCTTCCCTCAGGACGGAGGCCATCCGGCTGAGCTCGGGCGAAGCCTCCGGTCCCCGGCCCGGGGGTTTGAGCGGCAGGCTGCGAACCGGTGCGGCAAAGGTGACGGCTGCCGCCACCTGCCGCTGGCTGGCCACCCGCAGGCACACCGCACCGCCCATGCTGCTGCCGAAAAGCCCGATCCGCTTTCCCAGGCCGGGGCGTGAATCCATCAGGCGGATCGCGTGGAGCAGATCGCTCGCCCGGCCCTCCAGGGATGTGACCGCCTCCAGCCGCCCCGCGCTTTCCCCGCAGCCCCGGTGGTCAAAGCGGAAAAAGGCCAGGCCGAGAGCGGTGCAGGCCTCGGCGAGAGCGATCTGTTTGGGAGAGTTGCGGTCGCTCAGCAGCCCGTGGCAGCCGATGACGACCGGCGGGTTGTCGGCGGCGGGAAGATGCAGCGTCCCCTTGAGCCGGAACCCATCCGCGGCAAACTGAATGTCTGCAGTGGACGTGCGGCTTGAAACCCCGGCCATGCCTGCCTCCAGCACGAAAATCCTTGAAGTCTGCGGCTCGTTCCTCTAATCTACACCACATATGCGACGGCGCCAACAGATGATTGTCGAAACCGATATCACGGGGCTTGCCTTCGGCGGAAAAGGGATTGCCCGGCTCGACGGAATGGCGGTCTTCGTGGAGCGGGCGGTTCCGGGCGACAAGGCCCGCATCCGCATCACCCGCAAGAAGCGCAACTACGCCGAAGCCCGGCTGGAGGAGGTTCTTGCGCCATCCGCCGACCGGGTGGCCGCCCCCTGCCGCTACAGCGGCATCTGCGGCGGGTGCACCTGGCAGTTTTTGCGCTACGAGAAGCAGCTCGAATACAAGCGCCGGCACGTGGCAGAGTCCCTGGAGCACATCGGCGCCATCACCGGGGTGCCGGTTCACGCCAGTCTCCCGTCGCCCGCCATGTTCGGGTATCGCAACAAGATGGAGTTCACCTGCACGGACCGCAAATGGCTCCTGCCCGAGGAGATGGGGCAGCCCGGTGCGGAGAACGGCTTCGCGCTCGGGCTGCACGTGCCGGGCACGTTTCACAAGGTGATCGACATCGCGGAGTGCCTGCTCCAGCCGGCGGCGGGCAACCGTATCCTGGACGAGATCCGGGGGTTCATCCGGTCCTCGGGTCGGCCGGTGTACGGGCTGCGCAGCCACGCCGGGTTCTGGCGTTTCGCCATGCTGAGGAACTCGGCGGCGAACGGGGGCTGGATGGTGAACATCGTCACCGCCACCGAGGACCGGGCGATGGTGAAGACACTGGCCGAACGACTGACGGCAGCCTTTCCCGAGGTCGTTTCGATCGTGAACAACGTGACGGCGCGCCAGGCCGGGGTTGCCGTCGGCGAGTTCGAACACGGGGTTTTCGGCGCACCCTCCATCCGAGATGCCATCGGCCGGTTCGAATTCGACGTCTCGGCCAATTCATTCTTCCAGACCAACACCCGGGGCGCCGCGCTCCTCTACAAGACGGTTCTGGAATATGCCGGCCTGGAAGGGCAGGAGACGGTGCTCGATCTGTACAGCGGCACCGGCACCATCCCCATTTATATCTCAGGGCACTGCCGGGAGGTCGTCGGCATCGAGATCATCGCCAGCGCGGTGGCCGATGCGGAGAGAAACTGCCGGCTCAACGGAGTGTCCAACTGCCGGTTCATCCGGGGGGACATCCTGGAGGGCCTGTCCGGGGTCGCGGTGCGGCCGCAGGTGATGGTGATCGACCCGCCGCGGGTCGGCATGGCCAAGGAGGTCGTGCAACAGGTGCTCGCCATGGGCCCGGAGCGCATTGTTTACGTTTCCTGCAATCCGGCTACCCTCGCCCGGGACCTCGTGATGCTGAAGGATGGGTACGCCGTGCGGGAGGTCCAGCCGATCGACCTGTTTCCTCACACCTTTCACGTCGAATCGGTGGTGCGCCTGGAGAGAAAATAACCAACGCCAAAGGAGGGTGCCATGAAAGTTGTCTTCCACGAAGACTTCTACCAGGTCTACACCTCCGACCCGGCGGCGGAACCGGGCCGCATGGAGGCCATCGTCGCCGTGCTCGAACCGCACGTGGAATTCGTAACGGCCGAACCGGCTTCGGAAGACCAGATCGCCGCTGTGCACACGGCCGCCCACATCGAAAGGGTCCGGCAGATGGGACTCTACGACGTCGCGGCCCTGGCCGCCGGCGGCGCGGTGCAGGCGGCCACCATCGGGCTCACCGAGCCGTGCTTCGCCCTCATCCGGCCGCCCGGCCACCACGCCTCGGCCGGCTCCTGCTGGGGGTTCTGCTATTTCAACAACATGGCGGTGGCCATCGTCGCGTTGAAGCAAGCGGGCAAAATCCAGGCGGCCCACGTCCTGGACTTCGACCTGCACTTCGGCGACGGCACGGTGAACATCCTGGAGCGCAGGGAATACGTCGGCATCCACAACCCGGGGGCCCACGAGCGCAAGGCTTACCTGTGGGAGATCGCCGAAGAACTGGCGCGTTGCCGGGCGGACATCATCGGCATATCCGCCGGTTTCGACAACCACCGCCAGGACTGGGGCGGGCTGCTCACGACCGGGGACTATTTCGAGATGGGACGCATGGTGCAGGAGGCCGCCAAGCGCTGCAAAGCCGGGTGTTTCGCGATCCTGGAAGGCGGCTATAACCACGATGTGCTGGGAAAGAATGTGCTGGCCCTGATCCAGGGGTTGTCCGCATAAACCCATTGCCGATCTATCCCGCCTTGGGCACGCACCGGCGTGTGTCCGCGAAGAGCGCCGTTTAAGAACGTGCCTCTTTTTTGCTTGAAAACATAAAAGCCAAAATGTCAGGGGACGCAATGGGATGAGACCGTCAGCTCCCCGTTACAGGGCTTCGAACCGGCGCAGACGCTCTTCCATGTCGGGGTGCGTGGAGAGGTAGTTCGACCAACGAGCTTCCGTGTCCGGGTCGTGCGGCCGTTTTTCCTGCTGCAGCCGCCGCATCAGGTCGGCGAAACGGCGCGGCGGGATCTGGTGCGACTGCAGGTAGTCGAGTGCGTAGCGGTCCGCCTCGCGCTCGAAATCGCGGGAGTAGGCAAGTTCCGTCAGCATGACCGGCAGCCCTAAGAAGACCTGGGATGTGCCGGAGACGTCGCCGGTGACGGCCATGATGGCGAATGCCAGCAGCGAGTCCTGGATGATCCGCTGAACTCCGTGACGACGGGCCACATGGCCGGCCTCGTGAGCCAACACGGCCAGGAGTTCGTCGTCGTGTTGCGAAAGCTTGATCATTTCATCGGTCAAGACGATGGCTCCGTTGGGCAGTGCGAAAGCGTTGGCGCCCACCCGCCCGCCTTTGCGGAAGTGAATCTGCAGGCGCAGGGCGGAGTGGCTCCGGACCAGCGGTTCAAAGTGAGAGGCCATGCGTTGGCGTACCGATTCGTCGAGCTGGGAAGGTTTGAACACTGTCCGGTCCAGGATATCCAGGGTCTGGCGGCCCGCCTGCTGGACGATGGATGAGGGCAGGTTGTGGGCGATGACCCGGGCGGCGGCGGGAACGCCATAGCGTCCCACCGCCCACATGACGGCGCTCATCGCCACCAGACAAATCAGGATGTAACGCTTGCGGCTCTCCAGAACATGGACGATGTGCAGGCGCGGCCGCTTTTGGAAGCGCTTCAGCAGATCGTCGACCGCGGGGTTGTCCTTGGTTTCAAACTTCTGGCCGTGCGGAAAATAGAGGTAGCGCGCGGTGTTGGCTAGGCGGGGCGACGCCATGAGATCGAAGCGCGGCAGTGCCAGCAGGGGTTCGGCGATGTCGGGGCCGCGGACATGCACAACCCCATTGTCGAAGACGCGGCATTCCGCCGGCACCTGGGCCGAGGTTTTGCCGTCGTAATAGTTGCCGCGGATGACGATCATAGCCCCAGATCAAAGTCGAAGAAGTCGCTCGATGCATCCCCGATGGCGCCGACCTCTCGCTGCTTTTCGGCCACAAAGGTATTCAGGTCTCCCGCCGCGATCAAGGTGAGGTGCTGCGCCTTGTAATGCATGGTGCGCACCTTGGCCCAGGGGTGATAAAACCCCAGGGTCAGAGCCGTGGCCAGGGTATTGGTAAGTACCAGCATCATGAAGCTCCTGACGTCCATCGTGGATTGCAGGCGATGACGCCCGAGGCGGCTGGCGTTGTAAAGAAGGTTTCCTGTCCCGACCGCAAAATAGGCGTAAACGTAAAGATAGATGGGCAGCGCCAAGATCGCCAGCGGTGCGAACAACGCCGCCGCGCCGGCGAGGATGACAACGGCCAGAATCCCCAGCAAAGAGGCGACCATCAGGATGCGGTAATAATCCCTCCAGGAGGCGCTGAAGCTGAAAGGCGTCTTGCCGTACGAGCTGTTTTCGACCAGGAATTTTTTCTGGCGGAAATAGACGTAGGGTGACAGTATCCCGAGGGTCAGCATCGTCAGGAGCGGCCACAGCACATAGGCCTTGGCAGCCTGGCCGTAGCCGGCCTTGAACCCGAAACGGATGTTGCGCCAGGCGCTGTTGGACGCGTTGAACATCAGCGAGCGCGTGACCAACCAGGGGGCGAGGACTCCCATTGCCGCAATAAACAGGAATTGGATCAGGGGGAAAAAATGCGATACGGCGGCGGCAATGACCGCAATTCCGCCGACCACGAGACGGCCCTTCAGAATCTTGACGGGGTTCGCCAGGTATTCGAAGCCGGCGCCGTTCACCCGCGTGTTGCCGTAGAAATACTGCTTGCGGCGGACCTTGGCCCATGCCGAGTAGATGCCGAGTGTAACGATGGTGAGCAATATGTTCACGATCCAGATGCGGAAGTACTCGGAGCCGTTGCCATGAAACTCGAAGGCAAACTTTGACGTCGCAAGCGCCGTCGACGGTTTCGGGCTGCCCGCCACGGCAGGCCTCAACTTGGCCGTTGCGTGGTCTTCCGCTCGAACCGACGGATCAGCCGACCGGGGTGCTTGGGTTCGCGCGGCCGGGGTCGCAGGCGAAGGCCCTTGCGGTTTTCCCGCAGGCCCCTGGGGCTGGGGCACTCCCAGCGCGACCCGGATGCCGGCCTTTTTAAGCAGGATGCATTGGCTGCGGGCCGTGGCCTCATCCAGGCCTTTCCTTAACACCACCCGCTTGCCGTTCAGGACCTTTCCGGCCGTCTCCGCGCTGATGGACAAAATCTGCGCGACCTTATGAAACACCGCCTGCTTGTCGTATCCTTCAAGGATTTCCCCCTTGTAGATTACCTGATACCGGTTTTGGTCCATGGTTTCCCTCGCCGAGTGGAAGAAAGTGGCCGCCAAGTTTGGATCGTTCATGCCTTAACAACGGGATCGATCTGAATATCGGCCAAAAATTATTCAACTTTAGGCGGATTTCTCATCACCACGATAACAGCAGGCGAATTGTTTCCATCGCGCTTCGGTGAATGGCTCCGAACGAAGCCGGCTCGTCAGGGCTTCGCCCGATATGGTTTTCGTTGGTTTTGCCAACGCCTTTTTGTTATAATCAAACGATTCCCAAATATTGGGAAAATATTCCCCGACGCCTGGAGGGTTTTATGAAAAACGCCATCATCCCACTCATGGTGCTAATTTTTGTCATATTAACTGTGCCCGCTTCGGCCCAGCATGTCAGTACCGGCATATCCATCGCAGACGGCGAGTTGCGAAGCTTTTATCTCGCAATTGGCGACTACTATCGCGTACCGGAACCCAGGGTCGTTCACGTGAAAAAGCATTACCGTGTGCGCGACGAGGAACTCCCGGTCGTATTCTATCTCGCCTCCTGTGCGCGCGTGGAACCTGACGTCATTATCGACCTTCGGCTTCGGCAGAAGATGAGCTGGCTCAACATTACCTTTCATTTCGGCCTTACCCCGGAGATCTATTATGTCCCGGTGCAACGCGTCAGCCCGCCCTACGGAAAAGCATACGGGCACTACAACAAGCACGCGCACGACTATAAGAAGGTGGCCTTGGTGGATGAAGATGTGGTCAACCTGGTCAACATGCGATTCATTTCCGATTATCATCGCATTGCTCCAGAGATGGTTATGGACATGCGGGGTCAGGGCAAGAGATTCGTCCTCATCAATGAAGAAGTCCGCAAGGGAAAAGGCGGACATCATGGCGAAGACGACGACAAGGGGAAGGACAAGCATCAGGAAGGTGGGAAAGGAAAGGGAAAGGGGAAAGGAAATAACTGAAGCGAATGGTTCAACCGCATTGAATTTGACGTTTCAATCCCTATAGTGGTTTTCAGCGCGACAGGCATTTTTGATCACTGAGCGGGCGAGATTCTCACCCGCTTTTTTATTGTTGGGCCATCTGAGAATGTTAACCGAAAACGCCAAAGCGATTATCGCCTGGTTAAACGTTTCCGTGATTTGGGGCACAACTTTTCTGGTCATTCGGATCGGAGTCGGACACCTGCCCCCCATGCTTTTTGCTGGCATTCGCTGGGTATTGGCAGGGGCCATCTTCATCTTTTTCTTGAGATGGAGAGGTTGGGCGCTGCCAAAGGCAAAAGAGCTTATTCACCTGGCGGTCGTGGGCCTGGCCTTGTTGGGGTTTGCAAACGGCCTGGTGGTGTTTGCGGAACAATGGATTCCGAGCGGATTGACCGCCCTCCTGCTGACTACTATGCCGTTTTTCATGGTGGGGTTGGAATCTCTATTGCCGAAGGGTCCGAAGCTGAATGCGGCCATCCTGACCGGCCTGGTAATGGGCTTAGTCGGCGTGTGTCTGATTTTTGGAGAGGAGGTCAAATACTTGAACGATCCCGACAATCTCATCGGGGTGTTTGCGCTGTTGGGGGCGGTTTGTTTCTGGTCGGCGGGATCGCTTTACTCGAAATACGTCAAGGTTGATGTTCATCCGCTCATGGGAGCTTCCGTTCAAATGCTGATCGCTGGAATCTTCTTGAGCGTGATAGGGATTTCAATTGGAGAGCTTTCTCGTTTGAGCTTCGAAATCAATGGGCTGCTCTCCCTTGCGTATCTGATCCTATTTGGTTCCTTCGTCGGGTACGCTTCCTATATTTATGCTCTTGCCAAATTGCCTTTGTCTCTAGTGTCGACCTTCGCCTACATCAATCCGGTTATTGCGCTTTTCTTGGGCTGGATCATTTTGGACGAAAAGCTCAATCTTCAGATAGTCATCGCGGCAGTGGTGATTATTGCGGGTGTATTCATAGTGAAACAAGGAGCGGCCCGGCTGAAAAATTCTTGATAAGGCCTCGGAAGTGGAGCAGAGGAAAAATTTACCCTCCGATTTTTGCACTACATTTGAACCATCCGAATATTCCTATAGCATTTCGACTTCTTCAGTGGCTGTCTTCACAACAAATATCCGATCATTATTTCCCTTGAGGTCGGAAGGGACAATGTAAAAGCCCGGACGATCAGGGGAATATCCGGTTGTGTAACCTACGATGGTCTCACCATCCAGGAACTTCACTCTAATTTTACGACCTCCACCGGCGACTTTGTCATTATATGTTTTTTTATGATCCTTGGCGCCCTCGTAATTCTTAACAAAAAATATTGCCTTTAAATCTTCTATATGAACCTCAATTGGTCCACCTTCCAGTTGTTGCAGGTGGAAGAAGGTTCTATTTGGCAAGAAATTATTGGTTTGCCCCTTCACTATAGAAGCATCTTTGAATTTTAGCACCACTTTGTTTGTCACCATAACGCCCCCTATACGTGTGAATAGGTTGAGATTGAAAGGTTGTGCATTTTGACTCTCGGGTAATTGCTTTATTCAGTCGAATTCATGCAAGCCTCGGTCGATCCTGCAGCCGCGATTCCTCCACCGTATTTAGGCTTCATGAGGATTATTCTTTATCCAAAGCTTTCCTGACCGCACCGGCCATCTCATTTATCAATATCGGCTTCATGACAAGCGCCTTGATGCCTATTTTCACAGCCCGCTCCTGGTCTATGGCCTGGCTGTAGCCCGTGCAGATAATAACAGGGAGGGTAGGCCTTATCCTCAGCAATTTCCTCGCCAGCGCCTCTCCTGTCATGCCAGGCATGGTCTGGTCGGTGATCACGAGGTCGAAATGATCGGGTTTTGCCTTGAAAAGCTCAAGTGCCTCTATGGGGCTGGTTCGAGAGACGACATCGTACCCTAAATGCTGAAGCGCTTGCTGTCCGACAGCCACCAGCATCTTCTCGTCATCTACAAACAGGATTCTCTCGGAGCCTCCCAGTATTGATTTCGGATGCTCCGCTTTGATCGGCGCCATGATATCGGCTTTGGGCAAATAAATTTGAAAAGCAGTGCCCTTCCCCAACTCACTTTCAACCTTAATAGCGCCGCCATACTTCTTGACAATCCCATGAACAACGGCGAGACCCAAGCCAGTCCCGACACCCTTTTCTTTCGTGGTGAAATAGGGGTCGAAAATCCGTTTTATGACATCGGGGGCCATTCCATATCCCGTGTCCTTAACAGAAATCCTGACGTATGACCCTATCTCCAGGTCGATTAAGTCATTCTTTTGGGCGAGGTCGATTTCAGTATTATGCACCTCAACTTCCAGAAGGCCGGCCCGGCCGCCGATGGCATGCTGGGCATTCGTGCAAAGATTCATGATGATCTGGTGGAGTTCAATTGAATTTGCCAAGACCGCCCCGGATTTTTCATCAATGCAGGTTTTGATTTCAATCGTTGCCGGTATCGTTGCACGCAGAAATTTTACGGCTTCCTTGACGACCAGTCCCACCTTGACCGGCATGCGATCTTCATCGGTCTGCCGGCTGAACGCAAGAATCTGTTTAACAAGATCTTTGGCTCGGTTTGCCGCAATTAAAGCCTGATTTAGTTCGTTTTCACTATTTGATGCGCCTTCGTTGAGCATGGCAAGCTCGGTATAGCCAATGATGGCCGAAAGAATATTATTGAAATCATGCGCAATACCCCCGGCCAGACCACCGATGGCTTCCATTTTCTGCGCTTGACCCAGTTGGGCTTCAAGCTGCTCGCGGCGTTGGTCGGCAAGTTTGCGATCGGTGATATCCCGGAAGACTCCGAAAATCTGGGCTTGGCCCTGGTAATGAATGGGCACCCCGGTCGACTCCACGTACACAACATTCCCATCCACAGTTAAAACTCGATGCTCGCGGGGAGGTGCAGTCCATCTTTCATTTACCCCTTTTCTTATTCTCTCGGCGGATCCGGGACGATCATCCGGATGGATAAAATCCAAGTAGCGTTTTCCAACCAACTCACGCGCATGGTTCGCACGGAACAGCTTGAGTGCAGCCGGGTTCGCATAAATAACGATTTCTCCGGAGCGGACCAAGATTGCATCCGTGGAGGACTCAACGATTTGACGGTGTCTTTCTTCACTCTCCCGCAGCGCCTCTTAAGCCTGCTTGCGCTCGGTGATATCAACGCAGGCCCCAATTCGCTTCGAGGGGATTCTGCCTGAAGCTGTCTCGCGAAACAGCGTGCGTCCCCGCCATAGGACCCATCGCACCTGGCCGTCGGGGCGAACGATCCGGTGCTCGGAGGAAAACCTGCCGTCTCTGTCCGGGTCCATGCCTCGTGCGCTTTCGGCCAAAACGCGTTCCAGATCGTCTTCATGAACGATTTTCCAGGCGTCGTCGCCGGTTCTTTCAGCTCCGGGCGGCACGCCCAGGATCGCGCACAACTCCGGCGACCAGTATACCTTATCCGCTTCCAGGTTCGTCACATAGGTACCTATCCGGCCCGCCTCGTTGGCGATCCGCAGCCGGTGCTCGTTCTCACGCAATGCTTCTTCCGCCTGCTTGCGTTCGGTGATGTCGGTCGCAAAGCCCTCGATGATAAACGAGCCGTCCTTCGTGCACTCGGATACGCGGGCGTTCATGCTCAGCCAGATGATTCCGCCGGCGGCGGTGCGTGCCTGATACTCAAATTGCTCCACGCGGCCGAAATCCCGCAGCAAGCGGATGAATTCGTCCCGTCGTTCGGCATGAACGTAAAGCTCGGCTGAGAGATCGGTGTAGTGCTCCAGCGCTTCTTCCGGGGAGGGGAACCCGAGAATTCGGGCCATCGCAAGATTGATGGCAAGGGGCTGCCCGCTCGAACTCGTGGTGAAGATGCCTACCGGTGCGCTCTCGAACAACATGCGAAATCGATCTTCGCTCTCACGCAGGGCGTCCTCGGCCCGCTTGCGCTCGGTTATGTCGGTGTGGGTGCCGAGCATTCGCAACGGTTGCCCATCGGCCGAGCGCGATACCAGCCTGCCGAGCGAGAGAATCCACTTCCAGTCCCCGCTCTGGGTGCGTTGTCGGTACTCGACGCGATACTCATCGCGCAGGCCTGCTACATAATCCTCGTATCTCCGGTAAACCTTCTCGCGATCGTCCGGGTGCAAGCGTTCGCGCCATGCGGAGTTGTTCTCGCGGAACTCGGCCGGATCGTAACCGAGCATGCGGGCATACTCCGGGCTGACGACACATTCCCCGGTCTGGACATTGAGATCGTAAAGCCCCTGGTTGGCGGCGGCAAGGGCCAGGCGCAGGCGCTCCTCGCTTTCAATGAGCGCCCGCTGTGCAGCGCGCTCCTCGGTCTGATCGTGGAAGACCAGCACTACACCGATGACCGCACCGCTCTCTTCCCGAATGGGTGCGCCGCTGTCGGCGATGGGTCGTTCGGTCCCGTCGCGGGCAATCAGCAGGGTGTGGTTGGCAAGTCCCACTACAGCGCCATCGCGCAGCACCCGTTGAACGGGATCTTCAACAATTGCATGGGTCTCTTCGTTGACGATGCGGAAAATCTCTTCCAGGGGTCTGCCCCGGGCTTCCGCCTCGGTCCAGCCGGTGAGCCTTTCCGCAACCGGGTTCAGATGCCGCGCCCGACCACCGGTATCCGTAGTGATGACCGCGTCGCCAATGCTGTAGAGGGTTATGCGATATGTCTCTTGGATCTCACGTTGCTGGCGCTCCGCCTCGTAGCGATCCCGGAAGTTATGCACCTGCCGCCGTCGGTAGAAGTAGACGGTCGCGGCTGCGGCCAGCAGAATGTATGACCCGACGATGACCGCGATGACGCTGGCCCGGTAGCGCGCCTCAGCGAAGATTTCCTCCGCATCCATCTTGGCCACCATGAACCAGGACGAACCGGGAATAGGGCGGAGATCGGCCACCACCTCCACGCCGCGGTAGTCTTGGCCCTCGAACTTGCCTTGCTTGCCGAGTACTGCCTGCACACCGGGAAGATCCGTTCTCGTCAACGGCATGCGCAAGGAGATGGCGGTCCTAGCTTTATGGCGCAGCTCGTTCAGGAAAACGATTTCCTCGCCCTCCTGCTGGACGAGCAGCGTCTCGGCGCTGCTGCTGGGCGTGGGCCAAGACTGAATCAGAGGATACAGGTAGGTTTCCGCGTTGCTGCGTAAAATAGCAACTGCCACCGGCTGCCCCTCAGAGTCCAGCACCACTGCAGCGACATCGATATGAACGAAGCCATCCGGGCAGCGGAAGAAATCGGAAAGCACGGCCTCACGACGTGCGATGGCCTTCGCGATTGCCCGCCGCGTAGCTGCGCCCACCGGGTCGGGAGTATCATTGACGCCAACCAGGATGTTTCCATTCAGATCGAGCAGGCGCGCATCGGAATACCCGTCAGCCATTACCGTGGCATTTAAGAATTCCCGCAGTTCCGCTTGAAGACCCGGAGTAGCGGGATCCATGGAAAATTTTCCAATAGCCCCGGCCAGGAAGGGATTTTTCGCCGCTACAGAGATGTCGCCCAGGCGCTCCTTTCGCCACTGCTGAATCTGCGCGGACTTGAGTCTGCCGATGGCGGAGATCGCCTGGTATTTCTCGTGGCGGATTTCTTTCGCCTCTTTCCGATAATACCAATAGCCGCCGGCCGAAATCGTTAAAGCAATCACGGCGAAGATAGCGGTCCACACTTTGAGAGCGGAACCGGCAGGTAGATATTTATCGCCCAATATGGATCATCCTTTCTTCATGCATTCGACAACTTCTTGGTCTAAGGTCAATTCCGTTCCTAGACACTTCTGGATCTACTCGCCCGACGCTCCAAGCGAATGGCATTGGGATATATCATGTTAATTGCACTTCTTCCGATAGGGTACCACAAATCTCAATACAACTAAACGTGTCATTCCTATCCGCTCGTGTCCGGGTTGAGGGACAGGCATGTTTTTAGGCGCCCTTCAATCTCGCGCATAGAACCGTTTGTTCAAATTAGGGCTTCGCGGATTTTCGTGGCGAAAGCCTCCCTGGAAAACGGTTTCTGCAGGAAGTGAACGCCTTCGTCGAGCACCCCGTGGTGGGCGATGACGTTGGCGGGGTAGCCCGACATGAAAAAACATCTAAGGCCTGGCTGCGAGGCTTTGATCTGTTCCCACAGGTCGCGGCCACTCATTTCGGGCATCACGACGTCGGTGACCAGCAAATGGATTTCGTTGGTGTATTCTTTCGCCAGCCGGATCGCTTCCCGCGGACTGCCGGCCGCCAGTACGGTATAGCCCAACTCTTCCAGCAGCATTCCGGCAAATTTGAGCAGCGACCTTTCGTCTTCGACCAGCAGCACGGTTTCCGTGCCGGTTGGAATTTCGGCAGGTTTGTGCGGCTGTTCGGCGGCTGCCGCCTGAGGCTCCTGCCGCGGCAGGTAAATTTTGAAGGTAGTCCCTATCCCTGGTTCGCTGTACACATTGATGAATCCGTTGTTCTGTTTGACGATGCCGTAAATCGTCGCCAGGCCGAGGCCGGTGCCTTTCCCAACCTCCTTGGTGGTAAAAAAGGGCTCGAAGAGTTGCACCAGGGTCTTTTTGTCCATGCCGCAGCCGTCGTCGCTGACCGCCAGCATTATATATTTCCCTGGGATAAAACCCGCATGGGCCTGGCAGTAGTCAGCGTCGAACTCCACCTTGCCGGTCTCGATGGTTATCTTGCCGACGCCGGCGATTGCGTCGCGGGCATTGACCATCAGATTGGCCAGAATCTGGTCGATCTGGGCCGGGTCCATCTTCACCGGCCAGAGGTCTTTAGCGGGTTTCCAGAGCAGGTCGATATCCTCGCCGATCAGCCGTCTAAGCATCTTGAGCATGCTCGCGATGGTATCATTGAGATCAAGAACCTTCGGGTCGATGGTTTGCTTGCGGGCGAAGGCTAAAAGCTGGCGGGTGATGTCGGCTGATCGCTGTGCGGCGGACTTCACTTCGTCCAGATACATCTGGAGCGGATCATCTGCCGGCAGCTTCATGCTCGCCAGCTCAGTATACCCTATGATCACCCCCAGCATGTTGTTGAAGTCGTGAGCGACACCGCCTGCCAGCCTTCCGACGGCCTCCATTTTTTGTGATTGCCGGAATTGGTTCTCCAACTGGAGGCGCTGAGTGATGTCACGGTTGCTGCCCCGGCGCCCCATATAATTCCCTTTTTTGGAAAAAACAGCCCAACATTTATGGTCGATCCAGCGTGCCTCCCCGGTCTGCGTTATTATACGAAACTCAATTCCACCCGGTTTTGAACTGCACGTTCCCAGATCATTCATGTGGGATTCAAATTTATAGCGATCTTCAGGATGAATGATATTGAAGAGCGCTTGCGGATCGTCCAAAAAAAATGAGGGCGGATAGCCCGATACCCTCTCGCAGGAAGGCGACACGTATAGAAATTTTCCGGCAGAATCGACCCAGTATTCCCAGTCGTACGTGTAATCCGCCACAAATCTGTACCGCTCCTGGCTCTCGCGAAGCTCCTGCTCTGCCCGCACCCGTTTAATGGAGGTGCCCAGCTGCAGCGCCGCCTTCTCCAACAATTCGACCACTCCCAAGGGGACCATGCCCTCGCGACGGTCGGCCACATGAATCAAGCCCAGTATCCGGTCGCCATCACGAAACGGCACCAGCGCCACGGATTCGTAGCCCTCATAATTGCACCTGTTGCGGGTTTGCCCTTTGTCTTCCTCCGAAACCGTCGCCAGAAAACGGGTGGTACCGTTCATGTAAAAAGAGGCCCCCTGGGTATAGAACGGCAGCCCGGGGTCAACCGCCCCCCTGATAACGTTGATGCACATGCACTGGTCCGACTTTATGGAAAGAGGACTTTCCAGATTAAAAAAATCTTGACTGAAACCGGTGTAAGCCCGGTAGGGAATTCTCCCCTCTTCGTCGAGGACCCTTATGCCCACAGCCTCACAACCGGTGTAGGCCCTGATCTCAGACATAAATGCTTCCAGCAGAGGGGTCATCTCCCTCTTGTCGTGAACGATTTCAAGAAAGCGATGAGAAACCCGTAGTGCTTCCTCGTCCCTTTTACGCTCGGTGATGTTATCAAAGACCGCAATAAAGTCTTCCCGATGCAGGCTGTACGCGGAAATCGAGAGCCATATCTCCAACGGTTTCAAATAGATTTCGAACGCTTCAGGTTTGCCGGTCAGAGCAACTCGCCCATAAATTTCAAAAAGCTCCGGAGACAGTTCCCTGATCCCCGGAATCACATCGCTGACTTTTCTGCCGACCACGTTTTTCAATCCGGTCAGGCGGGTGAAGGCCTGGTTGACATCGAGATAGACAAAGTCTACCGGGCGGCCCTGGTCGTCGAGAAGCATTTTACAGTACGCAAACCCGTTCAACATGTTTTCAAAGAGCGCACGATATCGGTCCCGGCTCTCCTGAATGGCTGTTTCGGACCGCTTGCGCTCCGTGATGTCCTCGGTAAAGATAACGATTCCACCAACGGCGCCGTCGGCCGTGTACCAGGGCCGCACCACCCACCGCAGCCATTGAACGGTGCCGTCTGACCGTACGAAGGCGTCTTCATCGGTCTGCACAACCGCGCCCTCCAGTCCCTGACGATGCGCTTCCTTCCAGCGGTCCGGGATTTCGGGGGTAATCTCGTAGTGAGATCGGCCGACCATGTCCCGGTTTCCGAGGTGATAGTCCGCCATCCAGCGGCGACTGGCAGCGAGGTAGCGCATCTCGCGGTCGAACATGGCGATGGCAACCGGCGCATGTTCGATGAACAGCCGGAGTTTTTCTTCGCTCACGCGCAGGGTGGCTTCGGCTCTCGCGCGCCTTTCCGCCGCCTCGTCAAGCAGGCGACGAGCAGCTGCGACTTCGAGAATGTCCGGAAGCGGTGCTCCCGGCGCGGGCGTTTCCGCCAGGGATGCCACCGATCTGCCGAGCCGGCGACCCGCCAGCATTCCACCCAGAAAGCTGGCCAACGTGGCGCCAAGAATCCCCGCCCCCATGGCGGCCACCGCCGTGAGCAGTGGCGCCCTATAGACATCGGGCGGAATCTCGAGCCCTACCGACCAGGGCGATACCGTGGACTCGACAACGAAGCGAGCGGCCCCATCCCCATCCTTCTCCGGGTTCAGCCCCGGGCGTGTGCGGCGGGCGATCGTTTCGCCACTGCCATCGAGCAGGGCCAGGGACCAGCCGGAAGGAAGCACCATCTGATCGAGGTGCTTTTGGAACTGGCGGGTCTCGAAGATGGTGAGCAGGAGAAACGCTGCCCGGCCTTCACGCATGGCCGGTACCGCGATGGCAACCAGAGGTTCCCTGGCGATCGGTCCGAAAAAGGTATCGCCTACCGCCGGCTTGCCGGTTTCCAGCGCGGTGGGCGCCGCGGCGCGGCCCTTGGGCTGCGGCAGCATGGGCAGCTCGGTGCCGAAGGGTACACGCGTGTTGAACAGCATATGCATCGGCGTTCCGACGTCGGCAAGGATGACATGGCTGCCGAGACTCTGGTAGAAGCCTTGCGCTTCCCGGTAGAGATCCTTCCAGCGCGAGGCATCGTCCACCAGTGGCGACACGGCCAGCACGTTCAGTGCTGCGATGCGCGCATTCAGCTCATGGTCGATCGTGGTGGCGAAGTTCTTTGCAAGATTGACGGCTTCAAGGTCGCGGTCGGATTGCGAGGTTCGGACACTGTCGACGGCCAGCCAGGCCGCTAACAGCAGCAGCGGCAGCATGCACAACCAGATCAACCGTGCCACGAATGTGGAAAGCGGCATTCCGGCCCGCCTATCGGCCGGGCAATGCGAATGGAATATACGGAATGCGGCCACGGTGAAGCCTCCTCGTCAGGCGGGTCTGGCGCGTCGAGAAAGATCAGGGGGACGGGCTGCTGCCGTCCGACCCGGCGCGACAGATCGTTAATCCGTTTACTTTCGTCTCACACACGCTATGACAACGTCAGTATCATGTTGTATGGATACCGAAGTATCGGTTTCGAATTTTGACAGGGGCGATAAAGGAGTTGCCTAAAAAGGTATCCCGGCGATTTGCGGGCATGCGGGATGCGAGGTGCTGGAGCTGGATGTGCAGTCGGATATTGTGCATCTGGTGGTAATGACGCCCGCGATGTTGTCGATCTCGGACCTGCTGGGTCGGTTGAAGGGTCAGATCTCGATAGGGTGCCTATGCTTCTTGGGATAATTCTACCACATACGCCATTTTAATAAAACGATATTTTATAACTCATTGATATTTTAATTATATGATCGCTCTCCTTTTCCTGGGTCGAGCCGTGGAAGGCTCAAGGGCGGTCATCTAAAAATAGGGAGGAGAGCGTGCAAGAAATAAAAGCTCGCTTATTGGGGCCGTTTTCATTTCATATGAAATACATGATCGACCCCATATCGACCCCAAGAGCACTCTAATATGATTATAAAAATTATGGAGGAAGATTTTCGGTGATGGAGCCGCGCGCAAGCCGTCTTAAAACTTATCTCTGGATACTGATGATATTGTGGACCGGTGTTGTCCTGGGGCTTTTCCTATCGGACAGCCGGCACCTGGCCCATACAGTCAAAGACCTGGCGATTGCCGAAGCGAGGGCATATCTCAACAAAGACCAGGCAAGCAGGCTTTGGGCCGCATCCCATGGCGGGGTGTATGTCCCTATATCCGAGAAGACACAGCCAAACCCATTCTTGAACCACCTGCCGGAGCGTGACATCCGAACCCCTTCAGGCAAAGCGCTTACCTTGATGAATCCGGCGTACATGATCCGCCAGATAATGGAGCAATATGCGGAACTGCATGGGGTCCGAGGCCGCATTACGGGTTTAAAGCACTTCAGTGAGGCAACTGCTCCGGATGATTGGGAAAAATTTGCACTCATGACGTTTAAGGGCGGTGATGAGGAACAGTTGGAATTTTCGGAAATCGAAGGCGCCCCCTTTCTGCGGGTCATGCGGTCTCTCGCCACCGAACCAGACTGCCTGAAATGCCACGCTCATCAGGGGTATCAGGTGGGGGATGTTAGGGGCGGCGTTAGTGTGTCGGTTCCCATGGCATCTTACTTGAGCTATGCCGCCCAGGATATGAAAGTTCATGGTTTCTCGTATGCACTGCTATGGTTGGCCGGGCTTGGGGGCGCCATTTGGGCCGAGCGCAAACTGGCGCGCAGCATGCAAGCGCGAGATCGTGCAGAAGAACAACTGCGGCTTTCGCAGAAAAATTATATGGCCGTGGTGGCGAACTCCTTGACGGGAATCTACATCAACCAGGACAAAATCGTGCGGTTCGCCAATGCGCGATTCGCCGAAATTCACGGATATGCCCCAAATGAAATAGTCGGTGTGAATGTACTTGACCTCGTCCACCCCGAAGACCGGAATTTTGTCGAAGAGTTAGGCGAAAGGCGCCTGAAGGGAGAGAATGTTGTCAACGAATATGAGATTCGATGCATCACCCGCGATGGAAAGACCATCTGGGTTCAACGCCGCAATACACTGATTGAATACGACGGGGCACCCGCCATTTTGGGCAATGCGATCGACATCACCCGGCAGAAGGAGGTTGAAGAGACGCTTCGGGCCTCCGAGGAGCAGTTGAAAAAATTGTCGGCCAGACTTTTGCGGCAACAGGAGATCGAGAAAAGAGACATTGCCAGGGGGATGCACGAGGACATCGCCCAATGCCTGAGCGCCATCAAGCTGCGTGTGGAATATGTATTGGACGAACTCGGCGATGAAGGCCCTGACTCCCGCATGGACGCTTTAAGGCCTATCGTTTCTGACGTTCAACAAAGCGTGCGCTCCATCCGTAGAATGACCCAGAATCTTAGACCCCTGCTGTTGGACAATATGGGCGTTGGTTCCGCCGTATCATGGATTTGCCGGGAAACAGCCAAAGCCCGCTCCGGCCTACGAATTGAGCAACACATTGGCGTGGAGGAGTCCCGGATTCCTGACGACTTGAAAATAGTCGTTTTCCGAACCATTGAGGATGTACTAAAAAGTGTTTCCCGCTATGGCAAGACAGGCTTGGTGGAGATTGTGCTGCAAGTCGTGGAGGACCTGATCGTGTTGACGATTAAAGCACCGATCACCTGCGAGCTTCAGGACCTGTCGATTCCAGCAGGCATCCCATTTGACTATCTGGACATTCAAAAGCTGAAAGGTCGCGTCGAATCGTGCGGCGGCGCCTTCAAATTTGAGGGCCTTTCAGAAAGTGTGAAAACACTGGTTGCGTGCTGGCCGTTGGCACACGATCGCCACTAATTCCTTATCGATGTCAGACACGATCCGACGATCGGAAATCTCCGCTCATTGAATCAGGTTTTTTTTCCGCATCCTTGTCCATCACCGACGTTTACTTCTTTTCCCACAGCCGCTCGCATCATTCTAATTCTAAATCTATCCCTCTTGACATGAGCATGGGCTTGGTTATTGTAGCAGTCTACCGATAAACTCAGAGCACCCTCAGTAATTGGCACCTATTCCAGTTTCTGCCGGTAAATCTTGTTGAGAGTCCACCCATGGATTCACCAAGGATCAGAGTAGCAATACTCGACGACAATGCAAAGTTCCGGAAATCTCTTGGGAAACTCATAGGAAAAGAGCCGGACATCCATGTGGTGGCAGAAGCCGAGACAGGCCTTGCCGGGATCAAAGAGGTGGAGGACCGGAAACCGGATGTTATCCTGATGGACAACCAAATGCCCTTCACCGATGGCCTGGAAGCGACCGAAATGATTGTCTCCCGGTATCCGGATACCAGAGTCATCGTCCTGTCAATGCACTCAAAAAGCACCATTAGAGCAAGTTCATGCCAGACATGGGCATGTTATCCCTTGTGCGAGAACTGCAGTATCAAGGAGATCATTGCTGCAATCAGGGAAGTCAAAAACCGGGGCGAGGACCAGCTTGCCTGATGGGTGAATCCCAGCATCTATTGCCGATAGCAACGATTCTTCCGCCGGGGTTCTTTTATCATCAGTGACTCTTCGCAGGCACTGTTAAGAGCATGTTTGACTGATCTTCGACAGTACGTTTTTTAAAGTCCAATAATTACGGCACACTACAAGATTGGCACGGGGTCTTGGCACTACCGTCTGGGTTTCGCGTTGGGTTCATAGTTCCCGGATGGTCGGCGGCAGCGCCACCCCGACGGC
>JACRCN010000007.1 GCA_016219005.1 Deltaproteobacteria bacterium
AGCGGTGAAGCGGCCGTTGTTGCGCATGATGCCGCCGACAAGCCCCGTGCCCAGCAGCATGTCGGTGCGTTCGATCAGCAGGACCTCCGCACCCATTTTCGATGCCGAAAGGGCTGCCGCGCACCCGGACCAGCCGCCGCCGATGACGACGATTTTCATGTGAGAGGCTCCTTTTTACGGATGGTGTTGGCGCTGCCAGGGCGGCCGGGGCGAATGGTGCCGGACCCCGGTCCATATGCCCCGACCGCGGCAGGCGGTATTATAGACCTTTCCATCAAGCGATTGTCAAGTTTTTCGTCAGGTGTGCTGTCCGCGGGTTCGTTCCGGGGGCCGGCCGGAATATCGTGGCATCACCCTTCCAGGTCTTCAAACACATCCGCGATGACGGCATCTGAAAACCCGCGGCCGCGCAGGAACCGCTGCAGGCGGAGCATTTGTTTGCGTGGCTCCGGCGCGTGGCCGAGCGTTTTCAGTTTCTTTTGAAGCGTCCGCCGCGCCAGCTCGCGCTCCTCGGACGGCGCGAGGCTTTGTTCGAGAAGGTCCCGGAACGTCTCCCCGGAAAGCCCCCTTTGCGCCAGCTCGTGGCGGATGCGGTAAAGCCCGCAGCCTCTGCGCTTGAACCGTTCGATGAGCGCATGGGCCGTGCGCGTATCGTCGAGGTAGTTCAGGCGCAGGCATTCCGCCAGCACGGTCTGGATCACATCCTCCGCGACATCGCGCCGGATGAGCTTTTGCCGGAGTTCCGCGACAGAGTAGTCCCGGCGGCCGAGAAGCCGCAGGGCACTGCTCAAGGCCTTGCGGTATGATGGGTCGTGCGAGTCGGGTGGCATGGCTGGATGGCTTCGTTTACCAGGGTGTTGAGAAACCGTGCCTGAGGCCGGGATCCGGCGTTGTGCGGCTTTGGTAAATGCGCACCTGTCGCTGAATCGGCTGCGCTTTTCAAAACGCCGCACGCCTTGGCTGACGGCCTGACTTTCATTTTTCAACACCCTGTTACCCAAAAGTCGGCCGGTTGACAACCGGGTTTTTGGAAAATGCAAAAAAATGTGGAAAAAAAAGCTAAAGTTCCTGGGAAGGCAGCCGATAATACTATCAAACAGTCGTGAAGTTTGACTCGCTAAAGGGACTTTGTTAGGATGACGACATCCACCGGGCGTTTCGGCTGCGGTGGGTCTATGAGGAGACAGCCAATGGAAATCACGAGTAAAAGTCAAGCGATTTCAATCGATACCTATGTGAAACAGGTTCAGGCGCAGCCGAAAACCGAGCCTGTGTCTGAAAAAGAGGCCCAGTCGCAGGGGTTGCAAACAGATACCGTGGTGATCTCGGATGCGGCCAAGCGTGTCCAGGAGGCCCAAAAACAGATCCAGGCCATTCCGGACGTGAGGGCGGACAGGGTCGCCGAGCTCAGAAACCAGATCGAAAACGGCACTTACGAGATCAAGGCGGATCAGATCGCAGGCAAAATGATCAAGGAATCCCTGATGCACGATCTTTTCAAATAGACTGAAGCGGCGCCCGGAGATTAAAAGGCGGTTCGCGAAGTGTGTCGCGAACCGCCTTTTTTGCTGGTGCGGGACCGGGCGCGTATCCGGATCGGATCAAGTCAGGCTTCCGTTCCGGTGAATTGAAAGATGGGACCTCCAGGGCCCTGTTCGCGCACCGATTTCTGGTTTTCACTCGAGTAGATCAGGTTCTGGCCTTTTTCGGTGAGCCTCAAGTTCAGGCTTGGGCCCTCAACATTCTCTACAATGCCCATCGAGATCAACTCTTGAATGGCCCGCTTGGAGAGTTTTTTTTCATCGGTGTTCAATTCCTTCAGATAGACCAGTTCCAACCAGTTCAGCGGCAGCGCTTCCTGGTTTTCCGCGTTCATGGAACGGAACTTGTCGAGAATTTCACGCTTGATTGTCTTTTTATCCTTCATTCAGCCCTCCTCCGTCACGGTTGCAGTTGAGGATTCTTCAACCGATGTAGACCGAAACCATTTAAAAACGTTACATAAAGTAACTGTCCCCTCAAGGGCTTCCACACGCAAGGCAGTAGGCATAGACGCCCCTGGGATCGTTCAGCATCAGGATAGGGTCGATCGCCGGAGCGGCCAGTATCTTCAGCCATTCGGCCGCCGGCGGCGAGAGTACGTTAAGCCCTTGACGGCAAACTGCGACCACCAGTTCGTTGATGTGTTTCAGCAGGCGCTCGCGCCGCGTGAGCGGCTGCTCGATCATTTCGATCGTGTATTGGTCCAGGCCCGCCTTCTGGGCCGCGGATTCGACCGCCTCCCGCATGTGCCCGAGCTTGTCCACCAGGCCGATCTCGCGTGCGGTCATGCCCGCCCACACCCGGCCATCGGCAATTTTTCGGACGGCCGCCGCCGTCATTTGGCGGCCCTCCGCCACCCGCTCGATGAAGGTGCGGTAGCCCTGCTCTATGATCTGGTCCATGGCCTCCGCCAGCAGCGGGTTCATGGGCCGGTTGGGGTTGAAGGCGTCGGACATCCGGGTGGTGCCGACCCCGTCGTTGTTGACCCCTAGGGCTTCAAGGCTTTTTTCAAAGGTCGGGAACGCCCCGAAAATGCCGATCGAGCCGGTGATCGTCGTCGGTGCGGACCAGATCTCGTCGGCAGCCGTCGCTATCCAGTAGCCGCCGGAGGCGGCCGTCGAGCCCATAGAGACCACCACGGGTTTGCCGGCACGCCGGGTGATTTCCAGCTCCCGCCGGACCTGATCGGAGGCGAAGGCGCTGCCGCCGGGGCTGTCGATTCGCAGCACCACGGCCCGCACCCGGTCATCCTGCCGCGCCTGACGGATCAGGGCGGAAAGGGAGTCCCCGCCGATCCGGCCGGCCGGCTGGGTTCCCTCCAGGATGAGCCCGCTGGCTACGATCAGCCCGATCCGCTTTCCCGGGCCGGCCGTGCTGGGCGATGGGCGGATGGATTTCAGGTAGTCTTCCAACCGCACCTGGCTGTAGCCCTGCTTTGTCCGGTCCTCGCCCACCAGTTGAACAAGTTCATCCCGGACTTCGTCCTGGGTCTTGAGCCCGTCCACCAACCGGAGGCTCAAGGCCAGCGCGGCCGCATCCCCGCCGGAGCCGGCCAACTGCGCCGGAAAATTGTTGACATAGTCGTCGATTGACTGGGGCTCAATGCCCCGCAGGCCGGCCACTTCGGCCTTATAGCTATCCCACAACACGCTCAGAAGGGCCGAGTTGGCCTCCTTGTCGAACTCCGACATGTCGTTGCGCTGCATCGGGTCGAGAGCGGACTTGAAGATGCCCACTTTGAAAACGTGAAATTGGACCAGCAGTTTATCCAGGGCGGACCTGTAATAGTTCTGATAGATGCCGAAGCCCGTCAGCAGGACCCCGCCCATGGGGTGCACATACACGCGGTCGGCATGCGCAGCCAGGTAGTAATGTTTTTGATCGTAAAAATCGGCCGCCGCAACGATGGTCTTTCCCGATTCGCGGAAGCGCATGAGTGCCGCCCCGATGTCCTGAAGTTTGCTCAAGCCGGCGTTCTTCAGCTTGCTCAGGTCGAGATAAATCGCCTGGATGCGCGGGTCACCCGCGGCGTGATCTGCCGCATCGATGATGTCCTGCAGCAGGGTTTCGGCCGCGGAATCCCCGTCGAGCAGCGAGCTTGAAAGCAGGCTTTCGCTGCGCTGCTCCACGATGTTGCCGGATAAAGTCAGCACCAGTGCGGCTCTTTCAGGCAGCTTCGCACCCCGGCCGCTGAACACCATCATGAGCACAAAGACGGCCACCGCCACAACCGCGAGGTTCAGCACAGCGCTTCTCAAGAAGGTCAGCGCTTTCCAGCAGCCTGCCAGCAGGCGTCCCATCAATCTGATCAGTCTTTTCATGCGGTCACCCCGGTCCCAATCCCAAAACTATAATTCAGAAACTAGTTTTGTAAATCGAGAGCCCGTTAAGTTTTTGGAGCGCGAGACCTGGAAACCGCAGCGCCGGTTGACTCCGGGGCCGCCTTTTTTTATTGTTGTACGCGCTGATTGGCAACGCTACCCTTGCCATAGCCATCGGCTGCAAACGAGTCAAACCCAAGGGCGGCGCCGTTGAAAAAAATCATCCTGTTCATCATCCTGGGAGGCATCTGCACCCTCGTGGGGGGCGTGCTGTGGGTCTATCTCAACCTCCCGAATGTCGGCTATCTCAAATCTCAGAACCCGAAAACCACGGCCGTGATCGACCAGCGCCTGCGCGAAAGCCGGGCCTCCGGCAAGGAGCTGAAGGTCCGGCAGGTCTGGGTCGGCTTTGACAGCATTCCCGCCATTTTCAAGGAGGCCGTGCGCGTCGCGGAGGACGCGAGTTTTTACGAACACGAGGGCATCGACTACGACGAGGTGTGGGAGGCCATCCAGAAGAACCTCGAAGAGGGGAAGTTTGCGCGCGGGGCCAGCACGATCACACAGCAGCTGGCCAAGAACCTTTTCCTGTCCACGGACAAGAGCCTGCGGCGCAAGCTGGAGGAGTACTTCATCGCCCGGCGCCTGGAGGCCGAGTTGTCCAAGAACCGCATCTTTCACCTGTATCTGAACGTGATCGAGTTCGGACCGGGGGTGTTCGGCGTGGAGGCGGCCGCGCGGCAGTATTTCGGCAAGAGCGTCGGTCAACTCAGCCTGGAGGAGGTGGTCCGGCTGACCGCGGTGATCCCCAAGCCCCTCACCGAATCGCCCACCCGCAACAGCCGGTGGCTGAACGGGCGGGCCGGTTGGATCCTGTCCATTCTCCGTAAAACCGGCCACATCAGCGCCGCGCAGTACAAAGAGGTGATCGGCCGGTTCAAATGAAAAATGAGCCCCCGGCACAGGCGGGGGCTCATTTTTGTCAGTGCACCGTGATCTGCTTCGGCTTCCGGGTCTCGGGTGCCGGGACCTCGACCGTCAGGATACCGTCTTTGAACTCGGCCTTGATCCGGTCGGCATCGACATCGGCCGGCAGGGTGAAGGACCGCACAAAGGTCCCGCGGGACATTTCTTTGCGGTAGAAGTTTTCCTCCTTCACCTCATTATCAAACCTGCGCTCGCCCCGCAGGGTGAGGACGCCGTTCTGGATGTCCAGGCTGATGTCTTTTTTGTCCATGCCCGGAAGCTCGGCTTTGATAACCATCTTGTCATCCTTTTCGAAGATGTCGACGGCCGGCCACGCATTCCGGCTGCCCTCATCCCCCGCCATTTCGGCCGGGAAGAAGGGGTCGCTGAAAAAGCTGCGGAAGGGGTTGCGAAGCAGCGACATCTCTCTTAACGGATTCCATCTGACCAATTCCATCATCTTTAAGTCCTCCTTGATTTAGTGATTGTCTTTTGCTGATATTTGGCTATTATTAATTAGCCTTTGTGATTGATATAATAAAACCATAAATTTAAATGTCAATATAATAACATTATTTTTTTTCAGTAAATAAAATAATAATATAGATCAAGCCGGTCGAAAAAGGGTGAACTGCAATGGACAACAAGAAGCCTCATTCGTTCCTGGTCGATATCGAACTGCCCCAGCCGGATACGCAGGATCTGAGAGGCCGGCAATCGGTGCGGGCGACGTTCAAGCTGTCCAGCCGCGCCATCGATGCGCTCAGCATCGTGGCCGTTCACCTGGGCATCAAGCAGAAGAGCCTGTTTGACCACCTGATCGAGGATGTGTCGTCGCTCAACGCGATCGCGAGGGAGATCGAGGCCGGGGAGTTCAGGACCCTGGAGCGCGTGCAGAAGACGTTCGTAATCAGCCGCCGCACCCTGAACTGCCTGGAGGACATTTCGCGGGAGTTCAAGGCCCCGCGGGATGCGCTCGTAGAGTATTCGATCCAGCGCTTGCTGCCGGTCATCACGCGCGAGCGTGAAAAACATCGCAAGCGCAAAAAACTGCTGGAAGAAATCAGGCGGCACCTGGAGGATGGGCGCAGGCTGTTGGAAAAATCTAACTCCCTGCTCGGTGCGGAAGACCCCGTGGCGGTCTGGCTGGAAGCGGCCGTGGCCGATTACCGCAGTGCCTGCGGCAGCATCGAACAGTTCGTCGAAAAAGGGAATATCATCGAGGAGTTCTAGATGACCGGCTGCTTTGTGCCCGGTATGGGGCAGTTGCCGAGGTACCTTTTACGGTGTTCTCCTTATCGGTGTCACAAAGGCAGCGCGGCCAGCACGTCGGCGATAAACGCCTCGGTGTTCCAGGCCTGGGGAGTGGGCGTTGCCCCGAATCGCACCAGCACCAGTTTGCGCGACGGGATGATGATGACCTGCTGCTTTTGAAAGCCTTCGGCTGAATACGCATCCGCGGGCGCCGAAGGCCAGCGCCGGCTGGCTGGATCGGAGGCCGCGCCGGCGTTGAGCCAGAACAGCGCTCCGTACTCGCCCCTGGGAGCCTTCTCAGCCGGGGTCGTCGTATAGGTCACCCAGCCTTCGGGAAGAATCCGTTTGCCGTTCCAGACCCCGTCCTGCAGGAAGAGCAGTCCGAAGCGGGCCCAGTCCCGCGGGGTGGCGAAGGTGTAGGAGGACCCCACAAACGTCCCGGACGGGTCTGCCTCCATCACCGCGCTGGTCATGCCGATCGGGTCGAACAACTCCCGCCGCAAGAAATGGTAGGAATTGGGTGTCTCCGTCTCCGCCGCCTGCCGTACGATGCGGCTGATGATGTTGGCCGTGCCGCTGGAATAGCTCCACCGGGAGCCGGGTGCGGCTGCCAGGGGCTTGGCGGCGGCGTAGGCGGCGAAGTCCCCGCTTTCGCAGAGCATGGCGGCGGTGTCGCCGAAGGGGGTGTAGACCTCGTCGAACTCGAGCCCGCTGCTCATCCGCATGAGCTGGTCCAGAGTGATAGCGCGCCGGGGGTCGTCCTGCGCCTGCCACTCGCGAACCGGCGCCGGTGAATCGAGCTTGAGCCTGCCCTTTTTCACGAGGATCCCCACGAGGGCGTTGGTGACGCTCTTGCTCATCGACCAGCCGAGAAGCGGCATGCCGGGCGTAAGGCCGGGCGCATAGCGCTCGGCGATGAGCCGGCCATCGTAAACCACCAGCACGGCCCGGGTGCGCTTGGGCATCTCCGGGCGGTCCTCGGCGAAGGCCGCATCCAGCGCCTGCTCGAGCTTGGCCGCGTCGACCCCCGGCGGCAACGGTCCGCCGATCTCCCGGCCTGCGGTGAGCCAGGGGAGATCGTCGATCGCGCTTTCCCGGATTTCGCCTGCGGCAATGGGTTGTGTGTTGAGCTCGGTTTCCGGCACGCCCACCACCAGGGTGCAACCGCAGCCTTCCCGGAAGACCGCCCGGGCTTCGGCGAAACCGAAGATATCCGCCGTGACCGCCTTGGCCTGACGATCGACCCGGTAGGAAACGGACGCAGCCGGAAAGATCACGGGCGCGACGTCTTCGCGGAACACTTCCGCGGCGTCGCGGCCGGAGATAAAGACATTCGAGCAGATGGTTTTTGCGGCAAAGCCGGTCCCGATGGGCGCGACCTTGATGAGGGGTAAGCCTGCAACCGCCACCGCGGCAACCAGGACCGCCGCCACCCAGAGCACTGTGCGTTTGCCCCAGAGTTTCATGTGCCTCCACGCCGCTTGCGATCCGTGGCGCGTGTCAACAGCGTTTTTGTCTGAAAGTGTCGGTGTTTTGCGCTTCCCGAGAGCGGCCTAACTTCGCATATCGGCAGAGTTTCGGCAAGCGCGAAGGGTCCGGTGGCAGGGGTTGCGTGCTTGCACTGAAGCCATTAGAATGTCAGTGGCAAGCCATTTGAATTGAGGTGCAACGATGAAGATCGACCTCTTGTATGGCCGCGGCAAGCTGGCCGTTGATTTCCCGGATCACCTGCAGATCACCACCGTCCGCAAACGCGCCATGACGGCGGCGGCGGACCCGACCGGCGACCTGAAAAAGTCCTTTCAAGCCCCCGCGGCGGCGTCCCCGCTGCGGGAACTTGCCCGCACGCGCAAGACGGCCTGCATCCTGATCTGCGACATCACCCGACCCGTTCCCCACGGCCTGCTGCTGCCGCCGCTCGTTGCGGAGCTCGTAGCCGGGGGCATCACGAAGGAGAACATCCTGATCCTCGTGGCCACCGGCCTGCACCGGCCCAACGTGGGCGAGGACCTGCGCGAGGTCATCGGTTCGGATGCGGTGTTCAAAACGGTGCGCATCGAAAACCATTTCGGCCGGGACCGACAGGCTCACGCGGACCTCGGGCGAACGCCCTCCGGGATCCCCATTTTGATCGACCGGCGCTTCGTCGAGGCCGACCTGCGCATTACGGTGGGCTTGGTCGAGCCGCACTTCATGGCGGGCTACTCCGGCGGGCGAAAGCTCGTTGTCCCCGGGGTCGCGCACTGCGACACGATCTTCCGGCTGCACGCGGGCGGCATCATGGACCACCCCAACGCCGCCAACTGCGTTATCGACGGCAACCCGGTGCACCGCGAGCAGCTGCATATCGTGCGGGCGATAGGGGAGATCTACGCCCTGAATGTCGTCATCGACGAGGAGCGGCGCATCGGGTTCGTGAACTTCGGGGAGGTCGAAGCGAGCCACCTGGCGGCCGTCTCGTTCATGCGCGATTATGCGGAAGTGTCTCTGCCGCGGCGCTTCAAGACCATCGTTACCACGAGTGCGGGCTACCCCCTGGACAAGACCTACTACCAGACGATCAAGGGTATGGTCGGGGTCCTGGACATCCTCGATCCCGGGGGCACCATCGTGATTGCGAGCGAATGCTCCGAGGGCATGGGCAGTCCGGAGTTCGTGGAGGCCCAGCGCAGGCTCTGCCGGCTGGGACCCGAAGCGTTCATGGCCGAGATCCTGTCCCGCAACCTGGCGCGGATCGACGAGTGGCAGACCCAGATGCTGGTCAAGGCCCTGCGTGCGGGCGACGTGAAGCTCTTCACCACCCGCCTGAAGCCCGCGGACCTCGCCGATATCTGCGTGACGCCGGTGGCTTCGGTCGAGACGGCCGTGCTGGAAAGCACGAAGGTCCACCGGGATGCCTGCGTTGCCGTAGTCCCGGAAGGCCCGTATGTCATTCCCGTCTTTCGGCAGGCATGATTGAGGCGGAAAGGCAGTTCGATCTCCTCCTGCGTCGTCCCGAACCGGTGGGAGCGGCATGCCCGCCGCGATGGAACCGTGGCCAAAAACGGGCTCCGGTCATCGCGGCCGTAAGCCACTCCCACATGTATTTTATGGATACTTACGAAGCCGTCAATTTACCGGCCCTGAAAGCTTTCAGGTAGTTCATGCAGTAGGCATCGTGGCCCATCAGCGTTTCGGCGGTGGTGATGCAGCCCATCATGCGCGCATCCAGCGGGTTGACGATGGCTCCGTCCAGGCCCCGGGCAATGGCCATCACCATGAAGGTCTGGTTGATGAACTTGCGCTCGGGCAGCCCGAAGGAAATATTCGACAAGCCGCACATGGTGTGAACGCCCTTGAAGGTCTGGGTGATGCGCTCGACCGCCTGCAGGAACTCCACACCGAAGGCGTTGTTGGTTGCGACCGGCTGAACCAGCGGGTCCACATAGATGTTCGCCAGGGGCACATGGCTCCGGACCAGACCGTTGATCAGCTTGTCGGCAATGGCCATGCGCTGGTCGGCGGTTTCGGGCATGCCGTCGTCGCTCATGCAAAGGGCCACCACCTTGCTCTTCGATTCCGCCACCAGAGGCAGCAGCGTGTCATAGCGCTCCTTTTCGAGCGATATCGAGTTTATCATGGCCGTACCTTTGTGCACGGCGAGTGCCGCTGCGATCGCCTTCGGGTCCGGGCTGTCGATGCAGCAGGGAACCTCCGCAACACTCTGGACGGTGGCGACCAGCCACTTCAGCAGTTCGGGCTCCCGGCCCACGAACACGCCGGCGTTGACGTCGATGTAATCCGCCCCGTGCTCCCGCTGGTCCCGGGCCAGTTTCGCGACACCTGCGGCATCCTGGTTCTCGAGGATTTCCTTGACCGACTTACGGCTGGCGTTGATCAGTTCCCCCACAATCAGCATAATCCCTCCCTCCTTCCATCCATAGACGGGTTCATCACGCCCTTTTCTGGAGCAGCTTCCGGGCCAGATCGACGCTCGATCCGGCATCCGCTCCGTAACCGTCCGCGCCGATGTCGCGCGCAAACTTTTCATTGACCGGCGCCCCGCCCACGATAACCTTCACCGTGTTCCTCAACCCGCGGGTCACGAGCAGGTCGATGACCTTTTTCATCTCCGGCATGGTCGTGGTGAGCAGCGCGGACATCCCCAGGATGTCCGGCCGGTGCTTCTCGACGTTGGCCACGAAGTCCTCCACGCTGATGTTGATCCCCAGGTCGACCACGTCAAACCCCACCCCGCGCAGCATGGTGGCAACCATGTTCTTGCCGATGTCGTGCAGGTCGCCGCGCACCGTGGCGATGAGGACCTTGCCGCTCGCGTCCCGCTTTTCCTTGGCGAGATAGGGCTCGAGCACGGTTAGGGCCAGGTTCATGGCGCGGGCGGACAGCAGCACTTCGGGAATGAACACCGTGCCGTCCCGGAAGCGCCCGCCGATCACTTCCATCGCGGTGAGCATGCCCCGGTTGAGGATGTCCTTGGCGTTCAGCCCCTGATCGAGCAATGCTTGTACGTGGCCTTTGATGCCGGCGTCGTTGCCGGCGAGCACATCCGCATGCACGATCTGGAAGACATCGTCGGGTACCGCCTGTTGCGCCACGCGCCCGGCGGCCGCTTTCAACTGCGCCTCGGTCAGGGGGCGCGCCGCCCCGGCCTGCAGCGGCAGCCGGCTCTCCTTTTCAACGCGTTCTCCGATCAGGGCCAGGCGGTCGAAGTCGGCGTTGGGCGGAGTGGTGTCGGCTACGGACAGGATGATGCGGCTGCCCGGAGCCACGGCTTTGAAGAAGTGGTCGAGGTAGGCGTTGAGATCATCCAGGCTTGCCGTGGTCGGGGAGAGCAGGGATTGGATCAGCCCGCCCATGAGGGTCAGTTTGCCGGACTTGCACCAGCGTTCGTAGTAGGTTTCGATGGGCAGCTTGGTCATGGGCGCGCAGCAGACCGCCTCGGCCACATGCATGCCGGAGTCGGCGATGAGGTCGATGAGGCCCTGGTTCTCGCCGTCGCAGTGGCAGATGACAAGCTTGCCCTTGGAGGCCAGGTGCGCCGAGGCCTTGCGGAGCCAGGGAGTCATTTCCTTCTGAAAGTAGGGCGGGTAGGTGATCATGTCGTCGTAGTTGGCCCCCCACAGGACCACCTCGGCCGGCGATTCGCCCACAACCTTCAGGATTTGCTCATACACCAGGCCTATGGCCTCGGCGAGGCGCCGCATTTCCTTGTGGTGATCATTGTAATGAAAAAAGAATTCGGTGGCATCCAGGAAATCGCGCTGGATGTGGTGGACGGGCGAGGCGGAGAAGGTGCCCATCATCACGGCGACCCCGTCGTCGCCGATGCGCTGCTGCCAGGCCCGGTAGCGGTCGTAATCCGGGGTCACCGTGATGTTCTCGAAGATGTAGGCCCAGATCTCGTAATCCTCGATCCGCTTGATGCCGTGTTCCTGTACCCAGGTGATGGAGACACCGGCATTGCGCATCTCCTCGTTGATCACCTCCTTGGTGCTGACGACACCCTTGGGGGTGTGGTACTCCACCCGGGTGGCTTCTTCCTCGCCGCGGCGGGTTTTCTGGACTTCCAGCTTGACGTTGGGCGAAAAGTTGATCCTGTAGCCGTTTTCCTTGAGGCTGTAGAGGCCGATGCCCCGGGTCAGGTTCTCCCGGGGGTCGACCACCTCCAGGAGCTCCGGGATGACCTTGTGCAGGGCCCAGCCCTCGGCCCGGGCGATTTCATCGTGGGTGCGGCCCGCGTGGCGCTTGGGCAGGGTGCCCTGGTAGGAGTTGGCGTTGTACCAGAGGTCGAAGCGCGGGGTATAGGGCATCACATCCGGAGTCTCGCCCCGCATGGTCATGAGGATGCGTTCTTTCTTGGTCATTTCTCGGCGTTCCTTTTCTCTCCGGTTAGGTCCCCGGACGTTTCCGCTTCAGCCGCCGCCGGCTTCTCAGCGTCGGTTTAAAATTTCGGCGGCGTGATGATCAGATAAAATTGACATATCTTCTTGTGGGGGTTCACGAGCCGGTGGGGGGCCGAGCTGTCGAAATAGAGGCTGTCTCCCTTCTTCAATTCCCTTTGGCTCTGCTGGAATTCCACCCGCAGCGCTCCCTTGAGGATCACGAGGCACTCCTCGCCGTCGTGGGCCAGCGGATCCTCAGAGGTCATGCCGCCGGGCTGAAGGGTGCCGATCATGATCCCCATTTTCTTGGTCAGCTCGGAGTGGATGATCTCGTATTCGAGACCGCCCCCCGGAAAGTTCACCCGCCGGCGCTTCTCCTTTGAAACCAGGCTGGCGTCGTCGGGGCTGCTTTCTGCGATCAGCGCAAACACGGGAACCCCCATGGTCAAAGCGATCTTCCGCAGAGTGGAGAGCGAGGGGTCAACCCGGTTGTTTTCGACCTGGCTGACCAGACTGGCAGATACCCCGGCCCCCTCAGCCACCTGTTTGAGAGAGAACCCCTTTGATTTTCTCATCTCACGGATTTTCTGCCCCACATTCACTCCGCCGGACAGGTCCGGGCGGATCGCGGCTGCGACGTTGTTGCCCATAGCGTTTAACCCTCGCACCTTCATCGGCCCATCAACAGGTCCGGCAGAATCATGGTGATCGGTGGGAAGAAAATGATGATGATCAGCGATAACACCAAGGGAACATAAAACGGCAGGATCTCCCGGACGGCCTTGGCTACCGGAAGCTCCGCAATGTGGGCCGTGATGTAAAGCACCATTCCGACCGGCGGCGTCAGGGTGCCGATCATCACGTTGAGCGTCATGACGACACCGAAGTATATGGGATCGAACCCAAGCTTGGTGATGATGGGCACGAAGATGGGGATGGTGATGATCATCACGGAGGCCGTTTCCATGAAGCAGCCCATGAACATGAGGATCAGGTTGATCAGGATCATGATGACCCATTTGTTGTCGCTGATGGAGAAGAGCAGGCTGACCATCGCCTCCGAAATCTGCTCGTTGACCACAATCCACCCGAAAACCGACGCGGTGGCGATGACGAACATGAGCAGAGCGGTGGTGTGCACGGACTCCAGCAGGACCTTGGGCAGCGAACGAACGTTAAACTCGCGGTACAGCAGACCCAGGAGAATGGAGTAGGCCACCGCGATGGCGCCGGCCTCGGTCGGGGTGCAGACGCCGATCACGATGCCGCCGAGGATGATGACCGGTGCGAAAAGCGCGAGCCACCCGGCCTTGAAGTTTTTCCAGATGCGCCGGGCGCTCGTTTTTTCCTCGCGCGGGAAATTCTTTTTGACGGCCGTGTAGTACACCAGCGCCATCAGGAAGAAAGCGATCACGAATCCGGGCAGGAACCCGCCTATGAAGAGCTTGCCCACCGAGCATTCCGCAATGACGGCGTAGATTACCATGAGAATGCTTGGCGGAATGATGGGCCCCAGCACCGCGGAGGACGCCACGACCCCGGCCGAGAACCCGCGCGGATATCCCTTCTGGACCATAGTGCCGATGGAGACCGTGGAAAGGCCGGCCGCATCGGCCGTGGCCGAGCCCGAGATCCCGGACAGGATGACCTCGGCCACGATGATGACGTGGCAGAGTCCTCCCCGCAGGGAGCCGACGAGGCTCAGGGCGAAATCAAACAGGCGCTGGGTCATTCCCGTCTGGTTCATGAGCGAGCCCGCGAGAATAAAAAAGGGAATGGCCAGGTAGGTGTAGCTCATGATCCCGGAAGACAGTTGATGGGCCATGACCATGAGCGGGTAGCTGCCGGCGATGAGAAAATAGAACAGGCACGCTATCCCCATCGCGAATCCGATCGGACAGCGCAGGATCATCAAAACGAGAAACGAGACGCACAGGACCGTAAACGCCATGGCGGATTATCCTTTGGGGTTGGTGTCGGGGGCTGCGAACTCGATGGCGCGCCGCAGGAAGGAGAGAAGGATGCAAAAGCACATCGCGACGCTGCTGATCAGCACGGGCAGCGAGAAATAGTTCTTCGGGATGCCCAGGGCGACCGTGTAGTGCCGCGACTGAAAGAACTGCAGCTTGTAGGCGCCCCATGCCACCACGACCAGAAAACCGAACATGAGGACACAGTTGAGCAGGCCCAGGGCCTGCTGCGCCCGCTGGGGCAACAACTTCGTGAAGAAATCGATCTCGATGTGCTGCTCCTTCTTGAGGAGCAGGCTCGACCCGAAAAATGTCATCCAGACGAGCAGAAGCGTGCACAACTCCTCCGGCCAGGTCAACGGGTGGTTGAACCCATACCGGGTCACCACTTGCGCGATGGTGATCAGCGTCGATGCTCCTATGAACACGGTGGCGAAGCAGCTTTCGATTTTTTCGATGACGCGGTTCAGAACCTGCAGTGCTCGCAGCATGCGGAAAATGCTCCTTTCCGGAGACCCGGCGGAGGGGAACTCCTGCGACACGCCCCTCCGCCGACAACGAAATCGATCTATTTAAGATCCTGAATCTTCTGATAGAGACCCGGGCTCCATTTGCCCTTGTCTTCAAGCTCCTTCACCAGCGGCGCCACCTTGGCCTGGAACGGCTTGCGGTCGACCTCGATGAACTTGGCGCCCTTGGATTCCATCTCCTTGCGGTCTTTCGTCATGCTTTCGATGCCCATCTGGGTGAAGTAATCCCCGGCCTCCTTGGCCGATGCCACCAGAATATCCTGGAGGTCCTTGGGCAGCTTGCTGAATTTGGCGTCGTTTATGCAGACGCTGGAGGCGGAGATGAGATGGTGGGTCATCGAGATGTTCTGAGCGGCCTCGAAGAACTTCATGGACAGCAGGGTGTCGAAAGGCCCCTCCATGGCGTCCACCAGGCCCTGCATGAGCGCCAGGTAGGTTTCACCCCACGCCACCTGGGTGGGCTGGGTGCCCATGGCCTTCCAGACCAGCAGGTACATCTCGATCTCGGGCACCCGCATCTTGATGCCCTGCAGGTCGGCGGGCGAATTCACCGGTTTCTTGGAGACCAGGTCGCGCGGGGCCCGGTTCCAGTTCTCGGCGATGATGCGGATGCCCCGGTCCTTGCGCAGCCGCTCCTTGATTCCGGCGTTCAAGGGGCTGTTGAAGAAGGCCTGCAGGTGGTTCTGATCCCGGAATGCAAAGGCCATGGCCAGGATGTTGTAATCTTTTTCGAACTGCGACATCCACTCGGCGGCGTCCTGGAACATGTCCTGGGTGCCCATCATCACTCCCTCGATCTGGGTGATGGCGTTGCCGAGCTGGGAGGCCGGAAAGAACTCGATCTTGAGGCGCCCGTTGCTGCGCTCGAAGACGAGCTTCGCCATGCGCTCGCAGGCGAGGGAGGCGCTTTGCGTGGGGGCCTGAATGTTGCCGAGCTTCAGCACGATGGGGCTTTGGGCGTACACGGCCTGGCCGGCGAACACGACTGCCAGCGCCAACATAGCGATGAACCCGAAACGTCTCCTCATGATGGTCCTCCTTGCCTTTGGTGTTTGGTTTTGCCCGGAATGGGTGCTTCAACAACAACCCGGAATGTGCTCTTTTTGGGGTAGTGCCAAAATACATAAAAAGCAGATTGTGGCAGGCTGCGCCATCCCGCCCGGTACGAAATCCCCCTTCGCCCTCTTTGCCAAAAGGGAGCGGGGGGATTTTGGAATCGACTCGTTTGAACGGGAAATGCCGATGACGACGGGCAATGGCCTTGGGTGGGCCGCGCAGCCGGAAGCGCAAGCTGAGTTGCACCGTTCATGGCGGATCGTCCTTGGTGGCGCCGCGTCGCGGGAATCCGCGACCGATTCGAAAGCAACATGACTTTACAAATACTGAAATTAGTTACAGTAAAATTTACCTTGGTGTCAAGCCAAAAATTGGAGGGCAAGCGGGCCGCGGTTTAAAACCGCGACCCGCTTATCAACGCGGGGGTATGATGAAGCTTCTACGCCGTGACGCCGGCAAAGCGCCGGGCGAGCTCGACCGCCTCGGCGGCATTGGCGCCGTAGCCGTCCGCGCCGATCTTCTCCGCGAAGGTACGGTCCAGCGGTGCCCCGCCCACCATCACCTTGACCTTGTCGCGCAGGCCCTGGGTTTTGAGCTCGCCGATGACCTTCTGCATCTCCGGCATGGTGGTCGTGAGCAGCGCGGACAGGCCCAGGATGTCGGGCTGGATGGCCTTCACCTGGTCGATGAGCTTCTCGACGCTCAGGTCGACGCCGAGGTCCAGCACCTTGAACCCGGCCCCTTCGAGCATCATGGAGACCAGGTTCTTGCCGATGTCGTGCAGGTCGCCCTTGACGGTGGCCATGATGACGGTGCCGCGGGACTGGCTTTGGCCTGCAGCGAGCCGCGGCTTCACGACGTCCAGGCCGGACTTCATGGTCAGGGCCGCGACCAGCATCTCCGGCACGAAGATCTTGCCCGACCCGAAATCCTTACCGACCACGTCCATCGCCGCAATGAGGGCGTCGTTGATGATCGTGTTCGGGTCGAGTCCGGCGTCCAGCGCCTGGCCCACGAGTGCCTTGATCTCAGCGTGCTTGCCGCCGATGACTGCGTTTTTGATCGCTTCCATATGGTCCACCATTGCCGAAAGTCCTCCTTGTCGGGTTTAGATCAATGCCGCTAAGATTAAAGCTTGATCGGGTAGCCGCCGTGCTTCAGGCAGGCTTCCCGCATCGCCAGGTAGTTTTCATATTTGGCCCAGCTCGGGACCGAGTTGCCCGACCCCAGTGCGAACCCGCCGCCAGGGCCGGCCTCGCGCAGAAGCGCCTTGACCCGGGCCTCGATCTCCTGGGTCGAAGCACTGCGCAGCAGTTCGTTGGATACGTTGCCGATGAGGCATATCCGGTCGCCCCACTGCTTTTTCACCTTGGCCATGTCCATGCAGGACGGGTCGATGGGCTGGATCACGTCCAGGTCCATGGCGATCAGATCGTCCATGAGCGTGCTCAGGTCGCCGTCCGAGTGCATCAGGAAGATGCGGTTTTTCTCGTGGCACCTTTCGCCCACTTTCTTGTACCAGCTGAAGACATGTTTTTTAAGGGCGGCCGGCGAGATCATCGGGCCGGTACCGAAGGCGATGTCGTCCACCACCCAGACCCCGGCCACGTGGTCCATGGCGAAAATGGTCTCGAGCGCCTTGAACTGGATGGTCGCCACGCGCTCGAACACCTCGGCCACGAACGACTCGTCCAGCGCGAGCTTCAGTGCGAAGTTGTTGAACCCCATCAGCATCCAGGTCAGGGTGAAGATCTTGCCGGAGATGGCGATCACCTTCATGCCGGGCGGCAGGAGCTTCTTGACCGCATGCAGCTTGCTGAAGTCGATGTCGGCCGCGGCTTCCCAGGGAAACTTGTCAATGTCCGGACGCTCGTGAATGAAGCTCGTCATCTCAAGGTTCCAGGCCTTGGGGTCGGTGGTGCCGGGTTTTTCCCGCAGCACCATCTCCTTGAGCACGCGCGTGATCTTGGACTCCTCGGTAACCTTGCCCGGCGACATCATGCTGACCGTGAGGGGGATGAAGTCGTAGCCCGCCTTGGCCCAGAACTCCACCTGGCCGGCGAGATCATCTACGGTCACCGTCCGCCCCAGGAACTTGCTTTGGACGGAATAGTCGATCAGGATCTCACCCAGCGGCACCCGGTCGGTTTCCTTGTGATGGACGGCAGCCAAGAATCTGTTGAAATCGGGTTTCAAATCCATTGCTCCTTCCTGCTGAAACTAAATGTCGATCGTGTCCCTTGTCGCAGTTCCTTCGAGCTTCGAGCTTTCAGGTTCCAGCTTCTTCAGTATCCTTCCCGAACCGCCTCGATGATGGCTCGCAGATTCTCAAGCGGCGTGGAAAGCGGGATGGCGCACTCCGGGCCGATGATGTTCACCCCGGCCGCGATGGCGTAGCGGGCCTGTTGATACACGTCTTCCGGCGTCCCCTGCAGGAGTGTGCGGGCGTTGTTGATGTTTCCGACCAGGCCGATGCGCTCGCCCACGCGCTTGACCGCTTCCTTGGAATCGACCGACCACTCGAAGTGATACGCGTCGACCCCGGTGCGGGCGAAGAGCTCCAGGCGGTCGGAGCAGTTGCCGCAAACGTGCAGGATGATGGGCCCGCCCACCTGGGCCGTGATCTCCTGGTGGATGGGCAGCAGGTACTCCTCATAGTGATGCGGCCCCACCAGGTTGCGGGTGGCGTGGTCGGCCAGGACCACGATGTCCGCGCCGGCGGCGAACTGGGCGTTGGCGAAGGCGATGGTGACCGGTGCGAGCTGCCGCAGCATCCTGCGCACCTTGTCGGTTTCGCCCATGCCGACCGCCAGCAGAAAGTTCTGGGTGCCGGCCATGTGGTAGGACAGGGTCCAGGGCCCCATGACCTTGCCGACGATGGCGACCCGGCCGCCCACGTGGCGTCTTAAAATGGACAGGGCCTCCAACACCACGCGGCAGGAGGGTTTTTCGAGAAAGTCGGCGGGGACCCGGACGTCGGAAAAATCCGCATAGGGGAACGCCTTCACGTCCGGCATGCGGTCGCGGTCGCCCCAGTCGACCTGGGCGCCCAGTGCGGCGGACTCCTGGTCCACCGAATACTCGGGCATGACGGTGTCGAAGCCGACCACCTCATGGCCGGCGAGCGCCAGTTCGGCCATGGCGTTGGGGTTGAGGTGGGCTTCGGGGAACGACACGCCGACCTTGTCCATCAGTCCGTGACACGCGATGGAGGTGGGATTGCCTGCCGGCGGGCGCGGTCCGCGTCGGCCGCCGAACATGGCGGACATGACCAGATTGTACGAGTTGGGTCTCATGTTTTGCGTGACCTCCTGGCTCCGGTGACACCGGTATTGGAACGGATGAGTTTGAACCCGCAGAGGGATTCCTTTTCGAGATCGATGTGGAGGTTGGATTCGATGCGCCGCACCACGTCGAAAAGGTGCCGTACCATCAGCTGCTCGGCCTGGTCCTGGTCCTTGTCGGCGATGGCGTCGGCCACCCGGGTATGAAACTGCAGGGCATCGTCGACGGCCCCGGGCAAGACGGCCACCTCGCCGATGAAGCGCTGCAGCATGTCGTGGATGGTCTGCAGGAACTTGAGGAGCACCCGGTTGCCGCAAATTTGCGTCACTTCGAGGTGGAAAGCGGTATCCTGCTGGGTGAATTCGGCGGTATCATGGTTCTTGAGGGCCCGGGCCTGCAGCCTGAGGTTGTTGCGAAGGCGCTCGAGATCCTCCGGTTTGGCGCGGGCGACGGCCAGGCGCACGGCATTACGCTCGATGCAGATGCGCGCCTCGATGAACTCCCGTACACTCAGGGGGTCCAGCAGAAACTGGCCGCTCAGCGTACTCATGTACCCGCCCGGGCTGGGCGGTTCGACCACCGTGCCCACCCCCTGCCGGGCCCGCAGCAGCCCCATGGCGGAAAGCTTGTTGACGGCTTCCCGCAGGGTGTTGCGGCTCACCCCGAGCTGCTTGGCGAGCTCGTCCTGGGGCGGCAGCTTCTGGCCGCGCGCATAGCGGCCCGTGGCGATCATCTCGTGGAGCGCCTCGAACACCTGAGTCGTGGCCGATGCCTTTTGGATGGGTTTCACGTCCATATTGGTACGCTCGGTCGGTTTGGGGAAACGATCCCCCGGTGCAAGCTTCCGGGCAGCGCGGCGCATGGGTGCCACCGGCAAGCACCTTTCAGCCGGCAGAGTCCGGCCCGCCGGATTTTCCGGCGATCACCCGGCGCAGCCCGGGGAGTTCACCCTTTTCGTCAAAGGGCAGCGCGAAGCGCCCGGTGGATACGGAGAGCCCCTTGGCTTGAGCTTCCGCGACCAGGGCGGGCGAGACCGCCAGCCGCGTCAGGTCCGCGGTGTTGATGATCCAGACCATGCGTACGGACGCCATGTCCCACAGGCCGATGGAACGAAAGGCGGCCTCGAGCGCCCTGCGGTCGGAGGAAAGCACAATCGGTATCCGCGCCTTTTCCGGCGCGACCGCCGTGATGCAGTTGAGCGCGGTCATGTCCGCGTCCATCCGGTCCACGACCCGCCGGTGCACGTAGTCGGCCAGCCCCAGACCGATGGCGTTGCCGCCGGTCTTGGCCGACAGGTCGCGCAGCACGATGCGCGTGACCCGCGGCCGCTCGCACTCCTTCTCGTAGATGTTCATGATCCGGCCGATCACCTTGGTGTCGAAGCCGGCGCCCGAAATATCCTTGCCGATCTCGTCCACCAGCAGGACGTCCAGCCGGTCGAAGGGCAGGGATGCGTGGTGCTGCCGAGCTTCCGCGAGCAGCTGCGGCTCGCGCTCGAACACGGCCGCGGCCGGCACGGCCTCCAGGCGGCGCACCGTGTTGGTCTTGTCTTCGAGGATGGCGACACCCCCGAGAATCGGAAGCTTTTGGAACAGGACCCTGGCAATCGCCGTAATGGCCTGGATATAGCTGATCCGCACCGCGAGCTGGTGCATGACCTCGGCCCCGGCGACGCGGCCCAGGCCCACCACGGCCATCTTGATCAGGCCGGACTCGATCGCGCCGATGAACTCCGTGTGCTCCTTGACGCGGTTGACGATGAGGATGTGGTCGGCTTCGATCGCCGCACGGTCGGCATATACCGGACACCCCTCGGCTTCACCGATCACCATCGGTTCCATGCGGTCGTGAATGGGCGCCCCAAGCGCAGCCTCGGTTTGCCCCAGATGTTCGAGCACCGCAATCTGGCCCCGGGCCGTGCCGCCGCCGTGGCTGCCCATTGCCGGGAGGATGACGGGCTTTGCGCCCTTCTGCTTCACGGCGGCGACCACCGCGCCGAGCACCTCGCGCATGCAGCCAACACCCCGGCTGCCGGCCGTGACGAGCACGGTCTGGCCGGGCCTGACGCGGTTCAGCAGGTCTGCGCGCCATATTTCGTCGAGGGCGCAGCGCCGGGCATCGAGCCGCGCTTCGGTCGCGAACCCCTGGTCGATCAGTTGCAGTTGCGGCAGTTCCATTGGCGGCTCCGTTTCAATTCCGTTAGTGCCTGATCAGCAGCTTGGGCAGCCACAGCGAGAGGCCGGGCCAGCCCACGGTCACGATGTTGGCTACGACCGTCCACCACAGGTAGGGCATGGTGGCTTTATAGATCTGGGTCATGGTGACCTCCGGCGGGGTGATGCTTTTAAGATAGAAGGCCGACGGCGCAAACGGCGGGGTCAGGTAGGCCAGGTGCATGTTCATGCAGTAGACCACGCCGAACCAGACCGGATCGAACCCGAAGTCCAGGATGATCGGCAGGAAGATGGGTACCGTCAGGAACAGGATGCCGATCCAGTCCAGGAAGCAGCCCAGGAACGCCCAGATGAAATTCATCAGGATCACGGTGCCCCACGGTCCCAGGTCCATCGCCTTGAGGGCGTTGGTCACGAAGGTGGTGCCGCCGGCGAGCGTGTAGGCGCCGATGATGGTCTGGGCCCCGAAGAAGAGCCAGGAGAGCATGCAGGAGATGCGCAGGGTCTCATAGAGTGAGTCGCGCACCATGCCGAAGCTGAACTTGCGGTTGACGACCGCTGAAATTAAGGCCAGCATCACGCCGACCCCCGCGGCCTCGGAGGGGGTCGCCAGCCCGGCATAGATGGAGCCGAGCACGCCGCCGGCGATGCAAAGCGGCAGGATGAGCTCTTTCAAGGTGGCGAGCTTCTCCTTGACCGACATGTCGCGCAACTCTTCGGCCACGAGTGGAGCCGCCTCCGGGTGCCGCCAGCAGTGAAAGATTACATAGGAGATGAACATCCCGGCCAGCAGGAGCCCGGGCCCGACTCCGGCCAGGAAGAGCTCGCCCACCGAAACACCGGCGGTCATGCCGTAGACGATGAACACCACACTCGGCGGGATGAGCGTCGCTAGCCCGCCGCCGGCTGCAATGCTGCCCAGCGCCAGTTTGTAGTCGTATTTCTTGTTCAGCATTTCCGGCAGCGCGATCAGACCGAAGGTCACGATCTCGGCCCCGATGATGCCCACCATCGAGGCCATGATGGCGTTGGCGATGATGGTGCCGATGGCGATCCCGCCGCGCACCCCGCCGGCCCACACGTTGACGGCCCGGAACAGCTGGTCGGCGATGCCGGCCCGCTGCAGGAGCCCGGCCATGAGTACGAAGAGCGGGACCGACATGAGCGTGTAGTTCATGCTCATGTCGAAGACACGCGAGACCAGCATCATCATGACGCTTGGGTCAAAAAGGTAGAGCACGAAGGCCACCGCCACCGCGCCGATCGACCAGGCGAGCGGCAGGCCCAGGGCCATGAGCAAAACCATGCCGACGACAATCAGGATACTGATCCACTCGATGCTCACAGTTCTTCACCCTTCATGATGTAGTAGAAGTCGCGTACGAATTTGGCCGTCTGCTGCAGCAGCAGCATGATCAGCGAGACGACGAGGGCGATCTTGAGCGGCCAGATGACCGGGTCCCAGGGGCTCATGGTGGTCTCGCGCACGGCGATGGATTGCAGCATGTACTGCCAGGCGGCCCAGATCATGACCGCGATGTAGAGCAGAAAGGCGAAGTAGGTGACGCAGTCGATGATGGCCTTGCCGCGCCTGGAAAGCCCGTGGTAGAGCATGTCCACCCGCACGTGCCCGTCCTGCTTCAGGGTCCAGGCCCCGCCCAGCAGGTAGAGCAGCCCGCAGCCGAACACCGTGGCCTCCGATACCCAGATGGTGGGCTTGACCAGCACCTGGCGCACAAAGATTTCATACGAAATGATGAAGGCCACCACGAGCGACAGGATGCACACCACCTTGCCGATCCAGGTGTTTGTCGAATCGATCAACGCCAGCAATTTTCTCACGGTCGGTTCCTCGGTAGCGGGAGGGGGAGAACGCCCCCCTCCCCGGGTGTCAGGTTACTGAATGCGGCCGAGCTCGCGCAGCCAGGCTTCCTGCATCTCGATGGCGCGCTTGGTCTGCTCGTTCTTGCCCTTCCAGCCCTGCCATATCTCCATGGCGATCTTGCGGGCCTTGGCCCTCTCCTCCGGCGTCCAGGCGATCGGGGTGTAGCCCTTGGACTTGGCCTCGCTTACCAGCTTGGCATCCTCGATGGCAACCCGTTCGATGGTGTCCCAGGCCCACTCGCGGCAGGCCGTGGTCAGGATCTGCTTGATGTCGGCCGGCAGTTTGTCCCATTCCTGCTGGCGTACGGTGAAGTCGCCAACCGGCATGGAGTGGAAGCCCGGGTAGGTGAAATAGGGGGCTACCTGGTGGAAACCGGTCTTGTCGTTGATGGATGCGGTGGCCCAGTTGGTCGCGTCCACGACACCCTTGTCCAGGGCCGAGAAAATTTCAGTTCCGGGCAAAACGACCACGGACGCCCCGGCCTTGGCCATGAACTCGGACTCCATGCCCTGGGGCTCACGGATCTTCAGGCCCTTGAAGTCCTCCATGTTGCGGATGGGCTTCTTGGACGGCCAGGATTCCAGGCCCCACACCATGACACCTACGGTGTAGGCGCCGAAGGGCTTGTAGAGCTCGCGCAGCAGTTCGAGGCCGCCCTTGTAGTGCATGAAGACATCCAGCTCCCAGGGGCTTTCATAGGCGAAAATGAAGTCGCACAGGGCCGCGAAGGCGGGGTTGCGGCCGCTGGCGTAGCCCGGCCACACGTGGATGGCCTGAAGCACGTTGCTCTGCAGGGCGGTCAGGGTTTCGTTGGTCGGGACGATGGCGCCGGCCGGGTAGGGCTCGATCTCGAGCCGTCCGTTGGTGAGGACTTTGACGCGCTTGCAGAAATCCTCGAAGGTCTTCTGCGGCGTTTCTTGAGCGTTCCACAGGGTCTGGGCCTTCCACTTGATGGGCGCCTGCTGGGCCGACGCGGGGCCGGCCGCCAGCGTGGCGGCGGCCATCAGGGCGATAGCGAAGAACAACACTCGTTTGCCTGCTGCCAGTCTCTTCATCGAACTTCCCTCCTTGGTGTGTGATGGGGTTTGCGTTCGGTGCGACCCGGGGCCCGGCACGGGCGAAAAGGCCCCCGGTAGCCGCAACTTTTGCCTTGCAGAGGATCTCTCCCTCGAAAATGCGTCCAATCATCCTACCATCGGACGAATGTGTCAATAGATTTTTTAGGGTGTGGGTGGTTGAAATGAGGTGTTTGGAGAATGGTGGGCTGGGTGGTCGCTGAATAAATCTTGCATCGGATGCCGAAATCAGGGATGAAGGACCGTCATCCTCAGCCGGACGGATCATCAACCGGTTGGGATACTGAGAGCATTATGGATTCAAGCATGCTGAAAATCAGCATTGACGATAAAACCGTCCGCGCCGGAAAAGGCGCCAGCCTGCTCGAGGCCATGGTGGCGGCCGGCCTCCTGCTGCGCGCCGACTGCGGCGGCCGGGGCCGGTGCGGCAAATGCCTGGTGCGGGTGGCCTCGGCTGACGCAGGGGGGCTGAGCGCGCCGGACGAGTCGGAGCGCAGATTCCTGGGTGACGGGCGCTTGTCGACGGGGCACCGCCTGGCCTGCCGCGCCGTGGTTTACGGGACGGTGTCCGTCCAGGTCCCCGCCGAGAGCCGGCTTGCGCCGGAGGTGGTCCAAAAGGGCCTGCCCACGCTGCTCTCGCTGCCGGCCGCCCGACTCCGGCCGCCCGACTCCGCCTGGGGCATTGCCGTCGACGTCGGCACGACCACCGTTGCAGTCTACCTGTGCGATCGCCAACAACGCGTCGTCGCCGCTTCGACCTCGATCCGAAACCCCCAGGCCATCTTCGGCGACGACGTCATCAGCCGCATCAGCGCCGTGCGGCTGGACCCCGGGAGCCTGCCGCGGCTTCAATCCATGACCGTCAGCGCCATCGACTGGGCCGTCAGCGCCCTCTGCCGACAGGCCGGGATCGACCCGCGCGCGATCGGGGCTGCGGTCGCGGTGGGCAACAGCACGATGATCCACCTGCTGCTCGGGGAGAATCCCTCCTCCATCGGGGTCTTCCCTTACGCGCCCGGGTTCATCGAGGCCCGCAGTGTCTCCGCCGGAGCCGTGGGGCTCAAGTTCAACCCCGGAGCGCGCCTGCGCACCCTGCCGCTCATCAGCGGCTACCTGGGCGCGGACATCGTCAGCGCCGCCCTGGCGGCGGATCTCGCCCGGCGGGCCTGCGGCACCATGCTGGTGGATGTGGGGACCAACGGCGAGATCATCATGCTGGCCGACGCCGGTCTCTCGGCCACCTCCTGCGCCACCGGCCCGGCCTTCGAAGGTGCGGCGATCAGCCACGGGATGCAGGCGAGCTCCGGTGCCATCGACGCGGTCCGGTTCAACCCGCAGGCCGGCAACCTGGACGTCACGGTGGTTCAGCGCGGTGACGGACCTCCGCCGCGGCCGGCCGGCATCTGCGGCTCCGGCATCATCAGCACGGTGGCGGAACTGCTGCGCGCCGGCATCATTTCGAAGAGCGGCCGCTTCAATCCGGATGCGGACTCGGCATGCCTGCGGCCGGGGGCCAACGGTGCGGCGGAGTTCGAGATCGTCCCGGCGGGGGCATCGCAAACCGGCCGGCCGATCACGCTGACCCAGGCGGACGTGCGCGCGGTTCAGCTGGCCAAGGGCGCCCTGCGCACGGGGATCGACCTGCTGTGCCGCGAAAACAACCTGCCGCGACCGGCCAGGATTCTTCTGGCCGGCGCCTTCGGCAGCTACATCGACAAGACCGCCGCGCTTGCGATCGGCATGTTTCCGGCCCTCCCGGAGAGCGCCATCGAGGTGGTCGGCAACGCCGCCGGCGCCGGAGCCATCCTCGCCCTTTTCGACGACGACTGCGTGAGCCGGTCCAAAACACTGGCGCAAACGACCCGCGTGGTCGACCTCGCCGCCCATCCGGATTTTCAGAACACCTTCATCCAATCGCTGTCGTTCTGAAGGCGTGACGACTCCGTAGAAATCGGCTTATGGCGTGCTGCGCCATTCTGCGTGGAACGAAATCCCCCGTCGTTTTTACTCCACCCGCTTCAGGCACTTGCGCACCAGGGGCAGGTTGTCCGGCGCGGCTACGAGCAGGTGGTCGTCGATCTTCTGCCCGTCCAGGTATTCGTTGAGAAAGAACTCGCTGCCGTCCAGCCTGGAGAACTTGCCGCCGGCCGCCTCCACGATCACCCGCGCGGCCGCCAGCCCCTGGAACGATTCGTTGGCGATGAGGGCGGCGTCGGCCCGGCCCATGGCCACGTAGCACAGGTGCGCGGAGGTGCAGCCCAGGGAGCGGATCTTGCCGGGGAACGTCGAGCGGTAATGCTGGTGAAAGCGCGAATAGGTCAAGAGCATGCTTTCGTCGTTGATCCCGTCGGAGCTGGGGATGGTGATTTCGCGCCGGCCCCAGTAGGCGCAGCAGCCTGCGCGGGCGTGAAACAGGTCGCTGGTGGCGGGCATGAAAAAGACCCCGAACACCGGCCAGAAATTCTCGAGCAGCGCCAGCGAAAGCCCCCACAGGGGGATGCCGGCCTGAAAGTTGGCAACCCCCTCCAGGGGATCAAACGCCCAGAGATAGCGCTTGCCCTCGTGCGAGTATGCCTGGTTCACCTCGTCCACGCTGAAGAGCTTGTGTTCGGGAAAATGCTGGTGCAACTGGCCCTTGAACAATTCGGTCAGCTGGATCTCGGCCTCGGTGACCACCCCCTGGTCGAACTTCACCTGGGGCCGGCCCTTGCCGTAAAACGCCATGGCACTTTCGCCCGCCTGGTAGATGAAATCCATCCCAAACCCGACCAGATCGTCGACTCCCGGTTTCTTTCCGTCGCTCATTCGCCCTCCTGTATTCAGTTATCGCAGAAATCCGAAGCAGAGCATAACCGGCGGCGGGCAAAGGATCAAGAGCAAAGAAGCGGGTGTCGCCAAAGCGGCTTGACATGACACGAATGCTGGCTTAGGCTCGCGTGAAAAACGCGAACCGGCGCTGCCGCAGCACGATTGAAGGAGACACGATGGGAGCCCAGACACCGACCCGGGAACAGGCTTTTAAGCTTCTCACGGAATTCAACCAGACCGACAGCCTCATCAAGCATGCCCTCACCGTCGAGGCGGTCATGCGCCACTTCGCCCGCAAGCGCGGAGAGGACGAGGAGAAATGGGGGATCATCGGCCTTGTGCACGACCTGGACTACGAAAAGTTCCCGGACCAGCACTGCCGCAAGACCGAGGAAATCCTGCGGCAGCGGCAGTGGCCGGAGGAATACATCCGCGCCGTGGTGAGCCACGGCTGGGGGATCTGCTCAGAGGTGGCGCCCGAAAGCGAGCTGGAGAAAGTGCTTTACGCCGTGGACGAGTTGACCGGCCTGGTCACGACCTCGGCCCTGGTGCGCCCTTCGAAGAGCGTCATGGACATGGAGGCCACGTCGGTCAGGAAGAAATGGAAGGACAAGCGCTTCGCGGCCGGCGTCAACCGCTCCATCATCGAGAAGGGGGCTGCCATGCTGGGGGTGGACTTGAACGACCTGATCGCCGAGACCATCCTGGGCATGCGGGAGGTGGCGGAAGAAATCGGGCTGAAGGGAAATGCCTCGTAACGGCCTGAAGGGTTCAAGGGGTCCAGGGTTCAAGTGAAAAAATGATCAGGCCATCGGCGTGCGCCGATGGCCTGATCATTTTTCCCGCAACTGGCCCCTGGAAAGGGAGAAGTACACCCCGCAGAGGCACAGCCCCGAGAAGACGAGCAGCGCCGTGCGCACGCTTTGGATGAAGGCCGGGTACTGGGCAGGGGTGATCTGCGTCCGGCCGATGAAAAGCGCGAACATCAGGGTCGCGATCGCCATGGACAGGATCTGGCCCAGCAGTCGCATGGTGCCGACCGACCCGGAGGCGATGCCGTAATACTTCTTTTCGACCGAGCTCATTATGGCGTTCATGTTGGGCGAGGAGAACAGCGCAAAGCCGAAGCCCAGGGTCATCAGGCCGGCGATGATGAAACCGGTGCTCGTGCCGGCGGAGATCGTGGACAGCAACAGCAGGCTCGCTGACGTGATGCCCATGCCGAGGGATGCGATCATCCGCGGCTCGACCCGGTCGGAGACCTTGCCGGCAAACGGTGAAAAAAGCGTCATCATGACCGGCTGGGCGATCATGATCAGGCCGGCGTCCTGGGGCGCGAAGCCCTTAATGTACTGCAGAAACAGGCTGATGAGGAAGGTTACCCCGAAGGTGGCGCTGTAGTGGATGAGGGCCGCCAGGCACGAGAAGGCAAACACCCGGTTGCGGGTGAACAGCCGCACTTCGAACACCGGATGCGCAACCCGCGTCTCCCACCACGCGAACAGGCCCATGGACAGCAGGCCGCCCAGGGTCAGCGCGGCACTCCGGAGGTCCGGCAGGCCCGAGGCCCCGATCATGAAGGCGACCACCGCCGACCCGTAGATCAGCGAACCGATGATGTCGAAGGACTCCCCTCGCGCGCCGGCCCACTCGCCCTTGAGCTTCCAGAGGATCAGCACGATTACGAGCAGCCCCATGGGCGCGTTGATCAGGAAGATGCTGCGCCAGCCCAGGTGCTGGGTCAACCATCCGCCGGCAAACGGTCCGCAGGCAAGCCCGGAGTAGACCGCGGCCACGGTGATCCCGATCACCCGCCCGCGCTCGGCGAGGGGGAAGACCGAGGTCAGGATGGCGATGCCCGTGGCGAAGATCATGGCAATCCCCACGCCCTGGAAGACGCGGAAAAAAATCAGGGACTCCGCGGACCACGACAGCCCCGCCAGAAAGGAAGTCAGCGCGAAGATCACCATGCCCCACAGTTGGACTTTTTTGCGCCCGTGGATGTCGGCCAGTTTGCCGAATGGCACCAGCGAGACGGCGGCCGCCAGCAGATAAGCGGTCGCCACCCAGCTCAGGAGCACGGCATCGGTCTGGAACTCCTTGCCGATCGTCGGCAGGGCGATGTTGACCGACGACAGCATGAAGGGCGTCAGGAAGGAGCCCAACGAGGCAATGGCGAGCGCCGACCAACGCTCAGCCTCGTCCGGGGAAACGGTTGGTTCACTGTCGGTTATCATATCGAGGGACTCATACTGCATTTCCAACACAGGTGCAAACCGGGCAGCACCGTGTCGATCGAACCATAGTAGGGTATAGAAAAACAAGCATGCTGCGGGAGTGGCTTCCGGCCACGATTTCAAGCGGCTTTACTTGGCGCATTCCCGCCGCTATAGTTACGGTATGGCATCCGACCACCCAAAGCCCAGGCTGATCCTTGCCCCTTTGAAAGGACTTACGGACGCGGTCTTCCGGAATACCTTTGCCGAGCATTTCGACGGCTTCGACAGCGCGCTGGCCCCTTTCGTCACCACGGTCGCTGCCGACCGGTTCACCGACCGGCACGTCCGGGATCTCCTGCCGCACCAGAACGGTCGCATGCCCATCGAGCCCCAGATCCTGGGCAACAGCGCCGACGATTTCAGCTTTCTGGCCCGGCACCTTTTCGACATGGGCTACCCGGATGTGAACTGGAACCTGGGCTGCCCGTTCCGGCCGGTGACCAAGAAGCGCCGCGGCTCGGGGCTGATCCCCTTTCCCGGGCAGGTGGACGAGTTCCTGGACAAGACCGTGGCCGTCATCCCCGGACGGCTATCCATCAAGCTGCGTTTAGGCCGCAACACGCCGGATGAGATCGTGAAGCTGCTCCCCATCCTCAATCGCTACCCCCTGAAGGAGATCACCATCCACCCGCGCACGGCCCGCCAGATGTACGCGGGCCGGCCGGACCTCGACGCATTCGAGGTCTGCCTCGCGCAGTCGCGGCACCCGGTCGTCTACAACGGGGACATCACCGATCTGAAAGGCTTCCGGGAACTCTCGACCCGCTTCCCGCAGATCGACTCCTGGATGATCGGCCGCGGGGCCCTGTCCAGGCCTTTTCTGCCGGGGATCATCAAATCCGGGAAAGACGACATCCCCGACAAGATCGCCCCGTTCCAGGCATTCTACACGGACCTGTTCGGCCGCTACCAGGAGCTGCTCAGCGGCCCCGGACACCTGCTGGACCGGATGAAGGGGTTCTGGAAGTACTTCGCGGTGGGTTTCGAAAACGGCGCGGTGCTCGAGAAACGTATCCACCACACCTTCCAGTTGCCGAGATACCTCCAGATCGTTGAGCGCTTTTTCGAGGAAGAGGCGCAGTGGGAGGGATAAGCACGAGCGGCAAGGGTTCAAAAGGTCTATCAGGGTGATGAATAACCGCGCCTGCGGGGGGGATCCGGCGTTGTGCGGCTCTTGTAAATGCTCACATAATAGCCAACAGGCTGCGCTTTCCAAAATGCCGCACGCCTTGGCTGACGGCCTGATGCTTGGTTTTTAAAACCCTGATTGCGTAAAACTTTGTGGGAGCCGCCGCCTGCCGCGCTTTTTTGAGGTCACCCAGAGATGGCGGCACGCCGGAAGATGCCGGCGTGCCGCCCGGATTGAAAATCACTTCGTTATTTTCAGCACGATGAACCCGGAGTCCCCGCGTTTCACGAGGAGCTGCAATTGCTCACCGGGCTTGGTTTTGCCGAGCTGGCTTTTCATCTCGGCTACCGTCTGCACCGGGGTCCGGTTGACTTCCTTGACGATGTCGGCCTGCTGCAGGCCGGCCTGATCCGCTTTGCTGCCGGACCGCACGGCCACCACCAGGACGCCCTTCTCGTTCTCGTCCAGGCCGAAGCGCTTGGCGGTTTCGGGGCTGAGGTCCGCCGCCCGGATGCCGAGCTCATCGGATTCCGGCGTCTGCCCGCCCTGGGCCACGGTCTCCGTGTCCTTGCGCTCGGCCAGCTGCACCGTAAGGGTCATCTCCTTGCCGTCCCGGAACAGCTTCACCGGCACCGCTTTGCCGATCGGCAGGCCCGCCACGGCCGAGGAGAGCTCGCGGCCGGTGGTTACCGTTTTGCCGTCCACCGCCACGATCACATCCTTGGCCTTGATGCCGGCCTTGTCCGCCGGGTTGTCCGGGAACACCTGGGTCACGAGCACGCCCTTCTGGTTTTTGAGGCCGTAGTACTCGGCCAGTTCGGGGGTCAGGTCCTGGATGCCGACACCCATCCAGGCGCGGGTCACGCCCCCGTGCTCCTTGAGCTGGGCCACGATGTTGCGCGCCAGGTTGATCGGGATGGCGAAGCCGATGCCCTGGCCCTGGGCGACGATGGCCGTGTTGATGCCGATCACCTCGCCGTTCATGTTGAGCAGGGGCCCGCCGCTGTTGCCCGGATTGATGGAGGCGTCGGTCTGGATGAAATCGTCGTAGGGGCCGGCCCCGATGAAGCGGCCCTTGGCACTGACGATGCCCGCTGTGACCGTCTGCTCCAGGCCGAAGGGGCTGCCGACGGCAATGACCCAGCTGCCGACCTCGGCTTTTCCCGAATCGCCCAGCTTCAAGGGGCTGAGGCCGCTGGCGCCCTCGATCTTGATCAGAGCCAGATCGGTCTTGGCGTCGCGGCCGATCACTTTGGCGTCGAACTCGCGTTCGTCGAAGAGGCGCACCTTGATCTGGTCGGCATCTTCGACGACGTGGTTGTTGGTGATGATGTACCCCTCCGCGTCCATGATGAGCCCGGAGCCCAGACTGCGCTGTTTCTGTTCACGACCCGGCATGCCCTCGCCGAATGGATTGCCGGGGTCCCGTTTCTCGAACGGTCCGAAGAAGTGCCGAAAGACCGGGCCGCCGCCCTTCAGGGTTTTTACCGTCCGGATGTTCACCACGCCGGGCTGGGCCTGTTTGGCCAGGGCCGAAAAGTTCGGGACCACCATCTGATACTTGGCATCGGCGGCAGCGCTGTCCGCGGCTTCGGTCCGGCTGTAGCCCCAGATGGAACCGGTCAGAACGAGGACGGCCGCTCCCGCCACCAGCTTTTTCGCGAAACGTTTCTGCATGCTCAAACCTCCTTGGTTCACGCGATCACGTTCATGTTGATTTCTATGATCATAATAACGGACCCACATCACCGCAAGATGACCCGCAGATGATCAAAATATCATGTTCGGCGGCAACCGGGTGTCAGGCTTCAGGTTTTAGAAGCTATCTCAAATGGGTATCAGGCGAAGGACGGGATCGGGTTTTGGAGAAGAGCTCAGACAGGGCGTTTTTTGAACTCCCGCCAGGGGGCGATGGTCTTTCGCAGCAGGATCTCGGAATGGCCGCGCACGATGAAGTCCGTGAGTTCGCCGATGACCTCGTAGCCCAGGCTGCGGTAGAAGCGCTGGGCGCCGGGGTTGAAGGAGGAGACACAGATGAACACGTTGGGCGCCTCCCGGAAGATCCTCTCCTCGGCATACGCGACCAGGCGCCGGCCGATGCCCCGGCTGCGCCATCCCGGGGCGACACCGATCGACTGGATGTAGCCGATGAAGCCGCCCTGCATGTTGAGGACGATGAAGCCCAGGATTTCCTCTCCGCCTGCTGCGACGTACACCTCCTTTCCGGGGGAGGTGAGGGTTTGCACCGAGGCGTCGAAGTCCCGCTGCAGGGTGATCCACGGCTCGGAGCCGGCCATCATCCGCGCGCAGGCATCGATTTCCTCCGTGCCCTGGATCGGACGGATGGTTGTTTCCATCAGCCCGGCCTCACGCCGCGCTGCGGCGTCTGAATACATAGAACAGCACCGCCATCCCGAGCGCCACGCCGATCATGATCAGCCACACATAGCTTTTGATGTAGGCCGCCAGCACCAGCGCGAGGCCGAGAAAACACCCCAGCAGCATGACCAGGGGGCCGAGTTGCACCCCGGCGGCAAAGGTCGTCATGGCAAGCATGAGCAGGATGATCAGCCCCGTGTTCTCGTTGTTCAGGCGTCCGGAGTGCAGGAGCATGTAGATCAGCAGAACCCCCACGGCCAGGCTCAGCCACAACAGCAGCTGGACCCTCAGCACCTGGGTCCACTTCAGGCCCTTGCCCCGAAAGCCCAGCCATTCGAGCAGCAGGCATGCGCCGGCAAACGCCGGCACCAGTGACAGCCAGTACAAGTGGCTGCGTGCGGGGTTGACATCGGTGAGGCCGACGCCGGCGAGCGCCAGCAGGATGAGGAGCGCAAAAAGGATCTTGTAGAACTTCATCTGCCGGTGAGAACTCCTGGGGATCGACTCGTCCATTTTTCTCCTCCTTGAGGGATGGGACGGACACCAGAGTATCCGAGCACCGATAGGCAAGACAACCATACCTTTACAAAGAAATCAACTCCAAGCCCACGGCCCGGCATGTCTTAAGGATGGTATCCCCAATTTTCAGGCAAGCTGTTTGCTTGCGATCTGCTGACGAAACCTGAACTTAATGGGCTTTATCGGCGATCGATGAAAAGCCAGGCATACCATCATGCCACCTCAGAGTTGAAGAGGTCGCTTTGCCGCGGCAGCCGATGTTCAGCCAATAGCAGGCGGGCGGTCGCAGAGATAGGCAGGAATTCGGTGAACCTTGCATATGGAAGTTCAAAAGACTCTCGACCGAAATGCAGAAACCCCCGTCGAGAGTCTTTTTACAGAATCAGTAAAGCCGACTTCAGCCAACCTTGGTCGTAAGAAAAATCGGCAGCGTCATGTGCGATATCTGATCCTGAATCGCTTCGATCTCATCGATGTGCCGATCCTCATCATTGAGGATATGCTCCAGCACTTCGCGCGTGGCGAAGTCGTTTACCTCTCCGGCTTGTTTGATTGCGGCATTGTATGCGGCTATGGCACCTGCTTCCGCGGCATGATCGTTGGTCAGTTGTTTAGGAATGTCGCTGCCGATTTGAATTCCTTTCAGGTGCGACACGACCGGTATGCCTTCGAGAAATAGTATCCGTCCGATCAGTTTTTCGGCATGCTTCATCTCGACCATGGCGCGTTTTTCGAAATGCTCGTGGAGTTTGCCATACCCCCAGTTCGCGCACATCTCCGAGTGCACCATGTACTGGTTGATTGCAGTCAATTCGTCTGCCAGAAGTGAGTTCAAGGTTTCAATGAGATCCTTATTCCCTTTCATCTCGATCCTCCAAGGTAAAGTTGTTGGCTGCCTATGGTGTCGCTCTCCAGGTAGCATGCCTTTTGTTGAAGATCAACCCTGAAAACCGCTAGGGCAAGGAACCCGAAAGGCATCCCTGGTGGTATTATTCGAAGTCGATCATTAAAACGAGAATTCGGCCCGGAGCATGCCAGCGAAGATGCCATCGTTGTCGCTGTCGCCGCCGGGATTCCAGACGTACTGGATGTCCGGCGTGAAGGCCAGGTTCTCAGTTATTGCGATACGATAGTATAGTTCCAGGTGATACTCCGGGTCGTTTTCGCTATAGCGGTCCCCCGGCGCGAGCGCGGCAAAGCCCAGACCCAGGTTGTCCGCGTCGCGGCCGGGGATGATCCCCTTGAGGTTGACCCCTCCGGAGGCCTCCCATCCCACGATGTAGACATCGTCGTTGTTCCAGCCGAAGCGGCCGAAGAGCCCCAGCATCTCGGTGATCTGCTGGTCCGCACTCACCCCCACGCCCCAGCCCTTGGCCTTCCGGCCGGCGATGAAGGTGCGCTCGCTGTCGAGCTTGGAGTG
>JACRCN010000072.1 GCA_016219005.1 Deltaproteobacteria bacterium
AAGGGTCTGCAAGGTTGGAAATGCGGTTGCAACCGCTTGTTACGGAAAAATAAAAGGGTTTAGGATTTATCCTAAGCCCTTGATTTATTTGGTGGCGTCCCCAAGGGGATTTGAACCCCTGTTGCCGACGTGAAAGGCCGGTGTCCTGGACCAGGCTAGACGATGGGGACGAAGGTATTTTAGAGATCTGGTGGGCCGTGCTGGACTCGAACCAGCGACTCTCTGCTTAAAAGGCAGATACTCTACCGCCTGAGTTAACGGCCCGATTCAAAACGATACTCTATATGGGTGGCCGGCGCTATTGTCAACAAATTTCTGGAATCAGTGCTGCTCAAATAATTCGCTGCCGGGTTGATTTGTGGCCCCGGGGGCGGCCGCCTCACAATCCGTCACAGGGCCGCCGCCGTCAGGATCACCACCACGGCTGTCCCGAAAAGCACCCAGTCCTTGCGTCCGGCCGTCAAGTCCGGATCGGTGCGCGTTTCGGAATAGCAGCGCGCCTCCATGGCGACGGCCAGGTGATCGGCGGTTTCGAACGTACGCCGCATGAGTGGTATGCCGAATGCGGTCAGGCGGCGGATCGGATTGCGGCGGTTCTCGCTGGCACGGGCGCGCTGTGCGTCGGAGGTTCTCGCCGCCTGCTCCAGGATCACCGGCATGAAACGGGCAACCAGGCTCAGCATGGTGGCCACGCGCTCAGCGGGCACCCACGGGAGCGGTTTCAGAAACCACTGGACGCCGGCCTTGATTTCCGATGAACGGGTCGTGGCGACGAAGGCGGCGCCGACGATGAAGACCAGCACAAGGCGCAGGCAGATGAGGGTCCCCTCGCGCAGCCCTTCCCGGGTCACGGCCACGGGGCCGAACGCAGTCAGTGGATCGCCGTCGGTGGAAAAAACCCGGGCGATGAACACCAGCGCCAGGAGCAGAAAGACCCACCGCAGCTCGCTGAATTGAACGCGCGCGGCCGGCCGAAAAACGCTGAAAAGGATGATAAGCGGAACCATGAGCATCGACAGGCCGGCAAATCCGAGCCGCAGGCCGGCTGCGGAGAAGCCGGCCATGAGGACGAGCTTGAGGCGCACGTCCAGGTGCGGCAGCCGCGCCGGAACCCGGCCGTGACGGGGCGGCATCAATTCAGCCATGACAGTCCCCTGCCCTCGTGCCGCGCGGCATGGGGGCTTCTGACGTCGAAGGCCTCGGCCTCGGAAACCACCGCCGCGGGCAGGCCGTCGCGCACGATGTTGCCGTGCTGCATGATCACGAGGCGGTCGGCGTGGGCCAGCACCTTGTCGAGATCGTGGGTGGTCAGAAGGATCGTCTGTCCGGATCGATGCAATGCCACCATCTGTCCGAGCACCTGACGCACCCCGGGGTAATCCAGGTTTGAGAAAGGCTCGTCGAAGACGATCACCCGCGGCTGCATGGCCAGGATCCCGGCAATGGAAAGCCTGCGTTTCTCGCCGCCGGACAGCCGATGGGGACGGCGCCCGGCCAGTTCCGCCAACCCCACCGCGGCAAGCGCACCCGCCACGCGCCGGCCCACCTCGGAGCGGTTGAGCCGCAGGTTCTCCGGTCCGAACGCCACGTCGTCGCGTACGGTCTCGCCCACAATCTGGCTGTCGGCGTCCTGGAAGATCATGCCCACCAGCATCCTGGCCCGCAGAGGGTCGTCCGCGACCGAAACCCCGGCCACGCGGACCGTGCCGGAGGTGGGCAGCAGCAGCCCGTTCAGGTGGCGCAGCAGCGTGGTCTTGCCCGAGCCGTTGGCGCCGGCGATCACCACGAATGCGCCCTCCTCAATGCCGAGGGAGACGTCATCGAGGCCGACCGTCCCGTCGGCAAAGCGGTGGGTCAGATTCTGTATTTCGACGATCAGGGGCATTTCGAACTCATGGATTCATCACCGGACGGACGGCCCGGGCGATCAACGCCGCGGCGGCGATCTTGAGGGCATCCCCCGGGAGAAACGGGGCCATTCCCAGCGCCAGCGCTTTTGCGGGCGGCAAGCCGGTCACCGCGGCAAGCCACGCCACCCCGCATGCATAAAGGACCATCGCGCCCGCGATCATGGCCGCTACATCCCAGACCATACGGCGCGGCAGCCGCTCGGCCATCCGCCCGACCAGGAACACCACCGGCAGGTAGCCCAGAAGAAACCCGCCCGTCGGCCCGAAGATGCGGCCGATGCCGCCGGTGCCGCCGGCAAAAACCGGCAGCCCGACGATGCCGGCCAGCAGGTAGACCGCTACACTCGCCAGTCCCCAGCGGCTTCCGAGCAGCAGGCCGGCCAAGAAGACAAACATGTTCTGCAGCACGATGGGCACCGGTCCGATGGGGATCGCCATGTAAGCGCCGGCGGCCATCAGGGCCGCAAACAGCGACGCGTAGATCATCGGTCGCAAGGGTGTTGTGGCCGCTGGGCGCGGCGGATAGAGTGCCCCTTTGTCTTGCATGCTGCCATTCATTGCAGAAAACAATCTCCGTAGATAATGTGCTTCAGCGACCCATCGGGTTGCCGTAAAATGAGGGCTCCATTTTCGTCCACGTCCACGGCGGTGCCCCGCAGTTCCTCTTTCTGCGTCACAATCCGCACGGGTTTGTCGAGTGTAACCGAATACGTCTTCCATGCGGGGATAACCGCATCCCAGGCGCCGGCGGCGATGCCGGCCTCGAACTCATCCAGGAAACGGGCCAGGAGATCCCGGCGTGAGACCTGCCTTCCCAGCAGCGCCTTGAGGGAGACGGCCGGAGGCTCAACCCCGGCGGTATCGTTGTTGACGTTGAGCCCGATCCCGATGTTGATGAAGGCGACCTGCTCCCCCTCCGCTTCCATCTCGGACAGCAGGCCGCAAAGCTTGCGGCCTTGCACCAGGATGTCGTTGGGCCACTTGACCCCGGCTTCCACCCCGTAGCCTTCACGCAGGAGGCGTGCCAGGGTCATGGAGGCCAGGAAGTTCACCCGCGGACTGATCAGCACCGGCAGGTCGGGCCGCAGCACCACGGTAACGTAGATCCCGCCCGCCGCCGACTGCCAGACGCGGCGCAGGCGCCCGCGGCCCTGGGTCTGGCGGTCCGCGATCACCACCGTGAAATCCGGACAGCCCTTGCGGGCCATGTCCTTGGCGACGTCCATGGTGGAAACCGCTTCCGCCAGAAATGTCACGCGCTCCGCGCGGCCCGGAAACTCCCAGGGAAAAAGCCCGTCGGGCGCACTGAGAAGCCGGTATCCCTTGGGGCCCGATTCGATGACATAGCCGTGCTCCTGCAGCTTCTGGAGGTGTTTCCAGACCGCCACGCGCGACACCCCCAGAGCGGCACACATCGCACTGCCGGATACGATCCCCTCGGATTCCCGCAGCGCTTTGAGAATTTCTGCTTTCATTTATGTTAACCTATCAAATTTTTAGGTTAACAGTCGATTCCGGAAATGTCAAACTGGATGAATGAACTGAAGCGGCACCGGCGGCGAGAAAGCGAGGCAACTGCTGCGAAGGCTATGATGGATGGGGAGCGGAAACTACGAAATACGCGAAGCTGAGCAGTAACAAACCGCTCATGAAACTGCGTTCCGAGGTCGGATCAGGAGCGCTGCTTATTCCGGAAAGGACCGAATCGCTCGATCAGGTCTTGCGCCCATCGGAACGCGAGGGCTATCCCGGGGAAGATCAGCAGGAACCCGATGCGCGCCTGATAGCGGCCATAAACGCCGCTCAGATTGGACATGAAGAAGGCGTTGACGCTCACGGCCACCAGGCTGAACAGCGCCAGCTGCAGCAGCGCATCGTCGCGGCGGCAGTGCCGGAGCAATACGAAGGAGGCGATGCAAACGAAGGTGCAACACCAGAACAGGGCGGTCAGCGGCCATTCCATCTTTTTCAAAAATCCCTGGAGCGCCCCGCTGGCTTGCCAGGTCTTGAAATAACATCCCATGTCGTCGGGAAAACACGCCTGTAGATCATCCACGGCATTCGAACCCTCGATAAACGCGTCGAGCCCGTCCGAAAGCTCATAAAACGAAACCAGCGCATAGGTGTTGCGAGCCACGGCCCGCACATGCTGGATGAAAAACCGTGGAAATTCAGCCACACTGTAAAAAACGATCTGCCGGGAAAGACGATTGAGCTCCTCCCAGCTAAGTTTCAGATGGTAGATGGCCTGCCAGGAAAACGACTGATGCATCGTGCGGCTCCATTCAAGCACCTCGGCTTTGCGTTCACACAGCGCGAACCCAGGGTCGTCCTGGCACTTGCCTTCGATGACCTCGGGCATGTCGTGCAGGATTCGCGAGGCCAGGAAAACATAACCGTTATTGGAACTGAACCGGATGACACCGCCGCACAGGTTGAACGCCATGACGAGGGCCACGGCGCCGAGGATGCACAAGCCTGTTTTTACGGCAAACCTGGCCTTCGCCCTCACCCAGGGCAAGAAGAGAAACGCCGTGGCCGCATAGACGGGGAAGTTGCCGAAATGGGTTGCGCACGCGAAGGCCATCAGGACGGCGGTCCCGAGGGAGGGGTGGCCGGTTGCCATCGCGAAAAGGCAGATGAAACCGATGAGGCTCCAGGCATCCGCCAGGATCCACCCGTTAAAAATACCGACCCCGGAGGCTACCAGCGCCAGGCATAACGACAGGGAATAACGTCGCTCCAGCACGATCCCGGACAAGAAGGCGAGCGCGAAAGCGGTGGCCGCGCACTGGACCACGACATAGCCCCAGGGGCCGGCCGCGAGCACCGCGGGGCGCAGCGTGCAGCCGAGCACCGGGCTTCGCATCTCGTCCGGGCAGGCTCCGAAATAGCCCCAGGAGTCGGGAAACAGGAACGGGTAGCCGTTCAGCAGGGGATGCAACAGCAGAAGGCCGAAAATAACGGCGAACAGGACCCACTCCGGCCTCCCCCACCGCGGCCGCTGCGCATGGTCTAATAACATGGCGACTGGGAACCCTCCTCCGCCGGGCCTGCGTTCGCGGAACCATCGATCATCGGTCACCGATTTCCTTCCCGACGTCCATGACGGCACCCAAAAACGCGGTGAGGAAGGTCTGGGTGGCGGCGGCCAGGAGTGTCACGGAAAACACCATGAGCCGGGTGGCGATGGGGCTGTCAAAGGGGCCGAACAGGGTCTCGCTCCACTGCAGGAAGCACCAGCCGAGCCCGCTGCATCCCAGCACGAAAAAGACGAGTGCGGCGAGAGCCAGCCGCTCCAGGGTCAGCTGCTCCAGCAGGTCGCCGTAACGCCGGTGCCGCGGCAGAAACCCCTGGCGCGATGCGTAGCGGCGCCCCAGCAGCGAGAAGGTGATGCTCTGCACCCCCACGATCAGGCACAGGCAGCCGACGATGAAGGTCTTGTTTTCAAAGACGATATGCCCCACCAGCAACGGCCCGGGAAACAGCAGCGCCACCATCAGCCCTCCCAGCGCCAGGAACGTTACACCGGGATAGAGGAACAGCCACCGCGGCGAATAGGTCAGCAGAAACTTCAGGTGCCGCCACCCGTCCCGCCAGGTGCGCAGGTGCGGCGGCCGCGAGCGGCCGTCCTTGCACAGCGTGGTCGGCACCTCCACGATTTTCAACCCCTCCAGAGCGGAACGCACCACCAGCTCGCTTGCGAACTCCATGCCGGGGGTCCGCAGGTCGAGCGCGCGGATTGCGTCCGCGTTGAAGCCGCGCAGGCCGCAGTGAAAGTCGTGCACGGGCACACCGAAGAGCAGCCGACCGATGAAACTGAGCAACGGGTTGCCGAAGCGGCGATGCAGAAAAGGCATGGCCCTTACCGCGATGCCGCCCTTGAACCGGTTGCCCATGACCAGGTCGGCGCCGTTGCGCAGTTCGGCCAGGAACGCATCGAGACGACCGAAGTCATAGCTGTCGTCCGCATCGCCCATGACGATGTAGCGGCCGCGCGCCGCCGCGATACCGCCGCGCAGGGCCGCCCCGTAGCCGCGCGCTTCGACGGGCACGACCCGCGCCCCCATGGCTTCGGCAATCGACCGCGAGCCGTCGGTGCTGCCGTTGTCGGCCACCAGGACCTCGCCTGCGACCCCTGCACGCCGCAGAAACGCGAGCGCCTTACCGATGCAGGCTCCCAGCGTTTCAGCCTCGTTCAGGCAGGGCATCAAGATGGTCAGTTCCATGGGAGTCCGTCGGGTCTCTTGAGTCTATGGCGCCGATTGTTTTCCATGTGTCGACTGGGAACGAATGCGCCACGGCATGACTATAGGCTCGCCAGCAGCCGTTCATGAATATTGTCGAAGCCGCCGTTGGACATTACCAGGATCACGTCGCCGGGGACGGCGGTTTGAACCAGATGGCCAATGATCTGATCGGTGTCAGGGAAGAAACCCGCCTTTTTGCCGCGGCGGTTGAGTTCGCGCACCAGATCCTCCGATGAAAAGCGCTCGGCCTCGGGGACTTTTTCGAGCCGGGGCGGCCGGCGGATACAGATCATGTCGGCGCACTCGAAGGAGGCGGGGTAAACCGGCTGGAACACCTTGCGCATGCTGGAGTTGGTGCGCGGCTCGAAGACAGCGATGATGCGGCGGCCGGGGAAGGCGGCCTTCACCGCCGCGATCGTCTCGCGCACGGCCGTGGGGTGGTGGGCGAAATCGTCCATCACGATGATGCCCCTTTTTTCCCCGCGGATCTCCTGCCGGCGCCGGATGCCTTCGAACGACTCCAGGGCAGCGGCCAGCGCGGCCGCCGATAGGCCGAGGTGGTCGGCGACCGCGATGCCGGCCAGGGCGTTGAGAAGATTATGAGTGCCGATGAGACGCGTCCGGAAACGCGCAAACCGGATGCCCGTCTTCAGCACGTCGAAAGTGGTCCACGGGGGATCGATCCGGATCGGCCCCAGGCGCCAGTGCGAACCCTCGCGCCGTCCGTAGCGCTGAACCGTCAGCGCCGCGCCCGCAATCACCTCCGGGATGTGAGGATCCTCGTCGCAGGCTACCAGCAGGCTGCCCGGCGGCAGTCCGTCCATCAGGCGCCGGAAGGCGCTCTGCACGTGCTCAAGGTCCCGGTAGATATCGGCGTGGTCGAACTCGATGCTCGTGAGCGCCGTGGCAACAGGCCGGTAGTGCAGGAACTTCGGGCCCTTGTCGAAGAAGGCGGTGTCGTACTCGTCGCCCTCGATGACGACCAAGCCCCCGTTTCCCAGCCGGTAGTTGCTCTGGAAGTTCTTCAGGATGCCGCCGATCACGAAGGCGGGGTCGCACCCGGCGGCTTGCAGGATCCAGGCGAGGAGGGCCGAGGTGGTGGTCTTGCCGTGGGTGCCCGTTACCATCAGGGTCTGCCGGCCGGCCACCACAAAGCGGTTGATGGCCTGAGGCATGGAGCAGAACGGCAGGCCCAGGCGATCGAGTTCGACCGCCTCCGGGTTCAGGCGGGTGACGGCGTTTCCCACCACCACGAGATCCGGCCGATGGCCGAGGTTCTCGGGCCGGAAGCCGTCCACGATCCGGATGCCGCGGCCGGCGAGAAAATCGCTCATGGGCGGGTAGACCTTCTGATCGGAGCCCGTGACCTCGTAGCCCAGGTCCTTGAGCATGCAGGCCAACGCCCCCATGGCGGTGCCGCAAACGGCCATCAGATGCACCCGGCGCACATCGTCGGGAATGAAGTTTTTGGACATATCCATCGACAAGCTCGACGCTCGAAGAAAAAGACCGAACCGGGCAAGCCGGAAGCTCCCATATCCCTGGGACTTCCAGCTTCGAACTTCGACCTTCGAGCTTAAGGGTGCCTGATTACGACGCCTGCCCGAGTCGGCCCAGGACCTTTTCCGCCGCCGCCACCGTGGTGTCGATGTGCGCATTCGTGTGGGCCGCGGACAGGAACAGGGCTTCGAACTGGGACGGCGCGATGTAAACGCCTGCGGCGCGCATGCCCCGATAGAACGTCGCGAAGCGCTTCAGGTCGCAGGTCTTGGCGTCCTCGAAGCTTCGGACCGGAGCGGCGCAGAAAAACAGGCCGAGCATGGAACCCACGTGGTCGACCTGGACCGGAATACCCGCCTGTGCGGCCGCCTGCGCCAGGCCGCTAACGAGTCGGGCGCTCTTCTTTTCCAGTTTCTGGTAGAAGCCCTTCTTCTGGAGCTGCTTCAGGGTGGCGATGCCGGCCGCCATGGCAAGCGGGTTCCCGGAGAGGGTCCCGGCCTGGTAGACCGGCCCCTGGGGCGCGATGTGGGCCATGATCTCCTGGCGCCCGCCGTAGGCCCCCACGGGCAGGCCGCCTCCGATGATCTTGCCGAAACAGGACAGGTCGGGCGCGATCCGGTAAAGCGCCTGGGCGCCGCCGTAGGCCACCCGGAAGCCGGTCATGACCTCGTCGAAGATGAGGATGGCACCGTGCTTGGCGGTGAGCGTACGCAGAGTTTCCAGGAAACCCGGGGCGGGGGCGACCAGTCCCATGTTGCCGGCCACCGGCTCGACGATGACGCCGGCGATCCTGTCCCCCTTTTCCCGCATCAGCTTCTCGAAGCCGGCGGAATCGTTGTACGGCAGAGACAAGGTGTGGCCCGCGATGGACCTGGGGACACCCGGGCTGCCCGGGATCCCCAAGGTGGCCACCCCGGAGCCGGCCGCCACCAGCAGGGTGTCTGCGTGGCCGTGGTAGCAGCCGTCGAACTTGACCACCAAGTCCCGCCGGGTCACCCCGCGGGCCAGCCGGATGGCGCTCATCGCGGCCTCGGTGCCGGAGTTGACCATGCGCACCATATCCAGCGCGGGCACCGCCCGCACCACCATGTCGGCGAGCTCGACCTCCAGGTCCGTGGGCGCGCCGAAGCTCGTCCCCCGCGCGAGCACCCGGGTGATGGCCTTGAGCACGGCCGGGTGGTTGTGACCCAGGATCATGGGCCCCCATGAGCCGATGTAGTCGATGTAGCGGTTGGCGTCCGCGTCGACAATGACCGCACCCTCGGCTTTTTGGATGAAGAGCGGGTCTGCGCCCACGGATTTGCAGGCGCGCACGGGGCTGTTGACCCCCCCGGGAATGAGCTTCAGCGCATGTTGGTAGAGCTGGCGGGACTTCGTGGCGGCTTTCATGGACGACATCCTTTCAATCCGGTTGACTTTTGAAATGCGATGAAAAGTATCAGATCGGCTGTGGAGGGTCAAGCGGCGGCGCACTCCCGCATTTTTGCGAGCGGCCGTTGCCCTCCGGCCGCCCGGCATGTTAAACAAGGCTTGCGCACGGTTGCCGCGCAGGATTCCCGGCGCACAGGCAGTCGGCCGCAACGGGTGGACGCTCACACGAGATGGGAAGATCGCGCACACTGCAGAGCCTGGCGAAAATGCTGACCTATGTGCTGGCGCGCCGGCCGGATGAGTTCGGCCTGCTGCCGGACGCCGACGGCTACGTCAAGATCAAGGATCTGCTGAAGGCACTCCACGAGGACGAAGGGCTCCGGTATGTGAACCGATCCCACATCGCGGAAATCATCCTGAGCGTGCCCGGGGCCCCGATCGAAATTTCGGAAAACCGCATCCGCGCCAGAAGCCGGGAGCTGCTGCCGGCAACGACCGAGGCCGAATCCCTGCCCAAAGTCCTTTTCACCGCCATTCGCCGCCGGGCCTACGCGGTCGTTTTGGAACGCGGTGTCCAGGCCGCAGACAATGCGCGCATCGTGATGAGCCCGAGCCGGGAGGTTGCCGAGCGGCTGGGAAAACGCATCGACCCGGAGCCGGTCATCCTGACGGTGCTCGTGCAAAGCTGCCGGAATCAGGGTGTGACCTTCGAGCAGGCCGGCGAGGACCTCTTCCTGGCGGATCTCATCCCTCCGGGCGGTTTCTCCGCCCCCCTGCTTCCGCTAGAAAAGCGGCCGGAGGCCCGCCCGCCTGAAAAACCGGCCGACACCTCCAGGAGACCCGAAACGCCGGGAAGCTTCACGATCGACGCCGGGGACGTCCTCCAATCGCACGCCCCCGACTACCGGCGCCGCACCGCCCAGGGCAAGAAAATCGACCCCAAACGCTTCAAACGCGAAAAGGGACTCCGCGAAAAACCGCCCTGGAGGAAGTGATTTTGCGATTGACAAGGCTCATCGAAGCTGGTATCAACCTCCTCCGATCGTTTTTCAGCGACAGTTTGGGGGCCGTTAGCTCAATCAGGCAGAGCAACTGACTCTTAATCAGTAGGTTCCGCGTTCGATTCGCGGACGGCCCACCACCCCACACCCCAGCAAAATCAAGTAAATATCAATGATGGCGTGGATCTTCACGGATTCGCGCCATTTTTGTTTTTTTTTTGGGGGGTGCGTCGAATATCAACCAAGGTCATAACCGAAGCTTACAGACGTGCGTCAGCCAAAGGATATCCCATTAATTGCGTACGGAATTGATTTTTTGACTTTTTGGTTGCAGGGATAACATGGAAAGATTGCCTCCAGTTCAGCGCTACCCAGGTGTGAAACTTGCCAAGAGAGGAAAGGTTGGGTAAAGGATATCGGGAAATCCCTGCATAGTGAAGATTTTCTCTCAAAATTGGCATAGGGGACAGGTCCATGTATTTACGGATCGCGCTAATGCTTGGGTTGGCGCTTTTAATGATGCCGGTCTGGCAGCCGCCTTGCGAGGCGGGAGACTACCGGGTGAGGAAGAAAGCGGAAGGACTGGTGTTCGAGGTCGCCATCAACCGCAACCCGCCGGTGCTGGGTGACAACGAGATCCGAATCGAGATCAAGGATTCCCAAGGCAACGCGGTCCTGGGTGCCGAGGTCCTCGTCAACTACTACATGCCGCCCATGCCCAGAATGCCCCCCATGAACTACACCGTCCCGGCCCCCCCCAAGGACGACGCATACCGCGCCGTCATGGACCTGATCATGGCCGGCCCGTGGAACATCATCATTCGATCCAAGGTTGAAGGGAAGTCGATCCGGGTGGTGTTCCCCATCGATGTCAGGTGAAAAACCGAACCCGAAGGTTCAAGAGGCGAGGATCTAAGGAAACAGCGGTTGTTGAGACCGCGGAGGTTCTCAATCGGCACAAGAATCCCCCTTACGATAGGTCCTCGCTTTACGGACAGATTCAGGCTTTCAGCGGGCCGCTGCGTTCAACCAGGATGGAAAAATCACCGCCTTCAGCCAGCCGATCGATAAGATGCTCGGCATCATCCAGACTGTTGACGGCCTCGCCATCTACACTCTTGATGACGTCGCCGGTGTGCAGGCCGAGGCGGAAGAAACCATCGCGGGCTTTCAGCCGGCCGATAGAGAAGCCGTCGGGTTTGCCATCGGGTGTATTCGAGGAACTGTTCGATTCCTCCAGCACCTGACGGAGTCCTGGAACTGCCCCTGGAGGTGTTCACGGGGCGGCTCGGGTGCCTCCGTGGGCTCACGCTCGCCAACCGGCTCTTCAAGCCGACCCTGCTCTTTCAGGATTCGCCTGCCCATTTCGCCTGCAGTGCATATCGATTTTGTTTCGCAGCGGTTGGTGGCGACAAGCTGCAGTCGAGAAAAAATACAGGATTGACCTTATGTACATGAAATGAAGTTGATGGTAAAAAATTCCCAAATTTATTCGGGTCAGATCCGGAGCCCCTTGACAGCTTCCAAATGCTAGCGGAATGCAAGATGATGGTTGATCCAGCGGGGTTGGCGAGAGAAATCGGAAGGTTGGACCAAGGCGGCACAGCGCTCCCATCGGCAATTGCTCCCATCCGAAACCAGCATGAAGGCATTCCCGAAACTGCCTTCGAAATCATCTTCGCATCAGATTCCTCCCAAACAGAATATTTTTCTAATCCATGTAGTCCTGGAGAGTTTTTGATAGATATATCATCCTCGCTTGGAGCGAGGATGATATGGGAAAAACTCCTAACAATGAGGACGGAGAGGAGGCGCGCAGTCAACCTCATCGAACGGGGAGCATGAGGTTCTTGTTTTCCCATAGGCCTCCCGGATCCGCGACAGTCTTTGTTGGATACTTAAGCGCCGGGTGGAGTCAACCAAAGTTCTCGAAAAGATGGCAACCTTCTATACGCAAAGTTAACTCGGTTTATCCACATCTTCAGCGAAACGGAGGAATACATCCATGAAACTGAGCAGACGGCAGTTCTTAAAATCAAGCCTGGCCGCCAGCGCCCTCGTCGGAGCTGGCGGTATGGGTACTCTCCTGACACCGCGCCCCGCCCATGCGGCAGCGAACAGTCCGACACTTCAGAAATGGATCCAGGCGATGCGGCAACTGGATATTCTCAGCAGACCACTGGTAGACAACGCAAACCCGATCCCGACATTGAGCAGTGTTGCCGATTCCGGCTTCCCCGGAGCTCAGTTCTACCAGGTAACCGCTGGCGAATTCACAGATCAGCTCCACCCGGCCCTTGGGCCTACTAGGCTGTGGGGGTACAGCGACACCAGCACCGGAGTGCAAAGACACCTGGGTGGGGTGATCGTGGCTACAAGAGGCGTTGCTGCCAGAATCCGCTTCACGAACACCCTGCCTACTCCGCACATCATTCCGGTGGATATCACCCTCCCAGGCGCGAACCAGGCACAGAACCGGATGGCCATTCATATTCATGGCGGCTTTGTACCTTGGATCAGCGACGGCGGGCCGTTCGACTGGTGGGCTCCGAATGGAACACACGGCTTAAGTTTCTTGAATGGGCCGGGGAGTGTTCTCGATAACATCGCAGGCAATCCGATTCTGCCTGGGCAGGCCGACTACTACTACCCCAACAACCAGAGCACACGACTAATATGGTACCACGATCATGCCCACGGTATTACAAGGCTCAATGCATATGCGGGACTCGCGAGCGGCTATCTCATCCTGGATGCCGTGAATGCAGGATATTACGCTCCGGCTACCGGTTTTCCAAACGGAAAAATACCTCCGCTGGCCAGCACATTTCCGCTCGTTTTTCAGGATAAGGTGTTCGTCAATCCAGGAACTACGTCGCTGACGGACTCGACCTGGTCGACGGTCGCCAGACCGGATGTCCAATCGTTGGGCAGCCTGTGGTACGAACATGTCTACGATCCCAAAGTTTTCAGGCTCCTGAAGTCAACCAAGAATCTCACGCCTCCGAACCCCTCGTGTATTCCGGAGTTTTTTGGCGACACGATGCTGGCCAACGGCCTCGTGTATCCGACAGTAACGGTCGAGGCCAAGCGCTATCGGTTCTTTATCCTGAATGCCTGCAACGCACGGTTCCTGAACATCAACTTGATGGGAGTGGCACCTGCAGCGGGAGAGGTCACAACTGATCCGAAGACCAGTTTTGCCGTTGTGGGAACCCCTGTTGGGCCTCCGATCATCCAGATAGGGAATGAAGGCGGCTTCCTTGTAACCGAAGCAACTTTCCCCAACGGTGTACCCTTTAATCCGGCCACATTGACAGGCAACCTTCTCCTGGCTCCTGCGGAACGGGCGGACGTCATCATCGACTTCACCGGCAAGGCCGGCCAGGAGTTCATGATGTACAACGACGCCCCGGGACCCTTCCCGGCAGGCCCCCCGACCACGGACTACTATCTGGGCAACCCCAAGAACCCGATCCAGCCGCTACCGGGGACCGGACCTGACACAAGAAACATCCTCCGCATCAAGGTCGTTGCTGGAGCTTCTGATCCGCAGCCTGCGGGTGCAATTCTGGATCCTACATTAATCGATCCACCTTTGTTGGTTCCCTATATTTCGACAGTAGCCCCTATTCCGCCGCTTTCGGCTCCACTCGGTACGCCGGTCAGGGATCTCACCCTTAACGAAGACTTCGACCAGTATGGGCGACTGCGCCAGCTTCTTGGCACGACTTCACCGGCTCTTGTCGGTAAAGGTTTCGGATTGGACTATCTTGCTCCCACAACGGAGAATGTTGCTGCAGGTGCTACTGAAGTCTGGCGTATCTTCAATCTTTCAGCCGACACCCACCCGATCCACTTCCATTTAGTAAATGTTCAGGTCCTGTCCCGTCAGCCATTCAAAGTGACCAAAGGCGTCTTCGCGCCCACCGGTGTTGCCCGCGGGCCCGAACCCAACGAGGTGGGCTGGAAGGAAACCGTCCAGATGCATCCGGGCGATGTTACGACGGTGATCATGAAGTTCGATCTGCCGGTCGTTCCCTTCACCGTGCCAGTCAGCCCCAGGACCGGGGGTAACGAGTACGTCTGGCACTGCCACATCCTCGAGCATGAGGAGCATGACATGATGCGGCCCCTGGTGGTTGTTTAGGATAAATCGGAAGAAGATGCTGAAATAGCCTTATCAAAGCAGGGCCGGAAACGGCCCTGCTTTTTTCTGCCATCCGAATTAGAAATGAGGACAGCTCGCATTGACTTTTCCCGGATTGTTGGTTTTATGGGACTATACCCCAGGTTTTAAGCTTGTGCGCTGAGCCATCGCCATGAAAAGAACACTTTATTTTCTCGCCATCCTTGCAACGGCAGCGACGGCGTTTCTGGCAGGCAGCCTGTACGATCGGGGTCCTGCCGGGGTAAGCCCGGCCGGCCGACAGCAGACGGCGGTGAATCAGAATCCAGCCTGGCAGTCGGAGGCGGATCTTGCCGATATGCCGCCCGGCACGGTTGCCATAAGCCCCGAACGGCAGCAGACCGTCGGTATACGAGTGGGACAGGCTGAAAAAAAGACATTCACCCACACGGTCCGGCTGCTGGGTCGAGTTGCCGCAGACGAGACTCGCACCTATTTCATTAACGCAACGATCGATGGCTGGGTAACTCAAACCATGCCCAACACGACGGGAAGCTTCGTGAGGAAGGACGAAACGCTGGCGGCCTTCTACAGCTCCGAGTTCCTCTCGGCCGGCCAGGCCCTGCTCTTTGCCCTCAGTTCCATGGACAGGGTGCGGGCGACCGGCAAAGAAGCCGGATTCCAGAAGGAGCAGATCACCCAGTTCAAGATCAACCTCCAGCAATACAAGGATTCGCTGCGGAACCTGGGCATGGGGGTCCTCCAGATCGAGGAGATGATCCGCACGCGCAAGTACATGGAGAACGTCAACGTCACCTCCCCGACCGACGGGATTATTCTCGTACGCAACGTTTCTCTGGGACAGCGCTTTGAAAAGGGTACGGAACTGTATCGGATTGCCGATATCAGCCGCGTGTGGTTGCTGGCGGATATTTATGAGACTGAGCCGGAAGCCTTTCGGCCCGGGACCGAGGCGAGGGTGACGCTCCCCTACCAGAAGAAAGCCTATGCCGCGAAGGTCAGCGATGTTCTGCCGGTGTTCGACCCGGCGACCCGCACTCTTAAAGTGCGGCTGGAAACGGAAAACCCCGGCTTCGTCCTCCGGCCGGACATGTTTGTGGACGTGGAGCTGCCGGTGACTTATGCGCCTGCCGTCATGGTTTCCTCGGATGCGGTCATATACTCCGGAATGAGAAAGACCGTATTCATCGACCGCGGCAACGGGATGTTCGAACCCCGGGAGGTGAAGACCGGAAGGCGCATGGCCGGACAGGTTGAGATCGTCGAGGGGCTGAACGAGGGCGAGAAGATCGTGATCTCCGGCAACTTCCTCGTGGACTCGGAGAGCAAGCTGTCGCTTGCGGCATCCGGGATGCAACCCATGCTGGAACAGGACCCGGTCTGCGGCCAGGAGGTGTCCCCGCGCCAGGCGGAAAAGCAGGGCCGCCGGGTGGCGTACGGCGGGAAAAGCTATCTTTTCTGCTCCGATGCGCACAGACAGCAGTTCGAAAGAGACCCGGAGCAGTACCTGAAAAAATGACGGCTTCCCAAGGAAGGCGTTTTGCCTGTACCCGCGGGAGCGGGAGAAGAGCATTAAAAAGTGGAACCGCAAATGGAAGTTGGATTTGATTGAAAAAAGCAGATTTCTGCACCAGAAGGCGCGGACCGGTGGAGGCCGCCTGATCCGCTGTTCAATGAGGAAAAATATGAAAAAGAAAAGCCTGTCGATGATCGTGATCCTGTCCGTCCTGGCACTTGCCACAGGCTTTGGCTTCGCGGGGGGACCCGCCCCGGAGCAAACCCCTGCCCAGGCGGCAAAAGACCAGCCCGTTGTCATTAAAGGCAAGGTCGCTTATTCCGAAAGGGTGGACCAGTTTTTAGTAAATGGCGAAGGGCCTCCCGCCCAACTCATGGTTGTAAACCCGAACCCAAAGTTGTTGGGCCAATTATCCAAGAGCGGCAAGACCGTAACCATTCAGGGGCGCCTGGCGGGAGGAGCGGACTTGCTTTTCATTGAAAAAATCGACGGCAAGCCCTACCGCGGAGGGCCGGCCGCCAAGTGAGCCGTGCGATGGGCTAACCCTGAGTTACGACCGCCGGTTTTCAGAGCCAAAAACGCTTACCCCAAACCAGCCGATAAGGAGAGAATCATGAGGAAAGGTGCCCTGGCGCTGCTGTTGACAATAGCGATCCTGTTGATCAGTACGCTGGCCCTCGCCCAGCAGGACGTTGACAAACACCCCAGTTGCAAATATTGCGGAATGGATCGCAAGATGTTCGCCCACAGCCGCATGTTTCTTGTCTACGATGACGGTTCGGAACTGGGGACCTGCAGTCTGCACTGCGTGGCCGTGGACATGGCGCTTAACATCGACAAGAGCCCCAAGTCGATCCAGGTCGCCGATTTCAACACCAAGAACCTGATCGACGCCGAGAAGGCGGTCTGGGTCATCGGCGGGGAAAAGCCGGGGGTGATGTCCAAGCGGGCCAAGTGGGCCTTCGAAAAGAAGGCCGACGCCGAGACCTACATCAAAGCCAACAAAGGCACCCTTGCCAATTTCGAGGCCGCGATTAAGGCTTCCTACGAGGACATGTACTCGGACACCCGGATGATCCGCGAGAAGCGCAAGGCCAAGCGCATGAAGCAGGGCTCCTGAGTCCGAGGCTGTTTTCGAGAGAGCGGCTCGTCGGCTCGATCAGCGGAGCCGAAAGCCGCTCTCACGCAGATTCTGCCAAGAAATCATCAAACGGCGAAAATCGGATAATTCAATGAAAACCAAAGCGAGCATACTGTTGATGTTGATGATGGCCGTGCCTTTGCTGTGGGCCGGGGAGGCCAATCCGGTCAAACCCGGACCGAAGGACAAGTGCCCGGTGTGCGGCATGTTCGTCGCCAAGTATCCGGAGTGGGTTGCCGCGGTCACCTTCGCGGACGGGTCGGCCGTCTTCTTCGACGGGGTCAAGGATATGATGAAGTACCGTTTCAACATGGCCAAATACGCCCCAGGCAAAACGGCGGCTGACATCCGGGCGATCCACGTCATGGATTACTACCGGCTGGAACAGATCGACGGGCGCAAGGCCTTTTACGTGGCGGGAAGCGACGCCTACGGCCCGATGGGCAAGGAACTCATCCCCTTTGAAAAGGAAGCCGAAGCGCAGGAGTTCATGCGAGACCACAAGGGCAAAGCCGTCCTGCCCCTCGAAAAAATCGACCTTCCCCTGGTCATGGGCCTCGACTGATGTTTGGGCGCAAATCGGACATCTTCTTCGTCGGCGTGGCCCTGGGAGCGGCCGCCTTGGGGCTTATGACAGCGCATGCTGATTACCGCATCGCAGGCGCCGGGCCCAGCCTGATGGAAAAGGCCGCGCTCGTTGAGCGGCTGGAGCTGACCGACCTTTGCCTGTTCACCGACGCGCGCTACGCCCGCCACCCTTCCGTGGCCGACCGGCATTCGGCCTTCCAGGACAGCCCCATGTCCGCGGAACACTTCCCGTCGGGGACCGTGGTCCTGCCCCCGCCGCACCTGTGCCCGCAATGAGCCTGCTCGAACGCCACCGCAACATTATCGACTTCGCGCTCTCATCGCTCGGCCGGCGCTGGAAGAAGAACCTCGCCCTGACCCTGGTGTACGCCTTTATCGTGTTCACCCTGGCCTCGGTGATCTTCTTTACCGAGGCCGTCAAGCGTGAGGCGCGGGCCGTGCTCAAGGGGGCGCCTGAGATCGTCGTCCAGCGCCTCATGGCCGGGCGGCACGACCTCATCCCGGCGGGCTACATCGACATTCTGAAAAAAATCACCGGGGTCGGCCAGGTGAAGGGCCGGCTCTGGGGTTACTACTTCGAGCCCTCAACCGGTGCTAACTACACCATCGTAGCCTCCGGCGACCCGCCGCTGGAGCCGGGCACCATCGCCGTCGGCCAGGGGGTGTCGAGAACGCTGCACGCAGCAGTTGGGGACCTGATCCCTCTCAGGGGCACGGATGGGGCCTATGTGAGTTTCGAGGTAGCCCGGGTCTTCTCACACGCCTCGGAGCTGGTCTCAGCAGACCTGATCGAGATGCCCGCCGCCGACCTCCGTGCCCTTTTCGGGGTCCCCGCGGGCTTCTTCACAGACCTCACGCTTAAGGTCCGCAACGAGAAGGAGCTGGTGGTGGTGGCAGACAAGATCAGGCGGCTTCTGCCGGACACCCGTCCCATCCTGCGCGACGAGATCCTGCGGACCTACGACTCGCTCTTCGACTGGAGAAGCGGCCTTCTTTTGGTGGTCTTCGCCGGCGCCGTGGCCGCCTTCATCATCTTCGCCTGGGACAAGGCCACGAGCCTCAGCATGGACGAACGCCGGGAGATGGGGGTGCTGAAGGCGGTAGGCTGGAAGACATCCGAGGTGATCGCCATGAAATCCTGGGAAGGGATCATCGTCTCGCTGACTGCGTTCTTCGGCGGGATACTCATCGCCTACGTGCACGTGTTCTTTTCTTCGGCCCTGTTGTTCGAGCCGGTGCTCAAGGGCTGGGCCGTGCTCTACCCACGCTTCCAGCTGATACCGCATATAGACCCCTACCAGGTGCTGGCACTGTTTTTCCTGACGGTGGTCCCGTACACCGTGGCCACGGTGATCCCGTCCTGGAACGCCGCTACGGTGGACCCCGATTCCATCATGAGGCTTTGATGGTCGAACTGAAGCACATAACGAAGGTCTTCAACCGCAACCGGCCGGACGAGTTCACGGCGCTGTTGGACGTAAGCCTGCTGGTCAGAGCCGGCAAGGTCACCGTTTTCAAAGGGCCGAGCGGTTCAGGCAAAACCACACTGCTCAGCATCATCGGCGCGATGGCGAAACCCACCTCCGGCCGGGTGTTCCTTGAGGGCAAGGAGATCACAAGCTTGTCCGAGCGCTTCCTTACCGAGATCCGGCGCCGGACCTTCGGGTTCATCTTCCAGCAGTTCCACTTGATCCGCGGCATCAGCGCCATCGAAAACGTCATGCTGCCCGCCACCACAACCGGCGAGAAACACGCCACCCTGAGAGACCGGGCGCTGCGCCTGCTCGATCTCTTCGGCCTGTCGGCCAAGGCGCGCTCCCGGGTCGAGTGGCTCTCGGGCGGCGAAGTCCAACGCGTGGCGATCGCCCGAGCACTTGTCAACAACCCGGCGGTGATCATCGCCGACGAGCCCACGGCGCACCTTGACACAAGGCTCTCCATGGATTTCCTGGGGATCATGGAGCGCTTAAACGCCGAGGGCAAGACCATCATCATCGCCAGCCACGACCCGCTGGTGTATGAATCCGGAATGGTCAGCCGGGTGGTCGAAATGCGCGACGGGGAGATCCGCGGCCCAAGGCAGTCAGCATGATCCTGCACCCCGCCGTCATTGCCCTGCTCATGGGCTCCCTCTTCGTCACCCTGATGGTCGTTTATGCCGCCTGCTGGGGATGGAAGATAATCAGCGGATGGGACCTGCAAAGCGGCTCCGAGCAGCAGCTTGCCCTCGAAAAGAAGACCTACCTCATCTCCACCCTGATGGTCTACTCTTTCGGCTTCCAGATCCTCTCGTTTTTCCTGCTGGTATACGTAACCGACGACCTGCACCGACTCTTCGTGGGCGCCATGTGCGCGGCAGGCACTCTGAACGTGAACGAACACGGCTACCCGGCCGTGGTGCTCAAGGCGGTGAACTGCATGCTGGGAGGGGTGTGGCTGATCCTGAACCACGCGGACAACCGGGCGCCCGATTACCCGCTGACCCGCCAGAAATACTCGATGCTGCTGGCAATCGTTCCGGTTCTCCTGTTCGAAACGGAACAGTTATGGAGTTATTTTCTAAACCTCAAAGCCAATGTCATTACCTCCTGCTGCGGGAGCCTGTTCAGCTCCGACGAGGAGGGGGTGGCCGCGGGGCTCGCGGCGCTGCCCCTCATTCCGATGCAGGCGGCCTTCTTCGGCCTCATGACGATCAC
>JACRCN010000073.1 GCA_016219005.1 Deltaproteobacteria bacterium
CTTTTCGGCGCCGGTTGCCGTGACCGCCAACACGACCTACGTGATCTCCTATCACACGAACACCGGACATTACGCCATCAATCAAGGCTACTTTGCCTCAGCCACTAACAAGTCTCCCCTGCGCGCCCTGGCCAACGGGGAAGACGGCGGCAACGGCGTATACAAGTATGGTGCGTCTGCATTCCCGGCCCAGACATGGTCTTCCAGCAACTACTGGGTGGACGTGGTCTTCAAGACCGCGGGAACGACCCAAGCGGTGGCTGCAAGTGCCGGCACCAGCACGGGGACGCTGGCGACTACGGCCCCCGCGACCAGCGCAACGGCAATCGCCCCGGTCTCCGGGTCTGGAACAACCGCCACGGCAGCGGCGACGTCAGCGTCCGGAACTGCGCTTTCCGGTGGCAGTACCAGTGTGGCCACCTCGCCCGCTGAGGTCCCCAATACCAGTGACGGCGTCCAGGCAGCGAAGCAACCGCCCGCTGCTCCTGTACCGGTCTTACCCGCGAACGACGAGATCGTAACCGTTCAGCCGACGCTCAAGACCGGTGCCTTCCAGCACCCGGACGCCGGGGAAAGCCATGCCGAAACCCGTTGGCAGGTGTTTCGGGACGATGACAGTACCTGCGTTCTCGACATCCAGACTAGCGATTGCCTGACCAGCCTGACCGTGCCGAAATTGGTGCTTGAGATGGGTGCGGCCTATTTCTGGCGGGCACAGTTCATTGACGGCGATGGTGATGTATCGGAATGGTCCGACTACGGGTATTTCTCCACCGAGACAACCGAAGCCGATCTTAATGTCAATGGCATCCCCGATCTCCAGGAGGTCGGGCGAACGGCTGACCTGGATAAGGACGGGGTGAGAGATTTCCGGCAGCCGGATATCAAGTCGGTCAAGGTTCCGGGCACCGGAGTTCAGGTCGGCGTCAGCATCAGGGGTTGCCCCACGGCGCTGGCCATCGAGGCGGTGGAATCGGAAGATCCGCAGCAGCCAGGCTCGGTTGCCTCCGGTAAACCCGGCAGCATGCCCTTTGGCCTGATCAACTTTAGAATTGCCGTGGCCAAGCCTGGCGACCCGGCGGTGGTGAAACTTTATTTTTCTCAAGCCGCACCGGCTTCCAGTAAATGGTATAAGTATGACCCGGTCGCCGGGAGTTGGTATGATTTCTCGGCCTATGCGAAATTCGCAGCCGACCGTTTCTCGGTCACCTTGACCCTGACGGACGGGGGAGCCGGGGATGCCGACGGGGTCGCCAACGGCTTCATCGTCGACCCGGCGGGGATTGTGGAAGTGGAGGGCGGAATCGTCAGCGGTGGCGAAAATCCCCGGCAAAACCCGCAGCGCAGGCAGTAACGGCAGTAGCGGCGTGGGGGGTGGCGGTTTCGTCGAAACCGCCACCGGCAGCGGGGTGGGCGAAACCCCGCTGCCTTTTCAAATATCAGGCTTTTGAATGCTGATGCGCCTAATGCTTCGGGCAAGGCCCAGGGCTTTACGCCAGGGGCCGAGGAGGGAATGATGCAGATGGTCGCCGAGTTAAAAATGTTGCTGTTGGAGATACTCGAGTCCGCGTGTCAAAATGGAGACGTGCACGCCACTCAGCAGTTGGGCGTCAATATGTCCAATGCCGTGAAACGCGAAGGCGTGATGATTATCCAGAATCAGAATGTTGAAGTGCTTGCTCGTATCATGCCGTCCATGGTGAAGACGCTGAAGCTCTGCGATGCCATGGAATCGAGCTGGCGCAGTCAGGGTGCGATCACGATTGACGCGCAACAGCCGCAGCTTCCGGCGCCTGCGGACGAAGATGACACGGACCCGATCGATGCATGCTGCGCATGGCTGTATGAGAACCGTATCCAGTGGCAGGACATGCAGGATCTGATGAAGGCGCGCTATCTGGAGTACGTGATCAATCGTTTCAAGACAAAGACCGAAGCTGCCAAGTGGCTCGGGGTCGGCAGCACCTATCTGTGCAAGCTGTCCAAAACAACAGCGCATGCCGTCAGCCAGAACTGAACGACGGACAGTCGGCGAGGGAGTTTGCACCCGCGATCCGGCGGCAACCTGGCTGCACTCAGAAATTCCACTGCACCGGGTTGCCGTCGAGATGGTCGGTCACGCTGCGGCTGACGGCGTCCATTTCGGCCAGAATCTCCGGTGGCAGAACGATGTCGCCGGCGTGGGCGTTCTCTGCGGCTTGCGCGGCGTTGCGGGCGCCGGCGATGGCGCAGATGTTGGGGTGGGATATCACCCAGGCCAGGGCGAGCTGCGCCAATGTGATCCCTTTGCGCTCCGCGATCGGTCGCAGACGGTCTAGAGCCTGCTGGACACGGGCGAGCAAGTCGGGCTGAATGAGGCGATGCCCGGAGCGGTGATCCCCTTTCTCGAAGCGGTGCTGCGGGCCGAACCTGCCGGTCAGGATTCCCTGGGCCATGGGTGAATAGGCGAGGATCGTGATGTGGTTGGCCTGGCAGTAAGGCATGGCGTCTTTTTCGACGTGGCGCCAGAAAAGCGAGTAGGGGGGCTGGAAGCTGTCGATGCGGCCGAAGCCTCCGGCCTCCTCGAGTTGGGCGCGTGAAAAATTCGACACCCCGATGGCCCGGATCTTCCCCTGAGCCTTGAGGTCGTTCAGCGCCCGCATGGTCTCCTCGATCGGCACCGGCCGGCTGCCCCAGGAGCCCGAGGGCCAGTGGATCTGATAGAGGTCGATGCGGTCGGTTTTCAGATTTTTGAGGGACCGGTTGCAGGCGGCGATCACCTGGCCATACTGCAGGTGATTGGAAAAAACCTTCGTCATGTACACGACCTGGTCGCGGATGCCGGCGGTGGCGGCCGCAAGCATTCGCTCGGAGTGCCCCTTCCCGTACATCTCGGCCGTGTCGAAGACATTGATTCCGGCCTCCACCGCGGCGTGGACGGCTCGGCGGATTTCCGTGTCGTCGATGCCGGTCCACATCTCTTTTCCCGCCTGCCACATGCCCATCGCGATCGGCGAAATCTGGATGTCCGATATCCCCAGCCGGTGTGTTGCGCCCATTATCGAGTCTCCTTCCATGGCAATGTCAGGAACGGATTCTATGAACGATTCAAGGAAAACACAAGCCGGAAGGCCATAGCAGCACTTGGATTGACAGCGCCGGGAGCCAGACGTATATCTCAACCATCAAAGGAGTCCATGCGTGTATCTCGCATCCACCACCGCCGGCGGGAAGCTGCATTTTACCATCCGGGAATCCTACCTGGGGGGAGGCGTCTATCTGCACCGGGAGCTTTTCGATCTGGGCCCGACGCCCGGCAGGTTCATCGTCTATCCCGGCGGAAACGCCTTTTACGTGGACGAGGCGGTGGAGAATGCCATTCGCGCCCATGGCACCGAAGCCAGCCAGGAAGATCTGGAGACCATCTTCTGGCCGTTTGTCAGGCCCGATATTCGTTACAAACTGGAGCCCTTCCGGCGTCAGGAGCGCCGGTTGAAGGACGATCGCCATGCCAAGCAGATCCCCCGGCCGGAGGGTGTGCACCTTTTCGACAAGCGTCGAATTTGCTTTCTGAAATTCGGCCAGATGGAGCAGCGCTCCTTGAGCCGTCTGCCGGCCTCCGCCATCCGATTGCTGCAGGACAAGTCCCGCGACGAGATCGAGCAGGGGTTCCTGCAGATGGAAAAGGCTTTGCGGCCGCGTGAGATAAAGACCTATACCTATGTCATCTTTGATCTGCAGCAGCACTTCACCCAGCGTTTTGCCAAAGACACACCCGAGCTTCTCGACCAGGATGACGTCGACCGCTGTTTCATTGAGGCGATCTGCAAGCTCCATGAGGATCCCGGGTTCTGGTTCGGGATTTCAACCGGAGGGCGTCTGCACGACTACCTGGTCCGCTACGTGCTGATGTTTTTCGACCACGACTACGCCTCGCGCTCCCTGTTTGACGACTATCTCCGGGACTTCATGAACCGCCACCGCGAGTACCGTCCACCGGAGTCGGTGATCGTCAGCATGGAGGAAGCCGGCCGCATTTTCGACCAGAGCCGCGAGGCTCTGAAAAAATTGACCCGCCGGGAGCTCGGCCGGCTCTACCGCCGGCGGGCCCAGGACCTGCACCCGGACAAGGGCGGGGACCACGAGGCGTTTCTGCGTCTGACGGCGGCCTATCACAAGCTTCTGCGTGCGAAGAAAGGAGCCTGACGGTGACGACATCGAGTTTTCGATCGGATGGTGTGTTCGATTTCGACGAGGTGATCGATCGGCGCGGCAGCGCCAGCGAGAAGTGGGAAAAGTACCGGAGCCGGGACATCATCCCGATGTGGGTGGCCGACATGGATTTCCGCTCGCCGCCGGCCGTCATCGAAGCGCTGCACCGCCGCACCGAGCACGGCGTGTTCGGATACACCGGGCCGCCGTCGGAGTTGGTCGAGGCCACGCGATCCATGCTGGACCGTGAATACGGCTGGCAGGTCGACCCCGATTGGATCGTCTGGCTGCCGGGGCTCGTGAGCGGCCTGAACGTCACCTGCCGGGCGGTGGGTGAGGACGGGGATGAGGTGCTGACACTGGTCCCGGTGTATCCTCCGTTTTTGTCTGCACCGGGGTATTCGCGGCGGGGGGTGGTGCGCGTTCCGCTGCGGGAGGAAAACAACCGCTGGGGCCTCGATTTCGAACGGCTGGAAGCCGCCGTCACCCCTCGCACGCGCCTGTTCATGCTCTGCAACCCGCACAACCCGGTCGGCCGCGTCTTCGACCGCGGGGAGCTTCAGGGGCTGGCCGACTTCTGCCTGCAGCGCGGTATCGTTATCTGTGCGGACGAGATTCACTGCGGGCTTTTGCTCGATCCGGGCAAACGCCACATCCCGATCGCGACCCTCGGTTCCGAGGTCGCGCAGAGCACCATTACCCTGATGGCCCCAAGCAAGACCTTCAACACCGCCGGCCTGGGGTGCGCGTTTGCCGTGATTCCATCGGATACTCTGCGGAGCAGGTTCCGGCTGGCCAAGGCCGGGATCGTGCCGATGCTCAACCCCTACGGGTACCTTGCGGCCAGGGTGGCCTACCGGGATTGCGCCGATTGGCACGCGGCGCTGATCGATTACCTGAAGGCGAACCGCGACACATTGGCCGAGGCCCTGGGGCGGATGAACGGCAGGCTCAGCATGGCACCCGTGGAGGCGACGTATCTGGCCTGGATCGACATGCGCGGGACCGGCATTCCCGGCCCGGTGCGCTTCTTCGAAGAAGCGGGGGTGGGTCTGCAGGACGGACGCGACTTCGACGGGGCAGGTTTCGTGCGCCTGAATTTCGGCTGCCCGCGTTCGGTTCTGAAAGAGGCGCTGGCGCGGATGAGCCGTGCGCTCGAAACGCTGCCTGGCGGGTGAAGGAGGCGCGGGGGATCAAGACGGCTTACGGCAGCGCCGTGCCCCGGCCATCAGGCCGGCTGCCGCCTTCTTTTGCGGCAGCGAGTGGATGGCGCGCCGTTGGGACTTGCCCTGCGGGAAAAACAAATCCCCCTTCGCCCTTTCTGTCAAAGGGGCGAAGGGGGATTTGGGCTTTGCCGCAACGATGATAGCGTCCTGCGGCGTCGCGTCAGGATTCCTAACTAATCCGACTCATAGGCGCCGATATCAACCGAGACGCCAGTGAGCCGTGGACCGCCTTCAAAATCGGATTCCGGCAATACCGAGACATCCAAGCTGCCGGCATCGATGCAGGGGGATCCCGCCTGTAAATGGAAGTCCTCCTGCAGCGGATCCACAAATAACGGGTCTATGCGGATATTCCCGTTGCCCGTTTCGTATCCGGCCTGGTTGATGTCGCAATAGGCGATCGTCGTGCCGCTGGAGTAGTTGTTGTAAACCTGCGGGGCCACGGTCGCGGTGTTGCCCCACAGAATGCTGTTGGCGATGACCGTGGTGGCCAGAAAATTATAAATCGCGCCACCGCCGTTGGCGGGATAGCGGGTGCTGTTGCGGCTGAAGGTGCAATTGGCGATGACGGCTCCGGTGCCGCGGGTGAACACCGCGCCGCCGCCGGTGGTGCCGCTGGCGCTTGCGCCGGCAGTGTTCTCAGAAAAGATGCAATTGACGATGCTGACAGCGGATGCTTCCGTGTAAACCGCGCCGCCGCTCATTTTGGCCATGTTGCCCGAGAAGGCACAGTTGCGCAGGATTCCGGCGGCGTTCTTGGAATAAACAGCCCCGCCGTAGCTGGCGACATTGGCTTCAAACCGGCAGTCTTCCAGCGTGAAGCGACTGGAGGGCTGCGCCATCAGCGCACCGCCGTTGGAAGTGTTGCCGAAGCTGAATACGAAGCCGCTGACCGTTATCCCATCTGCGGCCAAGCTCAGGCAGCGGCCGCTGTCCGGAGCGTCCAGAAGCGTCGGCCGGTTCCGCCAGTCGCGTTGATCTCGGCTGCGCTCGTTTCCGGCGAACCCTCCATACAGGGCGATCGGCTTGTCGATGACGAGTTCGGCTGTCAGGCTATAGGTTCCCTCCTTCACCCAGATCTCCTGTCCATCCGTCACGGCGGCCATGGCCTGCTGCAGGGTGGCGAAAGCGGCTTTCCAGCTCGTGCCGTTGCCGGCTTTGCTCGGGTCGACGAACCATACGCCCTCCGGCGCGGATTCCACTTCGTCCGCACCGATATCCCAGGCGGCTTCCTCCGCGCGGTCGGTTCCGTCAATGTCGAGTGTAGCGGGATCTGCCGGCGGAGCGCCGGCAGCGTTTGCCAGGAGGCTGACGGTTGTCGTTGCCGCTATCAGGTTCTTGCCGGTATCGATGGCCGCGGAGGTCTCCTTCAGATGAAAATCCTCGGCTCCGGGCGCGATTGAGACGAACTGGTCCAGCGCGGTGAGAAGCACCATGGATCCCACGCCGGCAGCCGTTGCGTCGGAGGAGATGTTGTTCGACTGGCTGCCGCGGCGGATGGCGAAGTCTTGGCGGTTGCCCATGGACAGGGTGTTCACGGCTGAAATGCGGCCATGCCCCTCGTCGACCCCTTTCCCTTTCATGCCGAAAATGGTGCAATTTTCGACGGTGGCCTTGGACGTCTTCCAGCGGGTGACGATTCCGGCCGTGCCGCCGTCGTAAATGACGCAATTGCGGGCCAGGAAATCGCTGTGCATGCCGCCCTTGATGCCAAAACTCTCACGGTGACGCACACTGAAATCGTGAATCAGCAGCCGCTCCAGGATGACGCCGCGCGCATGCCGGACGACCACCGCCCCAGGCGCATGGCAGGGCCCGAAATTTTTCAACTCCAACCCATCCACACGCGTGTAATCGTCCTCGATGAGGATCCCGCAGCGGGTGCGGTTCAAACCGTCCAGAACAACGCCGGTCCCGGCCGCGCCCTTGTGCTGGGCTGTTTCGGCAGCCGTGAGCCACATGAAATGCTCGGGATCGGTTTTGGAGCCTCGAATGTGGGCCAGCTCCCAGTGGTGCTTCCTGACAGTGAACGGACCATCGTTGTAGCAAATGCCCACTTCCAGGCGGTCTTCTCTGACCAGGTTGCCGTTGCGGTCGTTGACCCAGGCCTGGATGGAGGTGTAGGCGCGACGGATGCCGAACTCCTGATCGGCGTGCTCTTTTTGGGCCGCCTCCTGCAGGGTCACCTCGGTATCGCTATCCCGGCTCAGGATGTACAGCTCTTCGTCGTCGATGACGATTTCATCCCCGCGGCCGACGGTGTCGGGCAGACGGCCGCCGCCGGCGAAGGTGACTTTCGCCTGACCTATGCCGACCGAGGCGGTGCCGGCGTTGAACAGATCGACGTTCTGGGTGCCGATGGACCGGTGGTTGACCACCACCGCCTCCGCCGGTGGCGCAGCCCAAAGCGCGCCGGCTATCATGAATAAGATCAGCGCATTGACGAAAGCCCTGCGGGTGTTCATATCAGCCTCCTTTAGTGATCGAAAAGAAACGTTTCAGATGGCGACACATGTCATCAAAGCAACAGCGATGCCAGGTCATTGATTTTTAAAAAGAGCACCCGGCAGATGACACCGGCGCAGGGATGCTGCAAGAATTCTCTGGGGAATAAGAGGGTTGGCTGCAACTCGGACGAAGTGTGCGAAAAACAACTCAGCAAACATAGACACCAACAAACCTTTACTGACAACGGCGGTGTAAACAGACTTACGGGGGTGAAATTGGTAGGATCAAGCGCCTGAAGTTAAATTCGGAAGAAATAGGGCAAGCTGAAGAGCGTTAAGTTGCCGAGAACGTGGATGGTGATCGGGACGAGCAGCTTATTTTCGATTTCATATGCCGTGGCGAACACCAGGCCGCCGACGAACTGCGGGATGGGGACGCCGGAGGTGCCGGAGTGCATCAGGGTGAAAATCAGGGTGCTCAGGGCGAGTGCCGGCCAGAACCCCCAGCGCCGGAGATAGCCATAGATCAAACCCCGGAAAAAGATCTCTTCTGCAACCGGGCCGATGAACCCGCCGACCAGGAAAAGCAGCGCCGGGTTCGCCGCGCGTGTGACCGGGCTCGGATGAAGAAGCCGTAGCGGATCGATCCCCGCCGCCTGCAGCACGCTCGATCCGAGCGCGGTCAGAGCGCCGAATCCCGCCGACCAGATGAGGCCCCTGCGCAGGCCAGGCAGCCAACTTCCGCGGTCGAGGCCGATGTGGTCCCAGCCCTGCGGGCAGCCTGAAATGATCAGCGCCATCCAGGCGATGTCGATCAGGCGCGAGAGTGCGGTGCCGGTCAAGGGAGCAAGCCCCCACTGGCCGATACCCCAGTGGGCGAGGGCTTCGATCCCGACCCCCCCCGCCGTGGCGAGAGCGAGTGTTTTCAGCGCGACACGGTTTGATTCCATCCGAGTTCCCTCAGCGCGCGATAAGCATAGAGCTGAAAATACCAGTCCTGCGATGGCTGCAACCGTTTCAGGATTTCACGGACGGCGCCGCGGTCCCTGCGCTGGGCGATAGCCTCCACCGCCTGGGTCCGGACGTTGATGTGGGGGTCGTCCAGAAGAAGGGTCAAGTCTGCGGATGCCGCCGGGCTCGGGCTGAACGCCAGTGCCCGAGCCAGCCAGTAGCGCTCCTGGGGGTGGGGGCTGCCCAGCATACCCGCATAGGCCGGATGGGTGCGGACGTCGAGCTGGCGATCGCGGGTTTCCCGCAGCGCCGCCACTCGGGTCTGCCAGGAGGCCGAGCCCATGGCTGCCATCATTTCGTCGGCACGGGGCGGGGGCTGACGGCTCGAATGAAAAAAGGCGAGGAGGCCCAGCCCGATGCTAAGACAGGCGGCAGCACACAGGACGTCCGCCTGCCGGTCCCCGGCCACGAAACCGGTGAGCATCCGCAGGCCGGCGAACAGCAGGCAATAGAGCGCCATCGGAAAAGCCAGCAGGACACCGTAAAAGGTGAAGGTGCGGAAGAAATGCCAGCGGTCCGTTTGGGTGGAAATTTCGGCCAATGCGCGGCGCGGGTCGGCAAGGAAGCGGGTGATCGTGGTGTCCAGGACGACCTGTCCTTTCCGGGTGAACAGCATGCGCTTACCCTCCATGCGAAGTCCGAGGTCCGCATCACCGGCCACGGCCACCGGCAGGTAATCCCTCCGGATCAGCGCCTGCCTCACGTCCGGTGGGGGCGGATCGACATCAGGCCATAGCACCGTGCGGATGAGCCTCTGGTCGAAGGGCTTGAAAACTTCGGCCGGATAGAGAGTGTAGCGGTAGTAAAACGAACTGACACTTTGCCCGGCGGCGTTTGACATGAGCAGGTGATCCCGCAGGTCGATGAACAGGCTGCGGTCGTATTGGGTGGACCAGCCCAGAGCCAGCAGGGCGATAGGCAGGGCGCGCCACAGCGCAAACCGCCGGTTCGGCAGGCTCTCGCAGCGGGCAAGGGATCGGCAGGCCACCCAGAAAACCGAGGGCGGGATTATGAGGAAATACAGCGACACCCAGGGGTCGAAACCGTGGCGGTTCATGAGCAGTAAAAGCGCCGCCTGAATCATGACTGGCACGGCGGCGGCCAAACGTCTGCGTGGCTCTCGACGGGCCCACCACCAGGCGGCCGCCGTGGATAGGAAAGCAAGGCCGGCCCCGACGCTGAGGGTGAACAAAAGCCCGCCCGCCACCGCCGTCCCCAGGCTGAGCAGGCCGGGAATGACCTCAGGGTTGGGCACGGGCAGGAAACCGGCGGCGGCCACGGCCGCCATCTGATTGAAAAGGCGGTGGTTGGACGCATGCACCTGGAGCGTGGCAATGACTTGGGCCAGGCCCATGCCGATCAACAGCTCCCCGGCCGGAAATACCGCCCGATGGATGTCGCGCAGAGATTTCAAATTTGTCAAACGAATTCAGACGGCAAAAGGTAATTGGGTTTTCCCGCGGTTTGTTTAGAAGCTATCTCAAACATGCATGGGACAGTCGCTGGCGGCGTGCACCTTGCCCGCGGCTGTGATCTGCTATTTTTGAGAGGTGGCTTCTATTCCAAGATCGCATGATAGCATTTTTAATGAATGATGGAAACGTTCAGAGTTGCAGGCAGAATGCCGGCGGCCATCCGATGGCTTGACGCATGCAACGTGTTCCTTCGCGGACCCGACGCGGACCCGATCTTCAACTGCGGGCCGGACGGCACCGAGGTGATTCGGAAAGCGAACAGCCGTACTTTTCACCGCCGCACGCCGGTTTTCCGTGCGTTTCGGCCTTTCTTGACCTGCACGGTCATCCCTGTTAAAGACCGTTCGAAACGCACCGGCGGCCTTTCGCGTGCGGTTTCACTCACTCATTGAGGAAAGGAATTCCTATATGCGTCGGAAGGAAAAGGAGATCACCGACCGGGCGGAAATGGAAGCGGTCATTGCGGAGGCCAAGATTTGCCGCCTGGCCATGTGCGACGGCGACCAGCCCTACGTGGTCCCGCTGTGCTTTGGGTACGAGGCGGGCTCGTTTTATGTTCACTGCGCGGCCGAAGGCCGGAAGCTGGATGTCTTGAAGAAGAACCCTAATGTCTGTCTCGAGCTGGAGGCCGGCGTGTCGCTGAAGCCCGGCGTCAAAGCCTGCGACTGGGGAATGAATTTCCGCAGCGTCATCGCCTGCGGCCGGGCCGAGCGGGTCGATGGGGCCCAGGCTCAACGACGGGCACTGGACCTCATAATGGCACACTACGCGCGGGGGCCGTATGAGTACGCGGAAGCGGTCCTGGGTAAGACCGTCGTTCTTCAGGTGAAGACCACGAGCATGACGGGCAAGAGGTCGGCTCGAGCGCTTTGAAAAATCTCCCCTCCGGCCCGGGCAAGAGGGAACTGCGAAATACGCGAAAGGCGCGAAAAGCCAAGCCAAGTACTTTCGTGCATTTCATGAAAAAACCGCTCTTTTTTGATGGCCTGTCAAGAAGTGCGGTCAAGCCATTTTTCTGCCAGCAGCAATGCGCAGATGGATTTTGCGTCCTGGATATCACCCTGTGTGATCATGTCCAAGGCCTGCGCCAGGGGCATGCGGTGGACGGTGAGGACCTCGTCGGCGTCGAGTTCCTGACGGGCGGCGGTCAGCTCAGACGCCAGAAACAGATGGAGGCGCTCGTCCGAATAGCCGGGCACGGGCGTGATTTCCCCGAGTTTCTGCCACACCCCCGCTGCGTATCCCGTTTCCTCGATAAGCTCCCGCCGAGCGCAGTCCATCACCGGTTCGTCCGGGTCGAGGGTGCCGGCGGGGACCTCCCAGATGTACTGCTTGAGCGCATGGCGGTATTGCTTGATCAGCAGGACTTCTCCGGGAGCGATGAGCGGGACGATGGCCGCCGCACCCGGGTGTTCGATGTAATCTAGATCCGTGCTCACGCCGTTGTCCAGCGTCACGTTTTCCCTGACCATTAGAAACGCCCGTCCCTGATGCAGCGGGATCCGGCGGTTGACCTTGGCGGTCATGGACGACTCCTTGGAAGCAAGACCTTAGAAGTTATCTCAAAAATGCACCTGACAGTCGCTGGCGGCGTGGCCCGCCTCCGGAAAATGCTCACCACCAGACGCGGCTGCGCTTTCTCATCGGCGTGCGCCTTGCCCTCGGCAGTGATTTGCTATTTTTGAGATGGCTTATAGCTAATCCGTATCTGTTGGCAGGTCAACAGGTTTGTCAGCGCTTGACCCTGATGGTGAAGAGCGCTAAGCTTTCGATAAGAGCACCCGTCGTCACCCCGCGACTTCACAACCCGCCGCTGGAGGGCTTTCGATGAAAACACCCGAAATCCTGACACCACTCCCGGGTCCGCGCGCCCAGCAGTTGATCAAGCTGGATGCGACCTTTGTCTCCCCCTCATACACCCGCGCCTACCCGCTGGTGGCGGAGAAAGGTGATGGCCTCTGGATCCAGGACGTGGACGGCAACCGGTTCCTGGACTTCACGGCCGGGATTGCCGTCAACGCCACCGGTCATTGCCACCCCCAGGTCGTGCGGGCCATCAAGGAGCAGGCCGACAAGCTGCTGCACATGTCCGGCACGGATTTTTACTACACGCCGCAGATCGTGCTGGCGCAGAAGCTGGCATCCCTGGCATCGGGGCCGGATGCCCAGCGGGTCTATTTCGGAAATTCCGGCGCGGAAGCGGTTGAGGCCGCCTTCAAACTGGCGCGCTGGCACACCAAGCGCGAGCTCAACATCGCCTTTTTCGGCGCCTTCCATGGCCGGACCATGGGCGCGCTGTCCCTCACCGCGAGCAAGACCGTTCAGAAAAGGCATTACAACCCCCTCGTGCCGGGGATCACCCACATTCCCTACGCTTACTGCTACCGGTGCGCCTACAACCTGACCTATCCTCAGTGCGACCTTTTTTGCGTGCACTGGGTGGAGGACACGCTTTTCCGAACCACGGTGCCGCCCGAGGAGGTGGCCGCGATTTTCGTCGAGCCGATTCAGGGCGAGGGAGGGTACATCGTGCCGCCGCCGGGATTTCACAAGGAGTTCCAGGCGATCGCCCGAAAATACGGGATTCTTTACGTCGCGGATGAAGTGCAGTCCGGCATGGGCCGCACCGGCCGGATGTTCGCTATGGAGCACTTCGGCGTTGCGCCGGACCTTATGGCGCTGGCCAAGGGAATCGCCTCCGGCCTGCCGCTGGGCGCCATGATGGCCCCCGCCCAGATCATGGACTGGGAGGCGGGCTCCCATGCCTCCACGTTCGGGGGTAACCCCCTGGCCTGCCAGGCCGCCCTGGCGACCATCGAACTGCTGGAAAACGAGCTTATGGCCAATGCCAGCGTGATGGGCGAGCGGCTTCTATCCGGCTTGCGGGTCCTGCAGACGCGATTCGAATGCATTGGAGACGTGCGCGGCATCGGCCTGATGGTGGGGGCGGAACTGGTCAAGGACCGCCACACCAAGGCGCCCGCCGCGGACTGGCGGGGTCGGGTCATCCAACGCTCTTTTGAAAAGGGGTTGTTGATTCTCGGCTGCGGCCAGAACAGCATCCGCTTCTGCCCGGCCCTGACAGTCAACGCAGACGAGATCGATCTGTGCCTGTCGATTTTCGAGGAAACCTTGAAGGCGGTCGCCGGCTGAATGAGCGGTCGCGCATTCAGGTCAGCGCTCACAGCTCAGATCGGGAGCAGGATGGCGGGACGTTTTTCTTTTTGATGCGATACGTTTGAATCGATCGATTTGCCATCGACCCAATAGACTCAACCGACGGATCCGTCAGACCATCTGCCCCAGCCAGAGCGCGATGGCCTCGGCGACACCGTTGTCGTTGTTGGACGCCACCACCGGAAACCGCCGCGTGAGCTCGGGCGGTGCGTTGGCGACTACGAAGCGTGTCCGCGCCCACTCCAGCAAATCCACGTCATTGAAGTCATTACCCACCGAAAGGGCCCTGTGCCGGGAGACTCCCAGCTTTGACGCCAGCCACTCCGCCGTGGAACTCTTGGAAACTCCAGTTGGAAAAATTTCGATCCAGGTCGACTGTCCATCCAAGGGGGAGGTGGTCTGGATGACGGTCAGCGACGCGAGCGTGCGCCGCACGCTCGTCAGCGCTTCCTGAGCCCGATGCGGAGGCACGATCGCGACCAGCTGGGTGGCGGGGCCGAAGCGTTCGATGTCTCCGTCCCAGGCGAAGGCAAAGCGGCTATAAAGCGCGATGCGTCTTTCAAAATCCGGGTTGGAGGAGTTCGAGACCACATACCCGAACACGTGGCTGTCCGGGATGGGTCGTTGCACCATGAAGTCGAGTTTGAGAGCGCGCAGCGCCTCGGAAGCCCGCCGGACATCGTCGTTTTCCAGGCTCACGCTGCGCAGGATTTTTCCATGCGGGTAGTCGGCCACCCCGGCGCCGGTCGAAAAAATGACGAAATCCACCGGCAGCCCGGCGGCGGCGACCGTGTTGAAGGAGAAAAGCGAACGGCCGGTGGCGATGACCCGAGCGATGCCAAGTTCGCCCAGACGGCGCAGGCAGGACAGAACCGGCTCGGCGAACGTGCGGTCGGACCGAAGCAGGGTGCCGTCCAGGTCGGTGATGAAGATGCCCGTCACTGCGCGGCCCGCGGGTGCGGAAAATTCGCCGGTCTCGTTGATGGTCGGCATGGGAGATTCGCTGAACTGCCGCGCTTGGATGGGCGCCGCACGGGTTAATATCCTAAACAACCCATAATAGATAAGAGCTGGACCGGAGTCAAACAAAAAGGATCGGAAAATGCCGGCTAAAGTTGCCCGGGCGAGATGACGATATATCAGTAACAGCGTTCAATCGTCTTAACGTTGGGGGACGGCAGGATACAGACTGCCGAGCGGATCAGGGCGGTTAAACGGGCGCTGCGCACGGAGGTCGAAGGGGAAATGGGGAAAGAGGCAATCATATTTTTTGACAAGCTGGGGTTCGGGTGGGTCATCGACAGCGCGATCGTGAAGAACATCAGGCTGGGTGTTCTGGAAGATGAAGACATCCCCAGCCGGTCCCTGATCAAGATCATCGAGAACATACTTTCCGAGAAACAGGTGCTGTAGCCGCCTGTTGAGAGCCGGGCGGCGCCAGCCCCCGGCGCCGCTCCGCCGTTGAAGCTTCTGCCTGCCGTTATCTCCCGGCCCTATCCGACAGCACTCCACCTATGGGTCGATCGGCCGCACCGCCTGAAGACCCCGCGGGTCAGAATCCATAAACTCGCTTTGATGTAAGGGCATTGCGCGCTATAATGGGGTTGGAGTGTGACATCCGAAACTCCGAACTCTGTGAAGGTATTTTTTCAACGGACTTGTTTACATGGCGAATCGATCCCGGAATCACCACGCTTTTCGCGGTCTGCTGCAATCCGACGACGGCCTCATTTCCAAGGTCCTGCATGCAAATCGCCGGAAAATCGTTTTCGAAACCACCTTCGGCCTGCGCGGCCCCCTGGCGGGCTTTCTGAAGGAGCAGACCGCGCACATCCTCTTCAGCGAGCGCTCCCGGATTGCACGGCTGGGAGTCCAGATCGAAAGCGAACCCATCGCGCAGGCGCGCCTGCGCGGCAACCAGGCTACACTCACCCTGGAGGCCTCCTCGGTTATCCCAGGCTATCCGGGGCTGAGAGACCTGAAGGATTTTTTCACCACGGGGCTTCCCGTCGGCCGCCTCGTGCACTGCGACCCGGATGCGCTGCTCACCTCCGAGGAGGTGCTCGAGGCGGTCGAGCGCGCGGCGCTCAAGCTGCCGGTCTCTACGGCTATTTCCAGCGACGGTAGCATCGTCATCGCCCCGCACAAGGTCGCCTGCCGCCTCAAGGAGCCGCTCACCAAGGACGTTCTCAGCCGCATTCTGCTGCGGGAGGACGGGCGCGAACTGCTCAACCGGTACCAGGTTCGGGACTCCGTTGCGGCGGTCGCCATCGCCCCGGGCGAGGGGGTGGTCACCACCTGCTCCATGTTCCTGAACGAGCATTTCGTGGTGCTTCAAAGCGGCTTTTCCCTGGGGCGTAACCTTGCGGCCACCGTGCTCGACCCGATCAAGACCCGGGGAATTCGGATCTACCTGGAGATTATCAACCAGAGCGAGCATCCCATCGTGAACCCGCTCATCACCGCTAGGATCTACCGTGCCGCGCGCCGGGAGCTCATGGGCAACGGGCAAAAATCCGGGCGCGGCCCTTGCCTGTATTCCTTCGCGCAGATGCGCCGGCTGGCGAAACGCTTCGACGGCCAGGGTCCCTCCAACTGCCACTTCATCGACCGTCCGGTAGCGGTGGTGCCCAAGGCCGCCGGCGGGCTCAAGCGTGCCGAGATTTTCATGAACGGCCCGGAAGCTCCCTGCGAAAGCACGCATGCCATGTGTGCCCTGGCGCGGCGCGATTTTTCCCCGCAGAGCAACTGCGTCCACAGCTACGCTACAGGCAGGCTCCACGCCGCGCTCGCGAACGGGCCCTGTGCGCTGGCGGTGAAATATTTCCCCAACATCATCGAACACCGGGACATCATCAACCTCACCTGCGAGGGCCGGATCGACGCCTTGTATTTCCTGGAACCGTCAAGCGAGCACGGGCCGTTTCTCTCCCAGCTGGATCACAACCGTCTCCAGGAGTACCACGCCTTCGGGCTGGACGTTTACTGGGTGTCGGGGTTGAACCGGCAGCTGATGGTGCATACCATGCGCGACGGGATGGGGTATTTCGTCGTTCCCGAGCGGCTCGCCGATTTCCACAAATCCATGCTGTTCGCGTTCTACGGCTCGAACCGAAGGCTTTCCCGGCAGGGCGGGCAGCGCCTGGAGCGGCTGCTGGATGCGCTGATCGGCTGCTGGGGCCGCAACATCGGGATCGTCACCGGTGGGGGCAGCGGTGTCATGGAGCAGGCCAACACCCTGGCGCGGGAGCGCGGGATTCTGTCCGGCGCTAACTTCCTGGACATCACGGATCAGTCCCTGACGACCGACGTGGATTTCTGCCAGGTGTTCCAGTCCACCTGCCGGCACAGCCGCCAGAAGTGGTTCGAGATCGCCTCCTTCCCGATTTTTAACGTCGGCGGGTTGGGGTCCCTGGAGGAGTTGGGCATCACCCTCTGCAACATGAAGCTGTCCATCATGGAGCCGATTCCGGTGATCCTGTTCGATACCGAAGGGCATGGGAGGTTCTGGGAGGGGATGCAGTCCCAGATCGCCGAGATGGTCCGCAAGGGGCGGGCCCCCGCCTGGATCGCGGACAACATCGTGGCGACGGATGACCCGGAAACGGTGATCCGCATCTACCGGGAGCGCCTGCAGCTGTTCTAAAAAAGAGCGTTCGAGGGGTCCAGGGCTCAAGGGTTCAAGCGGAGCGAAGATGGCGGGGTGCCTCAGTGCGGTGAGGGCAGATCGTAATCTGCAGCCATCCTGTTGTGCCGGCAGCCAAGGCAACCCGTTGATCTTGATGTTGGACTCGAACCCTTGACCCCTTTAAAGTTTCTGCCCGTGCTGCGAGAGGTAGTCTGACACGCCTGCGGCGGTCGGCTGCATGCCGGTGTCCCCTTTGTGCCAGCCCGCTGGGCATACCTCGCCGTGCTCCTCCGTGAACTGCAGCGCATCCACCACCCGCAGCATTTCATCCACGTTCCGGCCCAGGGGCAGATTGTTCACCACCTGGTGCTGGACGATGCCGTTCCGGTCGATCAGGAAGGAGGCGCGCAGGGCCACTCCATCCGGATGCTCGACGCCGTAGGCGCGGGTGATCCCGTGCTTGATGTCGGCGACCATCGGGAACTGAACCGGCCCGATCCCGCCGTCGAGGATGGCGGTGTTGCGCCAGGTGAAATGCGTGAACTGAGAATCGATCGAAATGCCGACCACCTCCACGCCGCGTTCCCGGAACCGTGCCATGCGGTGGTCGTGGGCGACGATTTCGGTCGGGCAGACGAAAGTGAAGTCCAGCGGCCAGAAGAAGAGGACCACATATTTGCCGCGCAGATCGGAAAGCTTGAAATCATCCTTGATGGTGCCGTCCGGCATGACCGCCGGGGCGGTGAAGTTCGGGGCTTCTCGGGTAACCAGAACGCTCATGGGATAGTCTCCTTACGGGTTAAGATGCGAAACGAATCGGAAGATCCACACTGCGATAAACGGGACAGCGGCTGTAATATTGGGCCTGCCGGGAGACTTTTCAAGGGCCATCGGCGGCCTATTTCAGTGTGAAACGGATTCGCAGGACCCCGTTTTCGTAACGGGTGGACAGGAGCCGGAACCCGGGAATTTCGGAGGTCGAGCGGACATGGCGGCCGATGCAGGGGCAGACGTCGTAGTCCCCGACCGTGATGATCCGTATCGATTCTCCCGCATCCGCCGGCAGCTTTCCGGTGAAGCAGATTCTCTCAGCCTCGACCCGGTCGACCCTGCGCTCGGAAACCGCCAGGTCTTGCCCGATCACGCGATTAACCGCCGCCTCCACGGCTGCGATTTCCTCGGCCGTGAGCGGCCGAGGAAATCGATAGTCGCATTTGGACTTCTTTCTTTCGATGTGAGCGTTGAACGAACGGCCGCAAGTGAACATGCGGTTCATGGTCTGGTTTAAAATGTGTTCGGCCGTATGCATGGCCGGGTCGTAGTCCTTTTTGCCCATTCCGCGAGCCTCCTACAGAGTTCCCTTCAGCGCAACGTTGGTTAGCCTCTTTAAAAATTGTGCCGCCAGGTGTGGCGCGATGCAATGATCATACACCTTGCCGTCCGGGGTAAGCCCGCGGATGCGGCCGTCCTCCAGAAACCGGGCGAGCAGGATGCGGCCGGCCTGGGTGCGGTCCTTCGGGTCCGGGGTGGATGCCTCCGACGGCGAAGTCCCCGGATTCGGCAGGCCAAGGTCGCGAAGGTGTTTCATGAAATTCAACACCCGACCCAGGCGCAGCAGTGTAACGGACTCGATGCGGCGGGTGGTGTGCTCGATGGGCAGGGCGCTTGCGCGCATGTGGCCGGGCGAGCAGGGGAGCAGATCGAGCCGTCGGCAGAGGTCGAAATCGGGGCTGCCCGGCGCCGGGTAGAACACGGATACTCCCGCCAGGACCCGGCGTTCGGCGAGAAACAGCAAGTCGTTCACGGATGCCTCCGCCGACTGGTGAGGGGCGCCAACGATGATGTACCCGACCGCGGCGAGGGCATGGCGTTCGGCGAGATCGAGGGCCCGGTCGAAGGCCGCGCGAACGTCGGGGCGGTGAAACCGCCGGAGCTGCTCGGTATCCGTCGAGCCCAGGGATAAGTTGAGCGCTTTGAATCCGGCCCCGGCCATCGCGGCCACAACCGTTTCGTCCAATGTGGGGGGGAAGAGGCCGTTCATGGCGCGCAGTTCGAGCGTCCTTTCGCCGAAGCGGTGCCGGATTTCCTGCAGAAGATCCAGGAACCAGCCGCGGTCGAGAGAGAGGTTTTCGTCCTCGAAATCGATGAACCCGGCGCCGTGCCGGACAACCGCCGTTTCGATTTCGGCCACTACGTGGGGTACCGGCCGCAGCCGGTAGGGAAGCCAGGCGGCGCCGCCCACACTGCAGTAAGAGCAGCGCAGCGGGCAGCCGCGACTGGCGACGACAACCGCACTCCCACGGCCGTTGCGGCGGTAGCGGCGCCGGTCCAGCAGATCGATGGCGGGCAGGGGAAACCGGTCGAGGGATTCCATGACGGCCGGCGGATTGATATGCAAGCCTCCGCCCGGCCGTCGAAACGCGATGCCGGGGATGTCCGCAAGCGGGCGCTGGGCCCGGAGACTCTCGGCCAAAAGCGGGAGCGAAACCTCCCCCTCGCCGCGCAGCACGTAGCTCACCGCCGGCGACGCCAGGACGTGTTCCGGCATCGCCGTTGCATGGTGGCCGCCCATGACGATCGTGCCCCCCGGGTGCCGGGATTTGATTGCGGCTGCAGTGGCGAGCGCCTCCTCCGCATACGGCGTGAACAGCGAGGAGATGCCCACGAGCCATGCCCCCGATTCCAGGGCTTTGCGGCCGATGGTGTCGAAGCTTGAACCGAAATGCCGGAAGCGGTTGAAGAGCGCGAAGGGCGAGACGTCGGGCCGGGCGTAGAATCTCTCCACGTCCGACATCTCCGCCGGCAGCGCGGCCGGCCGGCTCTTGGGGCTGGCCAGCGCGTCCAGGATCTCGACCGAGAAGCCCCGGCCGGCCATGGCTGCGGCGATGCTGGCCAGGCCGTAGGGGATGGTGCGTTTGGCCGTCAGGTAGAAGTCGCGGATCGGGGGCTGGACGAGGAGGACGTCGGTCATGCGGATCGTTTGCCTCCCCTGGTGGTTTTGCCTCCTGCGGCGCATTGCTTCAAGAGCGGGATGAATTTGTGGTTGGCCCTGGGGAAGGCAAACCGGTCGAACTCCGCGATGCGGACCCAGCGATGGTCTGCCGGACCGTTCAGGCGCACACGGCCCGCCGTGCAGCGGCAGCAAAACACGTGCAGGTGGATGCGCAGATGCGAGTATGCGTGCCGCACCTGCGCCAGGGGCTTCTCGATGGCCACATCGAGATTGACCTCCTCCTTGAGTTCCCGCACGCAGGCCGCCGCCGGACTTTCGTTTTTCCGAAGCTTTCCGCCCGGAAACTCCCACAGGCCGCCCAGCAGCCCCTGCTCCGGACGCTGCGTGATCAGCACGCGGCCGTTCTTGAACACGACGCCCACGGCGACCTCAACCTCGGGAACCGGGCGGGAAGCAACCCGGCGCGGGTAATGCGCGACTGTGCCGCCGCGGTGCGCGGCGCAGAATCGGATCAGCGGGCAGATGGGGCAGTTCGGGGACCTAGGGGTGCAGACCAGGGCCCCGAGCTCCATCATGGCCTGGTTGAAATCCCCCGGCCGGCGCCGGTCCAGCAGGTAATCCGCCTCCGCCTGGAAAACCTTGTGGGATGCCGCTTGGTTGGCAGGGGCTGCCATCGCCAGCAGGCGCGCGAGCACACGCTTGACGTTGCCGTCCACCACGGCATGCGGTCGGTCAAAGGCAATGCTTAACACGGCCGCGGCGATGTAATCCCCGACCCCCGGAAGAGCGCGAAAGCCGTCCCATCGGTCGGGGATGCGGCCACCGCAGCATGCGGCCAGCATTCCGGCGGCCCGGTGAAGGTTCCGCGCTCGCGCGTAGTAGCCCAGGCCTTCCCACAGCTTGAGCACTTCTCCCAGGTCGGCGACGGCAAGCTTGCGCAGGGTTGGAAATTGCCTGAGAAACCGCCGGTAATAGGGCAACGCCGTGTTGACCTGGGTCTGCTGCAGCATCACCTCGGAAACCCATATGCGGTAAGGGTCGCGCGTCTCTCGCCAGGGCAGCCGGCGCCGCTGCCGTTCATACCAGTCGAGCAGGCGTCGGCGAAGACGGGGCGCGTTAGCGGGGCTCATTGGTTTTGCCCAGGATGCGGTCGATCATGCCCTGCACGTCCGTGACGGATTCCTTGCAGGCGGAGCCCACGCACAGGTGGGCGGCGGTCTTGCCCCGCACGACCTGCAAGCCGTCCGTGTAGCCGGCGAACCGGGCGAGCCGTGAGGCATTGTCGCCCGATTTGAGCTGAGTCACCTGGTTCGGCGTGAACGTCAGGTTGAGGGCCGACAACAGCCGTTCGGCATCGGGCGAGCCGCTCTCACCGGCAATGACGATGTCCTGACCCGGGCGCAGGGCGAAGTCCAGCCCACACAGGAAAAACGTGAAGGCCGACGGCTGTCGGCCGATCGTGCCGGCGAAGGCGCGAACCATTTGGTCGGCTTTGTCCGCCCAAACCGTGTCCCCGGTGAGCCGGGAGAGCCAGAGCAGGTTTACCAGCGCGACGGAGTTGGCCGATGGGATGGCTCCGTCATAAAGCTCTTTGGGTCGTACGGGAAGCTCCCGGTTCTGAGCGCCGACCAAGAAAAAGCCTCCGTCGGCCGCATCCCACAGTTCCTTCAGCATGACCTCTTGGAGGGCCGCCGCCTTCTCGGCCCAGGCGACATCAAAGGTGCTGCGGTATAGGTGCAGCAACCCGTGGATGAAGAAAGCATAATCGCCGGCCTGGCCGCGAATGGCGCGCTCCCCCTCCCGGAACCGATGGAAGAGCCGGCCGTCGCTGTCGTGCAGTGTCTCGAGAATAAACCTTGCCGCCGTCTCTGCGGCCTCGGCATAGCCCCTGCGCCCGAGAACTCTTGCGCCCTGGGCGAGAGCGGCAATCATCAACCCGTTCCAGTCGGTCAGGACTTTGTCGTCTTTGAGCGGGTGGATGCGGGTGTCGCGCGCGGCAAACAGCCGGGCCCGCGCGTCTTCCCAGCGCAAGCGCAGTCGCTCTTCGGTCAACCCCAGCTCCCCCGCCCAGCGACCGAAGGGCCGGGTGAGATGCAGGATGTTGGCGCCGGTCTGGTGCCCGCCGGCCTCGTCTTGGAAATTGCCCCCGGGCTTCAGGTTGAAGACCGGCTCCCAAAAAGCGGCTTCGGCCGGTCCGAGGGCCTGCCGGAATTCAGCGAGGCTCCACACATAGAATTTTCCCTCGACGCCTTCGCTGTCGGCATCCTCAGCGGAAAAGAAGGCTCCTTCCGGAGAGGTCATGTCCCGCAGAACATAGGTGAAGATCTCGGTTGCGGTTTGAGCCGGAAGCGGGGTGCGGCCCACCTGGGAGGCCTCCAGGCAGGCAATGGCCGTCAGCGCCTGATCGTAGAGCATTTTTTCGAAGTGGGGCAGCAGCCACCGGCCGTCGGTGGAGTAGCGGTGCAAGCCGAATCCCACATGGTCCCAGATGCCGCCGAGCCGCATGGCGGTCAGCGTGCGCTCAACCATTTCAAGCGCCCGGGGCTCGGCCGTGCGATCGTGGCAACGCAGCAGGAACAGCAGCCGGTGCGGCGTGGGGAACTTAGGGGCCGGCTCGAAACCGCCGTTTCTGCCGTCGAAGCTCAAGGCGATGTCGTCATAGGCGCGGTCCAGCAGCCGGATGCCGGGCGCCTCGGCCGGCGCAAACTCGAAGGCCTTGCCGAGCGAGCCCGTGACGCCGTCCGCCGTGGCGGCGATCTGCTGCGACTCTTGAACCCAGAGCGTTTTCACCCGCTCGCAGAGTTCGATCAGGCCTGCGCGCCCTAAACGGCTGCGTTTCGGAAGATAGGTGGCCGCGAAGAAAGGCTTTTTGTCCGGTGTCATGAAGATATTGAGCGGCCAGCCGCCGCTGCCGCTCATCATGTGGCAGGCAGCCATGTAGACGGCGTCGATATCGGGGCGCTCTTCGCGGTCGACCTTGATGCAGATGCAGGTGTCGTTCAGATAACGCGCCGCTTCCTCGTCCTCGAAGGACTCCTTCTCCATTACGTGGCACCAGTGGCAGGTGGCATAACCGATGGACAAAAAGATGGGTTTGTTTTCGGCGGCGGCCTTGGCGAAGGTCTCGTCGTTCCAGGCGTGCCAGTCTACCGGGTTGTGAGCGTGCTGCAGGAGATAAGGGCTTTTTTCGTTGATGAGGCGATTGGCCTTCATGGGGAATCCTTGAAATTGGCAAAGATAGGGACCCGAGCCTGCCTGCGCTCAGGACAACTGTAAGAATTCGATTGGCGCAGGGCCTGGCGTCATGCAGCGGTCGAGCGGCATGGCCCTGTTTCCAATCTTTGGGCATGCAACCACACCCTCGACTATAGGCACGGGCAAGTGGGATGGCAATCCGGAAGCGCGTCAACTGGTGTCGCGTTGAAACCACGGTTCAGTGCGGCGGTTGCGCTTCGGGAGGACGGGCTGCAAGAAGCTCCGCCGTGCGCGACCTCAGTCCAGGATCGCTTTCATGCTTCTCATCGGGCACATGTCACCGCACATGGTGCAGGTTTCTTCTTTGGCAGGCGCCGACTCCTGTCGGTATTTCCGGGCCTTTTCGGGATCGATGGCCAATTCGATCATTTTGGGGAAGTCCACGTCCGCCCGGGCCCGGCTCATGGCGTTGTCCCACTCGCGCGCCTGAGGGATGCCCTTGGCGATGTCGGCCGCGTGCGCGGCGATCCGGGCGGCAATGACCCCCTCCCGGGTGTCTTCCAGGTTGGGCAGGCGCAAGTGCTCCGCAGGGGTCACGAAACACAGAAAGTCCGCCCCGTTCGCGGCGGCGATCGCCCCACCGATCGCGCTGGTGATGTGATCATAGCCGGGCGCGACATCGGTGACGAGAGGGCCGAGGACGTAAAACGGAGCGCCGTGGCAGAGTCGTTTTTCCATCAGCATGTTGGCGGCGATCTCGTTGATCGCCATGTGGCCCGGGCCCTCGATCATCACCTGGACGTTCCTGGCCCAGGCCCGCCGCGTCAACTCCCCCAACACAATCAGTTCCTCGACCTGCGCGGCGTCGGTTGAATCGTGGAGGGACCCGGGCCGGCATGCATCTCCCAGGCTCAAGGTGATGTCGTAGGCGGCGCAAATGTCCAACAGCCTGTCGTAGTGCTCATAAAACGGGTTTTCCCGCTGATTCAATTCCATCCAGGAGAAAAGAAGCGAGCCGCCGCGCGAGACGATGCGGGTCAGTCGCTTGTTCCGCTTGATTCTTTCAGCCGTGGCGCGGTTCATCCCGCAATGAATCGTCATGAAGTCGACGCCGTCCTCCGCGTGGGTTTCCACGACCTGGAAAAACTCGTCCACGCTGATGGCCTTCAGGTCCTTGCCGAGCAGCCCGATGGCATCGTAGACCGGGACGGTGCCGACCATGAGCGGCGACATCTCGATCAGCTTGCGGCGAAATTCCCTGGTCTTTCCATAGCAGCTCAGGTCCATAATGGCGTCCGCCTTCAGCGCAATGGCGATTCTGGCTTTCTCGAGTTCCAGGCCGGTATCGCAACAATCCCTCGAGACACCGATGTTGACATTGACCTTCGTCCGCAGTCCTTGGCCGATGCCCGCCGCCGCCAACGTCCGGTGATTCATGTTGCTCGGAATAACCACCTGTCCGGCGGCGGCCAGTTCAAGCAGGCGTTGCGGGTTCATGCGTTCACTTTGGGCGACCACCTGCATCGCTTCGGTGAGGGTACCCTTTTTGGCGGCTTCCATTTGAGTGGTCATGGCTGTGCTGTTCCTCCAACGGATGTGGAAAAATAAAAAGGCAAGCACTGAGATGCTTGCCCGGTCGGATCGTTGCTTTTCCCTACGGTGGTATTAGCCACATCAGGTTCAAAGGGTTGGACGTCCGTCCTCTCAGCCCGGGGGCACCCCTGCATGCAGTTTTTAACCAATCTATGCTATCCGGGCCGGCATGTAAAGAACTCTGTGTGGCAGATGGCCGGAGTCAGCGGTCCCGCAGGTGGAAATAGGGCGGGAGGGTAGTCAGCCGCGGGTCCTCCAGCGGATGCCCGACGGTGAAGTGGTAGAGGCTCTGATACCGATCGTCGGTCAGGTCGAGCAGCTCGTGCACGGCGTCGTCGAAGAAACAGCCGATGCCCGTGCCCCGCGCCCCGTGCGCTTCGGCTTCCAGGTAGAACACCTGGCCGATCATGCCGCTTTCCCAGAACAGGTAGCGATAGCGGAACGGTTCCCGGCGCACGATATCTCCAAACCGCGCGAGCATGCCCAGGGAAAAGGCGCCGGAACCCGCGATGTCCTGATGGCAGCTCACCATGGCGGCGGTTTGTCGGAAATTGCCCGGCGCGAGAAGAAACAGCGGGAAACCCGGCTCGACGGGTTCCCAGGCGAATTCCGGCCGCGCGAGTCTGCGCACCTCCGGCAGGTCCCGGTCGTTGCGGCTGAAGAAGTAAAGGCCCGGTTGGAGGCCCTCGACGTGATGGACGAAGATCAGCAGGTGCAGGGCCGGTTCCCCCAGACCGGCGTCGAACGGAGCCACTCCGTCGCGGGGGCGCGTTTTGTCGAGCATGGCCAGAAAATGGGGGCGGGGGATTCCCCTGCGCCGGTCGAAGTCCGTGGCGCTGCGTCGCCGGCGGATGATCGCCCCCGCGGTGAGTGTAGAGGCATCGGCTGCGATCATCTGCGGCCGCTCAAACCTAAGTGGCTCCGCGGGGGTTGCCGGCTTGCGGCTGAGTTCGGCCGCCCGGCCGATGATTTCCCAATCGACGTGCGCGCGGCTGAGGGCGTTCGGCCGCCCGGCGAAATGGGTTTTGTCGAAGGCGGCCACCAGTTCTTCGGGGAGCGTTTGCGGGATCGGCTGCTGCCCGCCGGCATGCACAAGGCAAAGCAGGTCCGGGTGCTCTTCGTCCAGGGGTGGGTAGTCGGTCCGTCGCAACCCCAGGACGGTTTCGACCGCTTCATCGGAAAGAGCGGTGAGACACGTGAGCCGCCACCCGAAGAGGTTGGCCGCAAACCGCAGGGCGGCCAGGGCATGCCCGACGTCGTGGTTGCAATAGCGAAACGCGCGTTCGCCGTATTTCCAGGACTCCCGCCAGAAAATGCTGGTCAGCCCCGCCAGAAACCCCTCGCAGCCGAAATGCGCGACCGCCGTGCGCCAAAGTTCGCCGGGGTACTCGGCGCGGCGTTCCAGTGCGTGCTGCAGCGGCGAGTAATGATAGATGCCGGCGTCACACCCCGGCATGTCCGGCAGGACCAGATGGGTATCGGTGGGGTGCAGGTTGCCGCTGGATGGGGTCATGCGCAGCGACCAGCGCGAGCCGGAAAACGCTTTCCATGCCGAAAGACCCATCGACAGCTCCAGCAACCCGGCGACATTTGCCAGCGTCAACGGGGCGCAGGGCCGGTCGGGCTCATACAGGGCAAGATGTCCGCCGGGCGGGTCCCGGGCGAGCCGAGGCAGGCTGACGATCGGCGCGCCCTCATAAACGCGGAAGGGATTGGGCTGGTTGTCCCAGTCCATGTACCCTATCGACCGGGCGTAGCGGTCCGGGTGGTGCTTGGTTTGCTCGTGGTAACGGAGGATTCCTTCTGCGGGAGAATCCGACATGCCGGCACGATGTTTTGGACTCAAGGACGGTCAATAAACCGTCCCCGCTGCAAGCAGCGGGGTATTTCAGGTGAAGGTTTGGGTTTATTCTATCGCAGCTAGCTGCGGGGAATTAGACCCGAAGAGATTAAAACATGCCGTGCGGCACATTTCACCCGGCGGCTTCAACCTTCGAAACCCGAAGCTCTAAAAGAGGTTATGGTGGGTGAACTCGGCGACCTCCCGGCGGTTGGGGGCCGAGGGCGTCTTGGCCGGGTAGCCGACCGGTATCAGGGCCACCAGTTCATATCCTTCCGGGACCTTCAGCACGGACTTGGCCCGGTCGTGGTCGAACAGCCCGACCACCACCGTACCCAGGCCGAGGGTGTGGGCGGTCAGGCAAATATTCTGGCAGGCGAGCCCGAGATCGAACATGAACCAGTCGCCGAACTTGGTGGCGGCTTGGTCGCGGTAGAAGCCGGAGCTCTTCAGTTTGCCGCAGAGGGCCAGCAGCATCGGTGCCTGAACGATGGCGCTGGCGGCGGGGTTGGCCTTGGGCGGAAGGGTGGCCTGCAGCTGCTCCTTCAGGGACTTGTCATTGACCACCACGATCTCCCAGCATTGGGTATTGGCCCAGGAGGGCGCCCATCGCACGGCCTCCAGGATGGTGTTCAAGGCGCTCGCCGGGATTTCCCGGTTTTCATATTTGCGGATGCTCCGGCGCTCCCGGACGACTCTTACAAAATCCTGCATGGTCTAATCCTCTTGCGGTCGTGTTCAATCCATAACAAAAAGGCGACGCCTAACGGCGCCGCCTTGAGAGAGTAACTTTTCGATTGAATCAGTGGGAATGCGAAGCGGTCTCACAAGACCCGCCGCCGCACCCCCCGCAGCCTCCTGCAGCTCCCGCAGCGGGCTCGAGGCCGGAGCTGATCCGGAACCCGTATCCCATGAAATCGACTTTGACGGGTTTGACCTTCTCGTAAAACTCTTTATCCAAGATGAACTGGAATCCGTTCACGTTGAACACATTGTCGGTGTCTTTTGGCTCATCCAGAGCCATCGCAAGGGATGGCCCGCCTCACCCGCCCTCGTTCAAAAAAATACGAATGGGCGCAGCCTCCTTGTTCTTGAAATATTCAGCAATCTGGTCATGAGCGGCTGGGGTTACTTCAACCATGTGATGCCTCCTTGAAAGGACTCGATCGAATTGAGCCGGGTTGAAAAACCCGGCCGCTGTTTTCGGGCCGGGCGTATAATAGGGGCGTGAACGGCGTTTGTCAATCCAAAAACGCGGGGCGATTGCCTGCTTTTTAATGTGGCCGGGATGCATCCGGGCGACCGTGGCCAGCCTCATCGCAACGTGGCCATATAATTCAGATAGACCTTGAGGTCGGCGGCTGAAAAAAGGATGAAAACTAATTTCTGGATGGAAGGGTGGGCGCGCATGACCTCGATTGCGGTGTCGACGGCGACCTGGCAGGCCGCTTCAATCGGGTAGCCGTAGACCCCGCAGCTGATGGCGGGAAAGGCGATGGTGGCGATCCTGTTCTGGACCGCCAGGGTCAGGCTGTTGCGGTAGCAGTTTGCGAGCAGCTCCCGGTCCTGGGGTCGGCCGCGGTACACCGGACCGACGGTGTGGATCACATGGCGCGCCCGAAGCTTGTAGCCTCGGGTGATCCGGGCCTCTCCCGTGGGGCAGCCGCCGATCCGACGGCACTCTTCGAGCAGCTCCGGGCCGGCGGCTCGATGGATGGCGCCGTCCACCCCTCCGCCGCCAAGCAAGGAGGTGTTGGCGGCGTTTACGATGGCATCCACATCGAGTTGAGTGATGTCGCCCTGACGCACCTCGATTTTATCGAGAATTTCCTTGTGCATGGCCCCTCCTTAGACTTGAAATGGATGATGGATGTGGTTGCGCAACCTCGGAGCATACCTGAGGGCAAGGCGCAGGCCGATTCGAAAGTGCAGCAACCACGACCGTATATGAGCATTTCGAGAGGTCTGCAACATCGCCATCGGGTTCAGAAGGGGTTATGAGACCAGCTTATGGGCTCTCGACGACACCCTTCATAGCTTCAGGATCAAGGCGCGCGAATGCCGTGCCGCGGGGAGATCCCATGGAACGGTGCAGCGGCTGCGGCATGAAGCGCAACGCCGAGGTTGAGATCGCAACGGCGTCGTCACAGATCATACAGGGTTTCGTCCCGAATCGGCGCCTGCTGCCGGCCCTTTTTCGCGCCCCCTGTTTTGCCCGGAAGCAGAAACGGATCCTCGCCCTCCAGCAGATCGCCCATCTCGGCTTCGATCTGATCCGGATCTTCGCCTTTTTCCATGCGTCGCAGCGCCTCGGTCATGCCGGGACCCAGCTCGAGGCCGGTCATGTCGGTGAGCTTGCGCATGAGGTTGGCCGCCTGGCGCGGGTCGTCTTCGTTGATCGACTCCGCTTCGCCGGCCAGCGCCTGCATGGCATTTTCCATGCGGCTTTCGTCAAACGGGAGGTCATCCGGGCCGCCGTCTTCCTTGGCTTTTCCGGTGACGGCAAAGGCGGACATCATCCGGGATAGCGCGCGCTGCTTGCACCGGGGGCATTTCGGTTTCTTCCGGGTGTTGATCGAGCGCGAGAAGAAATTGAAGATGGTATTGCATTCGTCGCAGTAGAATTCGTAGATCGGCATAAGGTCATCTCCGGAGTTCGACCAGGTCGAGTCGCTTTGACACGAAAAGTATAGAAAGCAACCCGGCCGGTTGTCAACCCATGGCGGCGACTGGATTGACTTGCCGCACACCATCTGGTATGCCACCGGCAACCACTCAATCCGCAGAAAGGACTCGATATCATGGAGCGGACACTGTCCATCATCAAACCCGACGGGGTTTCCCGCGGACTGATCGGCGATGTGATCAAGAAGATCGAGGGGCGCGGCCTCAAGATTGTAGCCATGAAAATGCTGCACCTGACCCCGGCTGAGGCCCGGGGATTTTATGCCGTGCACAGGGAGCGACCGTTCTTCGAAGGGCTCACCACGTTCATGAGCTCGGGGCCGGCCGTGGTCATGGTGCTCGGGGGGGACAACGCCATCGCCCGCTGGCGCGAGCTGATGGGTGCCACCGATTACCGCAAGGCGGCCGAGGGAACGATCCGCCGCGAGTTCGCCACCGACATCGAGAAGAACGTGGTGCACGGGTCCGATGCCCCGGAAACCGCGGCCTTCGAGATCGGGTATTTTTTCAACCGGCTTGAAATTTTTGTCTGATGGCGGCCAAGATCAACCCGGCGAACATCGCCATTGTCCTGGTTCAGCCGAATATCTCCGAAAACATCGGCGCGGCCGCGCGCGCCATGTGCAACATGGGTCTGCGCCGGCTGATCCTCGTGAACCCGCCGCGGTGCGACCTGACCCGGGTCTGCAAGATGGCCACCCACGCCGCCCTGGACGTGGTGGAAGAGATGCAGGTCTACGCCGGGTTGCCCGAAGCGTTGAAGGAGTTCAGCTATGTCGTGGGCACCACCGCCCGCCGGGGCGGTGAGCGGCAGGTCGTCGGCTCTCCGGGCCGGCTGGCGGAAATGCTGGTGCCCATCTCGGCCGAAAACCGTATCGCCATCCTTTTCGGGCCCGAGGACCGCGGCCTGACGAATGAAGACTTGCGCCTGTGCCACACGCTGGCCACGATCCCCACGGCGGACTTCTCTTCGCTGAACCTGGCCCAGGCGGTCATGGTCATCAGCTACGAGCTTTTCCGCTGCAGCGTCGATCCGCCCCGGGAGTTCGCGCCGCGTCTGGCCAACCGCTTCGAGCTCGACGCCATGTACGCACAGCTCCAGGATGTGTTGCGGCGCATCTGTTTCATCAATCCGGCAAATCCCGACCGTTTCATGAACAACCTGAGGCACTTTGGTACCCGCATGCAGTTGCGGGCGAAGGAGACGCAGATCATCCGGGGCATCTGCCGGCAGATCGACTGGTACGGCAAGCACTGCTACGAACAGGGCCGGACGTCGCGGAACGGCGGCGAATAAGCCTCGATTTTTCCAGGGAATGCTTCAAACTTTAAAGCGAGGAGCGGGACATGCGACTGGTGCGTTTCGGCCCGTGGGGCCAGGAAAAACCCGGAATTTGGCGCGACGGCCGGATCGTGGACCTGCAACACTTTTTCCCCGGCATCCCGGACATCGGCGAAGCCTTCTTCCGGGACGGGTGGCTGGAAAGGATCGCTGCGATCAATGACCCGGGCGCGGCCACGGACGCGCGTCTCGGCTGCCCGGTGGCACGGCCGTCGAAGATCATCTGCCTGGGCATCAACTACGCCACCCACGGGGCGGAAGGCGGGTTCAAGGCGCCCGAGCGGCCGGTTCTTTTCGCCAAGACCCCCAACACCCTGAACGGCCCCTTCGACCCGATCGTGCTGCCCAGAAGCAGCGGGCAGGTCGATTGGGAAGTGGAGCTGGCGGTGATCATCGGACGCGAAGCCAAGCGGGTCCGGCGCGCGGAGGCGTTTGCCTGCATCGCGGGATATGCGGTCATGAACGACGTCTCGGCGCGGCAGGCCCAGTTCTCGGACCCGCAGTGGTTTCGCGGGAAATCCTTCGACACCTTTGCGCCGCTGGGGCCGGCGCTGGTCACCGCCGATGAGATCGGAGATGCCGGCGACCTCGCGCTGAGCGCGGCCGTGGACGGCGTCGTGATGCAGCAGGACAGCACCCGTCACCTGATCTTCGACGTGCCCGCCATCATCGAATTCATCAGCGAGGACATCACCCTGCTGCCGGGCGACATCATCGCCACCGGCACCCCTTCCGGTGTCGGGATTTTCAGGAACCCGCCGCTGACCCTTCAGCCCGGCAGTGTCGTCGAGTGCCGGATCGACAAGATCGGTGCGATTCGAAACACGGTCGCGGCACCGGAAGAATGATCCGTTTACGAGGCCCTTCCGAGACGATCGACGATCGCCTCCCCCATCGCGGCCGTGCCGATGGCCGTCTGTCCGGGGAGAGCGATGTCGGCGGTGCGCAGACCTTCGGCAATCGCGTCGGCCACCGCTTTTTCGACCGCATCCGCCGCCGCCTTGCCGCCCAGGCTGATGCGCAGCATCATGGCGGCCGAGAGGATCTGGGCGATCGGGTTGGCGATGCCTTTGCCGGCGATGTCCGGAGCGGAGCCGCCGGCCGGCTCGTAGAGCCCGAAATGCGTGTCGTTGATGCTGGCGGAAGGCAGCAGCCCCAGGGAGCCCGTCAGCATGGCGCACTCGTCGGAGAGAATGTCGCCGAACAGGTTCCCGCACAGCAGCACGTCGAATTGGTGCGGGTTTTTGACGAGCTGCATGGCGGCGTTGTCCACGTACATGTGGGTCAGCGCCACATCGCGGAACTCCGCGCTCACTGCGCTCACGATCTCGCGCCAGAAGACACTCGTGGCCAGCACGTTGGCCTTGTCCACGGAGGTCAGTCTCCGCCGGCGGCCCCGGGCCAGCGTGAAGGCCGCGCGTGCGATGCGCTCAATCTCCAGGCGCCGGTAGTCCATGGTGTCAAAGGCGCGCTCTTCGGGGCCGCTGCCCTCGCGGCCCCGCGGCCGGCCGAAGTAGATGTCGCCGGTCAGCTCGCGCACGCACAGGAGGTCAAAACCGTCACCTACGATTTGCGGCTTGAGCGGGCTTGCGGCGGCGAGACCTTTGAAAATTCGCGCCGGACGCAGGTTGCAGAACAGGTTGAACCGGCGCCGGAGAGGCAGCAGCGAGGCCCGCTCAGGTTGTTGGTCGGGCGGGAGCGACTCCCACTTCGGGCCGCCCACCGAGCCGAAGAGGATGGCGTCGCTCACCTCGCAGAGCTTCACCGTCGCATCGGGCAGTGCGGTCCCATGCCGGTCGATGGCGCCGCCGCCGACGTCCGCGAATTCATACTCGATCCGCAACCCAAAGCGTTTCTGCACCGCATCGAGGACCCTGACGGCCTCCCGCATCACCTCCGGTCCGATGCCGTCGCCCGCCAGTACCGCGATTTTTTTCACGCCTGCACTCCCTTCAATTGTATTTTTAAGATAGCTTCTTAATACCTGGCGTCGGCATATTCCAGCCATCCGCCGGCCTCGACCAGCTGGCGGTCGAAATCGGAAAGCCTGAAGGAGATCTCCTCCGCCTTCGTGCCGGTCCGGATTTGGATCACGCCGCGTGCCACATCGGCGGTCGCAAACGTTTCGCCCCGGGCGTAGTCCGTAAACAGGCGGGCGATGGTGTCGCACGGCAGTTCGACCACCAGCAGGCCGCAGTTAAACATGTTCTGCCGGAAGATGCGCGCAAAGCTCTCGGCAATGACCAGGCGGATGCCGTTGACTTCGAGTGCCCAGGGGGCGTGCTCGCGGGATGAGCCGCAGCCGAAGTTCGCCCGGCTGATGACGACCTGTTTGCCGGGGATGTCCCGCTTCGGGTCGAACCCGTCCAACGTCAGGCTCTCGAGGAGATAGGGCTGGAGGGCCTCCCGCGCGATTTCCGTCAGATACTTCGCCGGTATGATTTCGTCCGTGTTGATGTCCGCCCGGTCAAGAAAGAGAACGTGACCACCGAAATTTTTCATGCCGATTTATCCCTCGCAGTCCCTTATGCCTTGTAGAGCTCTGAATTCGTGATGTGCCCGGCAATGGCCGAGGCCGCGGCCGTGGCCGGGCTCATGAGGTGCACCCTGCCGCCCCGGCCCATGCGGTCGTTGAAGTTGCGGTTGGAGGTGGAGGCGCATACCTCGCCTTCGGCCAGGACCCCGGTGCTCATGCCGAGGCAGGGGCCGCAGGTGGGGTTGGTCACGCAGAACCCGGCATCCGTGAATACCCGGATCAGCCCTTCCTCCAGGGCCTCGGAAAAGATCTTGGTCGTGGCCGGGCAGACGATGCCGCGCACGTGCGGGTGGACCTTGCGGCCGGCGAGAACGCGGGCGGCACTGCGGAGGTCGTCCATGCGGCCGTTGGTGCAGGAGCCGATGAACACCTGGTCGATGGGGGTGCCTTCCATCTCCCGCACCGGCCGTACGTTGTCCGGTTTCTGGCCGAAGGTCGTCACGGGCTCCAGACCGGAGACGTCGTGGACGATGGTTTTCTCGTAGACGGCGTCCGGGTCAGGCCACCACTTCCGGAAGTCCGCGGCCGCGGCGGCTTTATCCGGGTACTCGCCCCGGATGTGTTCCCACAGGTAGTCGGCGGTTATCGCATCCGCGTAGCAGATCCCGCAGGTTCCCCCGGCCTCCACCGTCATGTTGCACAGGGTCATGCGGGCTTCCATGTTCATGCGTTGCACCACCGGGCCGTCGAACTCGACGATCCGGTTGGTGGCACCGTCGACCCCGATGCGCCCGATGACGGAAAGGATCACGTCCTTGGCGAACACCCCCTGCGGGAGTTCGCCGGTCAGGGTGATCTTCATGGTCTGCGGCCGGCGGAATGCGCAGACCCCCTTCAGGATACCCACCGCCAGGTCCGTGGTCCCGACCCCGGGGGTGAAGGCGCCGAACGCGCCGTCCGTGCAGGTGTGGGAATCCCCCATGATCACGGCGTAGCCGGGGCGGATGAAGCCCTTTTCCGGGAAGAGCGCATGGCAGACGCCGTTGCGGCCGATGTCGAAGAAGTCCGTGATATGGTGGCGCCGGGCCCACTCCCGGAGCACCTTGCCCTGGGTGGCGGTGTTCGAGTCCTTGGCGGGGGTCACGTGATCGATGACGGCCTTGATCCGGGAGGGATCGAACACGCGGTCCTTGCCGAGACGCATCAGGTCCAGGATGGCGGTGGGGGTGGTGATTTCGTGGCAGAGCACGGCGTCCAGGCGGATGACCCACACGTCCTCCGCCGGCCGGTCCACCACGTGGGTCTCAAATATTTTTTCGGCTACGGTTTGGCCCATTTTAAACCCCAGTTCTGTATTGGCGGTTGTGTCGCTTATGCGCGCTGCCGGATGCTCGATCCGGGATGATTAATGAAAAAAATATCAAATTTGGAAATGGCTTCAGGCCTCGGCTCACGCCCGGGGGACAAGGCGCCGATCAAATCAAAAGCACAGCCTGCACGGCAGTATGTGAGCATTTCGAAGCGGCCTGCAACGCCGCCATCGGGTGTCGGACAGGGTCCGAGAACCATTTCTAATCGCTGTCCGTTTTCAGCACCGCCAGGAACGCGGACTGCGGGATCATGACTTTGCCGACCATCTTCATGCGCTTTTTGCCCTTCTTCTGCTTTTCGAGCAGCTTGCGCTTGCGGGTGATGTCGCCGCCGTAGCACTTGGCGAGCACATCCTTGCGCAGGGGTGAGACGGTCTCGCGGGAGATGACGTTGCCGCCGATCGCGCCCTGGATGGCGATTTTGAAGAGTTGGCGCGGAATCTCCTCCTTGATCTTCTCGCAGGCCACGCGGCCGCGTGACACGGCATTGTCCCGGTGCACGAGCTGGGAGAGGGCATCCACGCGTTCGCCGTTGATGAGGATGTCAAGCTTCACGAGATCGGTTTCGCGGTAGTCCAGCAGTTCGTAGTCGAACGATCCGTAGCCCTGGGTGATGGACTTGAGCTTGTCGTAGAAGTCATAGACCACCTCGGCCAACGGCAGTTCGAAGATCATCTCCAATCGGTCGCTCGTCAGGTACTGGTAGTTGGTGTTCGAGCCGCGGCGCTCCAGGCACAGCTTCATCACCGCCCCCATGTAGCGTTCCGGGACGATGATGGTGGCCCGGATGAACGGCTCCGCGGTGGACTCGATCCGCGTCGGGTCCGGATAAAACGCAGGGTTGTCGATGGTGATCTCGGAGCCGTCCCGCAGCTTGATCTGGTAGCGGACCGACGGGGCGGTCAGGATCAGGGACAGTCCGTATTCGCGCTCGAGGCGTTCCTGGACAACCTCCAGATGCAGTAGCCCCAGAAAGCCGCAGCGGAAGCCGAATCCCAGGGCCACCGAGGTGTCCTTCTCGTAAATGATGGCGGCGTCGTTCAGCTTGAGCTTCTCGATGGCCGTTGCCAGTTCTTCATAGTCGTCGGCCGCCACCGGATAGATCGACGAGAACACCACCGGCTTGGCCTCCTTGAAGCCGGGCAGTGCCTCCGCGCAGGGCCGCTCCTTCAGGGTGATGGTGTCGCCGCAGCGGGTATCGCTGATGGTCTTGATGCCGGCGGTGAGATAACCCACCTGCCCTGCGACGAGTTCCGGCGCCGGAACCTGGCGGAGCTGGAAGATGCCGACCTCCTCCACCTTGTAGGCGGCATCGTTGGACATGAAACGGATCACGTCTCCGGTCCGCAGGCGGCCGTCAAAGATGCGGAAATACACCACCGTGCCGCGATAGACGTCGTAGAGCGAGTCGAAGATCAGTGCCTTCAAGGGCGCTTCCGGGTCGCCGGCGGGTGGCGGCAGCCGGCTGACGATGGCCTCGAAGAGTGCGTCGATCCCGACCCCTTCCTTGGCCGAGACCAGCAGTGCTCCTTCCGGGTCGAGCCCGAGGTCGGACTGGATTTGCTGTTTCACCCGGTCGATATCCGCCGAGGGCAGGTCGATCTTGTTGATGACGGGGATGATCTCCAGGTTGTTTTCCATGGCCAGGTAGAGGTTGGCCAGGGTCTGGGCCTCGACGCCCTGGCTGGCGTCGACCAGCAGCAACGCCCCCTCGCAGGCGGCCAGTGCCCGGGAAACCTCGTAGGTGAAATCCACGTGGCCCGGGGTGTCGATGAGGTTCAGGGAATACGACCGCCCGTCGCGAGCCGTGTACGGCAGGCATACCGTCTGGCTCTTGATGGTGATGCCGCGCTCGCGCTCGATGTCCATGGTGTCCAGGATCTGGTCATGGAAGTCCCGGTCCGCCACAATGTGCGTCGCCTGGATCAGGCGGTCGGAGAGCGTGGATTTGCCGTGGTCGATGTGGGCAATGATGCTGAAGTTTCGAATGTTCTGCATGGTCTAACGCCGGCGGCCGGGTCCAGGCCGCCGCGGGTTTCGGAAGTTGACTCCGTGCTCCATAACGGATATAGTACCATCGTTAGAAAGCTGGCTTTAATAGCAAAATATGGCCGCAGGTGTCAAGGTGCAGCAGGGCCGGTTGCTCCGGGTCCGGCTTTTACCGAACAGGCTGTCGGCGCGGACAAGGTTCGCTTATCGTGGATAACCGGATCCTCATCGTCGACGACAAACCCGAAGTCCGCGACTCCATGAGTGACTACATGCGGCTCGCCGGCTTTGTCGCCGAGTCGGTTGCCAGCGCCGAGGATGCCCTGGAAGTGCTCCGCACCGACCAGTTTGACCTCGTCATCACCGACATTGTTCTGCCCGGTATCGGCGGCCTCGAGCTCACCCAGCTCGTCAAGAAGAGGCATAATACGGACGTGGTCGTGATGACCGGCTACAGCGACAACTTCTCCTATGAAGGGGCCATCAACATCGGCGCCAGCGACTTCGTGGTCAAACCGGTGAGGCTGGAGGAACTCCTGCTGCGGGTAAGGCGGGTACTGCGGGAGCGGGAACTCACCCATGAGCGCAACCGGATGATGGAAAAGCTGCAGAAGCTGGCCGTCACCGACGGGCTCACCGGTCTTTTCAACTCGCGGCACTTTTTCACCCAACTCGAGCTGGAAGTGGACCGTTCCAGCCGCTACCAGCACCCGCTGGCTCTGCTGCTGATCGACATCGACCACTTCAAGGACTACAATGACGCGTTCGGCCACCTGGAGGGCGACAAGGTCCTGGTGCGCTTCAGCCAGATCCTGGGCTCCTGCCTGCGGGCGAACGACTCCGCCTTCCGGTACGGCGGTGAGGAGTTCACGGTCATCCTGCCTGAAACCGGCGCGGAGGAGGCCCGGACCGTGGCCCAACGCATCCGGGCCGCGGTCGAGGCGGAAATCTTCGCGCCGCACACCGACCGGGCCGTGTCGAAAACCATCAGCATCGGCGTTACCGAGTACTGCCCGTCGGAAGAGATGACCGCCTTCATTCACCGGGCCGACGCCGCCATGTACCTCTCCAAGCAAAACGGCCGCAACCGGGTGTCGGTGCTGTTCGCCGACAACTCCCTCGCACCGGTGAACGACCCCGCCCGCTGAGCCTTCCGTCCTTTCAGACCCCACGCGTTAAGGTCTCATGAAGCGGAACCATACTCCCTGATCTTGTCCAGGTTGGACTGGATTTTCTGCTGCCGGCCCAGCAGTTCCCGTTGCTGGTCCATGACTTTTGTCACCACCTCTGCCGGGGCCTTGGCCAGGAAATCCTGATTCTGGAGCTTCTTTGCGATGGAAGCAAAATCCTTTGCCAGTTTTCCGAGCTCCTTCTCCATGCGCTCCCGCTCCTTGGCGAAATCGACGATCCCCTCCAGGAGCACGTGGATGGTTGCCCCACGGGCCACGGCCGTGGCCGAAGCCTTCGGTCGTTCGGCGCTGTCGGTGACCGTGATGGACCGCAGCCGGGCGAGGGTGACGATCATGTCACGGTATTGTTCGATCACGGCCTTGGCGGCGTCGTCCGCGGGGTGAACCACCGCATCAAGGTTCAGTGCCGGCGAAATGCCCGTTTCGCCCCGGATGTTGCGTATGCCGGAGACGACGTCGATCAGAAGGCCCATCCGGGCCTCGGCCTCCGGATCCGGCGGAGGGGGTGCGGCCGCGGCGGCCTCACCCGGGAAGGCGGCCCGCATGATGGAGCCGTCGGTGCCGGGCAGCTTGTGCCAGATTTCCTCGGTCACGAAGGGGATGAAGGGGTGCAGCAGGATGAGGGTGTCGTGCAGCACCCGCCACAGGACGCCGAGCGAACGCTCCCGCGCGGCCGGGGCGAGCTTGCCGTGCAGGGCGGGTTTGACCGCCTCCAGGTACCAGTCGCAGAACTCGTGCCAGACAAATCCGTAGAGGGCGGCGGCGGCATCGTTGAAGCGGTAGGTGTCCAGCGCCTGCGCCATCTCCAGGCTCACGCGGTTCAGCCGCGACAGGATCCAGCGGTCCGCCAGGCAGAGCTCGTCAAGCTTCACCGGATCGTAGCGGCGGTCGAGGTGCATCAGGGCGAAGCGCGCGGCGTTCCACAGCTTGTTGATGAAGTGCCGGTAGCCCTCCACCCGTTTTTCGGACATCTTGACGTCCCGGCCCTGGGCGGCGAAGGCCGCCAGGGTGAAGCGGAACGCATCGGTGCCGTAGCGTTCGATGATGTCCAGCGGGTCGATGACGTTGCCCTTGGACTTGCTCATTTTCTGGCCTTCCTCGTCGCGCACGAGTGCGTGCACGTAGACGTCCCGGAAGGGCACCGCGCCCATGAAGTGCAGGCCCATCATCATCATGCGCGCCACCCAGAAGAACAGGATGTCGAAGCCTGTGACGAGCACCGCGGTAGGATAAAACGTCTTGAGCAGCGGGGTTTGCTCCGGCCAGCCCATGGTCGAAAACGGCCAGAGGGCGGAGCTGAACCAGGTGTCCAGCACGTCCTCTTCCTGGACGAGGTGCGCACCGCCGCATTTCGGGCAGTCCGGCGGCGCCTGCATGGCGACCACAAGCTCGCCGCAGTCCTCGCAGGTCCAGGCCGGGATCTGATGGCCCCACCAGATCTGGCGCGAGATGCACCAGTCCCGGATGTTTTCCAGCCAGTCGAAATAGGTGTTCGCCCATATCTCCGGAATGATGCGGGTCTCACCCTGCTTCACGGCGGCAATGGCCTTCTCCGCCAGGGGCTTGGCCCGCACGAACCACTGGCGTGAGAGGTTCGGCTCGATGACGGTCTTGCACCGGTAGCAGTGGCCCACACTGTGGCGGTAGGGCTCGATTTTCTCCAACCGTCCGGTTTCCTGGAGCTCCTGCACTACGGACTTGCGGCACTCGAACCGGTCCAGGCCTGCGAACCGGCCGGCTTCCCCGGTCATGCGCCCATCGTCGCCGATGGCCTTGATGCTCGGTAGATTGTGCCGCCGGCCGATTTCGAAGTCATTCGGGTCGTGGGCCGGTGTCACCTTGAGGCCGCCGGTCCCGAAGCTCATGTCCACGTAGGCATCCCGGATGATGGGGATTTCTCGGTTTACGAGGGGCAGGATCACCGCGGTGGCGGTGATGCCATGATAGCGCTCGTCGGCCGGATTGACGGCCACGGCCGTATCTCCCAGCATCGTTTCGGGCCGGGTGGTGGCGATGGTGATGCCGCCGCTGCCGTCCGCGAAGGGGTAACGGATGTGATAGAGGTTGCCGTCGATCTCCGCGTGCTCGACCTCGAGGTCCGCCAGAGCGGTGTGGCAGCGGTGGCACCAGTTGATGATGTAGTTGCCGCGGTAGATGAGTCCCTGGTGGTAGAGTTCGACGAAGACCTTGCGCACGGCGCGCGAGAGCCCCTCGTCCATGGTGAAGCGCTCGCGCTTCCAGTCGCACGAGGCCCCCAGGCGCTTGAGCTGGTTGATGATGGCGCTGCCGTATTTTTCGCGCCACTGCCACACCTGCGCGATGAAGCGCTCGCGGCCGAGGGCGTGGCGGTCCGTGCCCTCCTGGGCCAGCTTGCGCTCGACCACGTTCTGGGTGGCGATCCCGGCGTGGTCGGTGCCCGGCATCCACAGCACGTTGTCGCCCTTCAGGCGCCGGTAGCGGCAGAGGATGTCCTGCAGGGTGTTGTTGAGGGCATGCCCCATGTGCAGGACACCCGTGACGTTGGGCGGGGGGATGACGAGGGCATAGCCGCGGCGCGGGCCTTGGTCCTCGGCAGAGAACAGGTCGTTGGCCTCCCAGAATTCGTACCAGCGGTGCTCGACATCGTGCGGCTCATAGCCCTTGTCCAGCAGGTCGGAACCCATGCGGTGTCTTCCTCCGATTCAGCGTGGCAACGTCATCGAACCGAATGACTTCCAACGCAGTTGATTTCAAAATCCCTCAGCCCCCTTTGGCAAAGGGGGCTGGAGGAATTCGTTGAGCTCTTTTCCATGTGGGAGCGGCGTCTTGCCGCGATCGTCGTGGCAGGAAGCCACTCCCGCAGCAGCCGTTAAACTGGCGATTATGACGCAATCCCAGATTTTTTCAAGCTGTTTTTTTAAGGCGGCGGGCGGTTGAGCGGGTGACCGGCGTGGCTAAAAGTTGCCCCTCGGGCGCTGCCCCCTCCCTCAGGGGGCCTTGTCGTCGGGGTCATTTTCGAGCAGGCGGTTTTTGAGCCGCTCGATCTCCTTAGCGACGGCCTTTTCGATTGCCTGCCGGATGATCGTCTCGATGGTGCCGGCATACATGCGCGTGATCACCCGTTCCACGGCAGCGTCGATCTGATCTGCCGTCAGGGCATTTGCGGCGGGCAGCTGCGAAACGTCCGCGGTGCGGGATTGGCTCATCGCGGCGGCGTCCGGGACGGCCGTCAGGGAGGCGTCCGCGGCCGCGGACGGCCCTGCGGTTACGAGCGCGGCGTCCGCGACCGGCCTTCCCGACTGCACGAAGGCCTCGAACAGATCCGCGGCGGTGGTGTCGACGGCGGGGGCGTTCGAAAAGAGCCGGGCACCTGCCGGTTCGAGAGGCTTGACACCGGCCGGCCCGACCTGCGTCACTCCGCCGTGGTCAGGCGGTTTGTCGAGGTCGTCGAACCAGACGAGCTGGTTGTCGGTCTCATTGTCATCGAGGTTTAGAAGCTCCAGCGTTTCGTCGTCGTTCCCGCCGTCGGATTCATCTTCAGCAGCCGGCGGAGTGTCTAAGATTTCCTCGGCCTCCAGGAACTGCTCGTCGAATTCCGAAATTTCAGTGATCGCATTGTCCGTCCTGCCCGCAGCGCCTGCAGGGACTTCGGCCGGGGCGGGCGCATCCTCCTCCAGGAGCCAATCCAGTTCCGGCTCCATTCCGCTGGGCAGGGGCTCTTTTGCGGCCGCCGGCGGGAGGGGGGCGGACCCTGGGCGCCCCGCGTCGTCCTCTTCAAAGTCAAACCCTTTGAGGTCATTCAAATCCGGCAGCTGCGGAAATGTGCGCAGATCCTCACCGGTTTTTCCTAGGCCGTTGCCGAAACTGCGTTCAAGGCCGAGGAGGTTTTTCTCCAGAGCGGAAAGATCGCCATCCGCCGGGCCTCCGGGAACCTCGTCGACCAGATCGATGACGGGTTCGTCATCCAGGGACTCGATCGGTGGTCGTTTGGGATCGCTCTTTCTGGCGTCGCTCATAATTTCTCCCTTCGGCAGGCCGTGCCGGACAAGGCCCGCTAATTCTTGAAAAAATATCACGGAAACGCATAGCAGGTCAAGCTGCTTGACACGCCACGCCGGCCGGGGAGAGAAAAAGATTTACAGCGCCATGGGTTCTTGTATAGATGAACGTTGCGCACATTCTGCGAAGGTCTCCAATCCCTTTCAGCCCGGGAAGCCGCCATGCGCCATTTTTTCATTGAACCATCCCATTTGGCGGGCCGTCGGGCCGCCCTCTTCGGCGCCGAGGCCCGGCACATCAAGAACGTGCTGCGCCTCAAGCCGGGCGATGCGGTCCGGCTTTTTGACGGCACCGGGGTCGAGTACGTCGGCGTGATCGACGCCATGCCGCCCGGGAAGGTCGAAGTGGCCGTCACCGGCAGCGAGCCGGCCGCGGGGCGCGCCCGCCTCCCTGTCAGCGTGGCCCAGGGGTTTCTGAAGGAAAAGAAAATGGACCGTCTCGTGCGCCAGCTCTCCGAGCTGGGCGCTGCCCGATGGATGCCGTTTATCAGCGGCCGCTCGGTGGCCCGGCCCGAGGGCGGACGGGCGCAGGCCCGGCAGGAGCGGTGGCGCAAGATCGCCGTGGAAGCCCTCAAGCAGTGCCGGCGCGGGGACCTGATGCAGATCGATGCCATCGTGGGATTTGACCGGCTGATCGAACGCGCCCCTGCCTGCGACCTGCGGATCATTTTCTGGGAGCAGGCCGGCGAGCCGCTGACGGCACAGCGCTATGCCGGCAACCCCGCAGGCCCTGCCTCCGTCTTGATCGTGCTCGGTCCGGAAGGTGGTTTTGCGGAGGAGGAGGTCCGCACGGCCGAGGCGGCCGGCTTTATCAGCGCCGGTCTCGGCCCGCGGATCCTGCGGGCCGAGACCGCCGCCGTTGCGGCCTGCGCCATCGTGCAGCACCTGTTCGGCGACCTCGGAGCCGGGGCAAAAAAATCTTGACAAAGATGAGGGGCTCGCATAAAAACAGCAGGCTTCAGTTAAGCATTCGATGTGTGCCGAGGTAGCTCAGTCGGTAGAGCAGGGGACTGAAAATCCCCGTGTCGGCGGTTCAATTCCGTCCCTCGGCACCATTAAAATAAAGGGGTTACGGTGTATGCCGTAGCCTCTTTTTTCTTTGTAATATTTTACCCCACGTTTGCCCCACAATATTTTAAAATCCAATTGTCGGGAATCCGGTCATTCCCGAGATCATCCGAGGGGTTGAGTCCGGCACGCGCATGGGTACTCGGCCTACGTGAGCCTCCTGGACACCGAGGCGGGAGCGGCTCTATCTCACAACCAGGCAAGGCCTTAAGCATGGGAGGGGAAAATATTAGGCCACAATTGTAGGTCGAGTCATTTTTTGCTTGAAAGCGCAGCAACAAATATGCTTTTAATCCTCATGATAAAATCCATAGTGTAGATGATGTTTCGCTTTTTTCGTTGGCTATGGCCTTTGGAAGTGGGCTTCACGTCCGGTTTGACTGGAGCTGAAATCGGTATTGGGAGAAGCACCGCATGGTATTCAAATCGGCCGACCAGAAGCGGGAACGGCGCGATCGGTTCCAAGCCGGCAACGGCGGCGGCTACTGCACCCACGCGCTGGCGCCCACGGAGCAACTCCCCGGGACCCGCTTTCACCAGGCCTCGCGGGTGGAACTGGACCCCGGAGCGGTCATCGGGGAGCACCTGCACGCGGGCAACGAGGAAATCTACTGGATCCTGTCCGGATCCGGGCTCTTTATCGAGAACGGCATCGAAACGGCGGCGGTCGCGGGCGACCTGCTGCTGACCCGGCAGGGGCATCGACACGGCCTGCGCAACACCGGCAGCGAACCGCTTGTTTTCCTCGCGGTCGTGGCGGGCGACCCGCAAATCCCCCCGGGATAGAACGCAACCCAAACCCCATGACAGGAGGTGTTTCGCATGAAGCGTTCCATCAGTTTAGCGTCGGTATTCGTGATGATCACCCTTCTTCTCACCTGGAGCGCGTCGGCGGAGACCGTGATCAAGATCGGCAACGTGCTCACCCCGGACCACGTCTGGAACACCTGCCTGAACGGATTTGCCGACGACGTCAAAACGGCCACCGGCGGGCGGGTCGCCATCAAGGTCTACCCCAGCAGTCAGCTGGGGAATGAAAAAGATCTCATTGAGGGCATGACCCTGCAGACGGTCGACGGGGGGCTCATCGGCGGGGGGTCGTTCCAGTCGATCGAGCCCAAGTTCGGGATCGAGGCGCTCCCGTACGCCTTCCCGACCCACGAGGCAGCCTACAAAGCCCTCGATGGCGAGCTGGGCGACAAGCTGCTGAAGATCCTGGCTGGGAAGGGGGTCGTCGGCCTCGCATGGTGGGAGAATGGGTTCCGCCACATCACCAACAACAAGCGTCCGGTTGTAGGGCCTGCCGACCTCGTGGGTCTGAAGATCCGGGTCACCCCGGACAAGATGCGCCTCGACACGTTCAAGACCCTCGGCGCGTCCCCCATGCCGATCAACTTCGGGGAGCTCTATACGGCCCTGCAGCAGGGCGTGGTCGACGGACAGGAGAACCCGTTTGCGATCATCTTCTCGAGCGCCTTCTACGAGGTCCAGCAATACCTTTCACTGAGCGGTCACGTCTGGGGGTCGGCGTTGCTGTGCGTGAACAGCTCGCTCTGGAAGCGCATTTCCCCCGAGGACCAGGCGGCCGTCATGAAGCTCGCCGCCAAGTGGCGCGACGAGGAACGCCGGCTCACCATCGCGCAGGAGAACGATTTTCTCGAGAAGCTGAAGGCCAAGGGCATGAAGGTCAACGAGGTCGACAAGACCGCCTTCAAGAACGCCGTCAAGGGCGTCTGGGCCGAGTACGAAGGCGTCTTCGGGAAGGACATGCTCGAGCTGGTCGAGAAAGCCGGGAAGTAGATGCCATGACCGCACGCAAAACGGACCTGCTCGGACGGGTGCTGTCCCCCTTCGACATCCTGCTGACGGCCGCGGTCGTGGTGATCACGCTCGAGGTGCTGGTGGAAGTCGCCTTCCGCTACGTGCTGCAGAAGCCGCTCGCCTGGGGGGCGGAGGTCTCGCAGACGCTCCTGGTGTGGATCACCTTCATCGGCGCTGCGTTGGCGCTGTACCGTGGGGAGCACATGGTCATCAACATAGTGGTGAACAAGCTCCCCGGGCCGGCGCTGCGCCGGGCGGTCCTGGTCCTGGCGCACCTGACCGTGCTCGCGTTTGTCATGCTTGGGTTCTGGGCCGGGTGGCTCGTGGTGGAGCGGACCTGGAGCATGCGAACCACCACGCTGCAGATCCCGGCCGGGGTCCTCTACCTGGCCTTCCCGTTCGGCTGCCTGTTGATGATCATCGTTGCGCTGCGCGATCTCGTGCGGTTCCGGAAGGAGTGAGCACCCGATGTTAACTCTGCTGGGGGTCATGGCGATCGCCATCGCCCTGGGGATCCCGATCGCCTTTTCGATCGCGATCTCCGGGGTCTTCTATCTGCTCTTTCAATCCAGCGTCCCCGTCCTGGTTCTCGCCCAGCGCATGGTGGTGGGGGTCGACTCTTTCACGCTCCTGGCCATCCCGCTCTTCCTCCTGGCGGGGGCGGTCATGGCCGAGGGGGGCATCACGCCGCGCATCACGCGGTTCGCGGCGACCCTGGTGGGGCACATCCCGGGCGGCATGGCCATGGTCATGGTCATGTCGTGCATGCTCTTCGGGGCCATCTCCGGGTCGGGGGTGGCCGATGTCGCCGCCATCGGGTCGATCATGCTTCCGGCCATGAAGGAACAGGGCTATCGCCCGCCCTTCAGCGCGGCCCTTTTGGGGTGTGCCGGGTCGCTCGGCACGATCATCCCGCCCAGCATCGTCATGGTGGTGCTCGGGGTCAGCATGGGGGTCTCGATCGGCAAGCTCTTCCTGGGGGGCATCATCCCCGGCATCATCGCAGGCGGGGCTCTGATGGCGATTTCCTACATTTTTGCCGTGCGCAACAACTACCCGCGAATGCCTAGGGCCACCTGGTCGGATGTGGCGCAGGCGTTCAAGGGTGCGATCCTGCCGCTCCTCACGCCGGCCATCATCATCGGCGGGATCGTGCAGGGGATCTTCACCGCGACCGAGGCCGGTGCCGTGGCGGCCCTCTACGCCTTTATGCTGTCAATGTTCGTGTACCGCAAGGTCACCTGGAAGCGGTTTTTCGAGATCTGCCTGCAGGTGGGGCGGACGAGCGCCGTGGTGCTGTTCATCATCGCCGCGGCGAGCCTCTTCGGCTGGGTGCTCACGGCGGAAGACATGCCCCAAAAGGTGGCGGCGGCGCTCCTCAGCATCTCGAGCAACTACTGGGTCATCCTGATCCTCTTCAACCTCCTCCTGCTGGTCCTCGGGCTTTTCATGGAGACCATCGCCATCATCATCATCCTGGTCCCCATTTTCTTTCCGATCATGCAGAAGATGGGGGTGGACCCGATCCACTTCGGAGTGATGATCTGCGTCAACTTGGCGGTGGGCGCGAACACGCCGCCGCTGGGCGTAGACTTGATTACGGCCTGCAAGGTTGCGGGCATCCCTTACGAGGACTCATTCGACTACATTGTGCCGTTTGTCGGGGCGATGATTGTCGCCCTATCTCTGATCATCGCCATCCCCGAGTTGGTTACGTTCATCCCCAACCTGTCGCGCTGAACGGCCCCGGAACTTCGGCCGGCGCACGAGCGCAGCACCGAAGGCACGCAGCGCCGCGTCGGCGTGCAAGCGGTTGGGCTGCCACTTGTTTGGAAAACTCCCGCAAAAGCCAACTACTTTATCTCTTGCCCAAGATAATAGCAGAAATCCATCAACCCTGGTGAATGCTTACAGTGGGTTAACACAACCGCCACTTCACTGCGATGTTGCGTTGCATGATTCACTTGATGCAACATCAACTGCCACAACGGAAATGCCTGGGGTTGCCCTGCCTTTTATTTCCCTTGCAGCGCCAAAGCCTTTTGGAGGTTGTCGCGCGCCGGTGCAAAACCGGGTTCAATTTCAAGCGCCGTTTTGAAGTGGGCGATACCCTCTTCGATCCTGCCTTTGCGCATCAGCGCCATGCCGATGTTGGTGTGGACCTCGGCATCGTAGGGCTGAATCCGGAGCGCTTCGAAAAACTTCCGGATGGCCTCGTCGAAACGCCCCTGCATGGCAAAAAGAACGCCAAGGTCGTTTTGGGCTTTCATGAATTGAGGCCTGAGCCGCACCGATTCCTCCAAGTGCCGGATGGCCTCGCTCGTCCGACCCGTGTTGGCCAGGACAAGACCCAGTTGGTGATGGGCCTCGGCGTAGTCGGCTTTCAACGCGACCGCGTTCCTGAAATGCTGTTGCGCTTCGGCCGAGCGCCCCAATCGCGCGAGCGCGTAACCCAGGTTGAAGCAGGCCTTGGAATCACCGGGATCCAATTGGAATGCACGATTGAAGTAACCGATCGCTTCCTCCGGGTGCCCCTGCTGTGCCAGTGCAAGCCCGAGTTGGGTGTGTATGGTTGGAGAAAGCGGGTCCGCCGACACGGCCTCCTTGTAACGCGCGATGGCCTTGGCCGGCTGCCCTTGCATGGCGTAGAGACCGGCGAGATAGGACAGGGATGCGGCCCGGTTGGGTAAGCGGTCCATTTGGTTTTCGAGACGGTCGGTCTGGATCGACAGGCAGCGTTGCCGGAGATCACCGTCGCGGAGCACTGCGTAGTCCAGTTCATTTTCAGCGCAATAGCCCTCCATCAGCTCAACAAAACGCCTCTTTTGCGACTCCCCGGCGCGTGCAAGGTCGACCATGTTTCCGAAGGGGCTATAAACTGAGAGGGCGAAAGCGGCGAAATCGACCTGCGCATCCACATCCGCCTCAAGCTGGCGAACGATGTTCCGAGTCTCGGCTGAAAGATCCCCGGGGTTTTTGGATTGGATCCTGTCATAGATCTGCGCAGTCCTTTGGTACATGAGCCGGGGAGCGATAAATTCGAGCTGCGGATGCCGGTCGGTGTGGACATCGCCCGGTCCGAATAAGGCGGGCAGGTTTTCGGATACCACGAGCCTGGTCAGCACCTGGGGATGGTTGAGCACTACGTTCCGCGACGGCACTTGAATTGCTTTAGCACCCCGCAGTTCGCAGCGCTCTCTGCCCTTGAACCCCACAAGCATGTAATCGCCCTCCGGCCGCGCCAGGCTCATCATGACCAGCAGGCCGTCGGGAAACACCTCCGCAAAGCTTCGGCCTATCATGGCAAACGCGCCCCAGTCCATCTGGTAGGCGTGGATCCATTGGGCGAACACACCGTCATCCCTCAACCGGTCCCTCGCCAGCGCGAAGAAGTCGCGGGTGAAGAGTGTCGCGAGCCCCTCCATCCATGGATTGGAAGGCTCGGATATGATCACGTCGTAGGTTTGTCGGGCAAGCTGCAGGTGCGCGCGTGCGTCCTGAAGTATGAGGCGGGTCCGGGTGTCGGTCAGCACCTGGCTGTTCCACGGGTTGAAAAAACGGCTGGCGTCGACGACCTGCTGGTTGATTTCAAGCACATCCATCGCGGCCACAGGGTAATGGAGCACTTCACCCGCGGTGATGCCGCTGGCCAGGCCGATAACCATTACCGACTTGGGATTCCTGTGGCATAACATCGGGAAATGAGCCAGCAGGGTCTGCGTTTCCATGTCCTGGCGGGATGACGCGTCCGTTTTCCCGCTGTTGGCCATGGCCAGGTTGGTGTTGCCCAGTGCATCCGTGTACTTCACCACGCTGGTAAACCCGCCGATGCCGTCCCCGTAATAGACGAGTTCGCCTTTCTCGGCCTTTTCCATCTCCCGGGTTCCCTGAAAAAGCGCTTCTATCCACCCGGATCGGGTCAAGACAGGACGGATGTCTTCGAGGTCATGGTACTTGCCGATGGAAAGTTGGCGGTGGCTCCAGGATGGGAAAAGCAAACATAGGGTCAGCCCGGCCACGGCCGCAGCCGCCATGAAGGCCTGCAGTCGTAAATCCCGTGGTTTTTGGCTGAACATGAGGGCGGCGATCGCCACGGACGTCGAAAGCTGCAGGCCGGCAGCGACTTTCAGCGCCGCTTCCTTGCCGAGAAGGGGGATGAGCACGAAGCCCGCCACAAAGGGCCCCAGCAGCGCTCCGATGGTGTTGACCATGTAGGCGAAGCCGATGGAGCGCCCCACGTGCGCCATCGAACGGGTGTAAATCTTGCTGACCAGCGGAAAGCTCGCTCCGAAGCAGAGGGTCGGGAGAATCATGAGCACGAAGAGAGCTCCCGCTTTCACCACGTTCAGGAAACCGAACTGATCTTTGAAGGTGAAGATCAATTTGGCGAAAAACAACTGGCTGTCCCCGAGGATCTGGCTGACCCCAAGCAACAGCAGGGCCGCAGCCGCCTGGGTGGCCAGCAGCAGCGCAAGGCAGTTGCGGACGCGGTCGGCGAGCCAACCGAACAGGAGGCTGCCCAGGGCTATCCCCGTGATGAACGTCACCAGTACTATGGTGAAGGAATAGGTGGTCGGCCCCACGATCAAGGCCAGCAGCTTTGTCCAGATGACCTCGCAGGCCATGGCGCAGAAACCGGAAACGGCGAAGATGACCAATCCGGCTAACCGTTCAGCGGGACTGGCGGGCGATTCAACGCTGATGGCCGGATGCCGCGGCTTGCGCCTTTTCGCTGCCCTGACTCCTTCGGGGATCTGCGTCTTGAAACCGACCAGCAGACACGCCAGCCCGATCACACTGTTTGTTGCCACCGCAAACGCCATGGTCCCCGGAACACCCCACCACTGGACCAGCCAGAAGCCGCAAATTAAAGATCCTGCTGCAGCGCCGATGGTGTTCAAGCCATACAGCCGGCCGGCATGGGCGCCCACTTTCGCCATGCGCTCGACATAGAAACGGCACAGGATCGGCAGTGTCGCGCCCATGCATACCACCGGGACGCACAAGATAACGGCGCACAGGAAAAACGTGAGCAGGTTGTAGGTCAGAAAATGAGCATACAGGTTGTTGTAAATAAGAGACTGAAGCGGCTTAAATGCCGACAACAAGACCGGGATCAGGCCGGCGTAGATGCCGATGACGAGTTCCAGGATCCCGTAAAGCTTGATCAGGGTCGCTGGTGTTTCGATTCTGTCGATATGACGGCCGGCAAGATAACTGCCTAACCCCAAGCCGCCCATGAAAACCGTCAGAATGATGCTGACCGAAAAGGGAGCCCCGCCGATAATCTCAACTAACATGCGCGTCCAAAGGATTTCATAGACGAGGCCGCTCATGCCGGAGAGGAAAAAGCAGACCAGGATAAACGTGCGAGCCGAAATGGGCATAGGATTTGACGCTCGTAAGGAATTGTTGTGTTTCGGCCCTAATATATGCGGGCCTGATCCCGAACGCATAGGTGGAAAATGCATAGCATATAAGGCCGCGCAAGTGAATGGGGCTTTCGTAAGGAGGTATTTAATGAGTTGTTTCAGAAAGCCAGCACGCATTTCTTGGGAACGCAAATACCCCCTTTAATGTTCGTCGCGGATCTTCTGATGGAGTGTTTCAAAATCCAGAGGAGGTTGGTCCGATCTTGCGCAGCAGCGGGCTCTGAACCCATCGAATCCGCACCCGGTCGCACACACGCCTCATCCGGCAGCTACCACTATTTTGATGGTTTTGGTCAGGTAATCTGAAAATTTTCGCTACCCTTCAGGTTTCGATAGCCTGCAACCAATCTTGATTCGGGCAAAAGGGATTTGAGACTAACAGATCAAAGGTGCAGGCTTATAAAATAGCAGATGTGGTCCAGATCGGTGAACTTTTGAGTCAATCAGGCTTTGGGATAGGTTGCAACTATCGTTCGAGCTAAGCGGGCAGCAACAGCCGGCCGCGCGGAATGAACAATAACTGCGTCATGTAGCGCGGCCGGCTGTTGGTGCTCCGCTTGAGCGAGGGGTTAGATGCAGCCCAGTGAATGCAACTGGCGCTCGCACTGCGCTGGGCTTTCGAACTTGATGGTGCGCATACCAAACCGTGCAGCCGCGCTCAGATTCAGGTCCGTATCATCAATGAATACAGTGTTCGCCCCGTCGAGCCGATACGTCTCCAGGAGATAGGCGTAAATGGCGGGTTCTGGCTTACACAAGTGCAGGTGACAGGAGATGACGACTCCCGTGAAGACCTCCCAGAAGGTGTAGGCCTTCTCAAGATGCCCAATGGAGGCCACATGCATGTTCGACAGGCAGAACAGCTTGTGCCCTTGGGCCTTCAGGCGATACAGGAGGTCCACTGTCCCTGGGATGGCGACCAACGCGGGGGGCACCTGCCGCAGCAATGCGGCAACGTCGGATTCAGCCAAGCCGGTGCGTTGCGCGGCACGCACAATGGCGTCCTGCCGAGGCAGCGTCCCGCGATCGAGTGCGCGCCAATCGGCATGAGCGATAATTTCCTTGTAAACCACGGCTTGGACCCCCGGATCGGTGAATACCGTGGCAATGATGCCCTCTGGCTCCCACGCCACAACGACTCCGCCGAGATCAAACACAATGTTCAAGATGACTTCTCCCAGGAGCAAATTAGTTTGACCCGCATAAGATGCGGATTTCTTTCTTCCTGTCCATATAAGACACTTTCAGATTACTTGCTGAAGGTATAAAGCTCGCTTTTCCAATGAGTGCTCTTTGCCCACCAATTGTCTCGGCATCACCATGCCGTTGTTCGCAGCCTCGCCCGGAGCTGCCTACAAACGCACGCCTGACCGAGGCTACGTAGGAGGAGGCTCCGATCTTTTCCTGCTGTAGAACTGCTGCAACCTGGCGTTAACATCCGAAAAGTCGCCGACGCTGGAGTAAGCGTTTAGGGCTTCAACTCTCAGGGCATCGTCCAGGGTCCGGCCGACGATGTCCAAAATAGTTTCCTTTGCGGAACGTATGGCCTGCTGGCTGTTTTGCAGAATCTGGTTCGCCAACTCCTCGGCGGTAGCCATCAGTTGGTCATCGGGTACAACCCGATTGACCAGACCCATCCGATAAGCCTCTTCGGCGTTGATCATACGGCCAGTCAAGGCGAGGTCCAGCGCAACGGCAAGGCCGGCGATGGCCACTATCCTCACGATGCCTCCATCGCCCTGGTGCAAGCCACGGCGCACCTCGAACGAGGCGAACTGGGCCGTCTCGGCAGCGATCCGAAAGTCGCAGGCTAGCGCGATCTCTAAACCGCCGCCAACCGCCGGGCCGTTCACCGCAGCGATGATCGGTTTGCAGATCCGGTGCTGCCCCCGAGTGATTCCACCGCCGAAGCCTCGTCCGATGTTCTTGCGAATGTCGAGCATGGTTGCATGTTCCCACTTGGGGAGCCATGTATTGAGGTCAGCGCCGGCACAAAATGCCCGCCCCTTTCCAGTGACAATGGCGACATCAACGGCGTCGTCGGCATTAAAGTCGGCCCAAGCCTGCCATAAGGCCTCGTCGAGTTCATCGTCCACGGCGTTGAGGGTCTCCGGGCGGTTCAAGGTTACGTAAGCGATCCGGCCACGTTTCTCGTACAGAACTTTACTCATGTGTGCTTTCTCCTCTGATTCCCCGACTGCGAACATCCGCGATATCCGGCGCGCGGCCAGGGAGTTTAAGAAAACTCCACCATGTGTCCGCGCGCGTCCGGTTGATTGCGTGGTTAGCCGTCGCGCCTATCATTCTTTTGTTTTAATCCGTGGAACAACCTGAACCTTGAGCATGACCTCACCATATCCGAAGCAATCTACGCCGGTGTCGGGGCAATGGACATAGCGCATGAAATGAAAATCGTTCGGTTCAAGACCTTCGCTGAGCCTCTCATTGATAAGTGCCACCGGGATTGTAAGTTGCGATATCAGATACACGCACATTCTGCTCGGGCATAGCTTGGTTATAAAATTGCCATCTACATCGAGAGTGAACGTTTGCCCGACGATGTGACCGGAGTTGCAGTTCTTTGAGCTAAACACCTCAGCCTGGATTGAATACTTTGCGGCTGCCCGGGACAGGCCTGATACCTGCCTGATCCTGTGGCCTCCTTCATGGAAGCGCTCGACTTCCTCTTTAGTATATCCTACTCTCTGTGCATACCGCTGTATGAGTTTTTCTGTCATATTTTTCCCCTCCTGGGTATCGGGATAACGTTTGAGCTATGCTGGCTGCCGTAGGCAGTCTGGGTTGAGCGAAGGGTTAGCCGTACTCACGACATATACCCCGATGAAAGGGCGTATGCCCAGTCTTGCCGTTGCCGCGCCAAAGCGAGCTTCGCCATTGCTCGATAAGGGTACGGGACCGAAATAAGAGAGGAGACCCACTTATCTGTGAATAGATCCATAGGTCGGTCTATTTTTGTAGTTTTTTCCGGACCTGATCGTTACGCATTTGCTGTCACCAACGCAGCTTTCTTGGGAGTCGAGTCTAGTGTGATGTTTCCAACGGCGCTTATAGGCCGCCCGGCTTTATGCGTCACCTGAATTAGCCTTGTTAGCACTTATCCTTCAATAGCATATCGAAAAGCAGCATTGGCATGAATAATGGTAGTGTTTAAATAAAAGACTCCGTTATCGCCGAATGTTTCATATTGCTCTTTCCCTTCAAAAACCAGAGGGAGTTCTGTACAGGCCAGGCAAACGACTTTTTTCTTAATTTCGGTTTGTTCGAATGAAGAGCGAACAACCTGATCGATGCGGGATCTGCCATTCTCACTTTTACCTTTGAAAAGTTCGGATATTAAACCAACGACTTTCAACTTCACGGTTTCGTCTGAGGGAACGATTGCCCTAATTCCATGTCGTTTTAGGTAGTCAGGGAATACTCCAGAATTCATGGTAGGTTCAGTCCCTAAAAGAAGAAATTCATCAATCTCATTGATTTTGCATGTTTCAGCGACAGATTCAAAAATACTAATAACCGGTATTTTTAAACCTTTAGTAATGGAATCATACCGGTTGTGGGGAGTGTTACTGGCAATAATCGCAAAGTCTACGCCATTATCTTCAAGCCTTTTCAATGCAGCGTGAAAATATTCGTCATAATCTTTCCATGATTTCTCGTTCCCGAAACTCCCCCTACGATTATAGGAATAGTTTATATTAACCGATTCAATGCACATCTCTGGCATCGGTGATGGACCTGGTAGATTTAAATTGGCGTGGTGTTTCTGACTCAACTGACATATTGCCTTATAGTATTCAATTGTCGCTGGCCAAGCAAGGCCACCTAGAATGCCTATCCTTTTCATTTATGACCCTCTATATTATGAAGGTTCTTGGCTATCCTGCACGCCTTAGCAATTATGCAGATTGGACGATCAGGATCTCTTGCATCTCTGTTCATTACTTGATGACACTCAGGTTGAATTGGCCTATTGATATCGCTCTCAGATGTTGGGCATAGCAAAAAGGTGCTGCGGTTCGCCGCGCCTTGGGTATAGCGCTGTTAGGACGACCGCGTGCAGAGAGAGATCTCAGCTTGTCGAGATAGAGGTGCTGAAAAAGCTAATATGGTGGATATGTGAAATGAAACCCTCGGCTGTGAGCAGTTCGGGGGTCTTTAGTCTGGTGTGGTCGGGGAGCCTGGATTGCCGTCTCCGGCCCCCTTCATTATGGCTGTTATCACCCGCCTTTTTACGAGCTTAGCCTTTTTGGCCGGCGGGTCTCAGACCCTGGTCCTTTCAACGGTGGCCGCGCGGATGGCTTTTTCCAGGGCTTCGAGTCGCTTCGCCATCAGCTTCCCGCGCTTTTCCACTTCAAGCGCATATGGAAACCGTGTTCAGCGCGATAGATGCCTTATGAAAAAAGACCTGCAAGAGTCAGGTTTGAAGCCGTGCAGAAATATCACAAACGGAATCACCGGCATCGCCGCCAGCGGATTCGGAGATTCCATGAACAACTTTGCGAACGCAACCGGCAAAAACGCATTGGCCGCGATGATCAAGTCAGCGGCAGCGTGGTGGTTGTCAATTTTTTGAAGCCATTTTGTGTGTCATATTAGACATAGTTTAACACAAAAAGTCAATGTCTAATATACGGCAAAAAATAGACAAGCGCCAGATGATGCGCGCCTTCGGTTTCGAGGAGCGGGTAAAGGCGCGCCTGGCGAAGAAGGCCGAGTTGCTCGCGGGACCGACTCTTTGCGATCCACCAAGCCACCGGGTCGATCGAGCCGCTCAAATCACTGGCGGCCGCGATCGGAGGCGATGTGATCACCCGCTAGGAGAAGAACGAACTTCTGCTCGGCAAGATGGAAAAGGCGGTCTACGAGTTGTCAGGGTTACGGACTATCCGTTGTGAGCGAACTGTTGGGCCAGGTGCTGACGGGCTCAGATCTATGCCGAGAAGAACCATTTGGCGGCGGACTGTATGCCAGGACCGGATCGATCTTTGTGGCTATCGACCCGACGATCTTCCGGCCGATAGCGGATTTCGTATCGGCAGTCGCTGGCGGCGTTGCGCGCCTCTTAAAAGTGCTCACAACCTGCCGCGGCTACGCTTTTTCATCGATGTGCGCCTTGCCCCCCGACTGTGGTCTGCTATTTTGAGATGGCTTCCAGTCAGATAAAAATTCTATTTGATATCCATCGCTTCACGGTCGTGAGGACGTGAATCCTCAGGCCCCGCTGCATCCATCTTACCCCCTCCCATTTCAACCCTTTCAAAAATGTAATGTACCGGAAAGATTCGCGTCATCTTCCGGGTTTATAGTGGGTCTAAACAAGAAGCTATCCCCAGAATGCATCTGAAGGTTGATGGCGGCGTTGCACGCCTCTGAAAAATGCTCACCACCTGGCGTGGCTGCGCTTTTTCATCGGCGTGCGCTTTGCCCTCAGCTGGGATCCGCTATTTTTGAGATGGCTTCAAGACGGATTTGACCACGCGCGAGATTCGCAGCTACCTAACTGTCTTAACTGCAAACAATGCGAAAGGAGGAAAAAACAATATGCAAAGGCCCGGTGTTGCTATGACCGACGAGGGAAAGACAGCCAAGTCGAAAGTCGATTTTATTCGCTTGACCGGGATTACGCCGGAGCTTGCCGAGTTCGTGGCTGGGTTTATCGATAGGCCCGAGACTTTTTTTTCAATGTCTTTCGAAATGCGCTGCGAAATGGAAAATCAGATGGACGCAATCCTGTCTTCGTTCGAGCGATGATACGCCATGCACTTCAACACATTTAGCTGTGCGGGACGAAACCCTTGTCGGATGGACTATCGACCAGTGCACTCCGGTAGACGGTTTCTAACAAGGAGGCGACTCATGGAAAAACGAAACAGCAATCGTCATAAAACAGACCAGTCGATTGTCTGCATGTTTTTTACCAGTCATGGTTGCGACGACACGTTTGACGGCAGAATGCAAAATTACTGTGACTCCGGTATGTATGCTGAATTGCAGACCTGCTTCAAAGAGGGAACCATCTTGCTCGTCAGGACAACCAGCAGCACTCCTGAGCGTTTGCCAGCGAAAATAGAGGAGGGATTTCGGACGATTTCGCTTGTGGAGGTCAAGTGGTCCAAACCCATCTCTGCCGATGGAGTTTTTCGCTACGGCACTGGGTTGAAACACTTGGTCGTTTAGTGACCGCAGCTGGTGAAAATCTAACCTAACTCTTCAAAAGCACCCTTGCGGTATCAACGATAGGCGAGGGGATGGAAAACAACCAGGGTTCGCGTTAAATGCGACAAAAAATTGCGAGCAAAAGGGGCCGAAATTTTTTTCGGCCTGCTCCAACCCATGCATCGTTTGATCGTCCTGATCATTGTGATGAGCATACTTGGCCCGCGCAGACTGCCGGAATTGGGAGGTTTGCCCGGCAAGGCTATATGAGATTTCAAGAAGGAAATGGATGGGTCTGATAAAAGGCATAGAAGCACGCAGGATAAGAAAAAAATCGAATGCCGCTGAAGGGGACCGATCCCAATTGGGGCTGAATGTGCGGAAAATCCTGCAAGGAGGATGAAATGAAAACCGGACAAGAGTTTTTCAAACGCAACAATCAACTTGCCGATCTATCCAAGACACTGCATATCAACCCAGCAGCTTTCATAGAGAAGGTGTCAAAGGTTCGGGAAGTCATCAAGAAAAGATTTGCAGCCCAACCTACAGGCAAAAAGACCTGTGGGAACATGCCGGGAACTTTTTGTGTTTTGAAGATAATCCAAAATTCCGAGAAAGGTGTTGATCCAAGAACCTTGAAACAGATGACGGGGTTTAATAAACAAAAAGTTCATAAAATTCTCTATAAGTTGTTCAAACATGGTGTGATAAGAATTGAAGGCGGCGGGCTGTATGCCGGGGTAAAAGAGCGCATTTCAGGATCTCTTGGGCGAATGAAGTGATATGCAAAAAATCGTTTTGGCGGCTTTATTTTTTATCGGTAGAAAATCAACAAACGACACGTTGTGATATGGTTCGGCTATCCGTAGTTTTCAGAGTCAATCAAAGTTCCGGCTAAGCTGTATCACCCAGCGCTAAGCGCCTTCAGTGGAATATGCCCCAGAAAGACAGTAAGAGAGTTTGCTCGAAACTGCCCGTGCAGTCTGAATCCAAATCGTTGTCGTCATGCAGCCAGTTGCATAGTTGTGTTGCCTTCATCGTACAGCACGCGGTCAATATCCAACAGGATTTTCACCCCGCCGGTAACCCTAAAAATCCTTCAAATCGGCTTCGCTCATAGGGATGTCTTGTCCGGCAACCTGCGAAACCTTTGACGGGCCGGCGTTCGTTTTGATCTGCCGCTTGCCCTTCTTGAGGACATTGATGCCATTCTTCTTGTTGTCGGCTTTAGGGGCGCTGGCGGCACTTCCAGCGATGATCACCGCCAACTCCTCAATAGCGGCTTTCATCTGTTCCGCCTGGGCATTCAGTTCTTCCGAGGCCGACGCGGACTCCTCGGCCGTGGCCGCATTCTGCTGCACCACCTTGTCCATCTCCGAGACCGCCTTGTTGATCTGGTCGATTCCCTGGGCCTGCTCGGTCGAGGCTGCATTGATTTCGGAGACAAGATCGGCGATCTTCTTTGAACTCGTGGACACCTCCGTAAATGCGGCGTTGGTGCTGTTTACCAGCCCCGTGCCTTCCTTGATGCGTTTAACGGAGCCGTCGATGAGGTTGGAGGTGTTTTTTGCTGCCTCGGCCGCACGGATGGCGAGGTTGCGTACCTCGTCGGCCACGACCGCAAAACCGGCGCCGGCCTCGCCCGCCCGAGCAGCCTCCACCGCGGCGTTCAGCGCCAGCAGGTTGGTCTGGAACGCGATCTCGTCAATCGTTTTGACGATTTTCTGCGTCTCTTCGCTGGACTTTGAGATTTCCTTCATGGCGCCGGTCAATTGCGTCATGGACTCGTTGGCCTTGTCGATGATCTGATTTGATTCGTTGACCATGATGTTTGCCTGCCGGGCGTGGTCCGCATTCTGTTTGGTCATGGAGGATATCTCCTCCAGCGAGGCGGAGGTCTCCTGAATGGAGGCGGCCTGCTCCGAGGCACCCGCGGCAAGGTTCTGGCTGGAGGAGGACACCTGGCCGGCCGCGGATGTCACCTCTTCGGATCCGGTGTTAATCAGTTCCACCACGCGATTGATCGGCCTGGTGATGGACCTGGCAAAGAAGAAAACGGCGACGATCGTCAGGGCGAAGAAAATCCCTCCGATAATCATGATCGCATTTCGAATCGCATGCGCCGTTGCCAAAAATTCGTCCTCATCTTGGGTAACCGTCAGGGTCCAGTCGGTCAGCTCAACCCTCGCGAAACCCGCGATTTTGTCCACGCCCTTGAAGCGGTACGCTTCAACCCCTTTCTTGCTGGACCCGATGGCTTTGTAAAGAGACGACATTTCAGGGATCTTGCTGATGTCTACCTGATGGATGAGTTCTTTCTTCGGATGGATGATGACCATCCCGGCGGCATTGGTCACAAAGGGGTAACCGGTTTCACCGATTTTGACATTCGTGACGTCGTTCGCGAAAAAGTCCACTTTCACGAGCGTCATCAGAGCGCCTCTGAATTGTCCGGCGTCGTCCTTCAGCGGAGTGCAGAGTGGAACGATGAACGTGCCGGAAATCTTGGAGGCGACTGGATCGGCGATGGAGGTTTGGCCGCTTGCCTTAGTTTTTTGAAAATAGGGCCGATCTGCAGCGCTTAAGCCCTTGTGCTTTCCGCCATCTGAGTCTCCAAAAACCTTTCCGTCCTTATCGACCACAAGCACGCCCTCGTAGTTCTTGCCCACCTCCCTCATTGCTGCCGCCAGGTTTTTGTTCAAAGCTTCTATCTCGGCCTGAGCCGATTCGATGCCGGAAGTCTGAACTTTTGAAACAGCCGTCGCTACGGCGCCGCGGCTGGCGAGACTTTTTGCGATGTTCACCTCTTCACCAAGGACGAGCTCTACCATGCCAGCCAGAGTGCGGGCAACTAACACAGCCTGCTCTTTAGATAACTTGGTCAGCGTATCCGAGGATTTAATAAGAGAATATAGGCCAATCACCAATACCGGAACGAGCACAACTATGATACCGCCAAGGATCAACTTAAAACCAAGCGAACGCTTTTTCATGACCGATACTTCCTCCTAACGAATTGAAATCATATTGCGATGCCCTCCAGGACCAGTCCCATACAGACATCACCTCTTTATTCGCGAAAGCATTGAGCCGTGAAATACCTTGTTGTCATGTTGATTAATACTTCGGCAGATGAGTAAAAAGCTTTAGGCTATTTTAAGCCTTAGGCTTTATTGGTGAGGAATCCCCTGCGGAAACCCTCCAACGGAGAACGCGTAGTGGTCTGTGCGACAGGCTGAAAGGGCTTGGCACGAAACGGCTTGTAAGCGAGATAGAGCAGGCATGCCGCACCTCCGGATCGAACAATGTCGAACGCCAAGGCAGATGCAGCAACCATCGCGGCCACGTCAACTTGGACCCTTGCTATCACAAACGCCGCTTCCCTGGGAGTCGAGCTTCAGGTGATATTTCCAACGGAACGCTAATCGGAACAAGAAATTTTGGATATCAACTCCAACGCGACCAATTTATGACCCTTGAATCTTCCCTCTTCAAGATCCGTGATATGCGCTATTCTGGCCCTATAACATCCTTGCATGTGCCGTGATTCCTGTGGCGCGAGCAGTTCAACATTCGTTTCCTGTCCGACCTCGATCAAATCCAAAAAGGTCGAATCCGGCTTCACAATCACTCCGATTCCGGTCTCGGAGATGTCCTTAGCCTTAAGCTGGTAAAGCGGGGCATTCGGAAAAGCAAACACAACCATATGTTCGGACAATGCGGGGTATCGGGGTTTTAATCGCTTTTCTGCAGAAATAGGGTCTTTGTTCATCTATCCCGTCCAGCAAATTACCAGAACAATAAAAAATAACCCCCTTTTTTGACTGAGAAGCTCTTCTTCTTACGTAATATCACACAATTTGGTTTGATGATGAGGCGTTTCATCGATCCCCTCGAACAAACCCTCCAATGTGAATTTGAGAAACCATTGGTTATGATATTTCGCGGATTCGCTTTGATTTACTAAGACTATCACATATTTGCAGGAATTCAAAATGGGGCGGATGATTATGGATGCACAATAGTTTAAAATTATTGCAGATTAATCAAGTCTACATTACGTTTTCAGAGAGATGATATGCTTGCCGGCCGCTGTCGGTATCGCAAGTTACAGACCATCGATTTCTTTTGCGAATATTGCGGTTGGGAACCTTATGTTTGAGAGGGCTTCCACAGATCTTCTTAACGGAAGCAAACAAGAATAGGGGCTAAGAAGGAGGCCGGACCACATGGGTCTGACCTATTGGATTAGAAGAAGCGGTTCACCGGTTACTTACTAAACTTCCTTCTACCGTAACCAGCGAGTCCGAGTAAACCAACCCCAAGAAGCAACATGGTGGCGGGTTCGGGGACCGGGGTAACTCTAAAGCTGTCTATGATAATTCCAGAATCCAAGTTGGTATCCCTCACCTGAAAGACGCCTATGCCAATGGTGTAGTCTCCACTTTCTGGAAACACAAAAGAGAAATTGTTAAATCCCGTTTCTCGCGCGAACGAGGTATTGGACCACGCCAATGACGACATCAGATCAGGCGGCATCAGATCCAGTGTAATGTTCCCTGCCAATTTCTGCGATAGAATGAGGTCCAAGGAGGTGATGGATAAGAATGCAAAATCGTAGTTGAGACCGTCACTTGTCAAATAGTTCCAAGCGAACGTAAGAGTATCTCCGCCGTTGGCGTAAAAAGTCTGCTTAATAGCAGAGCCAGTACCGTGGACTGCATCCTCCTCCACATGGTGTGGACCGACTGTTATTGTATCAAGGGTATTCTGTGGAAGACCAAAAAACGCATCGTTTACGCTTGTCGCTGGAGTGCCAGAAAAAGGATACACGAAATCAAACCATTTTTGGTCTGTACTCCCATTCTTTATGCTTGTCCCCATTTCGTATGCAAGACTGTCATTAGTTAACACCGCCTGGTAGCTGCCTTGGACTGGCCCGCTGCCGATACTACCCGTCTGAACGCTCACATCGCCGATGGCTTGCCAACCGGTCAGATTGCCGGTTTCAAATCCTCCGTTTATAATTGAAGAATGGCCGGTGGAACCAAATAAAAAACCTATGAAAGTAATTGCGATAATGAGTCCATTTTTCATAAGTTTCTCCTCGTTCGAGTCCGTTCGAACCAGTGGGGGTTTTGGTTTGCAAAAATATACATCGGTCAACTCATAAAAATCAAGCAGGATTATAGGGATAAATCTGCTACACCACAAAGTGGTACAATCCTGTGATAGGCAGGGTGATGTCCAAGATATACAGAAATTCAAAATAATTGATTATAAGTTATTAATATAAAATAGTTATCTGCATCGTGGCCTTCATGTCAAACCCAAACCATAGGAGGTAAGCCATGAAAGTATCCAATGCCGCAAAAACCTGAATGGATTATCATCGGCCCCATTCAAAAAAAACACCATTTGGCTTAAGCGGCTATGTTGCTATTAGATCGGAATGATGCCTGAAAAATTTCTCAAGATAAGGCCTGTAAGACGACAGCCTATCCCGTAATGTTATTATTTCCGTTTCACCCATGAGCATAATGTTTTTGGCGAGCTCAACATTCTGTTTTGCCATTTCCATCTTCGGCATCCCTAATACTATTGAGCTCACGGGCAAACTCCAGACATAATGCAATAAAGATTCAAGCCTTCCTCCTGGGGCTTCCTCCAAGAGCTTGCCTTGTGCAGTAGCTTTCATTGCCAAGATCCCCATCTTTTTGTTTAAGGCGGCGGGAAGGGCTTTTTTCTCAAACTCTCCTATATTGGCAGCGTTAAGTTGAAGCATACAACAATCAAAATCCAACTGCTCGATGGCTTTCTCTGCTACTTCACCATCGGTATGACAGCTAAAACCGATTAACTTTGCGGCTTTTTGATTCTTAAGCTTTACCAAGCAATCATAAACTCCTCCATGGGCTCCGATCTTAGAAAGGTCCTCAAAGTTATGCAGGCCATGTATATGTAACAAGTCTACGCGATCGGTCTGCAGTCTTTTCAAGCTCAACTCGAATTGGCGCATAAAATTATTGCTGTCTCGTGATTCAATTTTAGTGACAAGAAATACCTTTTCCCGGCGACCTTTTATAAATAAGCCTAAACGGCGCTCGCTCTCTCCATTACCGTAATTATGAGCCGTGTCGAAGTAGTTAATTCCAGAATTTAAAGCCCACTCAAGAACTTCTTGAGCCTTGTCATCTGATGGATAGCCTTTCAGGAAAACGCTTCCACATCCAAAGGCCAATAAAGATACCTGGACTCCGGTATTTCCCAATGTTCTTTGGGGGAGTCCGCTTTTCATTGCGCATTGTTCGAGCAGCGGGCTTAAAGATGAAGAACAACCGACTCCAAGAGCGGCAATGCCGGTGCTGCATATCAAAAATCGTCTTCGAGTCATTGTTTTGTCGGTCATTTTTTCCTCATTGAAAAATTGCGTATTCTGTTGGCTTCTTATCAAGGTCATTTCGCAAATAGTCGAAGGTGACATTATGCCACACGGAACTTAAGAGCAATACGTATTGGACATTTTGTTGAATCTGGGGCCAACTCTGATTTTGGACCCTGATAAAAATTTCAAAAATACATGTTTTTAAGATGGCTTCTGGTACCACTAACGCGTATTGCGTCTACAACTTACTGAAATTTCAAATACATATTTTTTTAACTCAAGTTCCCCTTATTTAGGCCGATATCAGTTAGGATAGAGTCCCGACTTGTTTCTGCACGTCTTTTCCTTGTTCGGATTATGCACGGAGGTTTGTGATATTAAGTTGATGGCGAGCATGCAGCTTCAAAATCGCCACACAATCCAATCAAGGGGGGCATTGGACATGATCAAATCAATTATGCTCGCACTTTTTATTACATTTGCTTTTACGGGTGTTTGTTTTTCGGCAGATGTAACGATCGGATTGATCAGTGAAGTCAAAGGCAAAGCTATCGTCGTCCGGGATGGTCAGGAGCATGTTCCAGAAGCGGGCTTCAAACTGAAAATAAGCGACACACTTAACACGGGCCCTGAAGCCGCCATCGGCGTCATCTTCAACGATGAAACCGTGTTGTCAATCGGGGAGAACAGCGAGTTGGTCGTAAATGAATATGTTTTCAACCCGGACCAGAGCCGGTTTTCATTCGTCGTCAGGATGGTCCGAGGAACTGCCGCCTACATGTCCGGCCTGATCGCCAAGATCAGCCCGGAATCAGCGCGCTTTATCACCCCCTCGGCCTCAATTGGCATCCGGGGCACGAAAATGGTCATCCAAGTCGAAAATGACAAATGACAAAGGCATCTTGTAGGCGGTCGCAGAAACGAACAGTACCTATGCTTTTCGGCGATGATGATGAAATCGGGGCTTTTTAAATACACCGCCCTGGCGCTAACAGTTATCCTGCTGTCGTGCTCTTCGAATCGCAGCCTGGTGGTTCTCCTGCCGGACCCCGACGGAAAAGTCGGCCGAATCGAAGTGACTACCGACAAAGGGGCGCAGATGGTTGGACAGGCGTATCATTCCATACAAACAGGAGCTCGTGATGATGCGCTTTCTGTGCCAGCGCCTATGGAGCAAAAAAAAATCATGGACCTCTTCGGTCGGGCATTGGCGGTGCAGCCAGATCCAAGATTCAGGCTTTGGACAGGCAGCTTATACTGCAAGAACCGGTCGGTGGAGCTTGTTGAAAACTCCCACAAGGTGCTGCGCGAGATTATCAAGGATTTTAAAAATAACTCTCCAGTTGAAATATACGTGATCGGCCACGCTGACCGGGTCGGGTCTGAGAAGCACAATATCAACCTCTCTCACAGGCGCTCTGCATCGATTAAGGACAACTTTATCGCCGGAGGCATCAAATCGAAGATCATTCTGATTTCCTTTTACGGTGAATCCAAACCTCAAGTTTACACGGAAGACGAAATCCCCGAGCCGCTCAACCGGCGAGTGGAGCTCGTAGCCAAGTTTCCCAAACCCTAAGGTTTCCGGAAGCATCGCGGCATGAAAGCATCATCTCACAGAGACATAGGGGCTGCCGCAAAGAACTTTCTGACCCATCCCGCTTTTCTGGGCATTCTCCTGACCTTCATGGTGTCCTTGACAGGGTTTTTTAAACCGACATTCATTGAATTCCTGGATTACAAGGCATTCGATGCGCTGTCAGCCCCAGGACCCGATGCCGACATTTCCTCCATTCCAGTGATCATCGATATCGACGAAAAGAGCCTGAAGCTGCACGGGCAATGGCCGTGGCCCCGGTACAAAATGGCATTATTGTTGAACCGGTTGCATGCCATGGGAGTTCGAGCGGTCGGGATTGACATCATGTTTCCTGAAAAAGATAGAACCGTGATCGATCCCTCCAGCGAGGACATCCCCGAGGATTTAAAGGCAGATATCGGAATTGCAGACGTTCGGGGATCTGCCGGGTACAGTGACCGGCTATTCGCCGAAGCCGTTTCGAGAAGCTCGGCCGTTTTAGGGTTTCAGTTTCGATTTGAAAGCTCCCCGGTGGACGCGGCCTGCGTCCTGCACCCAGTCGCCATGGATGTTATGCAAAGCGGGGGCGGGGAGCAGCTTCACGGAGGCCTAATCGAAGCAGCAGGCATCGTGTACAATCTCCCGGAGTTAACACGGGCCACGCATTCCGCAGGGTTCTTCAACGTATCCCCGGACAGCGACGGAATCTTGCGCAGCGTTCCCCTCCTGATGAAATACAAAGGGGAATTATATCCTAGTCTGGCACTGGCGGTCCTGATGAAGGCATTCAATACCAACAAACTTCTGCTGCAGTACGGCTCAAACGGCGGCTCGCTCCATTTGGCAAACAGAAACATTCCGTTGACCTCCGGCGGCCGTTTGTGGGTCAACTTCAGGGGCAAGGGCGGCACATTTGCCTATATTTCCGCAGCCGACATCTTGTCGGGCAAAACACCTCCGGATGCCCTCATGGATAAAATTGTTTTCCTGGGGACTTCCGCCGAAGGGCTCAAGGAGTTTAGATCCATCTCCACCGATCCCATCTACCCCGGGGTTGAAGTGCACGCAACGGTGGTCGATAACTACATCAGATCGGACTTCTTGGTTCGGCCTTTCTATGCCAGCGGATTTGAAGTTCTGCTGGCGTTGATCACAGGTATGGCATTTACTGTGATTTTCAGCCGCAGCAGTGCACTCCTGACATTGCTGTCCGTCTGCGGCGGGACAATCGGACTCTGGGCTTTGTCCGTCTTGGCATTTAAAACAGGGGGAGTCCTCCTGTCTCCGGTCCTTCCGATATTGGCATTGCTGAGCGACTTTTCGTTATTGAATCTGGTTAAGTTCTGGCGTGAAGAGAGCAAGTCTAAACAGCGCACCCGCGAACTGGCGCTAGCCCAAGAGGCCATCATCGAGAGCATGGCTTCTTTGACGGAAACCCGCGACCCCGAAACAGGGGGACACATCAAGCGCACACAGAATTATGTGCGACTGCTGGCCAGGACCCTTAGAGAAAGCAGCCCTAAACACAGGGCCCTGTTGGACGATGAGACCATCGATTTGCTTTTCAAATCGGCACCCTTGCATGACATCGGCAAGGTTGGGGTTCCGGACGGCATTTTGCTGAAACCAGGGAAGCTCTCCGAGACAGAATTCGAAGAGATGAAAAAGCATGCCGTCATCGGCCGGAATGCCATACGAGCGACCGAGAGAAGACTGGGAAACGGATCCTTTCTGCGATTCGCTCACGATATCGCCTACACTCATCATGAAAAATGGAACGGCAGCGGCTACCCTCAAGGGCTCAGGGGTGAGGAGATACCCCTGTGCGGCAGACTCATGGCTTTAGCGGACACATACGATGCGTTGATCAATCAGCGGGTTTACAAGCCCTCTTTGACGCATGAAGAGGCTATCCGAATCATTGTGAAGGACAAGGGAACCCATTTCGACCCGGAAATAGTGGATGCGTTTCTCACCGTGTCCGAAGAGTTTCGCAATATCGCCCGGAAATATGCGGATTCAGAGAAACAAGACACTTTGAAACTTGATGACCAGGCTATCTCATAAGGCTCGCAAGCCGCTTTTTCATTAGATAGCAGAAGCCAACTCAAAAATGCATCTGACAGAGGCCGGCGGAGTCGCACGCCTCTGGAAAATGCTCACCACCCGACGCGGTTAGGCTTTTCAGCGGCGTGCGCCTTGCCCTCGGCGGCATGCGTTTGATACCGATGGGGCAGGCCGAGGGGTGCGCGCATCGCACCCCCTGACATCCAGGCCGAACTCGATAAGCAGTCGCCGAAGCTCCGACACTCCGCTCGCCCCGTCATACACCACGGCAGAAAGCCCGACCTCGCGCGCAGCCGCGACATTCGCTTCCACATCATCCAGGAAAAGCACCGACCGGCCAGGAAGACCCAACCCGCGAAGAATCGCAGCAAAGTACTCGACGTCGGGCTTCGCGACGCCCAGGTAGCAGGAGTAGAACTCGCCATCGAACAGACTGCGATACCCCATGCCCTCCGACATGTGGCGGGCCCGGTGGGACTGCTGATTCGACGCGAGATGACAAGCCACTCCGCAGTACCGCAGTGCCTGAACGGCTTCCATGACGTCGTCGTACACCTCGATCGCCGTCAATACCCGTAAGGTATCGGTGAGCCGCTCGGCACAATTCCAGCGATCCAGGACCGCGGCGAGCTCGTCTTCGAAGCCTGCCGGCGCGCAGAGAGCGGGGAACTCGGCGGCCCGAAGGTCGCGCATGAACGTGTCGAGACTCATGGCGTCGAATCCCAACAGCCGCTCGAACGCCTGCCGCCACGGCACGGCAGGGCGTTGGAGAACGCCATCCGCATCAAACAAGATAGCTTCTATCGTCAAGGCTGCTACTCCTCTGGCATGTGAGTGCTGCCCGTATCAAGGAATCCAGCCATATCCAGCAGCGCCCGAACGCGGCCATCTTCGCCAATTCCACCATGAAGGGCCAAGGAAAAGACATCTAACTATTAAGATGAATGGATGTGGCTCATCAGTATCAAAGGTTTCATTGATCCGAATTCCCTGTGATAGTGTAGAACTCGAGAGCACGATTAACGCTTCGGTTCAGCGGCGCGAAAGTACCGCCTGCTATGATCGATTGATGTTAGGTGTCGCCTGTCGGGATGATGGCTGCCGTTTCGACCATCAGGATCACCGCGCGTTCAGGGGCACGAGTGCGGTGTGCGACCCCCTTTGGCACGACAAAACCTTCGCGCGGTTGAAGATCGACTGACCTACCCTCGAGGTCAATGATGAAATGCCCGTCGAGCACGAAGAAGAACTCGTCGTCGTTGTCATGCTTGTGCCAGTGGTACTCGCCCTGCATCACGCCAAGGCGGATAACGGAGTTGTTCACCTTGCACAACGTCTGGTTGTACCAGCGGTCAGTGCAGTCCCTGATCAGCGCGGGAACGTCGACCACACTCAGTTGAGGAAACGCTACGTTCAAGAAGGTCGCGTATGGGTAGCTTTTCAGATTCTCCATTTCATCCATCCTCTCCGATTGGCAGTGACAAGGCAGAATATTTCCTTGGCTCTGCGAAGAACGTTATATCGGCACAGCCTCTATGTGCGTGTCCGGTAGGGGCGGCATGTTATAGAATAGAATGCGGTCAAATAGTCTTCGATATGACGCTTATGTCGGACCGGTGTGTCCACCCAACTGACTTCCAAAAGGCAATGCCATTCGCGTTGCTGTTGAAAATGAAGATATGCGTCTTCTGTATCCCTGCTTCCTTGAGAGCGTGAATGCACGTTTCTACGAGCCGCCGTGCTATACCTTGCCTGCGCCATGCTGTATCGACTGCAAGATGGTGAATATATCCTCGTCTGCCGTCATGGCCACCCAGTATAGAGCCGACAGTGCTGCCGTCTACCTTGGCCACAAAGCTCATTCCAGGGTTTCGGTCAAGATAAGCGTGAATGGATTGCGGGGAGTCAGCGTCACTTAGTCCGACACCCGCACATCGTTTCCATAAAGCGAGAACGTTTTCATAAGACTCGATGTTAAACCGGTGAATTGCAGCCTTCATATCTCCCTCGTCGAACGAATGAATTAGA
>JACRCN010000010.1 GCA_016219005.1 Deltaproteobacteria bacterium
CTTGTGGAATTGTTGCTGCGCTGGCCCGTCGAGACCTCACCGGTAGCCATTGCGGCCGCGGTCCTGGTCTCGGCCGGCGTGGGGATCGTCTTCGGCTTTTACCCGGCATGGAAGGCGTCACGGTTGGATCCCATTGATGCGTTGCGCTACGAATGATGTCTTCCGCCAAAACTACTATAAATGACCTTCCAACGGCTCCGCGAGGAGGTCGAACTTGGTTTTATTGATGCGCTCACGGCTTCGCAAATGGCGTCGGAGAGCAAGCTGCCTGCTGGCAGCATTTGTTTGCCTGACGATAGGTTACGGCTGCATGGTCGGCCCGAACTACCGTCCGCCGCAGGCAGCGGTACCAGACCGCTGGGCCGGACCGGTTCCCGAACCTGCGGCCGCGCTGCCCGACGTCGACCTGGCACGCTGGTGGACGGTTTTCGACGATGCGCTGCTGTCGTCTCTTGAAGAGAGAGCCGTCCGCTCCAACCTGGATCTGAAGCAGGCCGAAGCCCGCATACGCCAGGCGCGCGCGGCAAGAGCAAGTGCCGCAAGCGGCCTCGGCCCCATGCTCGACGCTACGGGCTCCTTCCAGCGCAGCCGCTCTCCGGGCCGATCGTCCAACTGGCAGGATGGCAACACCCGGGGGCTTGTCTCCAATAACTACGATGCCGGCTTCGATGCCGGTTGGGAGCTGGACATCTTCGGCGGTATTCGCCGCAACCTCGAAGCCGCCGATGCCGATCTCTTGGCCTCCGTGGAGTCGCGCCGGGACGTCCTGGTGACGCTGACGGCCGAGGTGGCGCGCAACTACATCGAGCTGCGCTCCTTTCAGCAGCGGATTGACATCGCGCGGCGAAACCTCGCGATCCAGGAACACAGTGCCAGGCTGACCCGCCAGCGGTTCGAAGGCGGGTTTGTGAGCGGCCTGGATGTCGCCAATGCCAATGCCCAGGTGGCGACCACGGCCTCCCAGATCCCCCTGCTGGAGGCGGCGGCCCGGCAGTCCATCTATGCCCTCGGTATCCTGCTCGGCCAGGAGCCGGCCGCCCTGGTTCCGGAGCTGGCCCCGACTTCCGCCATCCCGGCCGCACCGCCCGCGGCCACGGCCGGCGTGCCCTCGGACTTGCTGCGCCGGCGGCCGGACATCCGCCGGGCCGAAGCGGAAATTCATGCGGCCACGGCGCGGATCGGCGTCGCCACGGCCGATCTGTTCCCCAGGTTCACGATCACCGGTTCGGCGGGGCTGAGCTCCGGCGATTTCAGCTCATGGCTGACCTGGGCTCAGCGCTTTTGGGCGCTCGGCCCTTCGGCCAGCTGGCGGCTCTTCGACACGGGCCGCACGCAGTCCAACATCGCACAGCAGGAGACCTTGCAGGAGCAGGCGCTCATCGCCTTCCGGCAGACGGTGCTCACCGCCCTGCAGGAGGTGGAAAATGCTTTGATCGCCTCCACGAAGGAACAGGAGCGCCGCCAGTTGCTTGTCAGCGCTGTCGACGCCAACCGCAAAGCCGTCAGCTTGGCGAAAACCCTTTACACCGAGGGGCAAACGGATTTCCTCAGCGTGCTGGATGCGCAGCGGTCCTTGTTTCTTAGCGAGGAAACACTGGCCCTGAGCACCGACGCCGTTTCGACTGATTTGGTGGCGTTGCACAAGGCATTGGGAGGAGGTTGGAGCGATACGTCGGGCGACGGACGAGGCTCTAATCCGAACTAGGAGATGCGAAAATCGGCTTTTATGGAGTGTTACGCCGCCCCCGATTTTTAAGTTTAGATGAGATTTCGGAGAAAACCCATGGATGTGGCGGGCGGGTCCTCGCTGCGGAAAAGAGTATTCTGTTGGTCCGGCGCGCGGGCACCGCGAGCATCGCAAGTTGTTGCCGTGATGCTGGGTCTCGCGGGACCGATAGCCGCAGGGGTCATGGTCGGCCATGCTCGAATGGGGATGGTGATGTCCCTTGGTGGACTTGCGCTGAGCGGAGATGGAAAAGGCGAAACGTTCCGTGAGCAGGTGCCTGGTCTGGTCTACGCCTTAGTAGCCGGAAGCGCGGCGATGTTCACAGGCTCAGCTATGGCCGGGCACGATATGCTGACCGCTTTCGGCGTTCCGGCGATCGCCGCAGCGGCCGGGCTTCTCGGTGGTATCAGCAGACCGCTGGCACGGGCGACCACTCAATTCATGGTATACACCATCATCGCCGCGAATCTTGGCTTAAGCGGAGTTCACCCGCTCGCAACAATGCTCTTGTTTTCGCTGGGTGCCGCCTGGGCCGCTGGCCTGTCCCTGATTTTAAGGCCACTATTCCAAGCCTTGGGCTCCGATCCAACTCCCCACACTCCGGCAAACGTTGTTCCATCGCCCAGGCGCTATGCTGGGCAGCTGCTGCATCGGTGGTGGAATTCGCTCGCCCATCTATCAGGATGGCAATACGCCCTTCGAATTACCTTGTGTCTCGCCACCGCAGAAGCGTTCGAATGGATATTTCCCCACCATCATGGCTATTGGGTGTCTATTACAGTGGTGATCGTGGTGCAGCGCAATCTTCAGGCTGCGTTGACGCGGACCCTCCAGAGGGCCGCCGGAACCGCGCTCGGCGTCCTGCTCGTCAGCTTGCTCCTGCTCGGATCTCCGGGCTTGTGGGCCATGATTTCAATGCTCGCCGTGCTCGCCGCGGTACGTCCGATCCTCAAGGAAGCCAATTACACTGCCTACGCTGCTGTCACGACTCCGCTGATCATCCTGTTGTTAGACTTTGGGCAAAAAACATCTTGGCCGGTCATTGTCGATCGGCTGGCTGCGACGCTCGCTGGTTGCGTTCTTGCATTAACGTTTGGATACCTTATGTGGTCGGCGAATCACCCAATCACCGGGAGAACTTGAAGCCGGATCATCCGCACCCAATCCCGCTGTTGCCGCTGCAGCCGCGGATGCAGCTCTTGGCCTGACGCTTGCCGAAAATCGAAGGGTTGATGCCTTCATAGGCTGCGGCCAGGCCCTGCTGGATCAGGCCATCCATGACCACGGGCGATACTCCGGCTTCTTCGAGAATGATCCGCGGTGTTTCCCCAATTCCGGAAACCAGCACCGCCCGGCAATCCTTGAGAACTTCCGCCAGCGCGAACCAGCGTTTCCCGCCGCCGCCGGGCGGCGGCGCCGGCCGGCTCCCGATCAGGACATAGCCCTCCGGGGACCGGCCCCACACTTGAAACGAGGAGGCCTCGCCGAGATGGTGGTTGACCAGCAGTCCCTCGCGGGTGGCCACCGCCACGTGCGGCCGGCCGGCACTAAGCTCTGGGCGGCTTTGCGCGTGGGCGATCAGCCGCGGCGCCATCTCACGGGACCGGTCGCAGGCCAAAAGACCCACTGCATCGGCGCGGCAGCGCCGGCAGTGGCGCATCTGGGGAAGATACTGCTGCGCCCGGGCCCGCAGTTCTTCCATGGTCTTTGGAGACGGTTCCGGCAGATGGCCGAAGGGAGTGTCCCCGGTCGGGTACAGCGGTATCAGGTTCAGGAGGTCGACGCCAAGCCCTGCCGCAACGCGGGCAATGTCTTCCACGTGGCTATCATTGACTCCCGGGGTCACGATGGTGTTGACCTTGACGGTAATGCCGCGCTCCTTGAGGCCGCGGATGGATTGCATCTGGCGTTCGAGCATGAGCTCCGCCGCACCGATCCCCCGGTAGAGCACCTTGCCGTCCCGCACCCAGCGGTAGAACTGCTGGCCGACGGCCAGGTCCACCGCGTTCATCGTGACGGTCGTGTGGGTGATCCCCAGCTCAGCGATTTCATCCAGGTGCGCCGGCAGGCCGAGCCCGTTGGAGGAAAGGCAGACGAGCAGCCGCGGGTGGCGCTCACGGATCCGGCGGATCGTCCCCAGCGTTTCCGCCGGGTTGGCCATGGGATCCCCCGGACCGGCGATCCCGACCACGCTGATCTCCGGCATCTTCCCCATGACCTCATCCAAATAGGCAATGGCCTGGGCCGGGCTCAGGATAGCGCTTGTTACCCCGGGGCGGGATTCGTTCTGGCAGTCGTACTTGCGGTTGCAATAGTTGCACAGCACGTTGCACTTCGGCGCCACCGGAAGATGCACCCGGGCGCAGCTTCCCGCGGCATCCGGGTTGAAACAGGGGTGGCTCTGCCTTGCGGAATCCATGGAATTTTTTCCTTTACGAGGTCATCACAGGTAGCCGTAGCCGACGGCCGAATCATCCTGGCTCTTTTCCAGCACGGCATTCACGACGGCATCGAAGAGCGCAAGCGCTCCGCGATAGCCCAGGTGCCGGAGGCGCTGGGCGCCGAAGCGGTCATGCACCGGGAAGCCGACTCGGATGAGCGGAATGCCGAGTTCGCGGGCCAGGACCCGGTAACCCTTGCTGTTGCCAATGACGAGATCCGGCGCAAGCCCGCGCGCGTGCTCCACGATGTCATGGAAATCGACGTCTTCCAGCACCTCGGGGGCTTCGCCCGGAATCGACCCGCAGACCGAAGCGATGCTGTGGGAGAGACGCCCCGAGCTGCCGCCTGAGGCCGCCAGCACCGGTTTCACGCCGATCTCGGACAGAAAGGCCGTGAGGCCCGCCACCAGGTCCTCTTCACCGTAGATCACGGCACGCTTGCCGGAGAGGTACTTGTGGCCGTCCACATAGGCATCCAGAAGGCGGCCGCGTTCCAGGGCGTGGCGGCGCGGGGTCGGCCTCCCGGTGATCTCTTCCAGCGCCGTAAATAAAGCGTCCGTCTCCCGCAGGCCGATGGGAAGCCCCAGGCTGAACAGACGCACGCCGTGGCGGGTTTGCAGCAGTCCGCCGGCCGATCGCTCGGGACGCAGGGTCCGGCCGAACTCGATGGAAGCCGGCGCCCCGGCCATGCGCCGGATAGCGGGCAGGGGGGTGCCCCCTTCGGGGATCTCTCGGTAGTCCTCAAGGGTGGGTCCGTCCAGGGTGTCGGAATAGTCCGGCAGAATCGTAACCGCAAGCTTGAAGTCTTCACAAATCTCCTTCAAGTGGCGCAGGTCCTCGGGCGAAACGAATCCGGGAAAAAGGTTCACGGCCGTGGTCGGCTCCGGTTCTGTGACGACCTGCTCCGTCACGGCGCGGATAGCGGCGTGGAAGCCCTCCATGTGAGAGCCTCCGAAGGCAGGGGTGCTCACGCTGACGACCTCCGGCAAATCGAGGTCGGCAAACTCCGCCTTGAACTCTCGGACCAACCGGTCGGCGTCGTCGCCAATGGTTTCGGTGAGGCAGGTGGTGGCAACGCCTACGACCGCCGGCCGGTATTTCTTCATGACGTTGAGGATGCCTTTTTTCAGGTTGGGCCCGCCGCCGTAGACCGCCTCCTTTTCTCCGAGACTCGAGGAGGCGATGTCCACGGGCTCGCGAAAATGGCTGATGATGTACCGGCGCATGTAGGTCGCGCATCCCTGGGAGCCGTGCAGGAAGGCAACCGCACCCTCGATGCCCTTGAAAGCCAACGCGGCGCCGAGAGGCCGGCAGAGCTTGCAGGCGTTGGTGGTGGACACGTACGCATGGGGTTTCGTCAGCATGCTTCAACCTCCTTGCTCCTATCCGCGGAATCCGCCGCTCGTCGCGGCATGAAGCGCCAGACCGGGCTCGTCACCGAGCGGTGGACCTCGAGACCGAAGTTGAGCATCCCGACGAAGCCCTCCATGGCGATTTTGCGCTCGTGGTTGTGGTCGCAGAAACCGATGCCGAGCTTGTAGGCGATGGGCCGCTCCTTGATGCCGCCGACGAAGATGTCTACGCCTTTTTCCTTAATGAACTCGGAGAGCTCGAGTGGGTTGGCGTCATCCACGATGATGGTGCCCGGGTCGGAAATGGCGGCCAACTCCTCATAGTCCTCCGGGGTACCGGTCTGCGATCCGACGATCGCCACCTGCATGCCGAGATGCCGGAACGCTTTGATCAGCGAGAAGGCTTTGAAGGCCCCGCCGACGTAAACGGCCGCCTTGCGCCCCTCGAGGTCGCGGCGCAGGCGGGAGAGCTCCGGCAGGATTTTTACGAGCTCGCTTCGAACCAGGGCCTGCGTTCTAACCAGGATACCGGGGTCCGAATTTTGAAAAAACTCGGCCGTCCGGTAAAGAGAGTCGGCCATGTCCTCGATGCCGACATAGGAGACACGCAGATACGAGGTGCCGTATTTTTCCTGCATCATCCGGGCGAGCTCCAGAGTCGCGCCGGAGCACTGCACCAGGTTCAGCGCCGCGCCGTGGCAGCGACGGATGTCGTCCACCCGCCCGTCGCCGGTGACGTTGGCCACCACCTCGACCCCCATGCGCCGCAGATAGTCGCGGATGATCCACGTCTCCCCGGCCAGGTTGAAATCGCCGAAAATGTTGACGGAAGCCGGGTCGATTCCCGCGGTGTCGCCGGTGCCCACGAGTTCGAACATGGCCTTGCAGGCGGCGAGGTAACCGGCACGCTTGTTGCCCTTGAACCCCTCGGACTGCACTGCAATGACCGGGATGCCGGTCCTGGCGGCGGCCGCCCGGCAAACGGCCTTCAAGTCGTCGCCGATCAGCCCGACAATGCAGGTCGAGTAAACAAACGCCGCTTTCGGCCGGTGCCGTTGGACGAGTTCCTCCAGCGCGGCCGCAAGCTTCCTTTCACCGCCGAAGATGACGTCCCGCTCCCGCAGGTCGGTGGAAAAGCTCAAGCGGTGAAGCTCCGGGCCGCTCGAAAGCGCGCCGCGAATGTCCCATGTATAGGCCGCGCAGCCGATGGGGCCATGCACCAGATGCAGGGCGTCGGCAATGGGGTAGAGCACCACACGCGAGCCGCAGAAAACGCAGGCGCGCTGGCTGACCGCCCCCGCCAGGCTTTCGCGGTTACAGGCCAGGTCGATGGGGCCTGCACCCGCACGATGGATCTGGCTTTTGCGCTCTTCCAAAATAGTCGTGCTCATATGCTATCCTTATCTTTTTCACCCCCACCCCGCCTCTCCCGCCCAGGAGGCAGGGTATTGGTGATGGGGTGAGCTGTCAGGCAAGTCGATACGCTTCGGCCGGCCGGCCGGCCTCGAGGCCGTCGAGGATGGCGTCGATCGCCTCCTCGCTGTCGACCCCTTTGAACCACCAGTTTTGGGGTTGGACCACCATCACTGGGCCGGCCTCACACTGCTTCAGACAGCCGGTCGCGGCCACCTGGCAGTCCAGGCCGCGCTCCAGAATGCCTTCCTCGATGTACTGCAGAGACCCGTTGGCCTGTTTGTGGCAGATCCCCTTGGGGTCCCCTTTGACACGGAAACTTTGGCAGACGAAGATGATTTGGTTGGGAATGGGCATGGGGGTTTTCCTTTCGATGCGCCTTTTCGCGCCGGGTGTCTTGTTTTCCCTGGTTTGGTTGTTGCCTTCAAAAAGGGCCCAAGGGTTCCATGGCAGGAAACGATGCCTTTCACTTGGACCCTTGACCCCTCGGCCCCTTAAACTCTGCTTCTCTCACAGCACCAGTTCGAAGCTTTGCTCGGAGTCGTCGCGGTCTTTGCGGTCAAGCAGCGCTCCGAGAACCTTCTCCAGCAGGCGAATGCCGCCCTTGTAGCCCACGGTCGGGAAGTACTGGTGCCCCACCCGGTCGAGGATGGGAAATCCGAAGCGTACCAAGGGAATGTCCTCGTCGCGGGCGATGTACTTGCAATATGAGTTTCCGATGATCAGATCCACCGGCTCGTTCTTGATCCACTGGTGCAGCAGAAACATGTCGGCCGAGGAACGGACATTGACGTTGAAGGGCATGCCGGCCGTGAGCTGCTTGATCTTCTTCTCGAAGCGTTTGCCGGGGGTGCCGGTGAGGACGTGCACGGGACACATGTCGACCGTCGCGAGAAATTCGACCAGGGCGATGAGCGGGTCCGGGTCGCCCACCAGGGCCACTTTCTTATGATAGAAGTATTGGTGCATGTCCGAAATCAGGTCCACGAGCTGGCCGCGCTCAAGGTTCACTTCTTCGGGCACGGGCACCCCGGCAATCTTGCGCAAGGCGTCGATGAAGCGGTCGGTGGCTTTGAGCCCGTAGGGCATTTCGAGCACCCGGCAGGGCACTTTGAACAGCGAGTCCAGATGCCGGGCAGCATCGGCCGAGCACCATTCGCCTAAAGCGAGGGTGCCGATGGAATCCGGTGTGCTCTTCAACTGCTTGATGGTGACTCCCCCCTCGGGAAACATGTGAAACTCGCCGGAGAGCGGCCCGTTCAGGACGCCCGAGGTGTCCGGGAAGAGGGTGATGTCGACCCCCACCAGGGCCGCCAGGCGCTTGATCTCCTCCATGTCGGCCGGCTCGACCCAGCCGGGGATGATGTTGACTCTGCCGTTCTTCGTTCCGGTGGGTTCGGCGACGGCCAGCATGCCCTTGACCATGTTGCTGAAGCCGGTGACGTGGGAGCCCACGTAGCTCGGCGTGCTGGCGTATAGGACATGCCGGCCTTCGGGAATTTTCCCGCTGCGACGCGCCTTCTCGGTTATTTGAGGCAAGTCGTCGCCGATCGTCTCGGACAGGCAGGTCGTGTGCACGGCGATGACCTCCGGCTCGTAGACCGCAAAGATGTTCTCGATGGCGGCCAGGAGGTTCGCCTGGCCGCCGAAGACCGAGGCCCCTTCCGTGAAGGAGCTGGTGGCGGCCGAGATGGGCTCCTTGTAGTGGCGCGTGAGCGCGCTGCGGTGGTAAGCGCAGCAGCCCTGGGAGCCGTGGCTGTGCGGCAGGCACCCATGCACGCCCAGCGCCGCGTACATGGCGCCGATGGGCTGGCAGGTCTTGGCCGGATTGATGGTCAGGGCCTTGCGTTCGGTGATCTCGGCGGAAGTGTGGCGTAGCAGCATGATCGGTTCCTCGCTTCAATTGGCTTCAGTCATCATTTATTCCCATACATAGGTGGCCGAGAGCTCCGGGTTCTCCTGCCAGGGGGCTTTCATGTATCCCCAGACCTTGCTGTTCACCATCCGGTCGATCTCGCGATAAAAGTTGATCGCGCCCCGAAATCCGGCATACGGGCCACCGGAGTCGTAACTGTGCAGCTGCTTCATGGGTACCCCGAGCTTCTGGATCGAGAATTTTTCCTTGATCCCGGCGCAGAATATGTCGGGCTTGAAGGCCCGCACCAGCTTTTCGGCCTCGTATTGGTTGAGGTCGTCGATAACGAGGGTGCCGGCCGCCATGTCCGGGACCATTCCCTCGTAGTCCTTGAACGTGAGCCCCTTCGCTTCCAGGCTCTTTTGCCGATCGCCGTCGATGCGCGGCTGAAATCGCTCAGGGTCCGGCTCGACCACGAGTTCCTCGATGTTGCGCGAGTCGGCATCCACCTTCAGGTGCGGGATGACCCGCCGGCCCTCGTAGTCGTCGCGGTGGGCGAACTCGTAGCCTGCCGAGAGCGTCTTCATGCCGATTTCCTTGAAGAGCTCCTGGTAGTGGTGGGCCCTGGAGCCGCCAACAAAAAGCATGGCGGTCTTGCCCCCGGTGCGGGCGTGCACATCTTTGCGCGCGGCCTCGACCGCGGGCATTTCCTCGGCGATGAGCGCCTCCACTTGTCCGCTCAGCTCCGGGTTTTCGAAGTAAGCGGCGATCTTGCGCAGGGACTTGGCCGTGGCACCGGCGCCGATGAAGTTCACCTTGACCCAGGGGATGCCGTAGCGGGTCTCCAGCATGTCGGCCACGTAGTTGATCGAACGGTGGCACATGACGCAGTTCAGGTCGGCGGTGTGAGCCGAGGCGAACTGGTCGTAGGTGGAGTTGCCGGAGAAGGTGGCGATGTTGGTGATGCCGCACCGCTTCAGGATGCGGTCGATCTCGAAACCGTCGCCACCGATGTTGTACTCGCCCAGCAGGTTGATCTGGAACCCGCCGGGTCTCTTCTCGTCCTTTTCGCCGACCACATGGCGGAATATCTGGTTGTTGGCAATGTGATGGCCGGCGGATTGGGAGACCCCCTTGTAGCCCTCGCAGCTGAAGGCAAAGACATTGCAGTCGCCGAATTTCTCCTTCATCCGTTTGGCCACGGCGTGGATATCGTCGCCGATGAGCCCCACCGGGCAGGTGGCGAAGACCGCGATCGCCTTAGGGTGGAAGAGGTCGTAGGCCTCTTGGATGGCCTGCTCGAGCTTCTTCTCGCCGCCGAAGATGATGTCCTTGTCCTGCATGTCCGTGGAGAAGCAGTACGTCATGTAGTTCGCGTCGCCGGCGCCGGAGGCGTCAGTCTGGTTGCGGCGCGTAAGCCATGAATAAAACCCGCAGCCGATAGGGCCGTGGGTGATGTTGACAATGTCGCGCGTGGGACCGAGGATGACGCCCTTGCAGCCTGCGTAGGTGCAGCCGCGCATGGAGATGATGCCCGGAATGGTCCGCACGTTGGCCGTGATCTCCGGGGTGTCGTTGGCCAAGGCCTCGTTGATCATGATCTGCTTATCGCGCCGGCGCGCCACCTTGGGGGGATAACGCTTGAGCATTTCCGCCTTTATCTCGGCGGGGTTCAACGGGACGGGCTTTCGCTTGGTTGTCATGGCTGTCGGTCTCCTGCGGGCTGAAGCGCCTTTCAGATGATGGACTTTTCCCCGGCTTCTGCGGTGCGGACGCGGATCGCGTCGGCTACGGGCAGGACGAAGATCTTGCCGTCGCCGGGCTGGCCGGTCTGGTTGGCGGCAATGATGGCCTGGACGACGTCCTCCACCTCGCGGTCCGGCACCACCACGGTCACCATGCGTTTGGGATAGAGTTTGTCTTTCTCTCCCAGGATGGTGAGGGCTTCCTCGCGGCCCTGGGCGGCACCCTGTAAGACCAGTGGACTGACCAGCCCCTTGCCGCGGCCGAGAGCCTCGTGGGCGAAGAAGGCGGAGACTCCGACCTCGGTCAGGGCCTGCTTGGTGCGGTTCATCATGTTCATGCGCACGACGGCGACGATCTCTTTCATGCGGCGGCCTCCCCCGGGGCGGCGGCTGTGTCGCGCGTGCCGCTGCTGATCGTGTAGATGTCCTGAACCTCGCCTATAAAGATCTTGCCGTCGCCGAAGGCACCCTTTTTTCCGCTGCGAGCGGCTTTCATGATGGTTTCGACGACGTAGTCCTTGTCCTCGGTCCGCACCACGCTCATGAGCATGGTCTTGGGGATTTCGTCGTAAGTAATCTCGCCGATTTTGATGCCGCGTTGCTTGCCGCGGCCGGCCACGGAGTATTTGGTCACCGCCGGGAAGCCGGCATCCATCAGGGCCGCCAAAACATCGGCCGCTTTCTCGGGCCGTACGATTGCTCTCACCATGATCATCATTGGGTTCTTCTCCTTTGGATCGTTAGGATGAGCCTTCTATGCGGCTGCCATCAGGCCAAAGTCCATCAGCAGTCTCTCCAGTTGCTCGATCGACAGGGGTTTGGGAATTACGAAAAATTTGTTATCGTCGATGGTGCTTGCCAGGTTACGGTAGTGCTGGGCCTGGGGAGCATCCGGCTTCCACTCGATGACGGTCTTGCGGTTGATTTCGGCCCGCTGCACGTCGTTGTCGCGCGGCACGAAGTAGATCATTTGAGTGCCTATCTGGCGAGCGAGCTCAATGATCATTTCGCGCTCGTTGTCCACGTTGCGCGAGTTGCAGATGAGGCCCGCCAAACGCACGCTGCCGCTCTGGGCATACTTCATGATGCCTTTGCAGATGTTGTTGGCCGCATACATGGCCATCATCTCCCCCGAGCAGACGATGTAGATCTCCTCTGCTTTGCCGTCGCGGATGGGCATGGCAAAGCCGCCGCAGACGACATCCCCGAGGACGTCGTAAAAAGCGTAGTCGAGCCCTTCCTTCTCATCATAGGCGCCCAGCGACTCGAGCATGTTGATGGAGGTGATGATCCCGCGACCCGCGCAGCCGACTCCCGGCTCGGGCCCGCCGGATTCCACGCACCAGGTTTGGCCGAAGCCCGCCTTGCGGATGTCCTCAAGATCAACGTCTTCGCCTTCCTCCCGCAGGGTGTCGAGCACCGAGCGTTGGGCCAAGCCTCCCAGCAAGAGCCTCGTAGAGTCGGCCTTGGGGTCGCAGCCGACCACCATGACCTTCTTGCCCATTTCGGCCAGTCCGGCCACCGTGTTCTGGGTCGTGGTGGACTTGCCAATGCCGCCTTTCCCGTAAATGGCTACTTTTCGCATGCCTGGCTCCTTTACTTCATGATTGCCTTCAGGTGATGTGGCGATGTCAGCCACCGACAGTATTGGCCTTTAGCAAGACCCATGCCACGGATGGGCCGCGAAGAATCCGTCAAGGCTTAACCTGCTAGATTACTATTGAATAAATTGTTGCATGCATATGCCTCTCAGCGGCCCTGGGGCGTCTTTCCATTCGGCGGTTTACAAATCTGAAAAGGTAAGGGTTTACACTTTTGTGAAGACCGAAATTCGCTGTTGGGGTTTCGGCGGCGCAGGTTCAAGCCGAAAGGATAGGGGCTGAGTTTTTCTGGCGGATCATCGATTCAAGTCGGAACTTCTTCACGCGGTAGCCCATTTGGCGCATGCTCAGACCGATGTCTTTGGCTGCACGCTGCTGGACCCAACCGTTCCGCTCGAGCGCCTCGATGACGAGCCGCCGCTCCATGGACTCGAGCGTGGAGTCCCTGGTCCCTCTTTTCGGCCGGGTGGAAAGGTAGCCCGGCAGCAGCTCGGGTTCGATCACCAGGCCGTCGGCCATGATGGCAAGCCATTCGATGAGGTTTTCCAGCTCGCGCACGTTGCCTGGCCAGGAGTAGTTCATGAGCGCCTCCAGCGCAGCCGGTGCAAATGACAGCCGCCGGCCGTAAGCCTTGGCTGTTTTCTCAAGGAAGTAATTTGCCAGCAGCGCAACGTCGCTGCGGCGCTCCCGCAGCGGCGGGATCGCGATTGGGAAGACGTTGAGGCGGTAAAACAAGTCCGACCGGAACGTGCCCTGTTTGACGTTCCGTGACAGGTCCTGGTTGGTGGCTGCGATGATGCGGACGTCCAGCCGGCGGGTTTTGGTGCTTCCCAGCCGCTCGAACTCGTGGTCCTGCAGGAAGCGCAGTAGCTTCGATTGCACTGCCATGGGCAGCTCGCCGATTTCATCGAGGAAGATGCTTCCCGTCTCAGCGTCCTCGAAGCGGCCCCGCTTGGTTTCGGAGGCGCCGGTGAAGGCGCCTTTCTCGTACCCGAACAGCTCCGACTCGATCAAGTTGTCTGGCAGGGACGCGCAGTTGACCTTGACGAAGGGCCCGCGGGCTTGGCCGCTCAGCTCGTGGATGATCCGCGCCGTCAGCGTTTTTCCGGTGCCCGACTCCCCCAGCAGGAGCACCGAGGCCTTGCTTGGCGACACCTTGGCGATCATCTGCTTGAGGTCCTGCATGGCCGTGCTCACCCCCACGGCGAAGAAGTGATTGTATTTTTCCGATACCTCGGCTTTCAAAAATCGGTTTTCCGTGAGCAGGTCCTTCTCGCGCTTTTCCACCTCGCGGTTGACCGCAACAAACTGGGCGATCAGCGCGGCCAGAATGGAGAGGAAACGGATATCTTCCTCGAAGCCGATTTCGCGGCCAAAGAGCCGGTCCACGCTGAGTACACCGATCGGCTCGCCCTGCAGGAGGATCGGCACCCCGATGAAGGCAACGCTTTCCTTGCCGAGGTCGCGCGCCCGGGTCTTGTTCAAGAACAGCGGCTCCTTGCCGATGTCCGGGACCACGAAGGGCTGGGCGCTGCTGAAAATGGTGCCGGTCACCCCCTCCCCGGACTGGTAGATGCCGCGCTGCTTTTCGTCCGGGTTCAAACCATGCGAAGCCCGGATTCTCAGCAGCCCGGTGTCCGGGTCTCGCAGGGTGACGGTAGCCCGCTCCATTGAAAGCGAGCGCGACAGGATCTCGAGAATGGATTCCAACGTGTGGTCCAAATCGAGAATCTGGCCGATGATGCCGCTGACCTGAAATAGGGTGTTCAGCTCCAGTTCCTGGAGCGTCTTAGCAAGATCCATGTTCACGTATCCTTAATGAAGGCGATTGCCGCACCCCCGCATCGCCTCCATGCCGAGACAGTATTTCAATCTTCTGTAATTCATATAAGGCTGAAGCCGTATTCAATTTGCTTTGCCAGTTTAAAACGGCGCTTGCAGGCAGGAAACAAGCGAACCGGCAAACTCCAAGGGCTGGAAGCATGTCTGGGGAGGGTTATTGTCGTCCGTTTCGCTGGGCATCAACATTGCAGCTATGCCCATTGATGGACTCGACGAAGTGCATGCAGCGTTCAGCATGAGTGGCTTTCCGATCAAATCGGCAGCGCTTGTGATCCTTCAAGGACTCTCGATCACTGCAAACGGAAAGCAGATCCGGCGCGCACAGATTGACGATGGCGCTATTAAGAAATTTCATTGCCCTCACCTTTAAAAAACTTTCGGAGATGTGCATCTCCTTGTCAACATGATTACACGACTCATGCCAAACTCCGAGCAACGCTTTTTATCATTACATTCCAATCGGTTGTGTTGGTTCCTGCCAATAATCGATCTACGTATTATTCGCCAAATATGTAGCATTATAATTGTAATAATACATTTTTGTATCTATTTTTCAGGCCATTCGCTCTGGGCCGCAATGGGTAGGAGCCCTCTTCTGCGACCGGGTATGAAGAAATCGTCTTGGGTTTTTGCAACGGAAATCCGTGAAGAGCGTCGGCCCGACTTAATTTTGCCAGGTTTGTGATAATCTCAATCTACCTGGTTGTCTGTCGTTGCAGCGTGCCGGGCGCAATAGGTTGCAGCCTGGGGAGCTGCGGGCAAGGCCGAGCGGTTTCAGCAAACCAAAATGGCAACGGCCGTGCTGGATCTAATGAAGAAGCCGGCCGCAGCCGAAAAGAAGGCCGACGAAAGGCGCCTATCGCCTCATTTGGTCTTCTTGGGGTGGCTTTTGAAAAATTCGAACATAAGCTCATTGGCCGAAAGGTTGGGCGATGGCGCATCGCCCAGCCGGAATCCCTTTTTCCCGCCCGGCCAGGCATGCCCCTGGTTCAACAGGACATACTGCACAACCTCGCTGCCTCCGATGCCGCCTGGGTAAACGTAGCGCTCGTACTGCCCGACCGCGCTTTTTTCCTGAACGGCCGAGGGGTTGCACTTATTGTGGTTCACCCAGAACTGCGTGGTCTGCCGCACCGACCAAACCTCGACCGGATCGTGGGCCCAACTCTTTTTCTGCCATCCGCCTTCAAGTGGGATGGATAGATCCAGCGCGCCGTTGAAGGAGATGACGGATACGGGATGCCGCGGCGACGGGGGGATCGTCCAGGAAGCCTGGCCTTTGGCCCGGCCGCCGGCTGTGGCTGCAATGGGTGCGATCGCCGCGATCTGGTCCGATAGATGCCCGGCGAGCATGTGGCAAAGGATGCCCCCGTTGGATATGCCGGTTGCAAAAATGCGGTTCGGATCGATCGCGTAAGCGGACTTCAGTGTGGCGACCAGATGACGCACAAAGCCGATATCGTCCGTATGGCGTTCCAGCGCATAGCCGAAGCCGAAGCCAACATTCCACGTCAGCATCTGCGGCAGTCTCCCGCTCCCTGCAGGACAGACGAGGATCCAGCCCTCTTTCTCCGCCCGTTGGACCAGGTCGGAGCTTTGCAGCACCTGCTCGGCGTTGCCCCCTCCGCCATGCAATACCATGAGCAAAGGATAGAGCTGTTCAGGCGAATACGTCGATGGCATAGATATGAGATAGTGCCGGTCGGCGTTGGAATAACGGATCGATTCCCGGGAAAGCCCGGCCCAGCCGATTGTCCCGCACGCAAACAACAGCCCCGCCAAGAGGGCCAACCGGCAGCAATTTCTAAGCATGCAGACCGCCTTTCCGTGTCGCCGTCTGTCCTGGTGCGACCGGCATCGCGCGGCACTCAGGCGCAACGACATTTGATATCCGCTGCAATGTCTGAAAACATCATATGGCTTCTGGAACAAAAATGCGATATCAACCAGGGGCATTCAATCGGAAGCCGGGGGAATCGCAACGATGAGCCCTGGATTCAGGAGGCGCTGAACCTAGGGAGAACATCCACCCCATGAATCGATCGGAATATGCCAAGAGAAAGGAATTCCTCTCAGGAGCGCGCGATACGTTCCCGCTGCTTCTTGGAGCCCTTCCGTTCGGGCTGATTTACGGAGCCGTCGCCGCGAGTTCGGGGTTGTCCATGACGGCGGCCGTGGCCATGTCGGCGTTGGTCTTCGCGGGCTCCGCGCAGTTTATCGCCGTGGGGCTGGTCTGCGCCCAAACCCCGGTTGCGATCATCGTTCTGACGACCTTTATCGTCAACCTGAGGCACATGCTCTACAGTGCCACGCTGCTGCCGTACCTGAAAAACCTGCCCCAAATATGGCGGATTCCCCTGGCGTTCTGGCTGACCGACGAAACTTTCGCCGTGACGGTCCATCGCTTTCAAAAAAACGATTCGTCTGCCGTCAAGCATTGGTACCAGCTCGGCTCCTCCATCGCCATGTATCTGAACTGGCAATTCTGGTGCTTTCTCGGGCTGGTGTTGGGAAACAGGATTCCCGATGCGCAGGGCTGGGGGCTGGATGTGGCTATGCCGGTCACCTTCATCGGCATGATCATCCCTTTTGTCAAAACCATCCCCGTAATGGTATGTGTACTGACGGCGGGGGCGGCATCCCTGCTGACCCTGGCGATGCCCTACAAGCTGGGGATCGTCGTTTCCGCCTTCGCGGGGATCGCCGCAGGCCTCATGGCGCAACGCCTCAGGAAAGCAGGCAAGGAGGGACTTCGGCGATGACGGCAAACGAGGGGTGGATGATTGCGGGAATGATGGCCGTTACGTTCGGCGTCCGCTATTTTCTGTTCGCCATGGCGGATCGCATTCGGATGGCTCCCTGGATTGAAGCCTCTCTCAAGTTCATCCCGCCGGCAGTTCTGACCGCCATAACCCTTCCTGCCGTATTGTTGCCGAAAGGCGACTGGCAGGTTTCGTTCGCGAATGCCTACCTTGTTTCCGCGATCGCGGCCACCGCAGCCGGTATCCTGACCCGGAACCTGTTGGCAACCATTGCCTTAGGTCTTGCAGTGTTTTTTGCGTATCGGTTATTCTTCTAAAAACTCCGTCCGGGTCGCGATCTCACCCAAAGCCGAACTAATTCCTATTATCCGGTGCCGCGTTTAAAGGAGAGAAGATCGTTGCAGGAGTCGGGGTACGGATTTCTTCGTTAGTCGAACAAAAATTGCGTTTCCAGATCGCACGTATCAAGTATAAGCAAAATTACTCGTCATATCCCATAGCTCACCTTTCCATCCGGTAACCGCCCCCGCGTTCCCGCAAGCAGGGCATCTCCAGCGTATCTCATACTTTTCCGGCACCAACTCGATTTCCAATGCACCGTGACAGACCTTTCGATTGGGTCGTCGCCAGCACCCGGGCTGGAAATCAACCGAGATGCCCGCCGTTTTTGCCGTGGCATAGGTGATAATCTCCCCAAGCTTCTTTAGACTGACGTGAAGTTGAGAAGCCCCATTGGCGGAAAAAAGCTTATCGAGCCAATCCTGAACGTCTATGACCCCCATTGGCGGGCACCCCCTTTTTTTCCGAGCTACAGCCGGGAAGCTTATGGCCTTCATGATCCTTTTCCCGAAAAGACTATACGCGCTACAATGATGAGCATTCCTACAAGCGACCCGATCCATGCCCCGATTATGATTTCGGTCCAGAACATAGCTTACTCCCGCTTATCGATCGTCCTGAATGGATTTATGGCAAGATTGGGTATGAATGGGAATACCGTGAAGACTGTATTTTGTTGTTCCCTGGAGAGAATGTGGGCGGGGCGTGGCGAAGGCCCTGCGGCATCCGCAGCTATCAACACTTCGAGGGGAAGTACGTGTTGCTCTTGGAGATGATGTAATCAGAGCGCGCTACAAGTTCATCTAAGCCTACCCCCTCGACGTTCAAGGTTTCAACGACCGTTTGGTCTAATAGGGCTACCTTCGCAACGCCGGGACGCGCTGGTGGGGACATTGGATGGAATTGGATGGGAGATGATTGGCTAAATGAGTGAAGCTATTTTCCGCGGGCAATCTCATAGCCTTCCGGGGTCAGATACGCCGCATAGATGTCAACCTGGTCGGTGCCGGCAACTCCCTTCACGAAAAGGGAATGAATAATTGATTTGGCATTCGGGACCGTGATCTTGAGCACCTTGGCGATCGCTGTTGTTTCAAGGAAACCCGGAGGTCCTGACGTTTCCCACTCGTCGGCCAGGACCTTCAAAAGGGCGAATTCCTGTTCGTTCAACTCCATCATGGATCGTCCCGGGGTCGTCTTTTTCTGCTGATCATCGAGTATTAACGCGATAAAAATTGCCGGCTTGGTCCTGCAGAAGCCCTTGGCCGTCTTTATCGATGTACCCTCGCATGGTTTCGCCATTCAGGTTTCGCATAACCGTATATCCGTTGCTGATATCTGTCGTTCCCTGGAACTTCTTCATCGAGTCGTAATGATACTTTTTCTGCATCTCGATAGACTTGATGCCTGTTCCATAATCGTTTGCGCGGGTCTCCTGCTTGAATTGCCATCGAGGATCCCAGGCGAATATATCTCCTGCGGAAAGAGACAGCAGGATAATTACGAGCATTGCTATAATGTATCTCTGCAGCTTCATGGCAACCTGTCCTTTTTGATTTAACAACCGTCAACCTTTTCGGCCGGCCTGTTTATCGAGCCTCCGCTAAATCATCGTTCAATCCGTCGCGGCTTCAGCCATTATTGAAGAGTGACCTTGGATGCACCGAAGGCCTCCACCCAGGCTTCGAGAAGGCGGTCTGTTCTTGCGTTCAATCTCTTCGCGATAATCTCCGCCAGGCGTTTGAAAATGAGGCACCCAAGGGTGGGGTCCTTGGCGGTCATTCCGTTTAGCTCGGCGGCCGGCAGAGCGCAAACCTTTGTCGCCTTGGAGCATTTGGCAATGACAGCCCGTTTCCCGTTTCCCACCAGCGCCGTCCAGCCGAATATCTGGCCGGACCGAACCGTGTCCACCACGATCTCCCTGACATGGTCCATCATCTGCGCATGTACCGACTCTTCGTGCCGGACATCAACCTTGAGAGATTTATCGTTCACCTTCAGGCTCAGCTCGACCTCGCCTTCCACCAAACAATAGAGCGTGTCCGCCGGCTCACCGGGCTGGAAAACAACCGTCTGGGCCGGAAAATCCAAAACCTTGCAAGCCGCTGAAATGGCCTCAAGGGTTTTCAGCGGCACCTCAGAAAAAAAGCGGAATCCTGACAGCGATGGTGTGTCCGGCATAATTGCCTCCTTCGAGGGTTGGGGTGGTGGACACCCAAGAAGCGTATGCTTTGCAGCAAGGGTAAGCCCGATGGCCGACCATGTCCAGGTCCATCGGCCTTCATTCTAAAAAATGGAGCTGTGCGGCCGACGCCGCTGCATTTCGGTGTGAGTGGACGATAGGAGGGAAGGGCACAGAAGATCTCGGCGCCCGGTCTGCAAATTCGATTCAACCGTCACGATGGCAGTCGCGAGGCAGGCTGAAGACCTGGCGGTCTTCAGCCTGCCGGTCGTTAGGCCGTTACATCGACGGGTTTGTAGCTTGAACTCTCGTAGAACAGCTTTTTCATCGTCGCCGAGTCGGGCTGCAGTGACTCGAACAACGACGCCAAGGCGTCCGTGGCCTCGGTTTCACTGAGTTTGCCGTCGCTGTCGGAATCATACTGGGAGAAAAGATCCTCCACACTGATCGTCTGGCCCGATTGCCCCGTAATCTTGTCCGCCACAGTCTGCATTTCCGTTTTGGCGATGCTGCCGTCCGAGTCCGTGTCGGCGTCTTTTAATATCTGTGCGAAATCCGGCGGAGGCGGAGGCATCGACCCGGGCCCCATCGCGCCCTGCATTCCTCCAGCCTGCCGAGGCGGACCTCCCAGGGATTCCATGGCGGCCTTGGCCTCGTCCTCGCTCAGCTTGCCGTCGCTGTCGGAATCATACTGGGAGAAAAGATCCTCCACGTCGATTGTTTGCCCCGAGTTCTCGGCGATTTTGTCGGCCAATGTCTGCATTTCCGATTGATCGATGCTGCCGTCGGCGTCCGCGTCCGTGTCATCGAACATCTGGCCAAAATCGGGAGGCGGCGGGGGCATCGAGCCGGCTGCCATCCCAGCTTGCATGCCGCCGTATTGCGAGGCTTCCTTCCGCAGGGATTCCATAGCGGTATCGGTTTCGTCCTGGCTGAACTGACCGTCGCCGTCGGAATCATACTGCGAGAAAAGGTCATCCACATTGACTGTCTGACCGGACTGCTCGGCGATTTCATCCATCACCGTCTGCATTTCCGTTTTGTCGATAGCGCCGTCTGAGTTCTGATCCATCTTGTTGAACATCTGCTCTTTGCTGGGTCTCATGGATCGGACACTCATTTGACTCCACATGCTGCTGGCTCCGCCGATTGCACTGACCATTTGGACCTCCTTGGTTTGATGTTTATAAAAAAGGACTTGCCGCGAGCTGGTCCCGAGCAACTCCTGTGCCAATTTACTAGTTAATGCCAGGCGCCGCGCAAAGAACGACAGACAATAAGTTACGGAATGGAATCGTGTTCATTTTGGCTGCCTGAGTCTTTTGTCATCCAGAATTTCACTCGCATGCCTGAGAAGTATGGATTTCCAATTCTTGATCTGATTCGGATGAATCTCATAGCGCTTCGCCAGCTCTTCCAAACTCTCTCTTTTCCTGAAGGATTCTATAACCACCTTGGCCTTGAAGCAGCCCTCGTAGATTCGTCTGGGTTTCACGCTTCGCCTTTCATTTTTCCTTAGAGGTTTCACATGGCCTCTGTTGCCGGGCCCGGCGTAACTTATTCCGAGCCCCTGGCGCCGGCTTCTTTGGTTCTCCGGAGACTGCTCTATCCTTCACTGCCTGCTTCTCGGGCAATTTTTTCCCAGGCAGAAATTTCCCTGAGAGGCTCTGGTTGTGTTCCCTGATGGCCATTTGGTATAGTCATCGGTCATCAACGGGAGAACCCGCGTAAATTACGGTTAAGCGCATGTAAAGTTTTGTAACGCGCCGGCACCGTGTCTTTACATTTCTTTACTTATGCTCGCGGGGGAAATGGACTAAGATAAAGTACGGGTCAATTGTGCGCGGAAAAGCGGATCGATATGGAGCGTATCCTTATCATAGACGACGATGCGGCGTTGTGCGAGCTGCTCAAGGAGTACCTGTCCCCGGAGGGGTTTTCCGTCGAGGTCGCTCATGACGGCCCGGCAGGCGCCGAGCGCGCCTGTCGCGGGAGTTACGATCTGATCGTCCTCGACGTAATGCTCCCCGGCTGCACCGGCTTTGAGTCGCTGCGCGAAATCCGGCGCGCTACGGCGACCCCGGTCATCATGCTGACGGCGCGCGGGGGCGAGGTTGACCGGATCGTCGGGCTGGAGATGGGGGCGGACGATTACCTGCCCAAGCCGTTCAATCCACGCGAGCTCATCGCACGCGCGCGGGCTGTCCTGCGCCGCACCAAGGGGGAGCACGCCGGCGCCGTTTTAGCTGCGCCGGCTCGCAAGTTGAAAGTCGGTGACGTGGAGATGGATCCCCTGGCTCGCGGGGTGAGTTGCTCGGGGGAGAAGGTCGAGCTCACCGCCGTCGAATTCGACCTGCTGGAGCTGCTGCTGCGCAACGCGGGCCGCATTGTGTCCCGGGAATACCTGATCAAAGCGGTGCTCGGCCGATCGCTTTCCCCCTATGACCGCAGCATCGACGTCCACATCAGCAAACTCCGAAAAAAACTGGGCCACCAAGTGGCCGGCACGGAGCGCATTAAGACGATTCGCAGCACCGGTTACCTGTATGCGCTCACCCCGCCATCGGACCCTTGCAGCAACTGAACGATCAGAGGCCGGCAGCATGCGGAAAACGCGTATCTTCATCAAAATATACCTGTGGTTCTGGCTTGCCACGGCACTCGTCGTGGCAACCCAGATGACGCTGGATCACTTGACGGAATCGGGGCCGCCCTTTGGACACATACGCCACGAGGTTGGCGGCCCTCTCGCCTTCTTCGGGGAGATGGCGCTGGACCGCTACCTGCGCGGGGAGTCGTCCTCCCTGTCGCACCTCGCAGATCTGTTCAAGGAATCGACAGGAATCGATGCCTACCTGCTGGACCAGGGGCGGGGCGTCGGCAACCGGCCGTTGCGGGATGGCAGCGCGCATCTGGCGGCAATGGCTGCTCAAAGCGGCACCGTGCAGATAGGCTTGCTGCATGACCTTCACGTGGTTGCGCTTCCGGTGAGCGCCGGGGAAACGGGCCGTTTTATCGTGGTCGGGGAGGCGGCGTTTCGCCCGCCACCGCCGCCCTTCATGCGCCCTCCGCTCGCAGGGGTGCGGATTTTCATCGTGCTTACGGTCTCCGGCCTGGTATGTTACGGACTGGCCCGTTATCTAACTTCACCGGTCATCGTGCTGCGGCAGGCCACACGTTGTTTTGCCGCCGGGGACCTGGGCGTCCGTGTCGGCCGGGATATCGGCAAGAGAAAAGATGAGTTTTCCGAACTGGCCGGCGACTTCAACCACATGGCGGAACAGATCGGTTCGCTCATGACCCTTCAGAAACAACTGCTGGCCGACATTTCCCATGAGCTGCGCTCGCCCCTGGCGCGCCTTATGGTTGCCCTGGAGCTCGCCAGGCGTGCGAGCACCGGGCCGGAGGCGGAGAAAGCACTGAACCGGATCGAACAGGAAGCCGACCTGATGAACGTGATGATCGGTCATCTTCTAACCCTCAGGCGGATCGAAAGCGGCGTCGAGCAGATAGAAATGAAGCCGGTGGACCTTAGCCAGATGGTGCGGCAGATTGCATCCGATGCGGCCTTCGAGGCCGTTGGGAAAAACCGGAAGGTCGTCTTGAGCGAATCGGATGAGTGCCGCGTGGTCGGTAACGAAGAACTGCTTCGGAGGGCGGTTGAAAACGTGGTTCGCAACGCCATCCGCTACACCCCGGAGAATACGTCAGTGGACATCCGCGTTCGGAGCACGGTGCAGGATGGGGCTGCATATGCGGAAATCGAGGTGCGCGACCACGGCCAGGGTGTTCCGGACAGTCATATCGCAAACCTCTTCCGACCGTTTTATCGTGTGTCGGGTGCACGTGAAAGAAATACCGGCGGAGCCGGCCTTGGCCTGGCCATCACCGAACGCGCGCTGAAGCTTCACCATGGAAACGCGGCAGCCCGGAATGCCCCGAATGGCGGACTGATCGTTACCATTCAGCTGCCGCTGCAATAAGCAGTGCTGTCCGTTCGAATCCTCGTATCCGGATGCTTTTTTCATCCCGAGCTCCTTTACCGCCCAGTAACACAACATGCTTCCGGCCCGCACAACTTCCCATTGTTGCGCGCAGCGACAACTCGCTTGCCGAACACCCCGAGCAGCTTGCCGTCACCCTAGCCGGTCGTTGACGCTGCACTTGAAATCTTCGCCATTGCGGAAGTTGGATAATTTTCGTAAGGTGGCTCGACCCTGGTGATTCCTGCTGATCGGTACGTCCTCGGAATACGTTAACGAAAGCCATGCCTGGATCCATCGCCCCGATTGAAAAGCCCAAGGAGGAGGCTTAACCCATGCATTACGACACCGCGCTGCGAGCCTACACGAGCAAACGCATCGAGGAAATCGGCTCTGCCGACATTCTCGTCGGCGTGCCCTGCTACAACAACGAGAGCACCATCGCGCACGTGATCCAGATGATCACCCACGGCCTGGCCAAGCACTACAAGGAGAAGCGCAGCGTCATCTTCATCGCTGACGGCGGCTCCACCGACGACACCCGCGAGGCGGCCAAGGAGTTTCAAATCAAGCCCTGGCAGGAGAAGCTCATCTCCATCTACCGGGGCCCGGCGGGAAAGGGCACGGCCTTGAGGTCCGTGTTTGAAGCGGCGAACCGGCTCAACGTGTCGGTGTGCGCGATGGTGGACTCGGATCTGCGCAGCATCACGGCCGACTGGGTAAAATACCTCTTGGAACCGGTCCTGGAGAAAGGCTACCAGTTCGTGGCCCCCGTGTACGTGAGGCACAAATACGACGGCACCATCACCAACAACATCGTCTACAACCTGACCCGGGCCCTCTACGGCAAACGCATCCGCCAGCCCATCGGAGGGGATTTTGCCATCTCCCAGGACGTGGCAAGATTTTACGCGGAGCAGGATGTGTGGCTGACGGACGTGGCGCGCTTCGGCATCGACATCTGGATGACCACGAGCGCCATCACCCAGGGGTTCCGGATCTGCCAGTCCAATCTCGGGGTCAAGGTGCACGACGTCAAGGACCCCGGGCAGCACCTGGGCCCGATGTTCCGGCAGGTGCTGTCGGCGCTCTTCTCCCTGATGGGACGCTATGAAAGTTACTGGAAAGGCATCAAGGGCAGCGAGACGCTGCCGACCTTCGGGTTCGAGGGCCCATCGGAACCCGAGCCCGTAGAGGTGAATCTCGATTTGATGATCGACCTCTTCAAAACCGGCTACCAGCAGTTCTCGCCGCTCTGGCGCGAAATCTTTCACGAGGCAAGCTTCAAACAGATCGGCGAAACCGCCTGCATGGACACCAAGGACTTTCATCTCCCCACGGAATCATGGGTGAAAATCCTCTATGAACTGGCGGCCACCTACAGGCATTGGACCGTGAACCGCAACAGACTGCTGGATATCATGACCCCTCTCTATTTCGCCCGGGTGGCATCCTTTGTGCGGCAGAGCGGGAGCATGTCATCCCAGGAGGCGGAGGCGCTGGTTGAAGAACAGGCCGTGCTCTTTGAAAAGCATAAGGGTTATCTCACGCAGGTCTGGGATGAAAAATCCTCCCAGGCCGCGAAGATCGACCCGAAAGCTAAAATCGAATGTCCGGCCGGGGGGTGAGGCAAACGCCAGCGGGCCTGTCCGCCGGGCGCCCTGACTCGCTGAAAACAGATGGGTTGAATTGCCGGAGTAATATAAAATTCTTATGGCAGGCTATTTCTGGAAGCTTGCCAGGTCTAAACGATTATGGCCTCGTTCGTAAAGAGTCCGACGTCGATGGGTATCGTGGCCTCCACCCAGGGCGGCTCTGCGCCTAGAGCAGCGGAGCGATCTTCTCGGCAGCCTGCTGGGATGTGAGCACCGGAACCACCTCGAAATCGACAAGGTCGCTCCAGTTCGCCATCCACTCATCCAGCAACGCACGGTCGGCTGTTTCCATCAACTGGTAGCAGCGCTCGAGCTTATGATCGACCCAGCTCGAAACATGGACCAGGCCCTCAGGGACCATACGGCCCTCATCGCGAAAGCGGCGATAGACAGGTACCGCGTCTTTTTCCTTGAAATGCTCGACCACCATGTACAATGTGAGCATGGCTCCTCCGGTCCTTGAAGATCTCGGACTGGGATTGCGGGATCTTGAGCCGATTGAACGGGTCAGGGTTGTGTCGATCTGTTACTGGCGTTTCCGTCGAGAATGGCTTTGCCCTTTGGCGTAAGGATCACCGCGGACTGCTGGACCGAGCCCTTGCTATCGACCCGGATGAGACCGTCTATAATCGCGTCCTCCCATACGGTATGCCGGGGACACGTACTTCGCCAAGCCTCCATGGCCTCGATGTAGGTGCGCCGCCGACTGGCGATCCAGGCAAGGAACTCGAGCCGCAACGGGCTCACCGGCTCGGACATCGCTTAACTCCGCGGTTAAATGGATGCATCTGCCTGCCAGAGCCCCGGATAGCTCATGACAAAGCCGGTGGTGTTCACCTCCAACATTCGCACGAAGCTCCCGCCTCCCGACTCGTACCGGTACAACGTCTCTCCCTCGCGCCGGTACACCTGTGCAAGTGGCTGGAACATCAACGCCGGAAAAGGCAGCCACGCGGCTCGCACCGCGGCTTCTTCGCCGACGGCCAGCGCGAGCCGCCGGATCGGAAGAAGATTGGTGGAAGGGCTGAATCCCAAGTCGATATCGAGCGCGCCCGCAACTGCAGTGCAATCCGCCCCGTTCAGGCGCCACTGCCGCTGCGCATCAACGGAGACGTTGAGATCAACTTCCCGGCCCCCAACCCACCCCCGCACCCGGGCTGAAACCGTACGCCAATCCGGATCGCATGCCACGAAATAGTCCAGCCGGCACGGTCGCGCCTCGTGAGCGAATACAGCGGTACCGGAAAGCTCCCATCCGTCGCTACGCGATGCGAGCCTTCCGATCTCGTGGCCCGGAAGGTCGAGCCTGCGCCAGAGGATCGTGTCGTTCATCGTTCATCGAGTCCCGCGGTCAAGCCTCTTCGGCCTTCAACCCTTCCCGCTGTCTTTATCCGAAATCTTGCGGGCACGGTGACCAAGGGTCAGACCGTGCCTCACGCGATAGCCCGGACCACGCCGCCGTCGACCCGGAGCGCCGCGCCCGTCGTTGCGGACGCATGCACGCTGCAGACGTAGGCGATCATCGCCGCCACCTCGTCCGGGGTGGCGAAACGCTGGAGCAGCGAGGAGGGGCGTGCGGTCGCGAAGAATTCCCGTTCCACCGTAGCGACGTCCACGCCGCGGGCCGCAGCCATCTGTGCGACGAATTCACCGACGCCCTCGGAGGCCGTCGGTCCGGGAAGCACGCTGTTGACTGTAACGCCGGTGCCTGCGAGGGTTTCGGCCAGCCCGCGCGACACGGCCAGCTGCGCGGTTTTGGTCATGCCGTAGTGAATCATCTCAGTCGGGATCTGGACTGCCGATTCGCTGGAGACAAAGACGATGCGTCCCCAGTTCCGCGATCGCATGCCGCGCACATAGTGGCGCGCGAGCCGGATCCCGCTCAGCACATTGATCTCGAAGAAGCGCATCCAGTCGCCATCGGAAATCTGATCGAACGGTTTCGGCTCGTAGATGCCGAGATTGTTGACGAGCACGTCGACATGCGGCAGTTGGTCGATCAGCGCCCGGCAGCCGTCGGCCGTGCTCAGATCCGCCGAAATTCCATCGACGGTCGCACCCGACAGCTCGTCTCGCAACCGGGCGACCGCAGGGCGAACGCGCGCCTCAGCCCTGCCATTCACCGTCACGTACGCGCCCTCGCTTGCCAAGGCGCGCGCGGTTGCCAGCCCGATGCCGGCCGTTGAGCCCGTCACGAGCGCCCGCTTGCCTTTCAGTCCAAGATTCATAGCCGTTCTCTTTCATGGTGCGTCTCGAGAAAGCAGGGTGGCGTTGACCTCTGGTTTCATCAACACCGTGCCCCGCGCCTCAGTCCGGCTATCGATCCGCTCCAACGCGAAGCGCTCGGAAGGCTCTCGGACGCCGACCGGGGGAAGATATCTGTAGGTGATATCTTTCATCCTCGTCAAATCAACCTCGTCCGGCTGATCAGGGCCTGAATCGGCAAAGCCCCCCGGCAGGTGCGGACGATGTGCCCCGAGCCGAATGGGTACCTGGTGAAGAGCAAACTCCCCGGCAGAGGCCGGCCGGCTCTTCATTCATCCCGCTTTCAGGCCAAATCACACCAGAGCCGGCCGTCTTCTCTGACGTATCCCTGAACGTTTCCCCAATAGGCTTTATATACGCATTTACATTATGGATATTCAAGATGGAATAGAATGGGGTCTATCATGTATTCGTTTTCAGGCAACCGGTACCGCTCACGCATCCCGGCGATTCGGATGGGCCCGGTTCATTCTGACTTCAAGGCCGGGAAAAGCAAGCGCTTCCGCTTGTCGCCAACAAATTCTCACGCCGGATACCCTGCAAAGAATAAAATACATTACACGCTCCATTGCTCCTCGTGCTTTTCTTGATAATTGTAAAGCAGCAAGTGCCTTGATATGTTGCGAAACAAGAAGGCCGTCAGGGAGCAATCGATACCGGCTTGCGATCCGGGCCGCTGACATCCGCCGGAATGTGCTAATGGCGATGCATTTTTCCAGCAAACGCAAAGAACGGGATAAGGTGAAAGCATTCCAATGGATGCTGTTGCTTATGGTGAGTGTGGTCCTTGCCTATTCATGTATCAAGGAGCGTCCGTATCCTTCTTTGCATGCGAGCCTTGACCCGGATCTGCAGTCTGCCTTGATAGCTTCGCTCAAAAAAGAACTCGAACCGGAGTTTTTAAAAGCCATCGAAGAAAAGCGGGCCGCCGTCGTTTTGGTGGACATCACGAATCTTTACCGTCCAAGAGTTGCCACCCTCAACGGCGATGAAATGATGTACGCAGCCAGTCTGCCCAAAATCGCAATACTATTGGGCGCTTTTGTGCAGATCGAGCGCGGAAAAATGGTTCTCGACGATCAAACGCGGCAAGCTTGCATCCGCATGATTCGATATTCTTCAAACGTAGATGCCAGCTTGATTTTAAACCGTGTGGGCATGGATAATCTGGCGGAAATTCTGCAGTCTGACCGTTTTCGTTTTTATGATCCCGAATTCAACGGGGGCTTGTGGGTCGGCAAGGATTACAGCGAGGCTCCCGTGTGGAAGGGAGATCCTTTGCATCAAATCTCTCACGGCGCCACGGCCATGCAGGTGGCCAGATTCTACTATCTGCTGTTTACCAACCGCCTGCTGCCGCCGGAACTGACGAAAGAGATGCAGGAAATGCTGTCCGACTCCGGCTTGAAACACAAATTCGTGAAAGGTCTGGAAGACCGACCCGGCGTCAAAATATACCGCAAATCCGGCACATGGAAAAACTGGCATGCGGACAGCGGTGTCATTGTACACGAGAATTTTCGGTATATCATCGTCGCTTTATCACAGCTTGCCAACGGGGCCGAGAAACTAAGCCGATTGGCCGCGACAGTGGACGACTTGATGAAAAGACGTCACACAGCTTCCTCAAGAAGCGACATCAATTGAAGAACAACCTGGAAGCAAAGAAAATTCCATAAGATGAGACTCGAAGCCATCTCAAAAATAGCAGATCACAGCCGAGGGCAAGACGCACGCCGCTGAAAAAGCGCCGCAACCGCGTCAGGTGGCGAGCCTTTTTCAGAGGCGGGCAACGCCGCCAGCGACTGTCAGATGCATTTTCGAGATAGCTTCTCGTGAGGGCCTTCAAAATGGTCGGCGGCAATCGCGCGCTGCAGGGCTACCCCTCCAAGGCGCGTTCCGCACCGATCAACTCCGCGCGCAGGCGCTGGGTCAAGAATGCGCCGTCCCGCGGCGGCAGCACGCGCGGCAGATCCTCCGGCAAGATCTTGACGACCGCAAAAGAAACCCCCGCACGGCGATACAGATCATTTTGCAGGGCGACCAGTTCATCGGCCTGCCGCACCGTACGAACATGTGGGATGCCGCAGGCAAGAGCAATCGCCGCGAGGTCGGCCCCCGCTGAGGTGTGGGTGGCCTGCTGACCGGTCTCACCGTAGCGTTCGTTGTCCAGCACTACGATGTGGAGGTTGGGTGGGTGCTGCGTCGCAATGGTCGCAAGGCTACCTAATCCCATCAGCATCTCACCGTCGCCGGTCAGCACCAATACGTTGCGTTCGGGTTGCGCCAATGCCAGCCCCAACCCAACCATCGCCGCACCACCCATCGCCCCCCATAGAGAAAAGTTGAGCGCTTCGTCTCCGCATGCGGCCACGTCATAAGCGGGCGCTCCAAGACCGGCCACCACAACCAGATCGCCGCGTCCCCGCAGCAAATCGCGCACTACATCGCGCCGATGGAGCATGCTCATTTATCGCCTCGGGCAAAATTCTTGGCACCCAGCAATTTTTGTGAAAGCAGGACCGCAACCCTCCGGCGACTCTGAAAGGCCAGTAATAGGGCGGCCTCGACAGTTGGAACGACGTCCTCCGTCGTGTCCACGCGGTAGACGAATACTCCACAGGCTTCCAAAACAGTTGGTGTGCTTTGCCCCATCGGTATCTGCCATGGGTTGAATTCACCCCACTCACCGCGCATGGTGATCAGCGATAGAAACGCCATGTTGCATACACGTGGCAGCGACAGCATGTTCACACAGTTGCCCACGCCGCTGGATTGCATCAGGAGAGCGGCGCGCTTGCCGCCCAGAAACGCGCCTGCCGCCAGCGCGATGCCTTCCTGCTCGGTCGTCAACGTGACGGCATGCATACCCGGGTCTGCCTGACACAGCGCGATCAGCCGCCTAAGCCCGCCATCCGGTACAAACGAAACGATATCCACTTGATGCGTTTTGAACAGTTCGTGGACGCCGTCCGCCCAATCCTTGGAACTATCGGATGCATTCATCATCGCCGCAAACCTGTCGATAGAAGCAGAATTAACCGGAAGCTATCTCAAAAATGCATCTGACAGTCAATGGCGGCGTTGCAACCACGGCCGGATGTGAGCATCTCGCGAGGCCTGCAACGCCGCCATCGGGGCTCAGATGGGGTTACGAAGCGACTTCCAACCTTCTCAAGTTCTGGCGGACCGGCGATCTCCTCAAAAAGCTTCTCTAATCCTGCCGGGGAAATGATAGATGCCGTCGGCCGATCCGCATGTGCCGGATGTTGTGCCTCACTCCTGGACAACCCACTGAGGGTTCCATGCCACTTCCCACAGGTGCCCGTCAGGATCCTGGAAGTAGCCGGCGTAACCGCCCCAAAAGGTTTCGTGCGCCGGCTTTACGACGACTGCACCGGCCCTTGTGGCTTGTTCCATTACCGCGTCGACCTCGACTCTTGATGAAACGTTGTGCCCAATGGTGAACTCAGTCGAGCTTGTGCTGCCAAGAGGGATCCCCGTATCACGGACAATACTCCTTCTCGGCCAAAGCGCGAGCTTCAGACCCGCCTGCAGGTCAAAGAAGGCGACTGCCCCATATTCGAACTCCGTGCCGACAATACCTAAGGTCTTAAAGCCAAGACCGTCGCGATAAAACCGAACAGCCCTCTCCAGATCGTCAACGCCAAGAGTGATAAGCGTTATTCGAGGTTTCATGGGAATAGACTCCGCGAGGAATAATGTTCACCCAACATTGTCGCCGATTAAGGATTGCGCGCCTTCAGCGCCTGCCCCAACGCCAGCGCGGGCGCTCTCCCTTGAACCAGCAAACCACCATGAGAAGCACGCAGAGCAGCGCCGAGTAGGCAACGAAAGCACCCGGCCCTCGATCCGGCAACAGCACCAGTGCGCCAGCGGCTATCAGGCAGAAGAAGACAGCCAATACAGCCCAGCCCTGCCAAGCGGTCGGCGGACCCCAGCCCCAACCGTAGCGCTTGGCGGGAAACCAGTATTTTTGTTTGTCAGCCATAGCGCAGCCTCCCTATGTCATGTCACGGGAAAGTCTGGCCCGTGGGGCGGATCATGATTTCGTTGACGTTGACATGCGGCGGCAACGTGAGGAGCCAGTGAATGGCATCCGCAATGGTCTGGGGTTCGAAGATTTTGCCGAATTGGGCAACCGCCTTGCCGAAGTTTTCTTCGTTATAACCGGCTACCGTCTGGAATTCACTGGCCACAACCCCCGGCATCGCCAGGGAGACGCGTACCCCATGGGGGCAGACCTCACGGCGAAGCGCTTCGGCAAGCGCTCCGATGGCGAACTTGCTGGAACCGTAGAACCCGCTGAAGGGTGAAATATTTCGTCCCGCCACCGAACCGAGGGCCACGATGTCGCCGCTTTTCCGTTGGACCATGTATTGAGCCGCTCTCCGCATCAGGCGGGCAGCGCCGAGCACGTTGATTTGGTAAAGGTCCTGCCACTGCGATTCATCGCTGTTAAGGATGCCGCCGGCCAGTCCGCGGCCTGCATTGATGACGACGATGTCATACTTGCCGCCACCATCATTCCACGATAGCGTTTTCTCCAGCAGCCGATCGATATCCGCCTGAACACCCGAATCGCCCGGTACGGCAAGGGCTTTTCCCCCTTGGGCGGCAATTTCCCCAGCCACCTTATCAAGGCGGTCTTTGCGGCGTGCATGGATCACGACCGCAGCGCCTGCCCGCGCCAGTGTAGCCGCTGTGGCTTGTCCTATGCCGGAGCTGGCACCGGTTACGATGGCGGTCTTGCCCGCAAGGCATCTTTGCTTCTCCACTGAGTCCTCCTCGTTCACCTGTTGATTTCTTGAGAACGCCTGCAACAGCCGGCTCTATGTTAACGTACTGGGTATCCGATCCTTTGAGTGATCATATAACATCATCCTGGGTATGTTAATCCTAAAGTAAATGTTTTTCATGGCGGTACTCCTGCTTAGGTTTCCTTGATTATCCTTGACTCTTTTATTTCAGTAAGCAACTTAAACAGGGTGGTGAAAAACCGCGCCTAAGGCCGTCATCCGGCGTTGTGCGGCTTTTGTAAATGCTCACATATCGCTCGATATGCTGCGCTTTTCAAAACGCCTCACGCCTTGGCTGAGGGCCTGATGCTTGTTTTTGAACACTCTGTTATTAATCCTGAAAATACATGATTCACCCCACTGACATTCGCATCATGGGTTCTTACGCATAGATTATTCACGGGGGAGATGAATCAATCCTCATGGAGGAAAAAGCAATGAAGATATTTCGGTTTTTAAAAATGCGCATGGTTGTCCTCGCCGCATGTACAGGGATGATTCTATCGGGGAGCGCTCTTGCTGCGGATCAGGCTCCGGAGTCGCCTTCCTTGAAAGATCCGCCGGCTATCGAATTGCAAAAATGCATTCAGGTTCAGCAAGATGTCGGCCGCAATCCCTTGTCGCCTATGCCGAATGAATTCCTGATGGTGACGAAATATATAGAAAAATCGGATGAGACCGGCGTCATGAAAGAGGGCCTGAAACCCGGCAGGGCGTTTAATATGTACCTCGTGCTCAGTTTTCTGGTGCCACCGGAAAATCAGGAAATAGCGGTTGCCCATAGCATGGGCCTTATCGTGAAGGTCATCACCACCGATGCCGAATCATCCAGGGAAACGATTCGCCAGTGGGTTCTTATCGACGCGGACGGTGATAGGAACGTAGACAGTGCGACTTTTCGAGAGACTATCACAGGGGAAGGGAAGGAGCCGATCAGTTCGAATGAGGTGATGTTTCCCGTAAATCGCCTTCGAGAACTTCAGACCTATTACGAGAAGGCCGTTCTGACCCTTGGGAGCAAGGCCGAAAAGGGAGATGAAGAGGGATGCATGATCAGTTGATGTAACTGGGAGATCCGGACCAGACCGGTGCAAGCCCCTGCCTGACGGCAGGTGGCTCGGAGGCCTGCGATGAGTCGGCCCGCAGCATCCATATTCACCCTGCTTCATCACGTGCCAGCGGGATTTCACCTTAATTCCTTGCTCGGAAAGTCGAAATGTAATCGCATTCCAATCCCGGGCACTCCTTGACCGGCACCGCCCGGGCGTGGGTCGAGAGGGGGTGGAATGCAGGTCAAAGCCGCAGGCCGCTTTGAGCCTCGAAAAAATACGCTTTACGAGATGAGAAGGACAGGCGCATGGGCTCTCCCACCCTCGGGGGGCTGGAAAGAAACATCTTCAACTCGTTTTCCCCTACCCTTACGGAGACAAGATTCGTAGGTCCCATCGGTTCCACCAGCAGCGTTTCTCCCTCCAAGGTGATGTCCTCCCGGCTTCCGTGAGCGATATGCTCAGGCCGGATTTCCATCAAAACGTCCCCGGTTTTTCGAATCATCGTATCGAGGACGATCGCACCATCGGTTGACTTAAACCGCCCGTTCTCCAACCGGCCCGCCACCGTGTTGATGCGATGCGTTCCGATGAATTCCGCTACGAAGCGGTGCCCCGGTTCTTTGTAGATGTGGATTGGGTCTCCGGCCTGCCGGATCGCTCCGGCGTCCATGACAACGAGAAAATCCGACATCATCATCGCCTCGGTTTGATCGTGGGTCACATAAAGGACGGTGGCGTTTAGCTCCCGGAAGAGTTTTCTGAGCTCCGTGCGCGTGGAGTCTCTGACCTGGGCATCCAGATTGCTGAGGGGTTCGTCCAGAAGGAACACCTCAGGCTTTCTTACCAGGGCCCGGGCCAGGGCCACCCGCTGTTGCTGACCTCCGGAAAGTTGCTTCGGATAACGCTCCATGAGGTCCTCGATCCTCAAGATCCGCGAGACTTCATTCACTTTCGCTCTGATCTCTTCTTTGGGATACCTTCTCAATCTGAGCCCGATCGCGATGTTCTCGAAAACCCTCTTGTGAGGATAGAGCGCGTAGTTCTGAAAGACCATGGCGACGTTGCGTTCAGGGGGAGGAACGTGGTTCGCCACCCGTCCTCCAATCAGAACCTCTCCCGCATCCGGCTGTTCCAAACCGGCAATAATCCTGAGCAAGGTCGTCTTGCCGCATCCCGAAGGACCGAGCACGGCGGTGAAGGCGCCGTCGGGGATCTTGAGATCCATTTCCCTGAGGGCGGCCACCGTCCCTCCCAGAAAACCCTTGCTGATCCTTTTCAGTTCGATTTCGGCCATGGTCCTATCCTTTGACGGCCCCACTGGTCAGCCCCTCGATAATCCAGCGCTGAAGCGCCGCGATGACAAGGATGATGGGGATTGTGGTTAAGGCTACGGCTGCATTGATTTCGCCCCAGGGGATTTCATAGACGGATGCACCGCTGAGGAGGGCGATACCCACCGGAACGGTATACATAGCCTGCGAGGGCATTAACGTCAGGGACAAGATAAACTCATTCCAGCAGAAGATAAAGACGAGCACGGCCGTCACCGCCAGAGACGGGCGGCTCAGGGGAAGGATGATCCGGTAAAGGATGGCGGAAGAAGAGAAGCCGTCCAGGACGGCCGCCTCGTCCAGCTCCCGGGGCAGCTTCCTGAAGGCTGCGTGAAGCATCCATAGTGCAAATGGAAGATTGAGGGCCGTATAGGAGAGGATGAGACTCAGGTAATTGTTCACCAGGGCCAGTTGTTTCATCACGATGAAGACCGGGATGACCAGAAGGGCGGGCGGAAGAATGGCCCCCGCGAGAAACCACCTCTGGATCCGCATCGCCCTTCGAAGGTCCATGGCTCTCAACCGGAAGGCAAGGATGGAAGCGGCCCATACCGTAAGGACCGTCGCCGCTCCCCCTGCAATGAGGCTGTTCAAGACATACCGGCCAAATGGTCTCCGGGTGAAAACGTCCCCCAGATTTTGCAGGGAGACCGTTTCGGGAAAGTAGCTCACGGGAAGACGGAAGACCTCCTCTGCGGGCTTTAGAGCCGTCTGCAGCGTCCAGGCAAAGGGAAAAAGACAATATAGAAAAATGGAGCCGATCAATAAGTAGAAGAGAATTTTCTTCACTTTCATATCCTTTCGTACTGGAGAGTCGTTAGCCGAACGATCAACAGGCTGACGAGGATAAGGCAGATCATGAATAGACCGGTGAGAAAGAGTCCATATCCCACCTCATCGTATCGGAAGGCAAGGTCGTAGATGTAAAGACTCAATGTCCTCGTCGTGTCCGCCGGTCCCCCCTTGGTGAGGACCCACATCAGGTCGAAAATCCCGGCCGCATGGATGATCCTGAATATAAAGGCGACCCGGATGAAAGGCATGAGCAGGGGTAAATACAGATGAAAGAACATCGCGATTTTCCCCGCGCTGTCGATGGTAAGACTCTCCCTGAGCGCCCCCGGGATGGTCTGAAGCCCGGCCAGGAGGATAATGGTGACAAAGGGGGTGGTCTTCCAGACATCGGCGAAGGCGGCGCAGAACATGGCTCCCTCGGGGGTGGAAAGCCAATCCAGCGGTTCCCGCAGAAGCCCGATCCTTACAAGAAGATCGTTGACCACGCCGAAGGGATTGTTGAACATCCACTGCCAGGCCATGGCCATCACGGCGGTCGGAAGGGCCCAGGGAACCAACATGGCGAGGCGTCCCAGAGACCTTCCCCGGAACGGCAGGTTGATCAAAAGGGCGAAGACAAGTCCCAGGAGGAATTCGAAGGGCACGGAGACGGCGGTGAAGATCAGGGTGTTCAAAAGGGTCTTTTGCAGGTCATAGTCGAGAAAAAGACGCCCGGGCCAACTGCGCCTTTTCCCCTTGAGCACGCCTTCGATGGACTGATCCATCCGGAGGGCAGCATCCCGGGGGCTTTCGATTCCCACGAGGACGGCGCTTACGTGCTTTTGAAGAATGGAGCTTATCCTGGGATATTCGGCGTGAACCGGTCTCGGCCGGGCCTTTAACAGCACTTCATAGAGATCCCTGTAGTGCGGGCTCTCTTTCAAAATCTCCTCATCCTGGAAAAGGGATCTGCGGGTGGGGACCGCACCCCTTCTGAAGTGCAGAATCTTCTGGGCCTCGGAGGAACTCGCGAATTCGATGAATCTCCATGCCGCCTCGGGAGATTTCGCGGTCCGGGCCATCCCCAGCCCCCAGCCTCCGAGTGTACCTGCCGGTTCTTTGCCGGTCTGATGGATGAAGGGAACAATCCCCACTTTTCGCTCAAGAGGCGAACGGCTCAGGACCGTCCAGGCGTAAGGCCAGTTTCTCATCATCAGAGCCTTGCCCTGTTCGAAGAACTCCAACGTCTGTTGCTCCTGGAAAGTGATCACACTCCTGGGAGCCCAGCCCGCGTCAATCACCTTCTTCATAAAGCTCAGGGCCGATACGTTTTCCGCTTTATCAAGAAGAACATTTTGATCCCGGTCAAGGGGCGATCCGCCCGCCCCCCAGAGGTATTCAAGATAGTTGCATACAAGACCCTCATACTGCATTCCCTGAAAAACGATGCAATACCGGCCGGGAGGATCCGCGTATTGCCTGCAGACCGCCTCGAATTCCTCCCATGTCCTGGGAGGGTATGGCATGAGGTCTTTTCTGTAGTAGAGCACCCCCACATCGGTTCTGACGGGGACTCTGTAGAAATGATCTCCGTAGAAACCGGCTTCAATGTCCGCCGGAAGGAACGCCTCGCGTTTTTCAGGAGGAAACCACTTGTCCAGGGGCAGGAGCCACCCCTGCGCGGCAAACTTCGCCGTCCAGGCCACATCCATATAAACCAGCTCGAAGGCGTCTCCTCCCAGAAAAGACCGGATGTACATGTTCTGGCGTTCATCGGTCGACCAGGGGCCTGAGATGTAATCGACCTTTATGTCGGGATGCTGGGCATGGAAGCGGCTGATCACCTCTCCCCATGCTCCTCCGACATCCTCAGGTCCGACCATCCTCAGGAATTGTTGCGCATTGGCGGAAAGAGGAAGAAAGGGGATGAATAAAAGAATAATAGAGCCAAGGATGAGCGTTTTCATGCTCAAATCCCCCCGGGTGCGTATTCCGCTGATTCCGGCCACCGGTTCACGCATTTTGTTTGCTCTTATCCGGTTCCTGAATATGATTAATGCATGGAACAGACAGGTCAACCGCCTGAATAATATGGGGACTACATGTTGTTTTTAAAATTGTAAAGATAAAATATTCCGTATTAACAACATGATAGGGCCGCACCGCCAACCTATCGGGATTATCCGAATTGGCTGGAGCTGTTGAAATTAAAAAAGCCTGGTTTATTTAAAAAATCCTTTTCAAATCGACCGAGGCGGGATAGACTCCCTGCCCCATGACGGACACTGCCAAGTTGAGACGGTTGGTCGTTTTCATTGCGGGTGGCGTTTTTTTATCCTCCTGCCTTGTCGTCTTGCTGCTGATGGACGGCAGCCTCTGGGCCAAATTGGTGGGTTGCTATGACTTTTTTTGCGACCGTGAATCCGTACACCGGCTTGTGAAGTCCAGTGGCTGGGCGGCACCGCTAATTTTCGTTGCTATCCAGATCGGGCAAGTCCTGTTCGCCCCCATACCCGGGGATGTAACCGGTTTCCTGGGGGGCTACATATTCGGGTCCTGGAGTGGGTTTTTCCTTTCAACCATCGGCTTGACCCTGGGCTCCATGCTCAATTTTTACATCGGGAATTACCTGGGGGAGCGCGTGGTGCGCCGGCTGGTAAGCTGCAAAACCTATGATAAGTACAACGAGTTGGTCCAGCACAAGGGGATCCTGGTCATCTTTATCTTTTTCCTGTCTCCGGTGTTCCCCAAAGATATTCTCTGTCTGTTCCTCGGATTGACGCGTCTGCCGGCACGCGTGTTTTTTGTCATTTCCACGATTGGCCGAATGCCCGGCACCATCGCCATCAGCTTGCAGGGGGCTTGCATCTTCACCAAGAATTATATGCTTTTCATCATCGTGACCGTGTTATGCACGCTCTTCGCAATCTTTGCATACATTGCGCGCGATCCCCTATACCGCTGGATGGCCACACAGAGCAGAAAGAGCACTTGCGATACGATTCCAAAGCGATTGCAATAGCGGCCCCCGTTGGAGATGGCCGATAAAGGCTGCCCGTTTCTCTATCCTTGCAACGAGTGGTTGACCCAGCTTCGGTCGTAAAGAGGAATCAGCGAGCAGATACCGTCTGACGGCCCGATTCCCGTTTTCAGCAGCCTGACGGCCCCCTCTTCAAATATCTCTTAAAATACCAGATAAAACCCTGAGATGATGAGCCCGCCTATCACAACGCCGCTCGCGATCATACAAACGAGGCGCTCAGGCTTCATCTTCAGCCCCTCGCCCTTGTTCATCTTCGCCAAGCCCCAGCCGATCGCGAAAAAGGCAATCACCATGAACAAGCCGTGGGTAATCCAGTGATGGCTGGTGAGTCCCTTCATCCATGCCAGGACACTATCTTCGTTTAATTCCTTCAGCACCACCAGAAGGGCGCTCAATATGCTGGTGATCGCCAACGAAGCTCCAAACGACACCGTATACCTGCTAATTGCTTCCATGGCACGCCTCCTATCCCTTAACCGCCAGCAGACCGACCTTCGCGCCGATGCTGATAATCGCCCCGGCCCCCTCTATCGTAATTCCGATCAATACGATAAATCCGACGACCCAGAGCACAAGCTTCCGTGCCCCTTTATTGACAGCCGTATTGTTTGCAGCGGCAATCGGCAGGTAGGTGACCAGGAGCAGAAGCATGATCGCCACATGTTCTTTCATCTCCATGAAAAAGGTGTGAGCGAACGGCCAGGGACCTTTTAGAATTATCGCTTTATCTGCGTAGTAAAAAGTCAGATACCAGTAGCCGCCGACCAGATAGGCCAGCCACATCAGAACCGCAACCGCCATGCTCATGGCCCTGATGCGCCCCTGGTTTGCCTCACTGGCGTGCAGGACGTCAACGAACAACCAGACGCCTGCGACAATACACAACACCCCGAACAAGACATGCACCATCAGTATAATCTCGGTCATGGTATGCCTCCTTCCGGTTTGCTCCAAAAGCTCCTGTCCACCCCAGTGCAATTCGATCAGGAGCATGACAAAATAAAGCAGCAGGTTCGTTTTTTGCCTTCGATTAAAACCAGATAGAACAAAAGGAGGACAGTCAAATGGAGATGAAACCGGCAAGATTCAAACGGAGGTCAGGCGAACGCCCACAAGGCAGCAACTCTTGGGTGTGGAGAGTTAATTTTTACCGGGTACCGAGATCCCTATTGTTTTATCGGTTTTAAATCCCGGTGCATTCAAGCCGCACAACGCCGGATCACGGCCTCAGGCGCGGTTTTTCAACACCCTGTTAAACGATCTGTAAGGCTTTCGTCATAAGGTTCCGCACGATTTGGGGATGTGTCAAGAAGCTATCTCAAAAACGCCGAGGCCCTGTCTTTTGGCTTCCTTCAACGGCTGCATGCATTCCTTTTTGTTGTTTCCAACCTGATTTACCAGCTTCGATACCGGATAGCACCTGAGTTCCTTTACAAAGCCTTTCATCAGGATTTCCTCGATTCTGGCAGGTTCCTTGTTTACGGATCAAGCCACGCATCGTAGGCCTCCGGTTTGAGGATTAAAAAACCGCTCAAGCTCGCGTGATAAACTGTGCCGTGCAAAGCGTCCGCACATTTCTTTTGCCTTTATCAGGTGGTCAAATATGATTAACGCATGAAAAAGGCAGGTCAATGCCGGACGAACCGGTTGCCGCTGCCGAACTGCCTTCCATTGCCTGCCTTGATGACGGCCGGATTCCCGCACAGGCTTCGAAAACTGCCCGCCGCGCAGTTGGTTGCGGCAATTAATGGCCTGGATTACGGCCGACTGACTGATTCCGATAAATTCCAACATTGGCACGGAGCCTCATGCGCTGGTCCTGGATGGGCCAGTCGAGTTGATTTCATGGGTATTATGAACTATTATAATATTAATTGGTTCATTAATTGGTTCATAATGTGGTTCATCTGGAGGCAAGATGAAATCAATTACGATTCACGGTGTTGACGAGCCCCTCGCGGAGTTGATCAAATCCAAGGCGCAATCCGAAGGGTTGAGTATTAACAAGACCATAAAGAAAATCCTGGAATCCTCTCTCGGCGTGAAGCCCAATCTCAGCGGCAGCATGCGGGGCGATTTCGAGGAATTCTGCGGGACTTGGTCGGATGCGGATCTATCCGAATTCAAGCAAAATACCAAACAGCTTCGTAAAGTCGATCCGGGAGACTGGCGGTGAAAAAAATAGTCCTGGATACCAACGCGTACACGCGTTTGCTGGCCGGCGATGAGGATGCGCTGGATGTCGTATCGTCGGCGGAAACCGTCTACATGTCCGTTTTTGTGCTTGGCGAGCTATACGCCGGCTTTGCCGGCGGGGCGAGAGAACGTGAGAATAAAGACACCCTGCAGCGGTTTCTGATGAAGCCGACCGTGAAAATCCTGAATGCCACAGCCGAAACCGCAGAGGTGTTCGGGCTCGTGAAATACAAGCTCAAGAAATCCGGAACACCGCTACCGATCAACGACGTCTGGATCGCCGCCCATGCGCTGGAGACCGGGTCCGTAGCGGTCACCTATGACGCTCATTTCAAATCGGTCTCCGGCCTGCGCCTCTGGGAGAGGGTGTAGGCGGTGGATCGGGGTTCTGCTTTTCCGGTCGCTTTGCCCCCCGTCTTGCCGGATATGCTGTGCTTGATGAAAAATACATAATTCACCCCATTGCCCGGCAGGCTGCCAATCCATACCGAAAGCCATGAAAATCGTTGTAATCGGTGGCAGCGGGCTCATCGGAACAAAGCTCGTGAACAAACTTCGCCAGAGTGGCCATGAGGTAGTGGCGGCGTCGCCCGCCTCGGGCGTCAACACTATCACTGGTGATGGAATAGCTGAAGCTCTTGCAGGCGCTCGGGTTGTTGTCGACGTGGCAAACTCGCCTTCGTTCGAGGATAAGGCTGTTTTGGAATTCTTCGAGACGTCAGGTCGTAACCTCCTTACCGCGGAAGTGGCTGCTGGTGTGGGACATCACGTTGCACTGTCGGTCGTCGGCACCGACCGCCTTCTCGAGAGCGGTTATTTCCGCGGGAAGATGGCCCAAGAAAAGCTGATCAAGGCCTCCAAGGTTCCCTATACGATCGTCCGCTCAACGCAGTTCTTCGAGTTCTTGGGCAGCATCGCTCAATCGGGCACCGACGGGCAAACGGTTCGCTTGTCACCTGCTCTTGTGCAGCCCATCGCGTCGGATGACGTGGCTGCCGCGATGGCCGACGTCACAGTGGGGGCGCCGGTCAACGGCACGGTCGAGGTGGCCGGCCCCGAACGGGTACGTCTCGCCGAAATTGTCCAGCGATTCCTGAGCGCGAACCGAGACGTTCGTCAGGTGATCACCGACGTTCACGCACGCTACTTCGGCGCGGAGTTGAATGACCAAACCCTCACCCCCGGCGACAACCCGCGCCTCGGTCCGACCCGTTTTGAGGACTGGCTCAGCCACTCCGCGCCTCGGAAGTAAACCAGCCAGGCAGGGGTGGTGACGCGCAAATCAGGTAATCCGCCGGACCGGCGCTGAGTTGCGCATCCACCCCTGCCTTTGCTTTCCGGAAAAATTAGCCTTCTGATCCGCGACCCGGTCGATCCGGATGAGGCCCTCGGCCCACATCATCTCCAAGGACGACACATGAGCTCTACAGAGCCCGACGAAGCTGCTCGCGCGGTTCATCGTCGGCACTAACGACAGAAGGCTGACTGTGTTCACGAGGTAGGGTGTTCCAGCCGTGGAAAAAAGGCAAATCACTTTATTGTGCAAGGCTATAGATCATGACGATGACAGAAAAGAAGTCGGTTATTTCAATTGTGCTATTCATAATGGTAGCATCCAATAGTCTATTTCTGTTTGGAAATGGGCTGTTTATGCTCATCGC
>JACRCN010000074.1 GCA_016219005.1 Deltaproteobacteria bacterium
ACCCGGGTCATCGGTTTTGGCAACCTGGACCGTGGGGATGACGGTGTTGCCTTTGATGTCGTCAATCTGCTGCGCCGGCAGCTGGGATTGAAGCTGCTCGATGCGGAGGAAACCGGACTGGACGACCGCGGCGGGGACACCAGCGCCGTCTTCGTCCCGCAGCTGGTGCCGGAGCTCTCGCTGGATGTCGGCGGCTGCGAGCGGCTGGTCTTCATCGACGCCCATGTCTCGGCCGAATCCCGGGCGATCGTGTGCGTTGCCGTCCAGCCCGAAGCGCGGCTGTCGTCCACGCTCAGCCATACGCTGCCGGTGGAGGGGTTCCTCTGGCTGGTGCAGGCGGTCACCGGCCGGGCGCCCGAATGTTTCCTGGTGTCCCTGCGGGGGCAGTGCTTCGAGCCCGGCCGAGGGCTATCGCCGGCAGCGGCCGGGCTCGTGGAATCGGCAGCCGCAATGGTCTGGCGCCTGACCGGTGATGGCATCGAGCCCCCGCTATCAATTGCCAAAGGATAGCTGTAATCCCTGAGTTTACAGATCGGCCCCACCGGCCGGTTTTCCTCCTTAAAAAATCAAGCTCCTGGGGCCTCGTTCCGGCCGTTTTACAAAACAATTCAGCCGGCTGCACGAACGGCACCCGTCCTCCCGTCGAATGGCATGCATTTTGAAGACGTTTCTGGCTGAAGTCGGCCGAAGGGGCACATTCCAATAAACGATACCATAGGGGAGGCATGTCATGATGATGAACCCAGCCACTTCGTATGTCCCCGGAACTTACGCCAAAAAGCGGCCGGATGCCGGCGCGGTGGCATCCCAGTATGTACGCGAGTGGGAAGCCCGCCGCCAGAATCTCATGCAGAAGAAAGCATTGCCGACCGAGATCCCCCCCTGCATTTGCTTTTCGCGCAAGGTCGGCGTCGGAGCCCTGGAGGTGGCGGACATCCTGGCCCGCAAGCTCCACATGCGTGTAGCCGACCGCGAGATCCTGGAGCACATGAGCGGCGAGACCCGTCTGGACAAAGAAACAGTAAAATTCTACGACGAACTGTACCCGGGGAAAACCGTCGAGCTATCGGCCCTTTTGTTCGGAAAAAAATCCTTCCAGATGGACGACTACCTCCGTAACCTGGTGAATGCCGTTTTTTCCATGGCCACCATCGGCTCGACGCTTTTCGTCGGGCGGGGGACCCATCTGATACTGCCCCGCGACCGCGTCCTGGCGGTACGGCTCATCTGCTCGGACAACTTCCGCACCGAACGACTGGCATCGCTGCTGAAGATCGACGTCGCCGAAGCCGGCAAGACGCTTATCAAAATCGACCGGGAGCAGAAAGCCTTCTTCATGAAGGCCTTCGGCAAGAAGGACGCGCCCGCCTCCGAGTTCGACCTGGTCGTCAACTTCGACCACCTCGGCGACCCGCGACTGGCCGCAGACCTGGTCGCACGCTGCTTCCGGAAAAAATTCCGGATCGAGCCTGATTAGCGGTTGCGTGGAGAACCTGTTTTTACACTGCCATCAATCCTCATCGTCAGGAAGGGGTCGCTCGGCAGCACGTCTTTCAGCGTGGCCGCCTTTTTGAAGTCCTTGAGGGAGCGGCTTTCCGCCACAATTACCTGATGAATCGCGATTCCGCCGAGAGGGCAAAGCCCACAGGAGGAACCCAATCTCCTTGGGCCTGAAGTAAGCGATCCCGTCGGTGGCATGGGCCCGCCCGCCTTGCTCTTTTCCGAAAAACGACTATGATGGGCCGGCAAATAGCTGTCAGGGTCGTCTATAATAAGGATCAGATGCAGATTTCCAAGGACACGTTAGCCGGCCGCACCATCGTGGCCGTCGTCTACGTGGCTGTCATCGCGTTGCTGGCGGCCGGAATTCTCCTCGGGGTGTGGACCGCCCGGGAGATGAACGCCGTCGTGACCGACCAGTTCAACGCGCAGCAGATGGTCATCGCGCAAACGGCCAAGGCCCGCATCGAGCGCGAAATCGGGGAAGTCAAGCGCGAGCTTTACCTGCAGGCGCAGGCCCTCCGGGGAAAGACCGCCGACGTCCGGGAGTTCGCCGACGCCCTGCAGCAAAGCCTGGTGCGGCTGTCGGAAAGCGGTGTGCGCAAAGCAGAAGTCGTCGATCGGACGACCCGCCGGGTTTTCACGGGCGGGCTGCACGGCAGCTGGTCCGAACGCAGCCTTGCGGAGACCGACTCATATGACGCGGTGCGTTTCACCGCCCGAGAGGAACCCGCCTTCTGGGTATCGCCGGTACTGGCCGACGCAGCCGGCGAGGAGATGATGATCGCCACCCGCCTGACGCCGGAGGCCGGGCGGGTGCTGGTGTTCCACCTCAACGTGTCGGCGCTGCTGTCCTCCATCGTCAAGACCATCCAATCCGGTAGGACCGGCTACGCGTGGGTCATCGAGCCGGAGGGCCGATTCATTTACCACCCGAATCCGGATTTCTTCGGCCGCGACGCCTTTGCCGTTCGCGAGGAAAAATTCCCCGACATCTCCAACGAGCGCATCCACTTCATCCAGAAGGAGAAGATGCTCAAGGGCGAACAGGGAACCGGCTGGTATTACTCGGCCTGGCACCGCGGCTACACGGGGCCGACCAAGAAACTGATCGCCTATTGCCCGATTCAGGTTGCCGACAGCCCTCCCCGCTTCTGGTCGGTGGCCGTGGTCGCGCCGCAGTCCGAGGTGGAGGATGCCCTGCGCCAGGGGTCATTCCGGCTGCTGCTGCTGCAGGGCCTGGTGGTCCTTGCGGTGATCCTCGGCGCCAGTGCCATCATCTGGCTGGAAAACCGCTGGTCCAGCGTCCTGGAAGCCAAAGTACTGGCGAAAACGGATGCCCTGGCCAAATCCGAGGAAAAATACCGCTCGCTCGTGGAAAGCGCCGAGGACCTGATTTTCACCGTGGACCGCGAAGGCCGTTTCCAATCGCTGAACACCTTCACGGCCAAGTTTTTCGGCGGCGCTCCGGAGGCGTTCATTGGACGGCACCTTTCCAGCGCCTTTCCGGAACCGAGCGCCGCCCACCAGGCCAGGCTCATCTCCCAAGTGCACCTCTCCGGCAAAAGCATCCGCGAAGAGTTCGAGCTGCCGATGGGCGAGCGCTCCGCCTGGATCAGCGCCAATTTCATGCCCGTCAAGACTGAAACGGGCGATGTCGGGGCCATTCTCTGCATCGCCCGGGACATCACCGAGACCAAGAACCTGCAGCGCCAGCTGGTGAACGCCGAAAAGCTTGCCAGCCTGGGGACGCTCGCCGCCGGGGTGGCGCACGAGATCAACAACCCCCTGGGCGTGATCCTCGGTTTCTGCGAACTGCTGCTGCGCAAGGCCGAGAACGGCACCCAGCAGTACGAGGACCTCAAGACCATCGAGCGCCAGGGGCTGCTCTGCAAGGAAACCGTGGAGAACCTGCTCTCCTTTGCCCGGGCGGAAAAGCAGCGACGGGAATACTCGGACCTCAACGCCGGCATCGAGGAGATCGCCAAGATCGTGCGCCACCTGCTCGAGAAAAACGGTATCACCCTCGTGCTGGCCCTGGGGGAGGGCCTGCCGCCGGTCAAAGGGGACGCCCGCCAACTGCAGCAGGTGTTCCTCAACCTGATCACCAATTCCATGGCCGCCATGGAAAACGGCGGGATGCTAACCATCCGCAGCTTCCTCGAGCGGTCCACACGGCGCGCCGTGGCCCAGTTCCAGGATACCGGCATCGGAATTCCGCCGGATCACATCGATCACATTTTCGAGCCCTTTTTCACCACCAAGCCCGAGGGCCAGGGCACCGGCCTGGGGCTGTTCGTGAGCTACGGCATCATCACGAGCTACGGCGGGAGCATCGAGTGCGCGAGCGCCCCGGCCACGGCCCTCGGCAAACAGCAGGGGACCACCTTCACCGTCAAGCTGCCCACCGGCTCACCGGCCGACCTGACGGAAACCGCCGATGCACCCTTGCACATGCCGAAGGAGGAATGACCATGCCCGGCCGCATTCTGATCGTAGACGACGAAAGGGACATGCTCGCCTTGCTGCGGCGCATGATCTCCGAGGAACGGGACTACGAGGTCATCACCGAGAACGACCCGAAACGGGCCCTCGAGCGCTTCCGCGCCCAGCCCGTGGAGCTGGTCATGACCGACCTCAAGATGCCCGGCATGGACGGCATCGCCCTGCTCGAAGCCGTCAAGAAGCTTCAGCCGAAAACGGCCGTCATCGTGCTCACCGCTTTTGCCACCATCGAGACGGCAGTGGAGGCCACGCAGAAGGGGGCCTTCGACTACATCACCAAACCGTTCCGCCAGGAGCGCATCCTGCTCACCGTGGACAAGGCCATGCAATGGCAGGAGATGGTGCGCGAGAACCTGGCCCTGCGACAAGCACTGGAGGAGAAGGAGGGTTTCGCCTCGCTGGTGGGTGCTTCTCCGGTCATGCGCGATGTCTTCGAGCGCATCCGCCAGGTCGCGCCCACCATGGGAACGGTGCTGATCACCGGTCCCAGCGGCACGGGCAAGGAACTGGTCGCGAGCGCCGTTCACCAGCACAGCCGGCGCAGCCAGAAGAAAATGGTCACCGTAAACTGCGCCGCCATCCCCCAGGAAGTTCTGGAAAGCGAGCTCTTCGGGCACGTGAAAGGGGCCTTCACCGGCGCCTGGAAAGAAAAAAAAGGGATAGTGGAGGAGGCCCACGAGGGCACCCTGTTTCTCGACGAGATCGGGGATTTGAGCCCGCACCTGCAGACCAAGCTGCTGCGGCTGCTGCAGGAGGGCGAGTACAAGCCCGTCGGCAGCGTTGTCACCAAGAAGGCGGATCTCAGGATCATCGCCGCCACCAACCACGACCTCAAGACAGGCATCCGCGAGAAGCGCTTCCGGGAAGACCTCTACTACCGGCTGAACGTCATCCAGTTCGAGCTGCCGCCGCTGCGGGAGCGCAAAGAGGACATCGCTCTCCTCAGCCGGCATTTCCTCGCCAAGTACGCTGCCGTCAACCGCAAGACCGTGACGGACATTTCGCCGGAGGCCATGCAGGTGCTCATGGCCTACGAGTTCCCCGGCAACGTGCGCGAGCTGGAGAACATCATGGAACGCGGGGTCATCTTCTGCCGCGGCCAAAGCCTTTCGGTAGCGGACCTCCAGCTGGAATCGGTGCCGGCCGCCTCCCCGCCGCTGTCGGAGGGCCTGTTGACCGAGATGCCTTTCCGCGAGGCCAAGGAACGCGCCATCCAGTACTTCCACTCCCGGTACATCCGCCGCCTGCTCGAGCAGCACGGCGGCAACATCAGCCGCGCGGCGGATGCCGCCGGGATCCAGCGCCAGTACCTGCACCGGCTGATCAAAGAGGCGGGAATCGAGGCAACGGACTTCAAATCGAAGGAGTGAAGGCTGCGCCGAAAGCGCGGCTTCGGCGTTGCGCTTCGTCAAAATAATCACCCCTCTCCAGCGGACATGGAGAGGGGTGATTATTTCAGCGATCAGGAACCGTTCGTGCCGTCCGCAGCGCCTGTGAGCCCAATCGCTTACTAAGAAGCTATCTCAAAAATGCATCTGACAGTCGATGGCGGCGTTGCACGCCTCTGAAAAATGTTCACCGCCTGACGCGGTTGAGGCACTTTTTCAGCGGCGTGCGCCTTGCCCTCGGCTGTGATCTGCTATTTTTGAGATGGCTTCAAATCACTTGCTTCCGCCGGAGCGGCCGGCTTCAACCGCCATGGCCACTTCCCCGCCGCGGGCGGGCTCCGTTTCGCATTTCAGCCTCTTCTGGTTGAGGATCCACTTGCTCAGCCCGCAGACGAAGACCACGAAGAAAGCCATCGACGCATACTCCGCCCAATGGGGCAGGTTGAAAAGCCCGACGACAAACGGGTCGGTGGCCATCATCTCGCCGCCCACCTTGCCGAGCAGCGCCGCCCCGAGCCACAGGATGATCGGGTAGCGGTCCATCAGCTTGGCAAGCATGGTGCTCATGAA
>JACRCN010000075.1 GCA_016219005.1 Deltaproteobacteria bacterium
ATTGACAACATCATTTCCTTGAGATAGCGCTACAGGTGTTTTTACGACTTTCCCAAGAGGTCCTTATTTGGGTCATCAGACAAACAGGTGTCGCTCGGATGCAACCGTTCAGTCGTTTCGCAAAATAGCTTCAAAGATAGCCATGCTGGAATTCAGAACCTAGATGGCGCCTATACCCACCTATGGAAATTAGCATTCGTCTGGCTGTGATGGATGACGTCCCTGCGCTAAAAGAGCTCATCCCCCGATCCGTGCGGGAGTTGAGCAGGGGATACTACACTCCACAGCAAATCGAGAGCGCCATCAAGTACATCTTTGGCGTAGATACGCAAGTGATCTCGGATAGAACCTATTATGTCGCCGAGGCTGAAGGTCAGGTGGTCGGCTGTGGCGGCTGGAGCAAGAGAAAAACGATGTTTGGGGGCGACCAGATGAAAGCGGCGCAGGATCCGATGCTCGATCCAAAAAAGGACGCGGGACGTATCCGAGCGTTCTTCATTCATCCGGTATGGGCGCGCAAGGGAATCGGCCGGCGCATTATTCAGGCTTGTGAAGAAGCGGCCATTGCAGATGGATTTACCCGGATGGAACTTGTCGCCACCCTGCCGGGCGAGCCGCTATATGCCGCAATGGGCTATGAAGTCACGCAGCGGATGGATATTCCCATGAGAGACGGCACAACTCTTGCCGCTGCGTACATGAAAAAGTAGTAGGCAGGAAGAGACATTATGGATAACCCGCGACAAGATACCTTAACCGTTGCCCTGGCGTCGCCTTGCATCGCCGCAACCCTTGATGAGGGCTTGGACAAGATCAGGCGGTTCCTGTCCGAAGCTGCGGCCCAGGGTGCTGAGATCGTGTGTTTACCGGAAGCCTATCTTCCGGGTTTGCGAGGACAGGATTTTGAGGTATGGCCCTTTGATCGGACGTTGCAGGAACGGGCACTCCAGGCCGTGGCGCAGTGGGCGCGAACGTATGCGGTGGCCGCTATCCTCGGGATGGAAAGGCTCACGGAGGCGGGCCGGCAGATTGCCGCCTTTGTCATCGACGCCCGCGGCCAGGTCCAGGGATGCCAAACCAAGAACCAGCTATACCCGACCGAAGAGCAGTTCTATGTGCCCGGAAATACCCGACGGCTATTCGAGATCAAAGGAATCAAGTTTGGAGTGGTGATTTGCCACGAGGGCTGGCGCTATCCCGAGACGGTGCGATGGGCGGCGGTGCGGGGCGCCAAAATCGTCTTTCATCCCCACTACTCGGGGAGCGATCGGGAAGGTGTTCGGCTGACGCAGTGGGGTGCTGCCGGCGGGCCTTATTACGAGAAGGCGATGATCATGCGCAGCATGGAGAACACGATCTACTTTGCCAGTGTCAATTATGCGTTGCGTTTCCAGGAATCGGCGACAAGCCTCATCGCGCCGTCAGGCCAGTGCCAGGCGTACTTACCCTATGGGCAGGAAGGCCTGCTGGTGCAGACCATTAAGGTCGAGGAAGCAACCGGTTTGATAGCCACTCGATACGCACCCGAGCGTTATCAGGAATCCATATTGGAGTGAGAAAAACAACAGAGTCAGCGCTGCCCATTTCACAAAAGTGCTTTGAATCGATACGTCCTCATACTCACGCACGAAAGAGGCAACATGAATAGAGCATACGTTCATGGCTACGATCATCGAGAAAACATACGCTTGCAGGACCAGGCCTCCACCTTGGTCGAGCTATTGCACTCGGACACCTCCTACCCGGCCGGAAGCCGTGTTTTGGAAGCCGGCTGCGGTGTCGGTGCGCAAACTGTCACCCTCGCGCGGAACAGCCCGAATGCCTTGATTACTTCCGTCGATATCTCCGCGACCTCGGTCGCCGAAGCCAGGACAAAAGTGGCGGCGGCAGGCTTTGCCAATGTTCAATTTCAACAGGCGGATATCTTCAATTTGCCGCATGGCCTGGACTCCTTCGACCACATTTTCGTCTGCTTCGTGCTGGAACATCTCTCACAGCCCGTCGCGGCGCTGCATACGCTGAAAAGCCATTTGAAGCAAGGCGGCACCATCACGGTTATCGAAGGCGACCACGGCTCGGTCTATTTTCACCCTGACAGCGAAGCGGCACGCAAAGCGATCCATGGCCAGGTGGAACTGCAACGGCGGGCCGGCGGCAACGCCCTGATAGGAAGAGAACTTTATCCGCTGCTGCACAAGGCGGGTTATAGTTCGATTCGGGTATCGCCTCGAATGGTCTACGTTGATGCGAGCAAACCGGAACTGGTCGAAGGGTTCACGAAGAAGACATTCACGGCTATGATCGAGGGTGTCCGCGAACCAGCCATTAAGGCAGGAATAGTTGAACAACACGTTTTTGACCAAGGCATCAGGGACTTATACCGCGCCGCAGAGTCGGATGGAGTCTTCTGCTACACTTTTTTCAAAGCTCTTGCAAACAAGTGACTATCGAACCAAGGGCTGCGCCGGAGCGGCGAGAAAGGGTGCCCGCCTCCCGGTGAACCCGGTCGTCATGTTTCAGGAGGCAGCAGCAAGTGGTAACGATTCGTCCGTTTGAAAATAAGGACTGGTTGGCGGTCTGGTCGATACTCGAGCCGACTTTTCGGAGCGGGGAGACATATGCCTTTTCTCCGGATATCACCGAGTCTGAAGCCCATAAGGCCTGGGTCGAGCTGCCTGCGGCTACGTTCGTTGCATGCCGGAGCGACGGAGCCGTTCTCGGAACATACTTCATCAAGCCCAATCAACCCGGCCTCGGCTCCCATGTCTGCAATTGTGGATACGTCGTCGCCGCGGCTGCTCAAGGGAAAGGAGTTGCCTCCGCAATGTGTGCGCATTCGCAACGCGAGGCAGTGGCGCGGGGTTATTGCGCCATGCAATTCAACCTGGTTGTTTCTGCAAACGAAGCTGCGGTCAATTTATGGAAGAAACATGGCTTCAGCATTGTCGGAGTTCTGCCGGAGGCATTTCGCCACAGGAAGCTTGGGTTCGTGGATGCCTACGTAATGCACAAGAAACTTCAGACATGCCGGAAGCCATCTCAGGAATAGCAGATCACAGCCGAGGGCAAGGCGCACGCCGCTGAAAAAGTGCCGCAACCGCGTCAGGTAGTGAGCATTTTTCAGAGGCGTGCAACGCCGCCTTAAAATGCAAGAAGTCCGTCTTCCTATCTGGCGGACTTGATTTCTTCAAATGGTTTGTTTTCGTTTTTCTCGTCGACGAATTTCACTACACCTGTGGCTGTGTCGATTACATAAACATAGACCCAGTCACGTTTGAGGCATGTGGATATCTGGTATCGCCCAACCTGGCTGTCGCTGGGCCCCGCCCCGATCATGAATACCAAGCCAACAACTACCATGGCACCCAGAATAAAATAAGCGACTGGCTGACTCATCTTCATAGCATCCCTCCAATTCATTCAATTTGGTTTTTCCGGCGATCTTGTTCGACGATATCTCAACCGGCATCCGGTGGCAATATTTTCTGCTAAACAGGGTGTTGACAAACAAGCATCAGGCCGTCAGCCAAGGTGTGCGGCGTTTTGGAAAGCGCAGCATATTGAGCGGTATGTGAGCATTTACAAAAGCAGCACAACGTAGGTTCCCGGCCTTAGGCGCGGTTTTTTAGCACCCTGTTAAGGTGTCACCGCCTGGATCTCTTCGAGGGTTTTTTGGAAGACGTCCTGCCCCGGGCCTCCCAGGGCAACGGCCTTGCGGGCTGCGTCGAGGGCCTCGCCCTTCCGCCCTTGGCGTAAAAGGACATCCGCGAGGTTGTTCCAGGCCGCGCCGGAATCCGGGTGGAGAGCGGCGGCCCTGCGGAACACGGTTTCGGCGCTTTCAAGGTCCCCCAGAACGTAATAGCTGTTGCCCAGACCCATCATGGCCGCCAGGTTGTGGGGCCAGCGACTCAGGGCGGCGCGGTAGCCGTCTGCAGCCGCTGCGGACTGTTTTACTTTTTCGAGGCCGAGCACGGCTTCCACGAATCTGCCTTCCACGGCGGTTGCCGGGAACTCGCCGGGTTTCAGAACCAGAAGGCCCCAATCCTCCGCGCGGGCCCAGGTGTTTTGAAAAACCGGCATGGGTATCCGCTGCCGGGCATTGAGGCCGGAATGCAGCATGACCTCATCGCGCGCCGTGTCGTAACCGACGGCGACGGCATAGTGCCAGACCGGTATCCATGACAATCCCAGGTTTTGCAGGACGATCACGGGGTGACCGGCGGCGATTTCGCGGAGGAGGGGCTCCGTTCCGGAGATCACATAGGCCAGGCGGCCGGAACGCCGGGCGCCTGCGATCATGGCCGGCTGCAGGCTGCCCTTGAGAGAGGCCGTGTAGACCTTTTCGGTCAGATCCGCGGGTTCGACGGCAAGGCCGCTCCAGGTAAGCGCCATAGCGAGGGCCGCCGGGCCGCACTGGTACTCGTCCTGGGGAAAGAAGGGGACCGAGGCGATCTCGCTTTTGGCAGGGATGCCTGCGAGACCCTGGGGCCAATCCCCACGCTGCAAAACCGCGCAGCCGCTTAAAACCAGGGCCGACAGCACCATGCAGCGCAGGCCGGGGCTGATCTTTTTTGCCACTTGAACCCTCATGCCCCGACCAGAAGCATGTAGACATCCATCACATTGGTCCGGGTGGGGCCGGTGAGGATGAGATCGTCGAGGGGCTTGAAGAAATGGTAGGAATCGCTGCGTTTCAGGAAGGCGTGGGGATCCATGCCGAGCGCCTTCGCTTTGCCAATCGTCGCCCCGTCGGCAACGGCACCGGCGGCGTCGGTGGGGCCGTCCGTGCCGTCGGTGCCTCCGGCCAGGAGAACGACGTTATCGATACCTTCCAGGGACATTGCCCCGGCCAGTACGAATTCCTGGTTGCGTCCGCCGCGGCCGTCCCCCTGGAGCGTCACCGTGGTTTCTCCTCCCGTCAGAACGCAGGCCGGCGGCTTCAGCGGATGGTGTGAGCTCAGGACCTCCTTGGCGATGGCTGCAAACGCCTTGGCCACCTCGCGGGCTTCGCCTTCAACCTTTGAAGACAGGATGAGGCTGCGGTAGCCCAGGCGTTCGGCGCTTTGCGCGGCAGCCGTGAGCGCCCGCAGGCATGAGCCGACCAGCACCTGAGCGCAGCCGTCGAAGGCGGGGTCCCCCGGTTTGGGTGTTTCCGGCAGGGCGCCTTTTACCCCTTGGGATACGCGCTCGCGCACGGGTCCCGGTATGCGGTCCCAGATGTCGTAGCGCTTGAAAATACCGAGGGTGTCCTGAAAACTGCTGCGGTCGGGTACGGTGGGCCCCGATCCGATCACGTCCAGATCATCGCCCACCACGTCCGACAGGATGAGGCTCAGTACACCGGCCGGGTGCGCCGCACGCGCGAGCTGCCCGCCCTTGGCCCGGGAGAGATGCTTGCGGATGGTGTTGATTTCGTGAATCGTAGCTCCGCAGGCAAGCAGGCTGCGGGTGGTAGCCTGCTTGTCCGGGAGGCTGATTCCCTCCGCGGGAGCGATCAGCAGCGCGGAGCCGCCGCCCGACATCAGGCAGATCACAAGGTCGCGCCGGCCGGCGCCTTCCAAAAGTTTCAGTATCTCGAGCGTGCCGGCCACCCCGCGCTCGTCGGGCACGGGGTGGCTGGCCTCATGCACGCGGATTTTCTTCAAGGGCAGGCCATGACCGTCCTTCACCACGAGTGCGCCTGCCGCAACCCGGTTCCCGAGGATTTCTTCCACGGCCTTGGCCATGGGGGCAACGGCCTTGCCGCCGCCGACGACCAGGATGCGGTCATAAGACTTCAGGTCATATCGGCGCCCCTCCACGAGCAGAACATCGCTTTCAACCCGGAGATAGCGATGAACGGCCTCCTCGGGGTCGACGGCGGCCAGGGCGGAACGGAAGATGGACAGGGCATCCTGCCGCAGGCGGCTTTTGTCTTGATCGTTGTGATTCATGACGATGCTCCTCGATTGTCGACCGGCGGCTCGTTGCCCGTCGGAGGTTGGAATTTCGTGTTGCGTTTCACCTGTAGTACATCGATTTGAAATCTGCAACTAACGACCTGCGGATGAGCCGATGGTGGGAGAATGCGCCAATTCCTTGATCGTGTCAGGCAAAGTCTGCCGCACCCCGGCGCGCCGGGCCTTATTTCCATCCCGTTTAAAATCAACTTTTTATTATAATATGTCATAATAAATTAAATGGTTAAACATTTATACTTCATGTTTAAAATCAGTATTATTTTTTTGTTGGAATAATTGTTGCTTTAACCTGACGCGTGGATCGAATCATTGCGGATGGAGGGTGTGATGGCGGTTGAAAGGCCTTTGTCCATACGAGATTATCTTGAGCCCCGGCAGGCGGCGGCAGGGTCAAGACTTTCCGGGACGGTCACCAATAAAAGCTCGTTGTTCCAGGACGTTCTCAAGAATGAAAAAGGCAAGGACGCGCAAGGCCAGGCGGCAGGCCTGACGATTTCCGATTATCTGAAACGGCGGGTGAGCGCCAAACCCACGGCCAGAACACTCAGCCGCGCCGGATCCGAAGGCTACGTCGCCGCCCCGGCCAATTCAGTCGAGTTGAAAAAGGTCTCGGCCGTTGCCAGGCAAGGCCGCGTCGAGAAACTAAAGGAAGCTGAAGCACCTCAATCCAGCCCGCGATCAACCCAGGCTCCTCGGCGTGTTTTCGGGCGCCTCGCGTCCGACAATGCCGCGGGCGAAGAAATCGAGCGCTCCATCCAGAAAGCCGCCGTCCGATACAACCTGTCGCCGGATCTCATCCGGGGGGTCATCCGTGCCGAGTCGAACTTCCAGGCGCAGGCCGTTTCGTCGGCCGGGGCCCAGGGGCTGATGCAGCTGATGCCGGAGACGGCAGGCGAACTCGGCGTCACCAGACCCTTTGACATCCAGCAAAACATCGACGGCGGTTCCCGCTATCTCAGGCAGATGCTGGATCGTTTCGGCGGAAACCTCAAACTCGCCCTGGCCGCCTACAACGCCGGCCCCGGCGCCGTGGAAAAATATGAGGGCCGAGTGCCCTATGCCGAAACCCAGGAATACGTGAAACGCGTGTTGCGCTACAGCGGCGAAAAGGCCTAGCCCGACGCCTTGCGGCTGCAGCCGCCTCGAGCCGAAGTCAACTCAAAAATAGCAGATTGCAGCCGCGGGGTGCGCCCGTGTCAGTACCCCAGATTGAAGTCGCCCACCCGGCCGAAGGCGTCCACCTTGCCGTTCGTCAATCTAACGAAATAGCGGTCCGTAAAAATCCAATCGCTGCACAGCTGGTATTTCAGGTAGGTAACGTCCTCCATCTCGCTGGTGCTGCTCGGAGATCCGATGGCCCCCACCACCTGATCCCGGGTCATGCCGAGTTGGACGTGGTTCAATTTGCTCGCGGTACCCGCGCAGCCGAAAAGCAGCATGACAGATAAAGCAATCCCCACGACCCGCCATCCCTTCATATCCGATCCTCCTTTTCATCATCGATAATTTAGTTCGTGCATAGAAGTGATCATATGAAAAAGCTACCTCCCTTGGTCCCTATGTTAGAATAGGGTCCAAGCCAAACCTTTAACCCAAAGGAGGTAGCCGTATGTATTATACCGGAATCGACCTTCATAAGAAAACATCTTACATCACC
>JACRCN010000076.1 GCA_016219005.1 Deltaproteobacteria bacterium
CACGCGAATATCAGAGTGGTCAAACGTCGACAAACTGGCCCCGTCTCTGTCTATGCTTTGAATTCATATTCGAAAAAAGACCCAAAAAAAGGGACAGGAAATTCTGTTTGCTATTGACAACTGTCAGCCATATCAGCAGCACAACCAATTTTACGGTCGTGGATACATGGCGCTTCTGGATCATCCACCTGTGGGTGGAGGGTTTTTTTGAGTTGTTTGTAACCGTCCTGGTCGCGGTCACCTTTTACCAACTGGGTGTTGTCCGGCGTACCAACGTGGTTCGGGTCATTTACATGGATGCCATACTCTTTCTGGCCGGCGGCATCATCGGAACGGCACACCACTGGTATTGGACGGGGCAGGCCAACTTTACGATGGCTTTGGCAGCCATGTTTTCGGCGCTCGAAGTGGTACCGCTCACCCTTTTAACACTTGACGCTTGGGACTTTATCAAGTTGACCGGGACCAAGGCATCAAGCGGTACTCCAAAAAAAATCATTCCACACAAATGGGCATTTTATTTTCTCATGGCAGTTGGCTTCTGGAATTTTGTGGGTGCCGGCATCTTCGGATTCCTGATCAATATGCCGGTGGTCAGCTACTTTGAAGCAGGCACCATATTGACGCTGAACCACGGCCATGCTGCCTTGTTGGGCGCTTTCGGCATGTTGGCCATGGCGCTGGCGGTGCTGGGTCTGCGGCATGTGCTGACGGATGAGCAGTGGGCCGTGCCGGAAAAGTTCATCAAGCTTTCTTTTTGGGGCTTAAACGTCGGATTGGCCCTGATGGTGATCACCAACTTGTTTCCGGTGGGTGTTTTGCAGATCTGGGATGTCCTCGAAAATGGCTACTGGCATGCACGGAGTCTTGAATTCATAGGGCAGGACCGGATTCGGCTGCTGGAGTGGGCCAGCATGCCTTCGCACGTGACCTTGATTATGCTGGGTGTGCTACCGATGGTGATTGCATCCGGATTGACCTACCTGAAGATAAGGAAGGCCTGATAGGATCGACCTGCTCAACTCTATGTTCCGGAAGAAAAAGTGGTATGGATGACGCACCGTGAACGATATCTTGGGTCCATCGGGCGGTTATCTCAAAGCCTCATCACCCTCATGGAAGATCATTCATGGCTGATTGTTTCAGCATCAGGAGCCTATGCTGTAATGCTCGCGCATCAGCCGGGAAATATGCCGGATCCGGTCAAAGGCCCTTTCAACCGTCTTTTCGCGATCCGGATTGACCAGACAGCAGGTCGCGGGCGAAAGGAGGCTGCGGGACAACAATAGATTAAAATCGATGCCTTTCTCCCGGAGCACGCGCCATACATTTTCGAGCTGGCACGCAAGACTTTGAAAATTCTCCTTCTCGAAGGCTTCGATGCTGGTCGGGACGATCCCCCACACGATAGTTCCGCCACGATTCAAAAACTTCCGAATGGATGTCGCATAGGCGGAGAAGATCTCGGCATTGGTGTAGATGTCCAGGGATAGGACATCGAGGTCAAGTCCAAGCAGAAAGTCCCAATCCGGGTTGCCGCACAGGTGAATCCCCCGTGGCCGCTCCACCAGTGCGAAAAACTGATCCAGGTCGGTCTTGGCCTTTATATCGCCATACCCCGCCAGCGCGGAAAACAGAAACTGCATTCCTGGCTCGTCCACGAACATGAACGCGTTAGCGTTGCGCTCTTTGAGCTTCTGCAGTTGGGCGTTGATGCGTCGGGCCATGAACTCCAGCATGAACGGCCGCACCGTGTCGTTAAAGAGAATCGGGCGTTCGTCCTCGTCCAGGACGTTGAACCCGAAGCTGATGGGGCCTTCGAGTTGGCCTCGAATAGCCGGGCGGTCTCCGAGGTACAGGTTGAGAAACTGCTGGTAGACGACCGAGTAGTCCAGACTAACATCGAAATAGTTCGGATCCTCGAAATGGGCCAGTGTTTCCTCCAGTTCCGCGATAAATTTCTTGGTGGAGAAAGACAACTTGCGATTTTGAAGGTCCAGGCAAATCCCCGGAAAGTGTTCGGAGGCTTGGACGTACATATCCTCATAATAGCTGTAATTCGGCAACTGCGGCCAAAAGGGAATGTCCAGTGACAGGGCGGCATCCATTGCACGTCGAACATCGGTGTGCGGCATGACGGCCATGGCCGTGGTCAACAGATTTCCGGGAATCGGCACGTTCCACCTACCTTGATATAAATCTCAACAGCCCGATTGGTAAGACCGGCCCTCCTGACAGCCTTGAAAATATTGGGAATATTCTTGCCAAAATCGATGTCTTACTTCAGGTAGACACTTTCCAGATGATCTATCATTTTGTGGAACTCCTCGTGCTTGCCAGCGCCTATTTTTTGGACTTCGATCATTTCAAATCCCTTGAGCAGTTCGGCCAACTTCGCTTCGGAGAGCTGTTTTTCAGCCAAGGGGAACAAAACGTTGTTCTCCTTGTCGATATGTTGATCCAATAGAGAAATGTAATCCCTTGCGCTTCGGGTGAAATCAACGGCCGTTAGAGCCGCTCCCGTCTTGAATTGCGAAAAAGCGGCCTTCATTTTCTGCACGCATTCACGCCCCAGTTGATGTTCCCTGAGCATGACGCCGATGGGACCCTTGTCTCGGTTGACACCGATCTGCTCCAGTGCCGGGAAGAGCAGTTCTTCTTCCTTCCCATGGTGGCATTTGTCCACAAATACCGTGAAAAACTCCAGCAGGTGATCCACGTGTTGAGGATCGCCCAGCTTTCGGGAAGACTCGATCTTTTGGCAAATCCTGTCCAACACCTTGAGGGTCAACTTGACCGCGTCATGCTCCATTCTCAACTCTTGAATTGCGTTCATAACCGGACTCCTTTTTGGGGTTCCTATACACAGCGGCAAATGAATTAGCGCATCGACTATTTACAAACCCGCGCCTATGCGGGGTTGGTAATTGCGACATGCGCAACTATTTATGACGCTGTGCATAAAAACGTAATTCCACTTATAATGAGAAAATTGCAGTGGGTGAAGGCTGGGCGCCCCATTGTTCGAAGAGTTTAAGAGTATAATTCATATAGAAATCTGAAAAATTCTGCAATCCATTAATCGGTGGGCTCCGTGCCTGGAACGAACCTTGATCTGGACAGAAGAAATTTGAGATCAGCAGATGAAAGCGCAGGGTTAGGAGATTGCAAATTTGGTTCAGGTTGGTGGGGTTGTAGGGGCAATCAAGCTTTGGGATAGTTCGCGACCTCTCAGAAAAGGCCCTTCGGTGATAGGTCGAATAATATCCTTAAAATGAAGCAGAATGACCGCTTTCTACCTAAAGCGATCATTTTTCAAGGGGCCAAAGAAATGGGCAGGTTTTGCCCTAACAGCGTGGCTATGATCGTCGCAGGGGCAAGCTATCCGGCAAAATCAGCAAGCCCTTATTGCTTACACCGAAAGATACCGTGACTGAATTTCCTCGTTGGAGAGAAGATCTGCCCGGGTACCCTCATAACGAATAATCCCCTTGTCGATGACGTATCCCCGGTCGGCAATCGAAAGCGCAAAACGGGCGTTCTGCTCAGCGAGAAGAATCGGCATGTTCGATTTCAGGCCGACGATGACCCCGGCAAGCTCCTCCACGATCACCGGTGCAAGCCCCTCGCACGGTTCGTCCAGCAGCAGCACCAACGGGTTGCCCGCCAAGGCCCGGGCGATGGCAAGCATCTGCTGCTCGCCACCGGAGAGATTGCCGCCCTTGCGGGCCCTCAGGCGTGCCAGAAGCGGGAAAGTCTGGTAGATCCGGCCGGGGTCCCACGGGGTTTGCTCTTCGCGGGCCGGCAGGATCGCTACTTCCAGATTCTCGTGGACCGTGAGGCCCGGAAAAATGCGCCGGTCCTCGGGGACGAAGGCCATGCCCCTGCGGGCCTTTTCATAAACCGGCAGGTGGGTGATGTCGTCCTCCTTGAAAAAAACCCGGCCTGACTTCGGCGGGTTCACCCCCATGATCCCGCGCATCGTGGTGGATTTTCCCGCCCCGTTGCGTCCGAGAAGGCAGACGATCTCCCCGGGCCGCACCTCCAGCGACACGCCTTGGAGCACGTGGCTGTCGCCGTAATACACCTGGATATCAGAGACCTGCAGCATCGAGACTGCCCCCAAGGTAGGCCCGTTTCACGTGCGGGTTGGCCCGGATCTCCTCGGGGGATCCCTCGGCCAGCAGCCCCCCTTGGTTCAGCACAAAAATTTTTTCGGCAACCGAAAAGACCACTTTCATGTCGTGCTCTGTGATGAAAAAGGTCGTGTCGGACCTCTCGGACAGATCCTTGATCAGCCGAATCATGCGGTCGGTTTCCTCGGGGTTCATGCCGGCCGTGGGCTCGTCGAGCAGGACCAGCCGCGGCCGGCGCGCCAGCACGATGGCGATCTCGATCAGCCGCTTGTCCCCGTATGCCAGGGTTGAAACCACCCGGTGGGATTGCCCCGTCAGACCCACCCGGGACAGTATCTGCTCGGCTTCCTCGGCCAAGTTCCGGCGCTTTTCGATTGCGCCGAGGCAAGAGAAGCTGCTGCCGTGGTGGACCACGAGCGGGACCAGCACGTTTTCGAGGACCGTGAGCGCCGGGAAAATGTTGGTGATCTGAAACGACCGCAGCAACCCCATCCCGACCAACCGGTGGGCTGGCGCTCGAGTGATGTCGCGCCCCTCAAAGAAAACCCGGCCGGAAGTTGGGCGGTAGCGGCCGGATACCACATTGTAAAAAGTGGTCTTTCCGGCACCGTTGGGCCCGATGAGGGCGCAGAGCTGGCCGGGCTGGATCTTGAGCGACACATTGCTGAGGGCCTGAAACTTCCCGAAACTCCGACTAACCTCTTGCACCTCGAGGAGGATCTGCTCAGTCATGGTTTAGGCCCTTTCCACCGACGGGTAAGGAGGCCGAGTAAGCTGCCCAAAACCCCTTTGGGGAAGGCCAGCACCAGCACGACAAGGATCCCCCCGAGAAAAATCATCCAGTTGGTGGTGTAAGCCGTGATCACATGCTCCAATACAAAGAAAATGGCGGCCCCCACGGCAGGGCCGAGGTACACGCCTGAGCCACCCAGGATGGTCATGAGCACGGCTTTCCCGGAGAAGGACCAGTGCAGCATCTCGGGTGAGGCAATGCGGTTGAAAAAAGCAAACAGCGCGCCGGCCAGCCCGGCCAGGGCCCCTGCCAGGATGAACGCAAACAGCCGAACCGCGCGGACGTTGGCACCCACGAAGGAAACCCGCAAGCTGTTTTCGCGAGTCCCCCTCAGCAGCAGTCCGAAGGGCGAATTAACCACGCGAAATAGCAGCAGCGCGCCGAGCGCCGTAATCAGCAGCACGAGAAAATAGAAGTTTATTGGATTGAAGAGGTTTACTCCCCATCCGAACAGGTTGAGCTCGGGCAGGGTGAAGTTACCGAGACCGTCACTCCCGCCGGTCACCGAGCGCCAGTTGTGGGCGATGGTAAAAAGCATCATCCCGAAACCCAGGGTCAGGATCGCAAAATAGATCTCATCGAGCCGCACGCAGAACCAACCGATTACCACTGCGAGCACAGCCGAGCCGATGAACGCCGCCGCCATCGCGGCCCACAGGGAGTCGGGTCCATGGATGAGGGTCAGTACCGCAAAATACGACCCGGCACCGAAGAAGCCTGCCTGGCCGAAGGATAATAGTCCCGTGTAACCGAAGAGCAGGTTGAAGCTCAAGGCAAACAGGCTCATGGTCAGAATTTCAGTCAGTACGATGACCCCGTACATGGATAGGAAAAGCGGGGCGGCCATGAGCGCCAACAGGATCAGGCTGGCTGGAAGGACATGTCCCCGCAGGAGAGAATTCATGTCAGGCCTCACCTCCGAAAAGGCCACGGGGGCGGGTCAGAAGGATCACGGCCAGCAGGATGTAGGGAAGGGCCATCTGCACATCCGGTAGAAAGGTCGTCCCGAAGGAGTTGAGCATCCCGAGGATGAGGGCCCCGGCAAACGCGCCGGGAAAGCTTCCCATGCCGCCGATAACCACCACGATGAAGCTTTCGATAATGATCCGCTCCCCCATGGCGGGGCCCACGCTCTGGTGGGGGGCTGCTAAGGCGCCTCCCAGGGCGGCCAGCCAGGCGCCGAATCCGAAGACAGCCGTGTACATCATCGGCACACGGACGCCAACAATCTCGGCCATCTGCCGGTCCATGGCAGCCGCACGCAAGATCTTGCCCCAACGGGTGAACGAGAAGAAGGCCCAGAGAGCGATGCCCACCAGCGGGCCGAGAATGACAAGAAATAAGCGGTAAACCGGATAACTCTGCGAGAATAACTGGATCACCCCGGCGAGGATCTGCGGCGGGTTGACCACGTGATAGGCCGCCCCCCAGATGAGCCGCACGCCGTCGTCCAGAAAGAGCATGACACCAAAGGTGAGCAGGAGTTGAAAACTCACGTCTCGGCTGTAAAGGGGCCGCAGCAGAAAACGCTCGAGCAGGATCGACAAAACGGCGACGATAGGCGGGCCCAGCAGCAGCCCGATCCAGAAGGAGCCCACCCACCGTACGAACTGCATGCAGAGGTAGGCGCCCAGCATGAACAGGGATCCGTGGGCAAAGTTCAGCACCCCCATAACCCCGAATATGGTGGTCAGGCCTATGGAGATCAGGAACAGCAGCATCCCCCAGGACAAGCCGTTTAATAGGTTGGCGAGGAAACCTTCCACGCTATTCTCCGATACGGAGCCATGAGTTCATCCATCCGGAAACGACTATGGCGGCCCTCTGTTAGAGGTACAGAGGGTCCGCAGGGAACCCGCCGCAGCGAGCTCCCCGCGGACGTTTTTCAAGCCTCGGTGAAAAGGTCAATGTATTTGTTGCCGAGTGGGATTCGGGATTGCTACTTTATTTTGCAACCGGTCTCATCCACCGTCGGGGTGATGTCCTTGCCCGCGAAAGCCCGGATCGGCTTTAGAATGCGGATGGGCATTTGGGGGTCGGCGGCGGTTTTGCCCCACACGCCGTCGGTCACAGCCTGGTGGTCTTCGGGCCGGATGAAGATCGTGCCGACCGGAAGCTCGATCGACAACCCCTCCAGAGCATCTACGATCTTTTCTTTTTCTACGGACTTGGCCTTGCCGGCGGCGGCGGCGTAGGTTTTAACCGCGCCGTAGGCGCCATGCGCGTTGTAGGAAGGATAGACGTTGAACCGTTTGAGGTAGGCGTCGACAAAGGCCTTGTTGATCGGCGTGTTGTTGGCCTGAAACCAATAGCGGGTCCCCACCCAGATCCCCTCGGGCATCTTCTCTTTCAGCGCGTAAAGCACCTCGGTTGCGGCCCCCAGCGTCATGAGGATTTCCCGCTTGCCGTCAAAGAACCCCATGTCCCCGGCTTGGCGCACGAAGTCGATAAGATTGCCGCCCCACAGCGAGATCAACACCCCATCGGCTTTGGAGTTCATGATCTTGGTGACGTACGCGGAGAAGTCGGTGGTGGCGGACGGCGGGAAGGCTACATCCGCTCTCGGGAGGAACACCGTATCGGGTTTCTTTTTGGATAGGTACTTCTGGAAGTACTCCCAGGATTGATGGCCAAAGGAATAATCCGGGCCGGCCGTGGTCCAGGTCTTCGCCTTCATTTCGGCGGCAATGGACGAGGCCATGGATATATTCTGGTTGATGTTCAGCGAGACGCGGAAGGTGTAACGGTTGCAGTTGGTCCCGGTAACGTCGGGAACCGCGGCATGGGTAATGATGAGCGGCGTCTTCAGTTCCTTCATCACCGGCGCGACCGCGGAAGCAACCCCGCTCGAGTCGATGCCCATGACGATATCGACCTCGTTTTCATATACCAGTTTGCGGATTACGCGAATTCCCACATCCGGCTTGCCGGTATCGTCCTCGAAAATAGCCTCGACCTTCCGACCGTTGATGCCGCCTGCCTTGTTGATCTCATCGATTGCCAGTTCCGCACCCTGCTTGGCGAACTGCCCGTAGGTGGCAAAGGGGCCGGACATGATGTAGACGAAGCCGATCTTGACTGGCTTGTCGGCCGCAAACCCTGATCCTGCAATTAATAATCCGACACCGAGGGCCAAAACAACAGCAAGACTTTTTCTTTTCATCGCCATCTCCTTTCGCGGCAAACCGGGGTTGTCTCCAATACCGCAGAGCGAATTTAAAGCGCGGGACAATCCTTCGCCAAGCAGCATTTCCTATAATCAACGGATCTGATCGATGCAAGCCTTTTTATGGCCTACCACCGTTGTTCTCCCAACGACTCAATGCCCCACGGTCATAGCGGCCTCCATAAGCACCACGACGTTAGAGCCGTACTCCAGCAGCAAGCTGGGCGAAAGGAGTAGGAAAATATGAACTTACTGGCAACCTATGAACATTTAATATGGAAACCTTCAATTTTTCACAATGTAGAAGGGATAGACTTCCTGGAACGAATTGTGACCCGATCAAAAGGGATTTGAGATTAGCAAATGAAAGGTACCGGTTTCGAAAATTGCAGATTTGGTTCAGGTAGGTGGGGTGTTGGGTCAATCAAGCTTTGGAATAGTCCGTGAGTATCTGAGAAATGACATACCTGCGATACGTCGGATGAAAGCACCACTCCGCAAAAGACACAATCAGACAAGGCCCGAGGATTCAGCGGAATATTTGGTACATCAGGCGCGCCACACACAACGATTTTTTCCCGGGAAATGGTTGTTACCAGGACTCGGGCTGGCCCTAACTTTTTCGAAGCCCTAGGGATTTTTTCCGGGCCTCCGGTTGAAATGCGGTTGGAATCTAAAAATCGTCGAAAGAAACAGGGGCTCAGATTATCATCTAAGCCCCTGTGATTATTTGGCTCCCCGAGCAGGACTTGAACCTGCAACCTAGTGGTTAACAGCCACCCGCTCTGCCGATTGAGCTATCGGGGATCGTAAATCTTTAAAAAAATATTCGATAACCGTTTTTCTGTCAATACAATTTTTTAAAGACCCCCGGCGGAACGGCCCGGCGGCCCCGCATGCGCCTGGAAAGCCGACGCGTTACGGTTTGGCCGTCTGGCTGATCCGGATAAACAGCTCGTCCAACTGAGCCTGGTCCGGAATGGATGGCGCGCTGGTCAACAGGCAGGCGGCCTTCTGTGTCTTGGGGAACGCGATCACGTCCCGGATGGAGCTCTCGCCGCAGAGCAGCATCACCAGGCGGTCGAGCCCGAACGCAATGCCGCCGTGCGGCGGCGCCCCGGAGTCCAGGGCTGAAAGCAGGAAGCCGAACTTTTCCGCATACCCCTCCGGGTGCATGCCGAGGGTCTTGAAAATCCGCTCCTGGAGCTCGCGCTGGTGGATGCGGATGCTGCCGCCGCCCACCTCGAACCCGTTCAGCACCAGATCGTACGCGCGGGATTTCACCGCCAGTGGTGCCGTTTCGAGTTTTTCATAGTCCTCTTCGAGCGGCGCGGTGAAGGGGTGGTGCAGGGCCTGGTAGCGCTTCTCGGCCTCGTCGTATTCGAACATCGGAAAGCGCGTCACCCAAAGGAAGTTGAACCGTTTTGCATCGATCAGGCCGAGCTTCTGTCCCAGATGGTTGCGCAGCTGCCCGAGGGAATCGTTCGCGACGGCGGCCTGGTCGGCCACGAAGAAGACCACATCCCCGGGCTGCATGTCGATCCGCTCGGCCAGGGAATGTTTTTCCGCGTCCGTGAAGAACTTGGCGATGGGCGACTGCCAACCGTCCTCGCGCACCTTGATCCAGGCCATGCCCTTCGCCCGGTAGACCGCCACAAATGCGGTGAGGTCATCGATCTCCTTGCGTGAAAGATTGCTGCAGCCCTTGGCGTTCAGGGCCTTGACGATGCCGCCCTTGGCTACCGCCTCCGCAAACACCTTGAAACCGGACCCGGCCACGATGTCCGAGACGTCTGTCAACTCGAGCCCGAAGCGGGTGTCCGGCTTGTCGAGGCCGTAGCGCCCCATGGCCTCGTCGTAGGACAGGCGCGGGAAAGGGGTCGCGAGGTCGAGGTCGAGAACGTGCTTGAAAAGCGCGATCATCAGGCGCTCGGCCACCCCCATCACGTCCTCCTCGCCCACGAAGGACATCTCGATGTCGATCTGGGTGAACTCCGGCTGGCGGTCGGCGCGCAGGTCTTCGTCCCGGAAACAGCGCACGATCTGGTAGTACCGGTCGAAGCCGGAAATCATGAACAGCTGCTTGAAAAGCTGCGGCGATTGGGGCAATGCATAGAACATCCCGGGGTTGACGCGGCTCGGCACCAGGTAGTCCCGGGCGCCCTCCGGCGTGCTGCGGGTCAGGAAGGGCGTTTCGAGGTCCAGGAAGCCCAGCCCGTTCAGGGTGGCGCGCACGCTGGCCGCGGCCTGGTGCCGCAGCATGAGATTGCGCTGCAGGCGGGGCCGCCGCAGGTCGACATGGCGGTGCTTGAGGCGTGTCGCCTCGGAGACCTCCACGTTGTCCTCGACCAGAAAAGGCGGGTTCTGCGCCGAGTTCAGGACCTTCAACTCGAACACCAGGACCTCGATCGCGCCGGTGGCCAGATTCGGGTTCACCATCCCCTCCGGCCGGAGCCTGACCCGACCCCGCACCCCCAGCACGAACTCGCTGCGGATGACGTGAGCCTTGGCGTGCACCTCCGGCGCCATCTCGGGGTTGAACACCACCTGGGTGATGCCCTCGCGGTCCCGCAAATCGACAAAGATGACACCCCCGTGGTCTCGCCGCCGCAGCACCCATCCCATGAGCACCACTTCCCTGCCGACCTCCGCCGCCCCGAGTTCCCCGCAGCTATGGGTTCTACGCATGTCGCCTAGTCTGTCTGCCACGCTTTGCTCCTTCCATTATCGCAAAACAACTCTGCGAGCTTCAATGCCCTTTCGTCAGGCGCCGCACGGTTTCCATCAGGGTGCCGAACGGCACCGGGATTTGCTCCTTGGTCTGCATGTTGCGCAGGATGGCCACCTTTTCTTCGAGCTCCTTGTCGCCGATCATGAGGACCTGAGCCGCACCCAGCCGGTCGGCACTCTTCATCTGGCTTTTCAGACCCTTGTCGCCGAGCTCCATCTCCACCCGGAGGCCTTCCCGGCCCAAACGGCAGCACCACTCAAACGCCAGTGCCCGGCTGCGCTCTCCGAGGGCCGCTATAAAGACCTCCGGCCGCGGCTGGTAATCGCCGGCCTGCAGGCCGACGATCTCGGCCAGGCGGTCGAAGCCGATGGCAAACCCCGTGGCCGGCAGGTCGGGGCCCCCGAGTTCCTTGACGAGCTTGTCGTAGCGGCCGCCGCCGGCAACCGCGCTTTGGGCCCCCAACTCGCCGGTCTGGATCTCGAAGGTGGCGCGGGTGTAGTAGTCCAGGCCTCTCACCAGGCGCTTGTCGAGGATGTAGGTGATGCCGAGAGAGGTCAGCGCGGCCTGCAGCTCGTCAAAATCCTTGCGGCAATCGCCGCAGAGGTAATCGACAATCGACGGCGCATCGCTTAAGGCCTCCCGGCAGGCCGGTACCTTGCAATCCAGTACACGCAGAGGATTGCGGTCCTTGCGCCGAGCACAGTCCTCGCAAAGCCGGTCCCCGACCGATGCCAACAGCTTCTGCAGCGCTGCGCGAAAATCCGGACGGCAGGCCTGGCATCCCAGAGAGTTAATGTGGGTCTGCGCTCCGACGACCTTGAGCCGCTCAAGAAGCAGCAACAGAAGATAAATCAATTGGGCGTCCGCCAACGGCGACCGGACGCCGAAAATTTCGGCGTCGATCTGGTAAAACTGCCGGTAGCGGCCTTTCTGAGGCCGCTCGCGGCGAAACATCGGGCCGATCACGTACAGTCGCTGGACCGGGTCGGGTGAGTAGAGCTTGTGCTGGATGTAGGCGCGCACAATGGAGGCCGTGGCCTCGGGCCGCAGGGTGACCTGGTCGCCGCCGCGGTCCGTGAAGGTGTACATCTCCTTTTCGACGATGTCGGTGTCCTCGCCGATGCTGCGCTTGAAGAGCTCGGTCTTCTCCATGATCGGGATCCGGACCTCACGGAACCCGAAATTCTCGAAAAGCCCGCGCGCCTCGCGCTCGATCTTCTGCCAGAGTTCGACTTCGCCCGGCAGGATGTCCTTGAAACCGCGAATGAGTTGAATCATAGCCGCACCACCGCATGGTTGACTGAAACCGCTTCTCAGCGGACGCTTCTCCCGCTGAACGGGACCGCTTCAGGGTCCCAGGGTTCGCGTGAAACCGACAGACGCCTGAGGCAAAAGGCGCGAGGGGATGAAAATAAACGCGCCCACTGCATAAATTGTTTTGTTTACTCCAAATGGTGAAACTTAGTCAACATGATTGTCGTTGAGCGCCCTGCCGGGGGCATGCCCCGCGCAAGGCGGTTGCCTTGCGCGACGCACTCTTGTAGGATGCCGCCGGTGTTGAAATGCTGGGACCGAGGAGGACGGGATGACAGCTCCGGGAAAGCTCAATGGACTGACCGATGTGGAAGGCGTCCGGGTCGGAAACTACACGGATGCCGACGCGGCCAGCGGCCTGACCGTGGTCTTTTGCCCCGAGGGCGCTACCGGCGCGGTGGATGTGCGCGGGGCCGCCCCGGGCACGCGTGAAACCGACCTGCTCTCGCCGGTCAACCTGGTGGAAAAGGTGCAGGCCGTGGTCCTGTCCGGCGGTTCGGTGTACGGCCTGGCCGGGGCCGACGGAGTGGTCCGCTGGCTGGCCGAACGGGGTTTGGGATTCCCTTTGGGCGGGGGGCAGGTGGCCCCGATCGTACCGGCGGCAGTACTCTACGATCTCGGCCGCGGCCCGCAGTTCGTGCCGCCGGTCGGGCCCGATTGGGGCCGCCGCGCCTGCGACGCAGCGGCTTCCGGCCCCATCGTCTTGGGCTGCAGCGGGGCCGGGACCGGCGCGCTGGCGCACAGCATCAAGGGCGGGCTGGGCTCGGCCAGCCAGGTTCTCGAGTCGCGCCTCGCCGTCGCGGCCCTGATAGCCGTGAATTCCCACGGAACGGTCGTCAACCCGACGACCGGCCGGCCCTGGGAGATCGGGCTTGAACTCGCCGGCGAGTTTGGGGAGCCGGGGCGGCGCGCGGTGAAACTGCCGCCCAGGCCGCCCGGCGGACCGGCCCGCAACACCACCATCGGTGTAGTGGCAACCGATGCCGTCCTCACCAAGGCCCAGGCCCTCAAGGTGGCGCAGATGGCCCACGACGGCCTGGCCCGGGCCATTCGGCCGGCCCACACCATGTTCGACGGCGATACGGTTTTCTGCCTGGCGACCTGCCGCAGGCCGCTGCCGGAAACAGCAGGTGTTTTCTCTGCCGCCCAGGCCCAGGCCGTCAACGAGATCGGCCATGCTGCGGCCGACTGCGCGGCGCGGGCGATCATCCGCGCGATCCTGGCCGCGCGGACCATGGCCGGGATGGTGGCTTTTGGCGATCTCGAAAGACGCTGATGTGGACAGGAATCTCTGGACTTGCGCAGAGGGCTGCGCTATAGAAGGCAGGTTCGAAAATGGCGGCAGCATCCCGATTCCATCATCTTGGTATGGAGGTCACATGAAAAAGGCATTGTTACTGGGTCTGATGATTGTGTTGATGGCGACGGCGGCCTGGGCAGCGGGCGAGATGCCCAAGAAGGGCGGAAACCTCACCATTTGCGTGGCGGACGAACCGCCGGGGCTCGACCCGACTGCGAGTGCATCGGCGGCCATCGACCGCGTGGTCTACGCCAATATTTTCGAAGGCCTGACCAAGATCGACCGGACCGGCAAATACGTCCCGGGCCTGGCCCTCAAGTGGGACATCTCGACCGACGGCAAGGTGGTCACCTTCCAGTTGCGCAAGGGCGTCACTTTCCACAACGGCGAGCCCTTCAACGCCGCGGTGGCCAAATGGAACATTGAGCGCGGCGCGGCCGAGGGCACCAAGAACGCCCACCCCGAGTTCTTCCGCATCATCGAAAAAATCGAAACGCCGGACGATACCACCCTGAAGCTGACCCTGAAGAATCCGGATTCCCTGTTCATCGTCCACATGGCCGAGGGGGATGCGGTCATGCTGCCGATGAAGGGCTACGAAAACACGGCGGCCCATCCGATCGGGACCGGACCGTTCAAGTTCGTGGCCTGGAACCGCGGGGACCGGGTGGAGATGGCCCGTAACGAGAAGTATTGGAACCCCCAGCTGCCCTATCTCGACAAAGTGACCTACCGGTTCATCGGCGATGCCAGCGCGATGGCCTCGGCCCTGAAAGCCGGCGATGTCGACATCATCGGCTGGCTGCAAGCCCCCGAACTGGCGGCGGATTTCGTGAAAGACAAGCGATTCAAAGTGCTTTCCGGCTCCTCCGTCGCCGAAAACATCATGTCGACCAACAACAAGGTGGCCCCCTTCGACAACAAGCTGGTGCGCCAGGCCATGGCCCATGCCATCGACCGCAAGGCCGTCATCGACCTCGTCATGGCCGGCTACGGCACACCCATCGGGTCCCACTGGCCGCCCGTCACTCCGTATTACGAAAACCTGACCGGCAAGTTTCCCTACGATCCGCAGAAGGCCAAGGAGCTCCTGGCCAAGGCCGGCTATCCGAACGGGTTCGAGGCCACCATCAAGCTGCCGGCCATCTACGCCTATTCCAAGCGCGCCGGCGAGGTTATTGCGGACATGCTGGGGCAGGTCGGGATCAAGCTCAAGATCGAGCTCGTGGAGTGGGGCGTCTGGCTGGACCGCGTCTTCAAACAGAAGGACTTCCAACTGAGCATGATCGGCCATGCCGAGGCGTGGGACATCGGCATCTACGCGAACCCCAACTACTATTTCCAGTACGACTCCAAGGAGTTCCGGGACGCCTATGCCAACGCCCTGAAGGCGACGACGACCGAAGAGCAGTCCAAGTGGTTCAAGCGCTGCCAGGAGATCGTCGCCGAGGATGCGGTGAACGGGTACCTCTTCGTCATTCCGTCGCTCTCGGTCATGAAGGCCGATCTGCAGAACTGGTGGAAGGACTACCCGACCATCGTGCTGGACTGCACGGAAGTGTGGTGGAAAAAGTAATATCACCCTGATAGGGCGGTCCCGCCTGCAGCGGGGCCGCCTGAATTTTTTCCTATGCTCCGCTATCTGACCCAAAAACTGATCACGCTGGCGCTGCTTCTTTTTCTGGTCTCCATCACGGTGTTTTCGGTCCTCTTCGTCCTTCCCGGCGACCCGGCCCAAATCATTCTGGGGGTCAACGCCACCCCTGAATCGCTCGCCACCCTGCGGGCCGATCTCGGCCTGGACAAGTCGTTCATGGGCCAGTACGGCGACTGGGTGGCCCATCTGCTGACCGGACAGAGCCAGCCGTCGATCCACTACAAGATGCCCGTGTCCGAGCTGATCCTCAGCCGCCTCACGGTGACGGGCCCGATGGCGCTGCTGGCCATGCTGTTTGCCGTCGCCATTTCGCTTCCCTTCGGAATTTACGCCGCCCGGAACCAGAACCGGCCCGGGGACGTAACGGTCATGTTCTTCACCCAGCTCGGACTGGCGACCCCGGAGTTCTGGTTCGGGATCCTCCTGATCCTGCTGTTCTCGGTGCAGCTGGGATGGTTTTCAGCGGGGGGCTTCCCCGGCTGGCGTGTCGATTTCTGGGGATCGCTTAGAGCGCTGCTGCTGCCGGCTTTTGCCCTAGGCGTCATCCGCGCATCGATCCTGACGCGGCTCACGCGTTCCTCCATGCTGGAAGTGCTAGGCGAGGATTACGTCCGCACCGCGCGCGCCAAGGGGCTTACGGAGCGGACCGTCGTCTATGTCCACGCGCTTCGCAACGCGCTGATCCCGGTCCTGACCATCATGGGCCTCCAACTGGGGCAGCTGCTGGCCGGAGCCATCATCATCGAGAATGTCTACTTTCTTCCGGGGCTGGGGCGGCTGGTCTTCAGTGCCATCGGCCAGCGCGACCTCCCGGTGGTGCGGGACATCGTCCTCTTCATGGCCGCGGCCGTGATGCTCGTCAACTTTGTTGTGGATCTGGCCTATGCGTTTGTCGATCCGAGGATCAAATTGAAATGAAACGCTTCTTCCGCAACAAAAACTTCACCTGCGGGTTCATCCTTTCCACGCTGGTCGTCGGGGTGGCCGCCGCGAGCCTGATCTGGACACCCTACGACGGCAACAAGATGAATGCCCGCGACAGGCTCCAGGGGCCTTCCTGGACGCACCCCCTGGGGACCGACCAGTACGGCCGCGACTCGCTCTCGCGGGTGATGACGGGTGCCATGAACTCCATTATCGTGGGCTTGGTCACGGTCGCAATCGGGCTGACGATCGGGGTCGCCCTGGGACTTGCTTCGGCCTACTACGGGAGGTTTCTCGATGAGGCCATCATGCGCTTCTCCGATCTGCTCTTCGGTTTTCCGGCGGTGTTGACGGCGATTTTAATTACCTCCATCCTCGGCCCGTCGATGGTCAACGCCATGCTGGCGATCGGGATTTTTTACATACCGGTCTTCGCACGCTTGACCCGGGCCGTTGCCGGGGTGGTGTGGGAGAAGGAGTTCATCGCCGCCGCCCGTGTGAGCGGCATCAGCGAGTGGTCGATCACGTGGCGCCACGTAGTTCCGAACATCCTCTCGCCGCTCATTATCCAGGGGACCATCCAGTTCGCGGTGGCGATCCTGGCCGAAGCCGGGCTGAGCTATCTGGGTCTGGGAACCCAACCGCCGCATGCCTCATGGGGCCGGATGCTGAACGAAGCCCAGACCTTCATGTCCGCCTCGCCCTGGCTGGCGATATTCCCGGGGCTTGCGATCGCCTGGGCGGTGCTCGGTATCAATTTGCTGGGTGATGGGTTGAGGGATACTCTGGATCCGAGAATGGTCAGAATACGCTAAAGACCGTTTTACGTTTTTCCCGGTTAAGTTTGATGGGCTCGCAAGAAGCCGATTTACAGACGACTTTGTAAAAAGTTCCAACCTCAAGGCATGCAAATCCCGTGTCACGAGGCGCACGGGGATCGCACGCCGCAGAGACAACGCGATGAAGCGCAACGCCGCGGGTGGACTTTTTACGAAGTCGTCAAAGCTATTTCTCACCGCAGCGCGCATAGAGCGGTGAAGTCGGAGTGCTGATGATTTCTCAGAAACGGATCGAACAAGTGCTGCGTGCCATAAACCCCGACGACGTGATCGATCTCACGGCTGCATTGGTGAAAATCAACTCCGTCTGGGACCCGGCCGCTGGAACGAGCGAGCAGCCGGCGGCAGAGCACGCGGCGCGCTGGGCCGGGGAACACGGCCTTCAGGTCATCATGGAACCGGTGGCACCCGAGCGGCCCAACGTGATCGTGACCCTTGCGGCCGGCCCCGGGCCACGCACCCTCATGTTCGAGGGTCACACGGATGTGGTGACTCCCGGGGATGTATCCGCCTGGACGCATGACCCCTTCGGCGCTGAAATCGTGGGCCGCCGGATGTTCGGGCGGGGAACCAACGACACCAAGGGCAACCTAGCGGCCATGCTTGTGGCCATGGCGGCCCTGAAGCGCTCGGGGGTCCCGCTTTCGGGTACCATTGTCGGCGGCGTGCTCTGCGACGAGGAGGACCAGATGCTCGGCGTGCGGCATTTCATCGACCGCGGGCACGCCGAAGCGGTCACCGCGGCGGTCATATGCGAACCCCAGGACGGGATGATCTGCACGAGCCAGAAGGGCGCTTTGCGGGCGCGTTTTCACCTCTCCGGGAAGATGTGTCACGGTGCGATGCCGCTCTCCGGACTGAACACGGCACCGGCCATGGCGGACTTGATCCAGGGGCTGCACCGGCTGGAGTCGGCTGCCGCCTGCCGGCTCGGCCGGGACGACCACCTCGGGTGGCCGAGCTTCACGCCCACCGTCATCCAGGCGCCGGCCGGCGGCGCGCCGCAACTCAACGTGGTGCCGGGGGAATCGCGCATCCTGGTCGATATCCGCACGGTCCCGCGCCAGTCTCATCCCGCCATCGTCAACGACCTGAAAGAACTGGCCCGCGATGTGGAGCGCCGCTGCCACGCGCATTACGACGACTACGACCGGCTGCTGGGCATCGCGCGCCGCTGCGATCTTGGCATCGACCTGGAGATACTCACAGACCGCCCGTGCACGCGCACCGCGCCCGAGGACCCCATCGTGCAGGCGGCCGCCTGGGCCACCCGCACCATCACCTGCTCCGAGCCCGTTTACGGCGGGGTGCCCGGCGCAACGGATGGCACCTTCCTGTGGGCCCTCAAGCACATCCCTATTGTCACCATGGGCGCCGGCGACCGCCAGGTCCCCCACCAGCGGGACGAATGGGTCGATCTGGATCAGCTGGTGGAAACCGTGAAAATCTATGCCATGACCGCCCTGCATTACCTGGGTGCGGACCGCCTGATATGAGCGCAAGCCTGCTCGCCATCGAGGACCTCTCGGTCAGCTTTCACACCCCGGAAGGGGTTGCCCGCGCGGTGGACGGGGTGAGCTTCGGGCTCGACCGCGGCGATAGCGTGGGGATCGTCGGGGAGTCGGGCTGCGGCAAAAGCGTCACGTCTTTGAGCATATTAAGGCTGATCCCCTCCCCGCCGGGTGTAATCGAGTCCGGCCGCATCCGGTTCGAGGATCGCAACCTTCTGGAACTGGACCCCGAGGACATGCGAAAAATCCGGGGACGGGACATCTCCATGATTTTCCAGGAACCCATGACCTCTCTCAACCCGGTGCTGCCCATCGGCCGCCAGGTGGCTGAACCGCTGATGATCCACAAAGGCTTGACCACGGCCCAGGCCCTGGCGGAAGCCGCACAGTGGCTGGACCGGGTGAAGATACCGGCGGTCCGCAAACGACTGGGCGACTACCCCCACCAGCTGTCGGGCGGAATGCGGCAGCGCGTCATGATCGCCATGGCCATGGTCTGCGGCCCCACGCTTCTGATCGCCGACGAGCCGACGACAGCGCTCGATGTCACCATCCAGGCGCAGATCCTTAGCCTGATGGTGGGCTTGAAGGAAGAATCCGGCATGGCGCTGCTTCTGATCACCCACAACCTGGGTGTAGTGGCCCAAATGGCCTCACGCGTGGTGGTCATGTATGCCGGACAGGTGGTGGAGGAGGCCGCGGTGGCGGACCTGTTCGAACGGCCGTTCCACCCCTACACTCACGGCCTGCTGAGGTCCATGCCGCGTCTTGGGGGCCGGGGCGGAGGCCGCACCGAACGTCTCCGGGAAATACCCGGTATCGTGCCGGCGATCACCGAGACCCTCCCGGGGTGCCGGTTTGCCGAACGCTGTCCGCATGTGTTCGATCTCTGCCGGCAGAATCCGCCGGGCCTGTTCGCGATCCGGGAGGGGCAGCGCGCCCGATGCTTTCTGAAGGATTATCCGGAACGGAGGCGCAACGATGCCTGAGGCGCCGCTGCTTCATCTGACCGACGTGGTCAAGCACTTCCCGCTGGGCGGCGGAGTTTTCACCAAACCCACGGCCTGGGTGAAAGCGGTCTGCGGTGTGTCGTTCACGGTGCAACGCGGCGAAAGCTTCGGGCTGGTCGGCGAGTCCGGCTGCGGCAAGACCACCATCGGCCGCATGATCCTGCGCCTGATCGAGCCCAGCGGCGGGCGCATCGAGTTCGACGGCCAGGACATGGCGGCCCTGAGCCGCAAGGACCTGGGACGTCTGCGCCGCCGCATGCAGACCATCTTCCAGGACCCCTACTCCAGTCTGGATCCGCGCATGCCGGTCGAGCAGATCATCACCGAACCGCTGCGGACCGGTCCGCGTCCACCCCGCGCCGAGCGGCGTGAAACGGCCAAGGCCCTCCTGGACAAGGTCGGTCTGCGCGAAGCGGACCTGGACAAATACCCTCATGAATTTTCCGGCGGCCAACGCCAGCGCATCGGCATCGCCCGCGCCTTGTGCGTCAGGCCGGAGTTGATCGTGGCGGACGAACCCGTGAGCGCTCTCGACGTGTCGATCCAGGCCCAGATCATCAACCTCCTCGCCGACCTGCGAGAGGAGTTTCGGCTTTCGTATGTGTTCATCTCCCACGACCTGAGTGTCGTCGAGCACATCTGCAGCCGCATCGCGGTGATGTACCTGGGGTCGATCGTCGAACTGGCCCCGACGGAGAGCTTCAGCCGCGCGCCCCGCCATCCGTACACGTCCGCCCTGCTCTCGGCGGTGCCACTGCCGGACCCTCATCGCAAAACCGGACGGTTCGCCATGGAGGGGGATGTGCCCAGCCCGATCGACCCTCCGGCGGGCTGCGCCTTCCATCCGCGCTGCCGCTACGCTTTCGGACGCTGCCGCGTGGAAAAACCGGTATTGGCTCCCGCGACCCCGGCTCACTCGGTGGCCTGCTGGCTGAATGATGGCAGAGGACAATGCGAAACAGAGCGCAATGGGCATCGCGCACCGGCAAAAGCGGAGGCGCCTGATTGACTTTTCGGGCCCGATGCCCTATGCGCTCTTTCCGATGCCCACGGCTCAACATGGAAATGGAATCATGCAAACAACATTCTGAACACCTGCGAAGGGAGAGCAATGCAATGAGCAGACCCAAAATCAGCATCTTGGACATTCAGAAGGCCAAGGAAGAAAAGCGCAAACTCGTGATGATGACGGCTTACGATTACCCCTTCGGGCTGATGGCCGACGAGGCCGAGGTGGACATCGTCCTGGTGGGCGACTCGCTCGGCATGGTCGTCATGGGCCTGGCGGGAACGGTGCCCGTCACTATGGAGAACATGATCCATCACACCCAGGCGGTCATGCGCGGCTGCAAGACCGCTCTCGTGGTGGGGGACATGCCGTTTATGAGCTACAACACCTCGATCCGGGAGGCCATCACCAATGCCGGCCGCCTGATGAAGGAAGGCGGCTGCGACGTGGTTAAGCTGGAGGGGGGCACCTACTTCGCCCCGACCGTCGAAGCCATCGTCAAAGCCGGGATACCGGTCCAGGGGCACATCGGCCTGACCCCTCAGACGGCCAGCGCTCTGGGCGGTTTCAAGATGCAGGGCAAGGACGCCTCCGCGGCCAAGCAGATCATCGATGATGCTCAGGCCCTTGAAGATGCCGGGGCGTTTTCGATCATCCTGGAGGCCGTGCCCGCACCCCTCGGAAAACTGGTGGCCGCATCGGTCAAGATCCCGGTCATCGGCATCGGTGCAGGCCCGGACGTGGACGGCCAAGTGCTGGTGACCCACGACATGGTCGGCCTTTTCGACAAGTTCGTGCCCAAGTTCGTCAAGCAGTACACGAAAATCCGGCCGGTCATTCTGGATGCCCTGAGGGCCTACAAGCAGGAGGTGCTGGAAGTGAAGTTTCCGGCGGCCGAGCACTCCTTCAAGATGCCCGACGAGACCCTGAAGCAGCTGAAGAAAATGGTAGAAAAATAAAGAAAAGGCCGGCGCGTCAACCGGCCCGCCGGGAAAAGGGGTATTGCTTCGGCTTCAGGCCATGCATCAGACGCACCCCGAAGCCGGTCTTTTCTTTATATTTTGAATATCTCTAACGGCTCTGTCAGCTTGGTGTTGGCTTCCCGGAGCGACTCCTCGCTGCCGACCACCGCCACCGAGCAATCCGATAGCCCCGTGCCGAAGGTGCGTTCAGCCACCTGAAGCACCTCGGCGCGGGTCAGGCCGATCAGTCGCCGCTTGAAGCGGCGGCGCAGCTCATCCGACAGGCCGACGATCTCCCGGTAGAAGGCCTTGCGTGCGGCCGGCCCCGGGGGATCGGGCTTGTCGATTTCCGCGCAGACCTGCAGGACGGCCTCCTTCACATCCGTGTCATCGAACTTTCCGGAGCCGATGAAGTCGCCCGCCCCTTGAAACGCATCGAGCGTTGCGGCGATGCGGGGATCGCGGTAAGAGGCGAGGCTGAAGACCCCGTCCTCGGAGTTGTACACCGCAAATCCGCCGTAGGCCCCGCCCTTTTCACGGATTTCGCGGTGCAGGTACAGCGAGCGCAGCATCTTGGCGATCACCGCCAGGGCCGGCGAATCCGCGTGCTCCAGGCGCACGGCGGGAAAGGCCGCCGCGACGAAGTTGACCGCCGTGGCCGTGCTCCATCCCTCCCGGATCTTGGCCCCGGCCACCGGCGCCGACGGGTGCGTGAAACCGGCGCCGGTCGCATTGGAGAGGGCCGCCGTGAGGCCCGCGACGCGCGGCCGGGCAGCGGATAGGGCGGCCGTCTCGCCGATGACAGCCATCCGGAAATTGGCACGGCTGAACACCCGCTGGCCGATGTCGTCAAGTCGGCCCCCCACCTCGGTCAAGCGCTCTTCGGAGAGGTCCTCGGTCAGGCGTTTCACCGCCAGCAGCTGGTGAACCCCGCTCCAGGCTTCGCTCAGGGCGCTGGCAGCCGAAAAATGACGCGCGGCCAGCGACATGGCCAGCCGGTGGCCGTTGTGGACCACGGCGGATTCCAGGCCGGACCGGTATTCGAGCAGCAGGTTCTTCAAACGGCCCCGATCGGAAAAATCGTAGCGTCCCAAGAGCTCCGCCAGAACATCCGCCATCGGGTCCAGGTTGCGCCGCAGGCTCTTTGCGTTCAGGGCAACGAAGGGGATGCAGCCGCCTGCACCGCCGAAGCCGGTGCGGGGTTGGATGGCGAGCCCGACCCCGCCCGTGACCGCATCGATGCGCCGCGCCATCTCGCTATAATCCCGAAGCGTAGTCCCAATCCTGGAAAAGGCGTGACAAAAGAAGGGCGCCAGGCCGCTCAGCTCGGGGGGCAGATTGCCGCTTCCGGCGGCCACAGCGATGTAGACGATGCCGGACGTGGCCTGGTCGTAGTACACCACCCGGCCGCCTGTTTCCGCCGCGTGGGCGGAAACGACCGGCACATCCGGCGGGATGTCCTGCCGCTCCAGGGTCGGCAGACAGGTGACATTCTCCTCGGACTCCTGCAGCCGGCGCAGCGCATCGGCATCCCGTCTCAGTGTCGCAAGATCAGCCGGCGTCAGGCCCTGCCGCGTGCGCTGCAGATCCTGCCGCACCCGCGCCTCCTCCCGCTCGGCCATCTCCGGATCGGGCGAAAGGGTCAGCCGCAGCCGGTGGGGGTTTGCGAGCAGATAGCGCCGCAGCTGACGCTCGAAGTAGCCCCCCTGCTCGACCTGCCGGCGGATGTCGGCCAGGTCGGCGTCGAACTTCAGCACCCGCAGCGGGTCGCCGTCGTGGATCCACGTTCCGGTCAGCCCCAGCAGCAGCTTGATCCCGTAGGGATAGGGGCTATTGGTGACCTCCCGGCGCTGGAACTCGAGTTGGTGGATGGCCGACTCGATCAGCTCCGGGTCGACGCCGCGGTCGGCCAGGCCCGTGAGCACGTCGACCATGATGGTCTCGATGCGCTCGGCAGACGCCAGCGCCACGTCCTTCAGTCCGGCGGCGAACAGCGTGTCGCGGTTTTCGGCGTCGTAGCCGCTGCCGTCGCTGAGGGCGGTGCCGAGGCCCGAGTCGATCAAGGCCTTGCGCAGCGGTGAGGCGGCGTTGCCCAGCAGGATCTGCTCGAGCAGCGACAGTGCCAGCACTTCACGGGTGTCGCGGATGTCCGTCGTGAGCCAGGCGAGGCTCACCTGGTGCTTTCGGGTCGCATCCTCCCCCCGCGCAAACGGGTACAGGCAGCTTGCCGTGCGCGGCGAGGCCCAGCGTGGCTGCGGCGGCACCCCGGTCGCCGGGTCGATGGCGTGAAAACGACATAGGACGTTGCGCCCGATGATCTCCAGGTGCCCGCTCAGGGGGAGGTCGCCGTAGGTGTAAAAAAAGGCGTTGCTCGGGTGGTAGTGCCGGCGGTGGAACTCCTTGAGCTGCGAGTAGGTCAGCGCAGGAATCGCGGCCGGGTCCCCGCCGGAATTGTTGGCGTAAGTGGTGTCCGGATAGAGTGCTTTCATCATCGAGCGTACCATGACCTGATCCGGTGCGGACATCGCCCCCTTCATCTCATTGTAGACCACCCCCTTGTACACCAGCGGCGAAGCCTCCGGGTCGTCTCCGTCGAGCTCCAGGCGGTGGCCCTCCTGCTTGAAGCTGACTTCCTCCAGGCGCGGGAAAAATGCGGCATCCAGGTACACGTCCAACAGGTTGTAGAAGTCTTTGCGGTTCTGGGTGGAGAACGGATACATGGTCCAGTCGGAGGCCGTGAAGGCATTCATGAACGTGTTCAGACTGCGCTTGAGCATGGAGAAGAAGGGGTCTCGCACCGGGAAGCGCTCCGAGCCGCACAGCACGGTATGCTCGAGGATGTGGGCCACCCCGGTGGAATCATGGGGCACCGTGCGGAAGATGACGCCGAAGGCATTCTCCGGGTCGGACCGGCTGACATGCAGGTGCTTCGCGCCCGTGGCGGGGTGGTCCAACTCGTAGCAGACGGAATTGATTTCGGGCAGGCGCTCGACCCGCCGCACGCGATAGCCGTGGATTTCGTCGCCGGCCTGCAGGCCGGGGTTGCTGGCGTCAGAGAACGGATTCATGCAAGACCCCTTGGATGCGGATGGCCTCCGGCCGCAATCGCGGGCGTGGCGGATGACCAGGGCAGCGGTGCGTGAGCGGCGGATGCCAAGCGAGGCGGGAAGGCGGGGGGCCGCCGGGCAGGAGGACAGGGCGGGTGTTGAAACTGCTTTCTCGCCGCCCGGCGTCCCAGCCGCAAATTTTCGGCCCGCATCACACCCGGCGGCGAGCACGGTTCGCCCGCCGCCGGATAAGTGGTGCGGTCAGCCAATAGCGATGTAGACGCCCCGACTGTGCCGCTTGATCTTGCCGAGCTTGTTCAGCCGAAAAATGATGTTGCGGATCTTCTTGTCGGCGAAACCGGTCTTCGTCTGGATGTCTGCGAACTTCAGACCCTGCTTGGAGCGCTTGATGGTCTCCAGAACGGCATCGGCCGCCGGCACCCCTTTGCCGCGACGCACACCTCTCCCGCGGCCGGCCGGGGACGCCGCCGGGACGGCGGCAATCAGGCTTTCCAGCCGGTCCAGGCGGGCCAACAGTTTTTCGACGTCCCGCTTGGTGGGGATTTCATAGGTGTGCAAGAAGAACTTGACCATGGCATCAAAGCTGATCGATTTGCCTTTTTTTCTAGCCATACGTTTACTCCTCCGGTAGGGATGACGATGAATTAAAGTAAATTGGAAGGCACGCTAAATGATCGGCGAGAAAAAGTCAAGCAATACCCGACATGCAATATCTAGCAAGGTGCTGGAAAACGCCCCCAAGCCGGGATCCCGCGTGGCGCGGCGTTTTGGAAATGTTTACCGATCGGCGAGCCGGCGACGCTTTCCCAAACGCCGCGCGCCCGGGCTGACGGCTCGAAGCTTGTGTTTCAACACCCGTATCGATGGGGAGCGAAAGAAGAGAATTGATCGCCGGCCGGATTCCTGTTAAGTGAAGACATCATGACTTCACCCCGAGCATTGCTGACCGCCCACCGGCTGCGCCCGCAGCGGCATTTGGGGCAGAACTTCCTGTCGCAGCCCTCGGTTGCGGAAAGGATCGTCGCGCAGGCCGGCGTGTCGCCGGAGGAGGTGGTCCTGGAGATCGGCGCGGGGCTGGGTGCCCTGACCATCCCGCTGGCGCGCGCCGCCCGCGGCGTCATCGCGATCGAGCGGGATCGAAACCTCGTTCCGCTGCTGCGGGCCGAATTGCTCGCCGCCGGCATTCGGAATGTCACGATCATCGAAACGGACGCGCTCGCGCTGGACCTCCCGGAACTGGCCCGGGAGGCCGGCCGGCCGCTGACCGTGTTCGGCAACCTGCCCTACAATATCTCCTCCCAGATCGTGATCAAGCTGATCGAGTCGCGCCAGCAAGTCTCCCGTGCGGTCCTCATGTTCCAGAAGGAACTGGCGCAGCGGCTGTCGGCCGGCCCCGGAGGCCGGGATTACGGCCGGATCACCGCCATGCTGACCTACTGCGCCTCGGTGAGGCATCTCACCGCCGTGAACGCCCACAACTTTTTCCCACCGCCGAAAGTGGACTCGCAGGTTCTCGAGATCTCCTTCACAGCTCCCCGGCCGTATCCGCCTCACGACGAGGCGCACCTGTTCCGCCTGATCGCGGCCGCCTTCGGCAAGCGCCGGAAGACCCTGAAAAACGCCCTGTCCGCATCGGGCCTCCATCTTCCCCCCGCCGCGGCCGCCGAGGCGCTCGCCCGGGCCGGCATCGACCCGACGCGGCGCGCGGAGACGCTTACTGCAGAGGAATTCGTGGCTTTAGAAATCAACCTGCGCTACCTCTAGCGGCATGTTGCAAAACAAGCATCGGACCGTCAGCTCAGGCGTGCGGCGTGTTGTGATGCGCCGCTTATTGTACGAAACGTGAGCATCCGCAAAAGCCGCGGCCGCGCCGGGCCACGGCATCCGGGGCGGTTATGCAGCACCCTGCTAAAGCGTTTCCGCGATCGACACTGTCCGGTCCCCCAGCATATGGACGTAGCTGCCGTTTTCGTTGTCGTACCACCCGTAGATCACCGCCTGGGTTACGGGGATGCGGATCACCTGGGTCTTCATCGACGCGAGCAGGCCTGCGTCCAGGCCGGGCACCTTCGCCAAGTCGATGCAGGCCTCCGCCGTCCGGGTGTGGGTTTCGTGGCCTTCGATGATGGCGGCCGCGCGGGGCATGCCGATGATGTCCGCCGACACGTTCTGGTCCTCCGTGTAAATCAGGTAACCTTCCGGGCTGTCGCCCGCGGCCTGGCGGTAGATGGCGTTGATCGCCGTCCGGTCGATGCGTCCGCCGGCGGGCTCCTCCTGCAGGTTGACCACCAGGATGATGAGCGACCCGGTGCTGGTGGGAATCCGCACCGACTCCGCGATGAAGGGGATGTCGTTCATTTCCGGGATAACCAGGCGCAGCGCATTGGCTGCACCGGTAGAGGTGAGGATGATGTTGTTCATGATGCTGCGGCTCTTGCGCAGGTCGGTCTTGCCGGCCTCCGGCAGTCGGTCGAGCACCTCCTGGGAGCTCGTGGCGGCATGCACGGTGGCCATGGACGCCGACAGGATGCGCTTGGCTCCGACGGCGTCGATGAGCGGCCGCATCATGTGGGCAAGACAAGTGGTGGTGCAGGAAGCGCAGGACACGATCCGGTGCCGCCGCGGGTCGTAGTCGTTGCCGTTGACTCCCATGACGGTCGTGATGATGTCCGTCGGCATGGGGGCCACTTTGTCCTTGACCTTGAAGGGGGCCGACACCACCACCTTCTCGGCGCCGGCAGCCAGGTGCCCGCGCGCTGAACCCTTGGGGGCATCCGGACCGGCAGCGGGGTCCAGAAACTGGCCGCTCGTGTCCACCACCAGTCGGACGCCGTGCTCGGCCCACCCGATTTCGGCCGGGTTGCGCTTCTCGCGCAGAAACCGGACAGGGACGCCGTCGATCCGCAGGCGGCCTTTATCCTCGTCGATGTCGGTGACGACGGAGCGGGCTTGATGGCCGTAGAGATAGCCATGCAACCACCCATAGGTGGAATCGCGCTGGATGTAATGGGCAACATCCGACAGGGAGGTTCCTGCCTTGCGGCCGAGGTTGACCACGATCTCGTCGAAGGATTTTCGGGCCACGTGGTTCCAGAGCGTCAGCTTCCCGATGCGGCCGAGGCCGTTGATGCCCAGCTTAAATTTATAACCAGATGCCGCCATGATACGCCTCCTTTCGCGCGGCGTTGCCGCCAGGTGCCCGGGGGTGCCGTCATGCTTCCGCCACCCGGATCATGCCCCGGTACACCGATCCTGTCCTGCCGTCAATGCTGATGGGATCGCCGGATTTGAGGACGAGGGTGTTGAACACACAGCGCTTTTCCCTCTCCTGGCAGACCAGGCCCCCGCAGCCGACGACACAGGTCTTGCCCAGGCGGTGGGCCACGACCGCCGCGTGGGAGGTCAAGCCGCCCCGCTCGGTCAGGAGCCCATCGGCGGCGTGGATCTCCCGGATGTCGTCCGGCACCGTGTCGGTCCGGGCCAGGATGAGATGGGTCCGGGGCTCGCGGGTCCGCCAGGCGTCGATTTCCTCGAGACTGAACACGAGCCGGCCGCTCATGGCCCCGCCGCTCACCCCGATGCCGTGCCCCAGCAGCCGCTCGCCGGGGTCGCCCTCGAAATCGAATGCCTGCACATTCCGACTTTCACGGATGGCCATGTCCCGCGTCTGCAGCATGTAGAGGTCGGCGGCCGACGGGCTTTCGAACGTGAATTCGATCTCCTGGGGGCTCCAGCCGTGCTCGTCGATGATCGCATGGGCCCAGCGTTTCAGTTCCTGATAAATCGCGGGGAACCCGGTCTCCAGGGTGAGATCCGTGTCGCGCTTCTCGATCTCCTGCTGGAACACCGTGACGGGCATGGTCCGGACCAGCCCGGAGACCACATCTTCGCCCTGGTTGGCGGTGGTGAAATCGCCCCACAGCTTGAGCACATCCCCGGACCAGCGGGGGTTGTGGGTGAAGATCACTCCCGTCCCCGAGGTGTGCGAGAGGTTCCCGTAGACCATCGCCTGGATGGCGACGGCCGTGCCCCAGTCGTCGGAGATCCCCATGATGCGCCGGTAGGCGCGGGCCTTGGGGGATTCCCAGGAAGCGAGCACCGTGCGGATGGCAAGGGTCAACTGGTCGTGCGGGTCCTCGATCATGGCAATGCCCGCGTCCTGGATCAGGCGCTTGTAGTCGAGGGCCACCCGCTGCATCTGCTCCCCGCTGAACAGGCGCTTCAACGGTATCCCCAGCCGCCGTTTGTGCTCCGCGATGACGGCGTCGAAGGCATCCCGAGTGAGTTCGTGCAGCATCCCGTAGCTTTGGAGAAAACGCCGGTAGTTGTCCCAGGCAAACCAGGCGTTGCCGGTGCCGGCGGCGATCCCGGCCGTGACGTGCTGGTTGATGCCGACGTTGAGGAGGGTGTCCATCATGCCGGGCTGAGAGATGGAGGACCCGCTGCGCACCGACAGCAGCAGGGGATTGGCGGGGTCGCCCAGCTTCCGGCCGGTCGCCCGCTCCAGCAACGCGACGTGGTGGTCGATCTGGCCGACGAAGTTCCGCTGCGCCGGCGGATAGCTCTCGATCACCTCCCGGCAGCGGAACACCTCGGTGGTGATGATGAAGCCTGCGGGAACCCGGAAGCCCAAGCTGCTCAGTTTGACGAGGTTGAACCCCTTGGTGCCGAGCTGAATTACCCCCGGCGGATGGCGGTGAGGAGGCTCGATGGTGGCGACGGCGTGGTCGGGGTCGTAGAGCAGCAACTGGTGCAGCTTGTCCTTGGGCAGCTTGTAGGATTGCTGGAAGAGCGTGTTCAGTATCCGGCCCAGGAAAAAATCGAGCTGCTGAAGCCCCGGCGAGGCGGCGATCTGGTCGCGGAAAAAAACCTCCGCAACCCGGTGCCGGAGCCTTTCGCCGTCCTCGACCGGCTGCGGCGGGAGGAACTTTGGTAGAACGCGCTCCGCGGACAGCCGCGGCAGGATCAAGTTCAGGTTCCCGCCGTGCAGGTTGTGGAAGTGGTCGGTGATGATGTTGTGCACGGCCTGGCCGAAACCCTTGAAGATGTCCAGGTACTGGGTCAAGGTGAACCCCCGGATCGGCAGGGAATCGCCCAAGAACGCCAACTGCCGCTCGAATTCCGCCGAAGCGATACCGTCCAGCCGCAGGGCCTTGTCAAACAACCGCAGCAGCTCGTGAATTTGATAAAAGGTGGCCTTGGTGATCAGGCTGAGATCGATGTCGCGGATGAGGCTTTCGAAGATCACATTGACGATCGCCTCCAGCCGCAGGGTGAGCCCGAGGCAGTCGAACTTCATTTCGTGATAGCTGCCGTACATCGAGGGGATGTCGATGGTGATGTGGCGTTTCTGGTAGATGTCCTCCCGGACCTCGTGGGCGACGTCGGAGACGATGATGTCCTTGAGCGTTTCCATGTAGTCCAGGAGGAGGGCCAGCCGCCGGGCCGGCGCGGGCTCGGCCAGGGCCTTCTCCAGGCGGCTGAGCTCCGGCAAAGCCTCGGGCCTGAGCTGCGTCAGGTAGGCTTCCAGTTCCACCAGGTGAAACCGGTATTTCTGGTAGAGCAGCTGGTACAGCTCGACCGCCAGCTCGAAGCGCTCGAGGTCGACCTCCGCCACGCCGGGGACATACCCCAAGCGCGCCCGGATCTCGCCGGCCGCAAGAGTCAGCAGGTCATCCGGGATGCGGACGCCTTTCTTCACCAGACGCTGCATCACCCGGTGAAGCCCGTCGACATAAAGCCCGCGGGAGTCGATCTGTCCATAAATCGCCGGCGGGACATGTCGCTCCAGATGACTTTTTTCGCGGGTCTTCCAGAACTGGAAGACCGCCTCCATGAACGGGACGATCTGGTTGCTGCTCTCGACGTGACCCTGCTTGCGCAGGAAATGCACGAGCCGGTCGCGCCGCTGGCACAACTCGTCGATGCGGGTGGAGATCTCCCGCAGCCGGCCCTCGGCGCCGATGTCGTTGAAAAAGGCGGGCAGCAGCCGGGCGAGCTGTTTGACCAGGTTGTAGACGGGTCCGATCCGGCTGTTCAGAAGCTGCGTGATGTCGCGCGGGAACAGGTCGATGTCCCGGAGGAATACGCCGCTCAACGAAAGATGCACGATCAGCGCGGAGAGCAGGCGGGTCGACTGCTTCGGATTCAGTTTGATCAGCGCAAGCCAAGTCCGGATGTTGAGCAGGTGGGCGCTGTTGGCTCGGATCTGCCACTGGTCGTCGACGCCCTGCAGCATCGGTGCCTGGAACCCGAAGCCGATCAGGGCGTCGATGAAAAAATTCACCAAGTCGACATCGTGGGTCTTGTAGACACCCTTGCCGGTGTTGAGGATGCAGTTGAGGGCCGTCGCCGCATAATCGTGGGAGCGCTCCTTGAGAATGGCAAAGGTCTTGCGGATGAGGTTCTGGATGTTGCGGTAGTTCTCGTTGACAATGATCCAGGTCAGGGTCCGGTTGATCTCGCGCAGCGTCTCTTCGTGGATCGAGGCGAGCCCGGACACGTTCATGATCTGGAAGAGAAAAATGAGCTTGAGGTGATGGCCCCGGCCGTCGCGGGGGCCTCGATGCAGCAGCCCTTGGGAAATGCTCCGGTAGGTTTCGACGAAATGATTGAAATCGGGCAGCTCAAGGAGTTTCGAGGTGGTTTCGCGCGACGCCATGGGCGCGTTGTCCCGCAGCCGGCCGAGCGATTGCTGCCATGCGCCGATCTGCCGGTGGGATACGTCATTGAACAGGTCATCGCAGGCTTCGGTCAGGCCGAATTCCGCGGATTCCCGTTCGAACCGCTCCCTCGGGTCGCCTTCCCCGATCCAGTAGGCATAGGTGTGCTCCAGGTATTTCGCCAGAAGCCGGTTGAGAGATTCAATCCCCTCGCCATCCGGCGGCATTCGGTCCAGACCGGCGGCCGCCACCCGCCGGATGGGGGTGTAGCTGCGCACGAACAACGCGAATGCATCCTCGGGCAGGTGCCGGATCCGCTCGAAGGCATCGGTGACGACGGGCCGGAACCGCTCGATGTCGGTGCCCGAATCCTTGAGGATTTTCTGCAGGTAGAGCAGCAGGTTGTCCAAAGCTTCGGACTGGGTCTCGGCCGCCTTGGCGGACAGCACGGCATTGACGAGAATGCCGGCCATGAGCCCGGCGGCCTCCGGCCCCTTGGAGTGGCCGCAGAACAGGTGAAAATAATCCAACGAATACCGGCGCGCCTCGGTGACGATGAAGCGCCAGTTCATGAAAGGATGAGACAGCTCCCGCAGGAACGTGTTCACGCCCTCCATCAACCCGAAGTATTTGTGCATGACCTCCTGAAGGGGGCTGTACTTCGGGTCGATGTCCACATCGATGTGGTAGTCCGCCAGGTTGACTTCAAGGGCCTTCGATTTCAAAGGGGCCGGCGTATCCATGATCTCACCGCGCGCGGGGTTTAAGCGTTCCGGGAATCCGTGCGTGAGAGCGGCTGTAAACCGCAGCGGGACGTGCCTCGGGATGGAACGTCTGGCTTTAACGTTAACAAAGGCGGCCGGTATTTGCAAGCCGGCCGGCGGGGGAAAACGGCTGGAAGGAAAGCTGCCGTCGGCACAGGACCCAATGCGGCAGCCGACGAATTTGGCTCATTTCTGTGGGGGCGGAACATTTGCCGCGAGGATCGATGCGCAACGCCCCTCTCCCACAGCAAAACCAACTTCGCTTCACATCGGCTGGTTTCAGGCGCCTTGACCCGCCTCTTAGGATGAAAGGCCGATCAACCGGTACACCACCATCCCCGCCAGCCAGGCGATGTCCTCGGGGGATAGCATTCCGCCGATGCTACGGTCGAAAAGGATGTTCGCCTCGGAAGCGAACTCCTCGTCCCCGGCGTAAAGGATGAGCCGCAGCGGCACCTTCGGAAATACCCGGAACTCAAAGCCGGCATCGCCCGGCTCGACCGGCCGGCCCATCAACCGCCCGGCTGCCGCCACGAGCCCGGAAACATTCTGCCCGAAGGCCTTTTTCAAGGGGTCGATGGCGCGTTTGACGAAGGCACCGAAGTAGAAGGCGGCCCCGGGGATTTCGCGGTAGGCCACCCAGTCGCCCGCGACCGCCGCGGCAGACCGCGCCATCAAGTAGTGCAGAATGAGGATCTGCTCCTGGAGCGGGACGTCCCGGGCGGCCGCGGCCACGTCGACAAACTCGAAGCCGGTGCCGCTCACCCGGTAGACCCGATTGAGGAACGGCACGCACAGAGCGCTGTCGTCCGCGAGTTCGAAGCCCGAGCGGGCCACGATACGTTCGAAGGGTTCGGCCGCCAGCTTCTCCCGGGCCAGCCTGAGGGCGCCGCGGTAGTCGTCGATGCGAGGCATGGCTCACCTGATCAGAGAGGTTTGACTCCAAAGCACCGAATCAGCGTCTTCGTCGTCCTTGCACTCCTGGAAAGGACGCGCGATACGGGACGCCGGATGCCGGATGCCGGATGCCGGATGAAAACCCGCGGCCACCTGTTAGCGGGCATCTTGATTCAAAGCAAAAGCCCTCCTCTGAACAAAACAGAGGAGGGCTTCCCAATTCCACTGAGACCACGGTCTATATTTCCAGCCAGGAATCCGAGTACAAGGAGTTGCCGAGAATGACGTTGACCGTCTTGACGTAGTTCTGCATTTCCTTGGAGAGGGCGGCCAGGCTCGGCTGCTTTCCGTCCATTACCCCGTAGATCAGATCGACGATGTCCTGGCGCTTGCCCTTGGCGATGGCGATCAGCTGGTCGTCCAGCGGGTCGGCAATGACCGAGTACATCCCGTGCTTCTGCAGCATCACCATGTAGGTCTGGTTCAGGATCGGGCGCAGGTGGCCGGGAGGCCCGTTGGAAATGTTCGAAAGACCGCAGGTGCTCTTGACGTCCGGGGCGATTTCCGGGATCATGGCCTGGAAGTTCATCAGGCTGATGGCCTGGGGCTGCTGGATGTTCACCGGCGTCACGATGCCGTCGACCCAGATCTTTTCGTTGGGTATCCCGGCCTCGTTGGCGAAGTAGACCAACTCGACGCACAGGGCGGCGCGCTCGTTTTCGTCCCGCGGCAGGCCTTCCGGCCCCCACATCAGGGCAATGAAATCCGCATTGTGGTCCTTGGCGATGGGGACCATTTTTTCATAGCGCTCCGGCCGGACCATGATGGAGTTGACGAGCGGCGGCTGGGCCGTGGGCTTATACACCTTGAGCGCCGCCGCGATGGCGTCAATGTTGGAGGTGTCCAGGACGAGGGGAACGTCCGGCACCACTTCCTGCACGGTTTTCACCACCCAGGGCATCAGCTCGTGGCCGTCCTTCTTGGCCGGGCCGAGGTTGATGTCGATATAGTCCATGCCCTTCGCGCGCTGGAACAGGGCCTCCTCCTGGATCGGCTTGGGGTCTCGGGCCTTAAATGCCGCGCCGATTTTCTTGGAAATGACGTTCAAGCTTTCACCAATCAACAGCATAACAGCCTCCCTCTTCTCTCAGCGAAATTGTCCGAAAACGTCCGGCCGCGGAAGCATGCGTCGTGCAAGCCCCCGCGCGAACGCCCATCATTTTGACTTGAGAAACGCCGGCAGGTGCGCCGCCTCCCGGGGTCCGACCGTGATCTTCCAGCCGGGCAGTTCCTCCTCCATGTCGCCGGCGATGGCTGCCGCGTAACCGGGGATGATGACTTCCTGGCCTTTGACCTTGTCGGCGATTCCGGACTTTTTCACGAACATGCCGACATCGTCGCCGGCGAACTTGCCGGCCGCCCAGGCGGTCATGACCGACAGACCCTCCGAGTTCTTGATCAACAGGTAGGACGGTACCCGGCTGGCCTCGATTTCGCCGGAGACGATGAAGTAGGTCAGGGCGAAGTTGGTGGTCACCAGGACCGGCGAGCTCTCGTTCGGGTTGTTGATCTCGTAGATACCCTCGGTCACCGTCATCGGGCGCTGCGGGTCGGTGAAGATGTTGAGGCGCTCCAGCAGCAGCGGGAACAGGCTCTCGCCCGCAAAGTCCGAAAGCACGACGATGCCGCCGTACTTGGCAACGAAGGTGGCGGCGACGATGGTTTCCACGTCCAGATTGCCGGCCATCTCGCAGGGAAAGACGATGGTCGGGAACCCGAGGGCGCGGTTGCCGTCCTTGAGCGCGGCCCGGCGGATGGCGATCTGGTCCTGGTGGGCCTGCTTGAGCTCCCGGGAGCCGGGGTCGAGCACGAGGTCCTTCAGGCCCATCTCGGTCAGCTTCTGTGTGAGCGGGATAAGCTTTTCAACGGACGCCGCCTTGACGGCGAGCGGCAGGTCGTTCTCCTTGGCCAGCGCGCCGAACTCGGCCAGGTTGGCTTCGGTGGCCGCATACATGAGCGGGCGCTTGAACTTGCAGGCCGCGACACCGGCCTTCATCACGTCCGCCTTTTCCGTCATCAGGATGACGTTGAACTCGGAGGTCTCGGCGACGGTCTTGGCGGTCTTGGCGAAGGCCTCCGCCTTCCCGTTCACGTCCTTCACGACCACCAGCTCCGGCCGGAGGTTCAGCCCCACGCGCTCATACTGGAAGGCATTCCAGGTTTTGAGCTTGGTCGCCAGCTGTGCCTCGGACATGTCCGATCCAACCACGGCCGCGAGAAGGGTCGGGTTGAAAAAGGTCTTCTCGTGCCGGTACTGGACGGTCTCGCCGCCCGCGGCGGCCGCCCGCACTCCCTTGCCGATGGCGACCGGCCGGATCGGGGGCGCCGAGGCCTCGGAGAGTGCAGCCCGCGCTTCCTCCGACACGTAGGGGCAGCTGGCCAGCTCGGCCTTGCCGGAAGCCAGGTTCATGGCGAACGCGAGGCAGGTCGGGACCCCGCATTCCTTGCAGTTCGTTTTCGGAAGGAGCTTGAATATCTGTATGCCCGTCAATGCCATTTCAGTCTCCTCTGTGGGTGTTTCGATGTCAATTGGGGCGGCACCCCGCTGCGGGGCGCCGCCGATACGCCTGCCCCGGGCATCATCCGGTGATGATCGGCTCCATCGACAGTGCCGGGTGGTTTTTCTCTTTCAGGAAGGGCAGAATTTCTTCCTCGGTGGTTCCGACGGTCTCATCGGCGATGCGATCGATCAGGTCGGGGATGCCGATCTCCTTGCCGCGCTTGATCAGCCGCTCGCGCAGCTCTTCCTTGAGCATCTTCGGCATCCACACCATACGCTTGATCCCGCCGTCGCCGACGAGGAACTTGCCCTGGGTGATGTTGTACTTGGAGTGGCCCACGAATCCCGGCGACGAGGCGCCGCCGCCCATTACACCCGCGAGCGTCGTGAACTTCATGCCGCAGGGGGTTTCACCGCTGTAGTCGCGGTTGACCGTCATGACCCCGTTGCAGGAAGGCAACATGGCCGCAATGGCCTCGCAGCAGCCGCAGGTGGTCATGGGGCTGTGCACCATGGAGTAAAAGTTGTAGTGGGTGACGGCGCCGCGGGAGGCCTTGTAAACGAACTCGTTGACCCCCTTCCACTGGCCGAGTTTGGGATCCAGGCAGTCGCCCTTGATGATCGGCTGGTTGGGGCCGGTCGGGTTGATCTCGAAGGAGGCCTTGCAGTCCATCCAGTTGTAAGCGCCGCACAGGCCCGTGCGTTCCGGGCTGACGGTGCAGACGTGGTTGGGCGCAAAGGACTGGCACAGCGTGCAGGAGTAGTAGGTCTCGACGGACTCGTCCGTCATCTTCTCCACGCGCTCGTCGCGCGTCTTGTATTCGGCGCGCGCCCGCTTGGTGAGCGCATCCACGTCCTCCTTCTTGGTGTAGAGGGTCACCTGCACCTTGTCGACGATCTTCTGGAAGTCCTGGTGGAACTTGGCGTGCAGCACCACCCCGATGTGCTTCAGGGAGAAGCCCTTCTCGACGGCAGCCTTGCTCAGGCGAATCCAGGCGATGTCGCGCTGGCCGATGTGCATGATGCCCTGGATGTAGTTGACCAGGTGGTGGATCTGGCGTTCGATGATCGGCTCGAAGTCGGTCTGGAACTCGCGGCCGGCGATCTGGACGTAGATCCCCAGAGCAGAGGAGCCGCCCTCCTTGAGCTCGTTCACGTCGGGCCCGACGATCACGACCTTGCCGTCCTCGATCTCGTTCATCTCGGCCATTTTGACGAGCTCGGTGCACTGGGTCTTGCCGCCGCCCATCTGGCAATAGAGATCCGCACCGCGCACGCGCTCACCCTCGTACGCCGGGCCGAAGGCCATCGGGATGTCGATCGTCGCCACCTGCACTTTCAACCCGCGCACCTCCACCGACTTCTGGACCATGTCGGCGTGGGCCACGTTCGCCACCACGTGCTCGTAGGTGCACACACCGGTGGGCAGCACCTCGGGGATATCCGTGTCGGCGATGGTGGGGAAACCCCAGTTGACGCAACCGGCCGCGGCCGCGCCCCAGTCGGTGCCGACCTCACCCAGGGCATTCACGAAGGCGAAGATGCGGTTCTTGTTGTAGAGCAGCATGCGCTTGTAATCGCCGGGCTGAATTCCGCCGAAGGCCATGGCTGCGCGATTGGCAAAACCCAGGGCGAAGATGGCCGAGGAGATGTAGGGCCCGAAGGGCACGATGCGGGTGTTCCAGCCGATCTGCACCCCGGCCTGCAGCAGCTGCTGGGCCACGGTGGTGTGGTTGTGTTCGGCGGCGAGAAAGATGTAGAGGCTGCGCTTCTGGTATTCCTCGACGATCATCTTGGCCGTTTCGGGATCCGGGGCAGCGCCGACGATGGCGGCGAACCCGGGAGCCGAGCCGTCCACGAACTCAACCCCGCGTTTGCGGAACACGGTGTCGTCCGCCGCACCGAGCCAGATCTTGCCGGCCTCCTCGTCGATCTCCTCGGCGTGCAGGTAGAAGTCCGGCTCGTTCAGGTAGCGCAGGGCCTCACGGATCTCGAAGCTGAAGAGCGCGGCCATGCCGGCATCCAACAGCGGCCCGAGATAGGGCAGGTGGTTCATGCCCTTGATGTGCGGCGGAAGCAGCTTGCGGATCACCTCCAACGGCTTCTGCATGTCTTCCAGCTTTTGGATCTTGAGGCCGAGCAGGGAGTAGATCACCGGCAGGAAGTAGGCGGTGTTGGGAAACCCCACCGGGGTGTCGGCGTTGAAGGTATCCAGCGCCTTCTTGTACTCGCCTTCGACTTGCGAAACGATGTTGTAGGCTCCTTGGATCGCGGCAAATGCAACTAGCTTCGACATACGGTTTTCCTCCTTCGTTGAGGACTTTCGTTTTTCATATCTCTAAGGCCTCGCGCTCGGCGTTCGGCCCTGCTCATCGGCACCTGCGCCGAACCGTCATTTGTTGCGGCGGTGAATCCAGACGAGGCTTTCCACCAGCCGTTCGGCCATCAAGGGCTCGGGCGCCGCCGGGGCCTTGGGTGCAGCGGCGCGCCGGGCGGCAAGCTCCTCGCGTTCCTTGGCCCGCTGCTGGCGGATCTTGTCGAGCGCCGCTTCGAGCTTGGCCTTTTCGTCGGCAACACGCTGGGCGTCGGCTTCCGCTTTGGCCCGGGCGTCCGCCTCGGCTCTGGCCTTCGCCTCGGCTTCGGACCTGACTTTGGCGTCGGCCTCCGCCTTGGCCCGGGCGTCGGCCTCGGCCCTGGCTTTGGACGCTGCCTCCGCTTCGGCCTTCGCCTTCAGCGCGGCGGCGTCGGCCCCGGGTGCGGCCGGCGCCGGGGCGGGCGCCGGCTTGGCTTCGGCCTGGGGCGGGGCGGGTGCCGGCTTGGCCTCGGCTTTGGGTGCCGCCGCCGCTTTCGGCGGCGGCGGGGCCGCGGCGGGCTTCTTTTCCTTCTCCTCGGCGATGGCGAGATTCGGCGCCGGGGAGACCTTGAGCAGATCGATCTGTGCTGCCGGCAACTGCTTGGCGATGGGAGCCACCGCAGCCGCCGCGCCGCCCTTGCCGATCAGGTCGATGTAGCTGCGGGCCAGGCGGATCGCTTCGGGGTGGCGCATGATGAGGATGTTGGAGCCGCTCATCAGGTAGCTCACGGCACCGACGGCTTCCATCAGGATGGCCCGGCGCTCGGGGTCGCCCAGAGCCGGCACGTCCTGGGCCTCCTGCTTGGCCTCCTTGCACTTCCAGACTTCGTTGCCGAGGTTGTTGATCAGGGGCAGCTGCAGTTTTTCATCGCCCTGGGCGAGAGCGGCCATGCGGATGCGCTCCATGACGGAGTAGGAATACTCCATGCCGTAGCCCAGGCCGCCCGTGGTCGGGTCGATCAGCATGCGGTCGGTCGGCACCCCCAGGTTTTCGAGCAGGATGTTGACCTGCTTGGCGAGGTTCACGTCAATCGGGGAGGAGGCGATGACGGAGTGCCCGAAACCCATGGCGGCCGCCCCGATGGCCTTGTGGTTCTTGTCCTCCACCGGGCCCAGGATCAGGTTGTCGCCCTGGCACTCTTCGGCGATCTTCTTGAGCACGACCTCGTCCTTTTCGGTGTTGGCCGACCCCCAGATCACCAGCGGCACGTCCACCGCCGCTCGCACCTTCTTCACGGTCGCTACGGCATCGGCCGCGGAGGCGTTCTTCCCGTTCGGATCGATGCTCTTCAACTGCAGCACGATGATTTCGGCCCCGTAATCCTTGACGCATTTCTGGGCCCACGCCGCGGGGTCGGACGCGACGGCCTTGAACGGCGCGAGCGCTGCGGCGGGCCATTCCTCCGGGAGCATGTCCCAAACTTCCATGGCGATCCTGGGTGGGTTCGGCATGGCGCCTTCGAACTGGTAGAACGGGTAGCAGGACTCACCGCCGACGGTCAGCGCCTTATTCCCCTTGCCCAGCGTGATTTCTCTGATCTTGCCGGTGTAGGATTCTTTGAAGAATTGGAAGCCCAATTTCCCCTCCTTGTGTCTTTAGCCGGTTAGATAGTTGAGGTGAGTGAACCTAAAGATTTAAGGATTTGTTCCCCTCGCACGCGAGAACGAC
>JACRCN010000077.1 GCA_016219005.1 Deltaproteobacteria bacterium
ACCTTGCGGATATCGTCCTCATGGATGCGGGCGTGTTCGTAGGCCCAGCGGATGAAACGGTCGAGCTTGCCTTTGCCGTGGAAGGCATGCAGGCCCTCGCGGTCAAGATCCTCTTCCTGCATTTCCCGGACGATGCGGATGGTCTCATGCCGCACGGCGCTGAACCCATCGATCAGCTCATCCAATGCAAGCCCATCGTATTTGCGGGTCTGGGTCAGGTTGAACCGGTTCACCTCGAAATCCGGCGGGGAGCCTTGTCCACCGGATAGGATGTCTTTGAAGAGCCAGTGCATGGAGCGCTCGATGGCGATAAAATGTGCCAGGACCTGCTTCACCGTCCACTGGGCCCCGTCCAGGTAAACTTTGGTGCGAAGCTCATCCGCGCTCAGCGACTTGAAAAACAACACGGTCTCCGCTAGTCCCTTTTCGAGCTCGGCTGCTATTTCATCTCGACGATCCGTCATGGCGTCTCCAAATATTCAGCATGAATACTGATGGGATTGGGATAGAGCAGCGGAAGCGGCGGCTGCATGATCAGGCTTCTCCTTCACGGGGTTTCTTTTTCCTGGTCTTGCCTGCCAGCGCCGATTCCATCTCCAAAGGCTTTTCAACGCGTAGAAGCAAGCGGTAGTAGGTCTATGACAATTCTGAACGCAGTGCGTTCACTTTCGAGTAAGCAAGAAAAAATCCGCTGTTCGAAGAACGTTGAGGATAGGAATTTTCCACGGCACAGCCTCATACAGGTGATGCTGGTGGAACCCGTTGAGCGATGCTTTATGGGAAAAAAGATGGAGAGAGAGCTTTACAACTGAGTGTAGTGCTGAAAAATTGCTTTATTACGCAAGAATCCGGCTACGCAGATTCCTTGGAAGAATGTGTAGTCTGATCATGCTGCGTAGCGAATAATCTCCAACTCGGCAGAAGAATCGACCTTATCGAGAATCTCCTCCATTCGTTTCATCACGAAATCGTCCAATAAATATTCACTGCAGTTCTCGCACTGCAAAACCGGCAGGCCTTTCATGATAACAATGGTGGTGTCATCAACCTTGAACGGCAAATCAGTGGTTAATGGCTTCATTTTCGATCCACAGACATGACATTTCATGGGGTGCGCCTCCTCGTCCTGAAATCCCGTTCCCATTCTGCAGGATTCGGGAAATAAGCGGTAATGATTCGGACATTATCTTCTTCCAGGTCCACTGCAAAAACGATGTGGATAATATCATTGCGATAGGCTGAACGAACAAGATAGCTGGGGAGGTATTTATCCTCCTGGTATTCTTCAAGTATTTCGTAGCTGGCATGGGAGTCAAGAATAGCTCTCCGGCGGATAAATCGGTGTCTTAGACGCATATTGACGTGATATGTCCAAAAAACCTTGCCTTGCCTGACGCACTTTCGAATAAACCCTAAGGGGTCGTTGGATAGGATTCTCTCACGTGGCATGACTCACCCCGCAGGCAGAGTTCCACTCGGCATCTCTATCGTATTGGTACTACAATCGAAAGTCAATTAGTGCCTGGTTTTTTCCGTCATATGTTTCGTCCAGCCAAGTCTGGCGTTGAGACTGATCCGGCCTCAGCAACCGTGGTTTTTATTTATAACAGATCGCGTGGTTGCCATGAAGGCCTTCTGTTTTGGTGAAATCCAACGTTCCTTATACCAAACCATAAGAATGGCCACTTCGAACCGGCCGTCTTTCCATTTTACGGGCGCCAGCTTCTTGCTCGCTATCTCCGCGCCAACCGTCATTTTCGGCAATACGGTGAGGCCAAGTCCCTGAACCGCACATTCCTTCAGGGAAGCAACGCTATTGAGCGTAATCGTATTTTGAATGGAAATTCCCTGCGCCTCCAGAGTTTTTTCAAAAGTCCTACGATAGCTGCAGTCGACTTTTGAGAGCAGAAAAGTCTCTTCCAGCAAATCGTTTGCCCGCACCTGCTTTTTCAACGTGAGTGGATGTCCCGCCGCAGCTACGAGCATGATGTTTTCGAATCCAAGGACCTCTGACTCAAGATCGGCATCGTCGATGGATTCCGTCAAAAGGAACCCAAGATCCGTGACACCCTTGCGCAAATCCTGTGGAAGACCTTCATGCGTGCACGCGGTAAAGGTCAAGCGAACCCCCGGGTGTTTTGATACAAACTCCTTGATGACCGGCGGGAATCGATAAATCGCAAGGCTTTCCGGCATCCGAATGGTCAGCGAACCTCGGGGCTTTCCTTCGCCCGTCAATTCAGAACGCGTTTCTTCCTCCAGCGCGGAAATTTTTTCTGCATATTGAACCAGCCGTTCGCCAGCCTCCGTGAGAATAATGCTTTTCCCCAAACGATCGAAAAGCTTGACGCCCAGTTCCTCTTCAAGCGCATGGATTTGAGCCGAAACGCTCGACTGGGCATAGTGCAGCATTCGGGCCGCCCTGTTAAAACTCAACAACCTGGCCACCTTGATAAACGACCTCAGCTGCCTGATTTCCATAAAGAGTCCTGTAATCGAAAGATTCGATACGTCCGATCTAATTAAATCGTTTGACCCGATATCAATCATCATATTATCGTATATTTCGAAATATGACAATACTCCGTTGAAAAGGGAGGTCTCACATGGACAGAATACAAAGAACCTTAGAGCTTCAAAGAAATGGCGGGCTCAACTGCTCGCAGGCTATCCTTACAAGTTTCGGCGAACAATTTGACATCTGCCCCGAATAGGCCAGAATCATCGGCAGGCCATGGGGTGCGGGCATCGGACAGTTGGCGGAGACCTGCGGGTACCTTACCGGTGCCGTTCAGATTTTAGCCCACGCCTATGATCAAGACGATGAGGGCAAGGCTAGAATGGACGTTTTCCGAGCAGTTCAAGAACTCTTCAAGCGGTTTGAGAAGAAGCGTGGAAGTACCAAATGCCGAGAGTTGCTCGGCGTAGATTTCAGCACGAAAGAGGGCCTGTTAAAGATCAAAAGCGAGGGGCTTGTACAAAAAATATGTTGTAGCGCGGATGGTATCGGGCGTGATGCCGCGGAGATTCTTGAGGAGATTATCAAGTCGCGAGAAAAGTTTCCAAAGTAACACTCCGGTTCGGCCGGAGGACCCACGGGGCTCGACAGGAGGGGAGCATGAATGACAAACAGCTGTTAGATAAAGCCTTTCACTTTATAATGGAAACTTTTGTTAAACGCGGGGATGCTCCCCATTACACGGAGATTGCCAAAAATTTTGGCATACAGCCAGACGAAGGCAAAAGGATTCTCATAGACCTGATGAATACTCGCGTAATGCCGATGTGGCTATACCCGGGCACGGATTTAATAGTGTCGTTTGCGCCGTTCAACAACCTGCCGACGCAATACCGTATTACTGTTGAAGGGCAGCAGAAATGGTTTGGACAGTGAGGTTTTGAAGCCCTGGCGGTCTGCTGGGTCTTTCCGGGAAAAGCGATTCAGATCGATGCGCCATGTTTGGATTGCGGTGAGCCCATGCGCATAGTTGTGTGCGATGGCAACATAGAAAGTCAGGACCCGGCCGGAATTCATGGATATGTTGATATCCCCTTGAGCAAATGGGCCGAGGACTGGTCTTTCACGTGAAGTCGAATTCATCTCTTCCGGTCGGAAGAGCATGTAAAAAACTGGTCGGCGTTTCGAAAAGGAACAGATGAAGCGATTCTGCCCCTCTCCAAGATTATGGCTATCCTGAGCACACCCCGCCACAGTGCAAAATTGAACGGCCATTACGTTTCCTCTGCGCCGGAATATGCATCCTTATTTCTTCAGAGGCTGAGGGAGGTAACTAACGATTCGGCATTCTGGAGCCCAAAGGCTTAAAGGCAGGGGAGATTAACCCGGATAGACCTTGAAGCCTTCGATCCTTGCCGATGAATCAAATCCTTCTCCTCCAATTCCGGGGGAGAGGGCAGGCTGGGAGGCCATTGGAATTCCAGCTCGATTCTCTCCGCAGTGCGGATGGGTTCCATGGCAATCGACCTTGCTTCGCAGCAGGATGGCTCGCTTGATCATATTTCTCGTATCCGCGAACCGCTTGCAGCACGGGGGGACGATGAGGCGCCAGGCGCACCGGGGCTGCCGGATGCCTCACTGGGGCTTAGGGGCCTGGCGCGCGGGCTCCACCTTGACGGCGCTGAACCTGGAGCGGAGTTTTTTCTGCAGGGAGTCCATGTAGAGATAGAAAACCGGCGTCACAAAAAGGGTCAGCATCTGGGAGAAGAGCAGCCCCCCCACCACGGCCAGGCCCAGCGGCTGGCGCGACTCGCCGCCGGCTCCCCAGCCGACCGCGATCGGCAGGGTGCCCACCAGGGCGGCAAAGGTGGTCATCATGATCGGCCGGAACCGGACGATGCAGGCTTCGTAGATCGCCTCCACCGGCTGCTTGTGTTCGACACGCTGGGCCTCGAGGGCGAAGTCGATCATGATGATGCCGTTTTTCTTCACCAGCCCCACCAGCAGGATCAGCCCCACGAACGAGTAGATGTCCAGCTGCGCGTTGAAGATCAGCAGCGTGAGCAGCGCCCCGACCCCGGCCAGCGGCAACGCGGACAGGATCGTGATCGGGTGGATGAAGCTCTCGTACAGGATCCCGAGAACGATGTAGATCACCAACACGGCCACCACCAGCAGCACGCCCAGGTTCTTGAGCGAGGACTCGAAGACCTGGGCCGTGCCCTGGAAGTTTGCCGTTATGGTGGCCGGCAGCAGCCTGCGGGCCAGGTCGTTCAGGCCTGCGACGGCGTCCCCCAGGGCAAAGCCGGGCCCCAGGTTGAAGGAGACGGTGACGGACGGCAGCTGGCCGCTGTGGTTGATGGTCAGCGGTCCGTAGCCCCGGGTGATTTTCGCAACGGCATCGAGGGGCACCAGCGCGCCGCCGGAGGAGCGTACGTAGAGCAATGAGAGGGCCGAGGCATCGAGCTGATACTCGGGTTTCAACTCCAGGATCACCTGGAACTGGTTCGTGTCGGCGTAAATCGTCGATATCTGACGCGTGCCATAGGCGCTGTAGAGGGCATCCTCGATCTGTGCGGCCGAGATGCCCAGCGACGCCGCCTTGTCCCGATCGATATCGATATTGATCTGGGGGTTTTTGATCTGCAGGTCGGTCGTCACGTCCTGGAAGCCCGGAAGCGCCTGTATTCCGGAAGCCAGCTGCGGTGCAACGCGGTAGAGCTCGCCCACATCCGGGCCCTGCAGCGTGTACTGGTACTGGCTCTTGCTCAGCCGGCCGCCCAGCGAAATGGCCGGCGGGTTTTGCAGGAAGGCGCGGATTCCGGGTACCCGGGACATCTTCTGCCGCAACTGTTGGATGACCTGATCGGCCGACGCCTCCCGCTCCGAGCGGGGCTTGAGCCGTATGACCAAAATGCCGCTGTTGCTTCCGGTGATGCTGCCGGCCCGGGCGCCGGCACTGGACATGAACGCCTCGATGCTCGGCTCCTGGGCTGCGACCGCCGCGAGCGCCTGTTGCTGCCGTTTCATCGCCTCCCAGGAGATGCCTTCCGCGGCTTCGGTCAGACCGTAGATCAGCGACCGGTCCTCATTGGGGATGAACCCCTTGGGCACCACCCGAAACAGCCAGACCGTGGCGATCATGACCAACACCAGGAAGACCAGGGTGAAGCGGCGATTTTCCAGAAACCATCGCAGGCTGCGCTTGTACAGCGCCAGCATCCCGTCGTAGATCCTTTCGGACGCATCGTAGAGCCTGCCTGGGGGTTGTTCCGCATGCGACCGCAAAAAACGGCTGCAGAGCATGGGCGTGAGCGTGAGCGCGATCACTCCCGAAATGAGAATGGCCACGCCGATGGTGACGGCGAACTCGCTGAACAGCCGGCCCAGGATGCCACCCATGAACAGAATGGGGATGAACACCGCCACCAGCGACAGGGTCATGGACACGATGGTGAACCCGATTTCTCTGGATCCATTCAAGGCCGCTTTGACGGGTCCCTCGCCCATCTCGATATGCCGGACGATGTTCTCCAGCATGATGATGGCGTCGTCCACCACGAAGCCGACCGCCAGGATCAATGCCATGAGCGACAGGTTGTCGATATTGAATCCCAGCAGGTACATCACCACGAAGGTGCCCACCACGGACATCGGTATCGCCAAGCTGGGAATCAGCGTGTAGGACAGCCGCCGGAGGAAAAGAAAGATTACCAGCACGACGAGTGCAAGCGTGAACAGCAGGGTGAACTGCACGTCGTGTACAGACGCCTGGATGGACATCGAGGCATCATACAAAATATTGAGGGAGACGGAGGCGGGCAGCTGTGCTTGAAACACCGGCAGCAGTTGCTTGACCGCTGAAGCCACCTCCACGGTGTTCGTCCCCGGCTGGCGCTGAACCGCCAGGATGATGGCGCGCTGGTCGACATACCAGGCCGCGGTCTTGTTGTTCTCGACGCTGTCGAACACGGCGCCGATGTCGCCCAGCCTCACCGGCCGGCCGTCGCGATAGGTGACGATGATGGAGCCGTAGGGTTCGGCGTTCAAAAGCTGGCCGCTCGCCTGGACGGTGAAGGCCTGCTGAGGCCCATAGAGGGTCCCGGTGGGCAGGTTGACGTTGGCCCGGCTCACGGCTTCCTCCACCTGATCGATCCCGATGCCCCGCGAGGCCATCTCCCTGGGATCCAGTTGGACGCGCACGGCGTATTTCTGGGCACCGAACACCTGCACCTGGGCGACCCCGCTGACCATCGATATCCGTTGGGCCATCAGGGTCTCGCCGTATTCGTTCAGCGTGTAAAGCGGAAGCGTGGGCGAGGTCAGGGCGATGCGCAGGATCGCCTGGTCAGCCGGGTTGACCTTGCGAAAGTAGGGCGGGGTCGGCATTTCCTTGGGCAGGTTGCGGGCCGCCCGGGAGATGGCTACCTGCACGTCCTGGGCCGCGGCATCGATGTCGCGGTGCAGGGCGAACTGCAGCGTGATCTGGGTGCTCCCCAAAGAGCTGGTGGAGGTCATGGAATCCAAACCGGCAATCGCCGAGAACTCCCTTTCCAGGGGGGTGGCAACGGCCGAGGCCATTGTGTTGGGATTGGCGCCCGGCAGCGACGCCGTGACTTGGATCGTCGGGAAATCCACGTTGGGCAGGTCGCTCACCGGCAGCTTGGTATAAGCCAGGATGCCGAAGATGAGGATGGATAGCATCACCAGGGTCGTCATGACCGGCCGGCGGATGAAGAGCTCCGAAATGTTCATTTTGTCTTCTCAAACCGGATAGGCTCGCACGTTCCTGTTTTCGATGGCCTTGTAAGGAATCTGAATTCAAGGCGCGCAAGCCACGCGCAGTACGGGGCGCACAACTCGCACGCCCCAGTGGCGGCGGGGCGGCGCACAATCCCGAAGTCGGGATATTCACAGGGCCATCATGAGTTGGAGACTTGGACCTTGGAGCCCGGCACCAGCCGCAGCTGCCCTTCCGTCACGACCGTATCGCCTGCCGATAGCCCCTTGTCGATCACCACGTCGTCTCCGATGCTTATCCCGGCCACCACGGGCCGGGACTCCACGGTCATGTCCGGCTTCACCACATAGACAAATTGACCGTCCTGTCCGACCTGGATGGCCATCGACGGGATGACGACGGCATCGTTGCGGGTGGTCAGCGTCAGGATCACCGTCGCAAACTGACCGGGCCACAGGCGGCGCTCCGTGTTGGCGAAGCTGCCCTTGAGCAGGACCGTGCCCGTCTGGCTGCTCACCTTGTTGTCCAAAAAGCTGAGTGTTCCGGTCTCGGTCTTTTCCCGGCTGTCCGGGATGATCGCCTCCACTTTCAGCTGCCCCCCGGCCATGTGGGCCTTGATCTGCGGGAGATACTGCTGGGGGACCGCAAAGCCAACGTAGATCGGCATGATCTGGGCGATGTCCACCATGCCGCCCTTGTCGTCGTTGGCCTTGATCTGAGTGCCCTCGTCCACCAGGAGCCGGCCGGTCCGGCCGGCCATCGGGGCCTTAATGAAGCAGTATTCCAGCTGCAGTTTGGCTCTGTCCACAACGGCCCGGTCGGCGTCGACCGAAGCCCTCAGCGCCTCGAAGTTGGCGCGGAACTGTTCGTACTTGTCGCTGCTGACGAAATTCTTGGCGACCAGCTCGGCATAGCGCCGGGCATCCATTTCCGCCTTGTCGGCGAGCGCCATGTCGCGCCCGAGCCGGGCCTGGGCCTCCTTGAGAGCCACCTCGGACGGCCGCGGGTCGATCGTGAAGAGCAGGTCCCCCTTCCTGACATCCTGGCCCTCACGGAAATGGATACCCATCAACTGGCCGTCGACCCGCGATTTGATCGACACCGTCGCATAGGCTTCGACCGTGCCGACCGCATGCAGCTGCACGGGGACCGCCTTCTGGATCGCGGTGGTCACCTTCACCGGGACCAGCGGATCGCGCTTCTCGCGCTGGGGCCGGCCGTCGGTGCGGGTCATCAGGATGATGACCAGGGCGCCCGCCATCAGGGTCAGGGCAATCGCAAGAGCCTTCAGGGGGTTGCGCCTTGGGCGGTTTGGAAGATCGTTTGCCATGCTGACTGCTCTCGGGTTGGTTTCGTCGACGCAACCGATGCACCCGCGCGACGGGTGTTGTACTCCATAAGTTATAATATCGGTCTTTTTCACCAGAAATTCAATAAAATTAGCAAATTCCTTCTGTTTCGACGGATCCGGAAGGGGCGGGAAAACCGGTGCATCTCGTGTGCTTCACGGCCAGAACGTATGACGTGGGGCGCCGTTGGCAATAACGGGCCGCAACCGGGTGATCGGCGGTCTGCGGTTTTCCGCGTCAGCGGCGGACGCACTCAAAGCCGGGGATGCTGACGTAATGCTCCAGGCGGTTTAACCCCCATGACGCCAGCGACACCAGCGCCAGGTAGATCGCTCCAACGACGAAGAAGACTTCCAGATATTTGAAAAACATCGACGCCAGGATCTTGGCTTCACCCGTCAGCTCGATGCATGTCACCATGTAGGCCAGGGAGGAGTACTTGATCAGGTAGATGAGCTCGTTGCCGCAACCCGGCAACGCCCGGCGGATGGCCTGGGGCAGCAGGATGGAATAGACGGCCCGGGCCCGGCTGAAACCCAGCGATCGGGCGGCCTGCAGCTGGCCCTGCTTGATCGAGCGCAGCGCCCCGCGCACGTACTCGGCATGATAGGCGCCGCTGCAAAGGGAAAAGCCCAGCACCGCCGCCGCAAAGGGGCTCAAGTAGATGCCCAGCTGGGGCAGACCGAAATACCAGAGATAGAGCTGAACCAGCAGCGGGAAGCCGCGGAACAGAAGACCATAAATTTCGGACAGGCGCTTCCAGAAGGGGCGCCCGTAGACCCGCAGGGTGCCCGCCAGGATCCCGATGACGAGACCGAGCACCGCCGAGGGCAGGATCAGGCCGATGCTGACCCACAGGCCCCGCAGCATGGCGGGCGCAACCTCCTGGGTATAAAACGACAGGTCCATGCCGGTTACGCCGTCTCCCGGGGCCTGTTGTGCAGGCGTGCGATTTTGGAGCAGAACTCCCGGGTGCGCTCCTGCTGAGCGTGGTTGAGGATCCGTTCCGGCGGGCCCTGCTCGAGGATGACTCCGTTTTCCATGAAAAGTATCTCGCTCGCCAGGGTCCCGGCAAAGCCGATCTCGTGGGTCACGAGCGCCATGGTCATGCCGCCGGCTGCCAGGTCGCGGATCACCGCGTGCACCTCGCCGATCAGCTCCGGGTCCAGGGCCGAGGTCGGCTCGTCGAGCAGCATCACCTCCGGGTCCATGGCCAGGGCCCGGGCGATGGACACGCGCTGCTTCTGACCGCCGGAAAGCTCGGCCGGGTACTTGGACACATGCTCCGCCAGCCCCACGCGAGCAAGCTCCGCCAAGGCCCGTTCGCGGGCCTGGGGTTTGGCGATTTTCTTGACCCGTACCAGGCCGATCTGCACGTTCTCCAGCGCCGTGAGGTGGTCGAATAGGTTGAAGTCCTGGAAGATCATGCCGATTTTCTGCCGGTAAGCGTAAAGCTCGGGCTTGTTCGCGGGGTGGATCGCCTGCTCCCGCAGGAAGACGCGACCCTGCTCGAAGCTCACCAGGAAATTGATGCAGTGCAACAGCGTGCTCTTGCCGCTGCCCGACGGCCCGAGGATGACCTTGATGTCCCCCTTGAACAGCTCGAGCGACACCCCCTTGAGCACCTCGGCATCCCCGTAGCGCTTGTGGATATTTTCCAGCCGTAGAACCGGTTGTGTGCGGGTCATGGCAGCCGCCCCCTCACCGGATGTAGCCGGACATCGCGACCCGCTCCTCCAGGACGCGCAAAGCCTTGGTCCCCAGGTAGGTCAGAAGCAGGTAAATGAACCCCACCATGATGTACAGCCAGAAGTGCTGGTAGGTGCGGGAGGCCACGTGGTTGGCCCGGGCCATGAGCTCCGCCACCCCCAGGGCGTAGGTCACGGCCGAGTCCTTCATGATGACCGTGTACTCGTTGGACCAGCCCGGGATGGCGAGCCGCAGGGCCTGGGGCAGGATGATGAAAATGATCGCCCGGGCGTCGCTCATGCCGATGGCCCGGGCGGCCTTCATCTGCCCGGACGGCACGGCGAGGATAGCCCCGCGCAGGATCTGGGACTGGTAGGCTGAACTGATCATGCCTAATACGACGATGGCGATGGTGAACGGGGAGAGCTCGATTTCGAGGGCGGCCAGGATGCCGAAGTAAAAAAGGAAGAGCAGCACGAGCAGCGGGATGCCCCGAAAAAACCACACGTAAATCCCCGTCGGCCGGCGCAGCCAGCGGGGACCGTAGACCTGGGCCAGGGCCAGCAGAAGACCCAGTCCCAGCCCCATGGCCAGGGCGCCGCCCACCACCGTGAGGGTGACGCCGACGCCCCCCAGCACGTAAGGCAAGCCTTCCGCGACCGCGGTCATGCCGTCTTGAATGCCCATCTATGGCGCGCCTTAAAAAAGCAACGGAAGGCTGAAGCGGCCGCTCCAGCCTTCCAACCTATTTATTGATTTTGTGTAACTGCTCAGGTGGTCAGGCTGAAGACTGACGGGAATAACGATCATCCATGACATCATCACCGGCCAACGGTTCCAAACGATTTTGCGTTGGGTGATCGCGCATGTCTTTTCCTTCAGTCTATCTACCTTCAGTCTATGCTAATATGAATGGTTGACATGCACCGCGCTCAAGCAATCATTTCAATTCCCACTTCTTCACGAGTTCCTGAAACTTGGGAGAGGCCTTGAGCTTCTTCCAGCCCTCGTTCAGCTTTTTCAGGAACTCGGCCTCATCCTTGCGCACGGCATACCCGTAGTTGGTGTCGGGCTGGCCGTAGTTGCCGATGGTCTTGACCTTCAGCTTCTTGTCCTGGGCATTTTTCAGCGCCGTATTCGATACGGCGGCGCAGTCCGCCCGGCCGTTGGAAACGTCCTCGATGGCGAGCGGGGTCGTGTCGTAGGCTTTCAGCTCGAAGCTGTAGCCCTTCTTCAGAAGGTTTTCGGTCATCCACTTGGACTCGGCGCTGCCCCGCAGCAAGGCGATCTTGCGGCCGGGCTCCAGGCACTGCTTGTCCGTGAGCTTGGAATCGTTTTTCACCACCAGCAGCTGCTTGACCGTCCAGTAGGGTTCGGTGAAATTGACCGCCGCCTGGCGTTCCGGGGTGATGCTCATGCCGGAGGCGATGACGTCGATCTTCTTGGCCTGCAGGGTCGGCACGATGGCCGCCCAGTCGGTGGGCTGGTGCTTGACCTTGAATTTCATCTCCTTGGCGATCCAATCCAACGCATCGATATCGAACCCTGCCGGCTTTCCGTCCTTGTCGACAAAGGAAAACGGCGGGTAGGCGGCGTCGAAGCCGTTGACGTAAACTTTATCCTGGGCCAAACCCGCAACCGCCCCCAGGCCGATCAAGGCCGCCACAGCCAACACACACAGGACACCGGATTTTTTCAACATACACCCTCTCCTTTCTGTTTAAATGAGATCTCGCCTTACACGCGATGGGCCATCGGCGCCAAGCGACCGTCGGCGGCATCGGCAACGGTCAAACCGGCGGGACGCGGAAGCGCCACCGCCTGCAGCTATAATCCAATCCGAAACCCTTTACAAGCGCTATCGCCTTTGCGCAGCCAGCCCTCACGCGTCCGCGGGCGGCGGGGTCTTGATGGCCTTGATCAGGACCTTGTCCACGCGGTGACCGTCCATGTCCACCACTTCGAAACGGAAACCGCCCCAGTCGAAATGCTCACCGGCGGAGGGGATCCGTCCCAGGCAGGCCATCACCAGGCCGCCCAAGGTCTGGTAAACCCGCTCCTCCTCGAAGGGCAGCTGATTCACACTCAGGAGTTCCTTCAGCTCGTCGGAGAGCACCTTTCCGTCCACCAGCCAGGAGCCGTCCTCGCGCCGGACGATTTCGGCCTCCGGGGGATCTCCCGGCATCGGCATGTCGCCGACGATGGCCTCGAGAATATCGCTGGTCGTGACCAGCCCCTGGAACCCGCCGTGCTCGTCAATAACGATGGCGATATGCGAGCGTTTCACCTTGAACCGATCGAGCATGTCCAGCGCCGACATGCTCTCCGGCACGAACATGGCCGGCCGGAGCACGGCCCGCAGATCGATCGGCCGGCAGCTTAGGTTCTGGGACAGCAGGTCTTTCGCGTTCACCAGGCCGATGATGTTGTCGATCTGCCCCTCGGCGACGGGATATCGGGAATGACCGGTGGCCGTTATTTCGCGCTGAATCTCCTCGGAAGGATCATCCGGGTCCAGCCAGATCACAACCGGTCGCGGTGTCATGAGGGCACTCACGGACAGGTCGCCCAGGCGGAGCACCCGCTCGACCATCTCCTGCTCGGTGGGTTCGAACAGCCCCACCCGGGTGCCCTGTTCGATCATCAGCTTGATCTCCTCCTCGGTGACCGGGCTTGCGGAAGCGAGGTTGATGCCCAAGAGCCGCAGGATGAGATCGGTGGAACGACTGAGCACGTAAACTACCGGATACGTCACCCGGGACAGGGTGCGCATGGCGGGCGCGAGCGCCGCGGAGATGCGCTCCGCTTGGTTCAGGGCAATCCGCTTGGGGACCAGCTCGCCGATGACGAGCGACAGGTAGGTGATGCACAGCACGACCAGGCCGAAGCTCACGATCCCGGCGTGGGGCGCCAGCCAGGGAACGAGGCTCAGCTTCGCGGCAAGCCTTTCGGCGATGGTCGCGCCGCCGAAGGCGCCGGCCAGGACACCGACCAGCGTGATGCCGATCTGGATCATGGAGAGAAACCGGTTGGGCGAATCGGCCAGATCGAGGGCGACTTGCGCCCCCGGGTGGCCCTCTTCCGCCTTTTGCTGGAGCCGCGCCCGCCGGGATGCGACCAGGGCGATCTCCGACATGGCGAGCACGCCGTTGACTATAATCAGGGTAAAGATGATGATGATCTCGGTTGCAAGTGAATCCATATCGATATCGAATCCATTCGGGATGGCGATGACTTCACGACATTTAAAGAACGCCCCAGATAATGCGCGTTGCGATCACAATGAGAAACACTGCATACACGCGTTTGAGGGTGACGACTGGGGTTTTATGGGTCAGTTTGGCCCCCAGGGGAGCCAGAAAAAAGCTGAAGCAGGTAATGCCGAAAAGCGCCGGCAGGTAGAGATATCCAAGATGCGGCGAGGGCAGGTCCGGAACCGATAAGCCATTGACGATATACCCTATCGTGCCGGCAACCGCGATGGGAAAGCCGATCGCCGCCGAGGTGCCGATGGCGTGATGGACCGGCACATTGCACCACATCATGAATGGAATCGTAAGCGCTCCGCCGCCGATGCCGACCAGACTGGAGAAAACTCCGACAACTCCGCCAACACCCGTCATGCCGGCCGCCCCGGGCAACTGGCGGCTCGGCTTGGGTTTGAAATTGCTGAGCATCTGAGCCGCGACGTAGTACAGGAACAGCGCAAAAAACACTTTGAGAGACGTTGTTGAGAGCCGGGCGGCTATGTACGTTCCGGAAAAAGTGCCGATGAGAATACCCAAAGTGATGCGCCTGAAGATATCCCATCGCACCGCACCGTGTTTATGATGCATCCAAAAGCTGGACACCGAAGTGAACAGGATGCATCCGAGGGAGGTGGCCAGGGCGATCTGCATGATGTACTGCGACGGAAAGCCTTTAGCGCTGAACAAAAAGACCAGGATCGGCACGATAACGATCCCGCCGCCGATACCCAGAAGTCCGGCGAGGATGCCAACGACTCCTCCCGCAAGAGGATAGAGAATCCATTCCAGCATATCCAACGTCTCCGGCCGGGACCAAGCAATGCGTGGTTTGTTTGACAGGGTACTGAAAAACCGCGCCTCAGGCCGTGATCCGACGTTGAGCGGCTTCTGCAAATGCTCGCTTCTCGTCGAGCATGCCGCGCTTTACAAAACGCCGCACGCCTTGGCTGAAAGCCCGATGCTTGTTCTTGAACACCCTGTTTGAGAATTGATACATACAACAAACCCGGGAGGATTGCGAGTCCTCCCGAGTTTATCGAATTGGGGGGCGGGATGGGGTTTAGACCTCGCGATTGATCACGTTTTCCGTCTTCAGCAGTTCAATTTCCGCTTTCGTATAGCCGAGAATATCTTTCAAGACCTGTTCGGAATGCTCCCCCAGAAGAGGGGCCGGGGCATAGACTTCACCCGGCGTTTCCGAGAGGCGGATGGGAGAGCCCACAATCCTCATCTTGCCGACGCGCGGTTGATCAACCTCCACGAGCATTTTCCGATAGGCAATGTGCGGATCCTCGCAGATTTCTTTTATGTTGTTGGCAGGCGAATGCGGCAACCCGGCCTTGCCCAGCAGATCCAGCCATTCCTTTCTGGTTTTTTTCTTGAACTCCGGGATCAAAATCTGCTCCAGACCCTTCCGGTGCTTTGTCCGCAAGGGATTGGTGGCGAACTTGGGGTGATCGCCCAGATCCTCCCGGCCGATCAGCTTGCAGAAGCTTTTCCACAAGTTATCATTGCCCAGTGCTATGATCAGATGAGAGTCGTCCTTGGTCGGGAAGGACTGGAAGGGGACGATGGATGGGTGGGCGCTGCCGAGAGGGCCGGGGACCTCCCCGCTGATCGTATAGCGCACGACGGCGTTCTCCAGCACGGTGAAAAGCCCATCGATCATGGCCCCGTCGAAATGCTGCCCTCGGCCTGTTTTTTCCCGGTGCATCAGGGCCGCCATTATTGCGATCGTCGCCTGATGCCCGGCAAAAATGTCCCCCACGGATGAACCGACCCGACACGGCGGCCCTCCCTCGGGGCCGGTGATGCTCATCAAGCCGCTGTACCCCTGGGCCACCATGTCGTAGGAGGGGCGGGCGTCATAGCCCGGTAGCGAGTCCTGGCCGAATCCGCTGATGGATGCATAAATGACCTTGGGGTTGATGCGCTGCAGCTCTTCCCACCCGAAGCCCAGCTTCCGCATCGTCGTGGGCCTGAAGTTCTCGACCACCACATCCGAAATCTTGATCAGATCCGTCAGGATTTTTCTCCCTTTTTCCTGTTTCAAGTCCAGCGCCAGGCTCTTCTTGTTGCGGTTGAGACTGATAAAATAACCCGAATTGTTTTTCCCGCCGCTGCCGGCGAAAGGCCCGAACTCGCGCGCGTCATCTCCATGCAGAGGTTCAACGTGAATCACCTCGGCCCCGAGGTCCGCCAGAAACATCGTGCAGGTGGGAGCCGCCAGCACATGGCTCAGGTCTACCACTCGAATATTTTCCAAGGCTCTGCTCATGGGTCGACTTCCTTTCGTTTAATAACACGGCTAACCCCGGATGCGGCTCTGCCCCTGGAGCGCCCCGGCTTGAGTTATGAAAATGGGTTCAGCGGATCATCTGGGCCGGCAGCCAGGTGGCGAGCTGCGGGAAAAAGCACAGGATCGCGATTCCAGACAATAGAAGCCATATGAAGGGGAGCGAGCCCCGCAGCACTGTGGCGAGCGGGATGTCGGGCGCGATGCCCTGGACGACGTATAGGTTGAGCCCCACGGGAGGCGTAATGAGACCGGCTTCCAGGTTCAGGGTGATGACGACGCCGAACCAGATGGGGTCGAAGCCCAATCCCGTAATGATGGGATGCAGGATGGGGCAGATAATCAGAATGATGGCGACGGGCGGCAGAAAACATCCCGCCACGAGCAGCAGGACGTTGATGAGCGCCATGATCACCCATCGATCCACCTGGAGCGCCACGATTTGCTGGGCCAGGGTCTGGGCGATGTAGAGGTTGGTCAACACCGAGCCGAACAGAAAGGAGGTGGCGATGATCATCATGATCATGGTGCTTTCCTTGCAGGTACGCATCAGGATGTTCGTCACCTCCCGGATTCTGTAAATCCGGTAGAACATCATGGCCACGATGAGCACCAGGAAAGCCCCCACGCCGGCGGCCTCGCTGGGCGTGGCCCAGCCGGTGTACAGCGAAGAGAGAACCAGCGCCACCACGATAACCAGCGGGAAGATCTTGGCGGTGATGGAGAGCCTTTCGCCGAGCGAGTAGGTTTTTTCGTCAGCCATTTGGAAACCGGCCGCCAGCTTCAGTCTGCGGTTGCGCAAATAGGCGAAAGGCACCCAGGAGGCAAAAAGAATCGTCATCAGCAGCCCCGGAACAATTCCGGCGATGAAGAGCTTGCCGATGGACGTCTCGGTAGCCATTCCGTAGACGATCATGGTGACGCTGGGCGGGATCAGAATGCCCAAGGTGCCGCCGGCGGTGATGATTCCGGTGGCCAGGCCCTCGGGATAGCCGCGCTTGCGCATCTCGGGGATGCCCATGGTCCCGATGGCGGCAGCGCAGGCGGGGCTGGACCCGGTAAGGGCTGCAAAGATAGCGCAGGCACCGATGTTACCAATACCTAAGCCTCCAGGCACTTTGTAAAGCCAGCGGTGGAAGCACTCGTACAGGTCCGACCCGGCCCGGGTGAGGGCTGCGATCATCCCCATAAAGATGAAGAGCGGGATCGACAACAGTCCAAAATCGTTCACCCCTTCAAAGACCGTCTCCGCTACAACGGAAATCTGGTTAGCGTCCATGAAGAGGACCATCGCCACCATGGAGGTCACCCCCAAGGCGAACGCGATGGGCATGCCGCTGAAAAGAAAGACGATGGCAATAAAGATGACGATAGCACCCACAACCAGTGGATCCATACGGTATCTCCTTGTTAACGGCCTGCAGATTTTACAGCGCCGGAGCTGGCCCTGTTCTTCGGGAAGAGCATCTCGGCCCCCTTGACGACATACTGGAGCCCGGTGAGGAACATCCCCACGGGGATGAGCGCATAAGGATAAACCAGCGGCACCGACAGCAGCGATGACGATCGCCAGCTGCCCTCGTAGGCCTCCCACCACATGACCCCGCCGCGGTAGGCCAGAAAAAAACAAAACCCCATGGCGATGGCGGAGGTGACAAGGTCGAGCTTGCGGCGCACGCCGGCGGGTAGATTAATGATGAGCATATCGATATGGATATGCGCGTTTTCTTTCAGCCCGTAGGGCGCGCCCAGGAAGGTCCCGGCGATGAGCAGATACACAGCCGTCTCCACCTGCCATATGGTGGGGATCTTGAACACGTAACGCACCACCACTTGTTCGACAATGATCAGGGTTGCGGCCAGGATGGACAGGGCGGCCATGTATCCCGAGATCTGGGACAGCCGGTTGATTTGCATGAAAAAGGCATTTCGAGGCTCTGACATGATTGGTTCTCCCGGATTTAGCAGGGTATTGAAAAATGGCGCCTCAGGCCGTGATCCAGCGTTGCGCAGCTATTGTAAATGCTCACATATCAGTGAATATGCCGCGCTTTCCAAAACGCCGCGCACCGTGGCTGACACCCCGATGCTTGTTTTTCATCACCCTTAAAGGTCGCTCATGTTCCGTCGGTTCGCCGTGGGGTTCCCCTCCGAGGGGATATGTCTCGGAGGGCCGCCGGATCCGATATGGGTCGGGCTATTTCACGGCCAGATCCAGAAGTTCCTTGCCCGCCGGGACATCTTTCGCGAACGCTTTCCAAGCGGTTTCTTTGGCTACTTTTTCCCAGGCCTGCCATTCTTCCTTGGTCATTGCGTGGACTTTAACGCCCTTTTCGCTGAAGACCTTGGTCACTTCCTTGTTGGCGGCAATGGCGTCGTCGCGTGCCTTCTTTTCCATCTGGATGCCTACAGTCTCGAAAATCTTCTGCTGAGCGGGCGACAGCGACGCCCACGTCTTCATGCTCACCACCAGCGGCTCGCACATGTACCAGATGGCGTAATTTTCAGGGGTGTTGAAATGCTCCAATTGCTCATAGAGGCGGAAGGAGATGAAGGATTCGGCGGATGTCAGGCAGGCGTCGAGCACTCGGGTCTGAAACGCCATGTAAATTTCAGAGGATGCCATGCTGGTGATGGAAGCGCCCTGAGCGTTGAGCATGGTCTCAAACATTTTGCCGGCCGCGCGGAACTTCAACTGCTTTGCGTCGGATGGCAGAATTACGGGTTTACCCCGGCTGCCGATGCCGCCGCCGTACCAGAGCCAGGTGAGGATCTTCATCCCCTTGTCTTCGCAGATCTTCGCCACGCGCCGGCCGATCTCCTTGTTGCGCCAGGCCATGCCTTGATCCACTCCGGCAATGATGCAGGGCATCAGGGTGATTTCGAACTCAGGCACTTTGCCGGAGGCGTAGGCCAGAGGGAAGATGGACATGTCCAGCGCGCCTTTGAGCATGGCGTCGTATTGGGCCGTTGGTTTGAAAAGCGCTGATGAGGGGAAGACCTTAAAAGTCACGGCACCGGCTGTGGCCTTCTCAACTTCCGCAGCAAATTTCACCGCTAGATCGTGGCGGGCGTCCGCTTCGGCGAATTGATGAGAGATTTTCAGTTCCACGGCCATTGTCAAAGAAGGAGCCAACAAAAAGATCCCTGCGAACACGGACACCGCAACCGTCGCCCACCCTTTTTGACTTTCCTTTCTCGGGTGCATTTTCCTATCTCCTTCCGGGTAAGAGGAATCCCCATGGGGGAGTTCAGGGTGAAAAACGGTTGTGTTTTTCACCCTGGTCATGCCTGTCATAAAGGTTGACCAGCGCGTTGCACTGGCGTTCGAGATGGCGTTTCATGAGCGTTTCTGCTGCATAGGCGTCGCGACGGCGCAGCGCATCCAGGATATCCCGATGCTCGCGGATGGACTCATCGAAACGCTGATCTTCGTAAATTTGCTGGTGCCGATAGAGGGCGACTTTTCCCCGCAGCTTGGCCACGACGTCGTCCAAAACGCGGTTGCCGGCCAGTTCCTGGATCAGGGCATGGAAAACGTTGTTGGCGGCAACGTACTTGTCTCGGTCGCCTTCAGCGTAGTGGGTTTCAAGCTTCTGGTGGAGCCGCTCGATTTTCCGCCATCCGGCGGGCGTCAACTTTTGCGCGGTCAGCCGGGCGCAGATGCCCTCCAGCACGCTCATGACCATGAACATCTCTTGAATTTCGTTCATCGAGGGCTGTCGAATGTGTACGCCCCTGTGCGGAAAAAGCTCCACCAAACCCTCTGATTCCAACACCCGGAGGGCTTCCCTGAGAGGGGTACGGCTCACGCCGATCTGCTCGCAAATTTCGGTCTCAATGATCCGCTGGCCCCGGACGAGAACGCCTTTGCGAATCATCTCGCGGAGCTTCCCGGCCACGTCTTGATGCAGGGCTCGAATATTAATTTGTTTCAACACCAGGCTCCTACCATTTCTGGCGGCAACGGTCCGGCATCTGCCGGATGAAAAATTGTATACATTATACAAAATGTGTTTATCACTACCAGTTTAATTAAGTCAACAAAAAATATTGAACGATCTTCAAAATAAACGGCACAATAAAAATATATTTATCGCTTTGTATTCTTGGGTGGTAATAATGGGGGTTACTCCTCACGATACGGGGGCCTTCTGCTCGTTACGGTCGGCGGAGGGTGGTACGCATGGATCATGATATCAAACTCGGAGGGGCCGCCGCGAGGTCGGTCCTATGAGAGCCATGGCCGTGGATATTGATCTGGAATTCGGAGTAGTGTAAGGAACGGAAATAATTCTCATCCATGTTTTTCCTCAGAGACTCACGAAGACTCGACTCCACCAACCCGTCAGGGAACCTGAACCACATGCCGCAGACCGCCAAAGCATACGGCCCAAGGCTCTACGATGCCATCGAACTGGCCGCCCGGGCACATCACGGCCAGGTGCGCAAGGGCACCGAGATCCCGTACATCGTGCACCCCCTGGCGGTGGCCGGCATCCTGATCCGCGCCAACTGTCCGGAGCATCTGATCATCGCCGGCATTCTGCACGACACGCTCGAAGATACACCGGTGAGGTTGGAAGAAATCCGGTCGCAATTCGGCCGTGAGGTGGCCGACCTGGTCGTCGCCCTGTCGGAACCCGACAAGAAAGCTCCCTGGGAGGAGCGCAAGGCGCACACCATCGACCACCTGGAGCAGGTGGCAACGCTGGATGTGCTTCTGGTGTCCGTGGCCGACAAGCTGGACAACATGCGCGCCATCCGCGATGGGCTCGAAAGCGATGGCGAGGATTTCTGGCTGCGCTTCAACCGGCCGCGCGAAAGCCAGAAGTGGTATTATCAGCGCCTGGCCGGCGTGTTCCAACGCCGCATCTCGGCGGGTGCGGGCGTTGCACTGGCTCAAGCCTTTAAGGTTGAAGTCGTACGGGTCTTTGGGGCGATTCCGGCTTGAGCGGCCCTCCATCACCAAAACATACAATTTCGCTTGTCTTGAATCCTGTTGTTGTGTTAGAAAGTAGGCTTTAATTCCAGAAGGAGCAGGAGTGTCTCCCGCCCTTTTTTGTGGAGGTGCCGTTCGGCGACCGCTGCCGAAGCGATCGCCATCGGTTGGGTCGTCTTTGGTTCAAACCACGTTGAAACGAGGAGGAATCGCAATGAAAAGAGTTCTCATGTCGGGTCTCGCAATACTGATGGTGTTCGCGCTGGCCGGGCCGGCGGCGGCACAGTACAAAGCCACGATGAAGCTGGCCTCCACCCAGAGCATGGACCACCCCTACATGGTCGGTGCCCAGAAGTTCGCGGACCTCATCAAGGAGCGCACCAACGGCCGTATCGAAATCAAGCTCTACCCCAGCAACCAGCTCGGCAAGGGCGAGCGTGAAATGACCGAGGGCATCCAGCAGGGCGCCATCGACCTGCTCGTTACCTCCACCGGACCATTGGGCGGCTTCAGCCCGTCGATCAACATCCTGGACTTCCCCTTCCTGTTCCGGGATTTCAACCACGTGGACCTGGTGCTGGACGGCCCCATCGGCCGCAAGCTGCTCGATGACTTCGAAAAGGCCAACATCAAAGCCCTGTCGTTTTGGGAGAACGGCTTCCGCCACCTAACCAACGCCAAGATGTCGGTGAAAAAGGTCGAGGACGCCAAGGGGCTTAAAATCCGCACCATGGAAAACAAGGTGCACCTGGCGGCCTGGAAGGAAGCCGGCCTGAACCCCACCCCCATGGCGTGGGGCGAGGTCTACACCGCCCTGCAACAGAAAGTCATCGACGGCCAGGAAAACCCGATCGCTGTTTACTACGCTTCCAAGTTCTGGGACGTTCAGAAGAATTTCTCGCTCACCGCGCACGTGTATTCGCCGTCGCCCTTCCTGATGAGCAAGAAGACCTTCGACGCCATGCCCAAGGCGGACCAGGAGCTGTTCGTGAAGACCTCCTACGAGGCGGGCAAGTTCCAGCGCAAGATCAACCGCGATGCCGAGGAAGCGAAGCTTCAGGAGATCGCCAGCAAGGGTGTCACCGTGGTGCGCGACGTGGACCGTGAGAGCTTCAAGAAAATCATGGCCCCGATCTACGGTCAGTTCAGCAGCCAGTTCAGCAAGGCCGACATCGACGCCATCATGAACGCGAAGTAACTTGTATGAACCAAACGGGCGCCCTTTCGGATCGGCAGCAAGGGCGCCCGTTGTTTATCCTGACACCTCAGAGGGACCGGCCATGCGCGCCTTGCAGAATTTCAACGAATTAATGCTGAAAATCGGGAGCTGGGGGACAGTTCTCTTCATGGCCGTCATCGCCACCGTTATCCCCTATGAAGTCATCGGCCGTTACGTGTTCGAAAGCATGAGCACCTGGTCCGGCGAGGTCTCCACCTACTCCCTGGCGTGGGCTTCCATGCTCGGCGGCGCCGTGGGCCTGAAGAAAGGCTACCAGGTCAAGATGGACTCGGTGGTGGAATCCGTGCCGCCGGTGGTGGCCAGGGTCTTGAAATTCATGGCCTACCTTTCGGCCCTGTTTTTTTTCGGCATGATGTTCGGCTTCGGCCTGTTTCAGACCATTTACAACTGGCAGCAGACGTCGCCGGCCATCGGCATCATCATGAGCATCCCCTATGCATCACTGCCGGCGGGCTTCTTCATCATGTTTTTTCTGACGCTGGAGGAATTTTTGGCATTCCTCGGTCTGGGGTCGAAAGGAGCTGCCGCATGATCACCGTTTTCGCTTTTTCCTTCATCGGGCTCTTGTGCATCTCCGCGCCCATCACCGTGGCCCTGGGCGGCTCGGCCATGGCCTATGCCCTGATCAGCGGCAACGTCCCGATCACCACCCTGATCCAGACCACCTTCGGCGGCCTGGCCACGTTTCCGCTGCTTGCGATTCCGCTCTTCATGCTGGCCGGCAACCTCATGAACGAGGGCGGCATCACCCCGGACCTGGTGCGCTTCGCGCGCCTGCTCCTGGGGCACATCAAGGGCGGGCTGGGCCTCGCCACCATTCTTGCCTGCGCGATCTTCTCGGCCATCTCCGGGGCCGCCGTGGCCACCGCGGTCGCCATCGGCGTCGTCATGATCCCGGCCATGAAGGCGGCCGGCTACGATGAAGACATGGGCGCCGCCATCACCTGTGTGGCCTCCTGCATGGGCCCCATCATTCCCCCCAGCATACCGTTCATCATCTACGGGGTCGCGGCCAACGTGTCGGTCGGCGCCCTGTTTTTAGGCGGCGTGTTCCCGGGGCTGCTGTTGGGCCTTTTCTTGATGTTCTACATGTACTACGTGGCCCGCAAGCGCAATTATCCCACCGACCCCAAGACCCCTACCCGGCAGATCCTGGTTGCGGCCTGGAAGGCCATTCCGGCACTTTTCATGCCCGTCCTGATCATGGGCGGTATCTTGAGCGGCATGTTCACCCCCACCGAAGCGGCCGGCGTTACCGTGGTCTATGCCGTGATAGTAGGGATCTTCGTCTACCGGAAACTGACATGGAGCAGCTTTCCCAAGGTGCTGCTGCAGGCCGGGCTCGAGTCCGGCATGGTCATGCTCTTGATCGCCCTCTCGGAGCCCTTCTCCTGGATCGTGGCGGCCGATCAGATCCCGCAGATCCTGATCGACTGGATCTCGACGCTGACCACCTCGCCCTACGCGATCCTGCTGCTCATCAACGTCTTTCTGCTGCTGCTCGGGATTCCGATCGAAACCGCACCGGGCATCGTTATCGTAACCCCGGTATTGGCGCCGATCGCGGTCACCATGGGCATCGACCCGGTGCACATCGGCATCATCATCTGCCTCAATCTCGTACTAGGGCTGGTCACGCCACCGGTGGGGGCGGTTTTGTTTGCGGTCTGCGGGGTCGGCAACATCAGCATCGACCGCCTGGGCAAGGCTGTCTGGATGCCGTTTTTCGTGTCGCTGATCGTGCTGGCCCTCGTGACCTATGTACCCTGGCTCAGCACCTGGCTCCCGAAGACCCTGCTAGGGTATTGATGCAAGGAGCGGCTCCGCCGTTCGTGTGCCGCCGCCCTATGGCAAAGTTAGACAGTTCCGGGTATCCGGGTTTCTCCGAGTGCCGGGGCTGACGAGTGTCGAAAGGATCATCCTATGGCAACCCATCCAGGTTCCCGCGGCCCCCTGCGCTCATCCGTCATGACCAAAGGTGTGGATCGCGCCACCCACCGCTCGCTGCTTTATTCCATGGGCTGGCGGCCGGAGCACCTCGAAAAACCCCTGGTGGCCGTGGTGAACTCGTTCAACGAGCTCATGCCCGGCCACGTCCACCTGAACGCCCTGTGCCAGGCCATCAAGCTCGGCATCGCCGAGGCCGGCGGAACCCCGCTCGAGTTCCCCTCCATCGCGGTCTGCGATGGGCTCGCCACCGGTCACACGGGCATGCGCATGCCCATGCCCAGCCGCGAGCTTATCGCCGACTCGATCGAGCTCATGATCACCGCCCACGCCTTCGACGCCATGGTGCTCCTGACCAACTGCGACAAGGTCACCCCCGGCATGCTGATGGCGGCAGCCCGGCTGAACATCCCGGCTCTCCTCGTCTCCGGCGGGCCCATGGACACCGGCTGCTTTCACGGTAAGCGCGTCTGCTACAACGACCTGATGGAGGCCGAAGGCCTGGTGGAACGGGGCAAGATGCCGCCCGAGGAGCTGGCGGCCTTTGAGGAAGTGGCCGTATGGGGGCCGGGCGCCTGCGCCATGATGGGGACAGCCAACAGCATGAACATCCTGGCCGAGGCCCTGGGCATGACCGTGACCGACAACGCCCTCACCCCGGCCACCTCCGGGGCCCGGATGGCGATCGCCCGGCGGGCCGGCCGGCAGATCATGGATCTTCACAAGCAGAACATCCTGCCCCGGGACATCCTGACGCCTGCCGCCTTCGAAAACGCCCTGGCCGTGGACATGGCCGTGGGCGGCTCCACCAACACCTGCCTGCACCTTCCGGCCATCGCCGCCGAGGCTGGGCTGCCTCTCGGCCTGGCGGAGTTCTCCAAGGCCGCCGCACGGGTGCCGCACCTGGTCCTGCTCAAACCCGCCGGCCGGCACTTCCCGCTGGATTTCTACAACGCCGGCGGGGTCGCCGGCCTGATGAAGGAGCTCCTGGACAACGGCAAGATCCACGGGGAGTGCATGACCGTGACCACCCGGAGCATGGGCGAGAACCTGGCCGCCCGCCGGATCGTCGACGAGGACGTGATCCGGCCGGTGAAAAACCCGCTCAGCCCGACCGGCGGTCTGGCCATCCTTTCCGGCAGCCTGGCGCCCGAGGGGGCGGTGGTCAAGAAGGCGGCGGTTGCGCCCGAAATGCTCAAGCACAGCGGCCCGGCGCGGGTCTTCGAACAGGAGGAAGAGGCGCTCGCGGCCATTTTCGGCGGCAAAGTCCAGCCGGGGGACGTGGTGGTGATCCGCTACGAAGGGCCCAAGGGCGGGCCGGGCATGCGCGAGCAGCTCCTGCCCACGTCGGCCATCATCGGCATGGGCCTGGGCAAGTCCGTGGCCTTGGTGACCGACGGCCGCTTCTCCGGCGCCACCCAGGGAGCCTGCGTGGGCCACGTGACGCCCGAGGCCTACCTCGGCGGGCCGATCGCCTTCGTGGAGGAAGGCGACACCATCGCCATAGACATCCCCGCCGGGAAAATAGACCTGGCCGTACCGCCGGACGTGATCGAGCGGCGGAAAAAGAACTGGCGTGTTCCCGAGCACACCGGCCTGGCAAAGGGAAGCCTGCTCGAGCGCTACCGGCGCCTCGTCGGTCCGGCCACCCGGGGTGCGACCTTTGAGTAAAAATATGAAATCGTATTCTCTTGACTGAAACACCTGCGCCCTGCATTATGCTTTACGCTTATCGTCGGCAGGGGGTGAATGTCGTTTTCGAACCCTTGGAATGTGGGTCGTGTCCTCGCGCATGCTCAGCATCCGGAACCTCAAGACCTATTTCCGCACTCCCAAGGGCCTGGCCCGGGCCGTGGACGGCGTCAGCCTGGACATCGGCCCCGGCGAAGTCGTGGGCGTGGTGGGCGAATCCGGATGCGGCAAGTCGGTCATGGCGCTCTCCATCCTGGGGCTCCTGCCCCGGCCGCCCGCCTACTTCGCCGGCGGCGAGATCCTTTTCAACGATCAGGACCTCCTGAAATTCAAGCCCGATGAGATGCGCCGACTGCGGGGCAACCAGATCAGCATGATCTTCCAGGAGCCCATGTCGGCGCTGAACCCGGTCTTCACGGTGGGCAACCAGTTGCAGGAGGTCTTTCAGGTCCACCGCAACCTCGGCCGGGCCGAGGCATTGCAGAACGCAATCGACATGCTCGCCAAGGTGGGGGTACCCGCCCCGGAACGGCGGGTCCGGGAATACCCGTACCAGCTCTCCGGGGGCATGCGCCAGCGGGTCATGATCGCCATGGCGCTGGCCTGCCGGCCGGCGCTCCTTTTGGCCGACGAGCCCACCACGGCACTTGACGTGAGCATCCAGGCCCAGATCATCGAGCTCATGACGGCATTGAAAGAAGAGCTCGACACCGCCATCCTCCTCATCACCCACGACCTCGGCGTGGTGGCCGAGATCACCCGGCGCGTGGCCGTCATGTACACGGGCAAGATCATGGAGGAGGCGCCGACGCTCGATCTCTTCGACGCCCCGCTGCACCCTTACACCCGCGGGCTTTTGACCTCCATCCCGCGCGCCGATGCCTCCTTCGAAACCGAGAGCCTGACCGAAATCAAGGGGGTCGTGCCAAGTGTGGCGGCCCTTCCGCCGGGCTACCACTTCGAGCCCCGCTGCCCGGAGGCGATCGATATCTGCCGGGCCCAGGCACCCGCGCTGGAAGAGGCCCGGCCCGGACACCGGGTGGCCTGCTGGAGGGCGGCCCATGCCTGAGTTGCTCACGGTGCAAAACCTGGTCAAGCACTTTCCGGTGCGACGGGGATTCCTGGGCCGGAGGACGGCCGTGGTACACGCCGTGGACGACGTCTCCTTCAGCCTCGGGGAAAACGAAACCCTGGGGCTCGTGGGCGAGTCGGGCTGCGGCAAGACCACCACCGGATTCAGCATCCTGCGCCTCATCGAGCCCACCTCGGGCGAAGTCTGTTTCCGGGGCGAGAATATCCTCTCCCTCCCTCCGGAACGGCTGCGCCACCTGCGGCGCCACATGCAGATCGTCTTCCAGGACCCGTTCGGCTCGCTCAACCCGCGCCTGACCGTGGAGCGGGTCATCGAGGAGCCGCTGCTCAACCACGAGGACCTGAGCGGGGCGGAACGCCGCATCCGGGTGCAGGAGGCGCTCGTCATGGTGGGCCTGCTGCCGGAGCACATGACCCGCTTCCCGCACGAGTTCTCCGGCGGCCAGCGCCAGCGCATCTGCGTGGCCCGGGCGCTCGTGCTGCGCCCCCGGCTCGTGATCGGCGACGAGCCCGTTTCGGCCCTGGACGTTTCGGTGCGCGCCCAGGTCCTGAACCTCATGATCCGGCTGCAGCGCCAGCTCAATCTCTCCTACCTCTTCATCTCCCACGATCTGGCGGTCATCCGCTACGTCAGCCACCGCGTCGGGGTGATGTACCTGGGCCAGATCGTGGAGTTGGCCGCAACCAAGGCGCTGTACGCCCGGCCGCTGCACCCCTACACCTGGGCTCTGCTCTCCGCCGTGCCCGTGCCCGATCCGCGCCGCGCCCGCCAGCGCATCATTCTCGAGGGCGATGTCCCCTCTCCCATGAACCCTCCGGCGGGGTGCCGCTTTCACCCCCGCTGCACGGAGGTGAAATCCATCTGCCGGGAGCAAGCCCCGATCATGCGGGTGGTGGAGGACAACCACGCGGTCAGATGCCATCTCTATGAAGATGGCGAACCATGGAACCCCGCGCCTCCCCTGCATCGGAAACCGGAGGCGGGCGACAAGCAACCTAAAGGAGGAAATGCATGAAGAAGAAAACGGCTTCAACGATTCTGGGAATCATGCTGGCTTTGGTTCTGGCCGTCGGGCCGGCCCTGGCCAAGGACAAGAACACTCTGGTCGTGGTCCAGGAGGCCGAGCCGGTGGGCCTGGACATCATGCAGAGCTCGATCCAGACCACCATGAGCGTCGGCTACAACATCCACGACACCATTCTCAAGCCCCAGGAGGACGCGACGGTCAAGCCGGGCATGGTGGAGAAATGGGAAAAAGTGGACGATCTGACCTGGAAGTTCACCCTGGTCAAGGGGGCGACCTTCCACAACGGCGAGCCGATCAATGCGGCCGCGGTGAAATTTTCCTTCGACCGGCTCATGAGCGACGCGCTCAAGAGCCCGCACAAGGGCAAGCTCACCAGTTTCAAAGGGGTCGAAGTCCTGGACGACCGAACCTTCAAGATGTCGACCTCCCAGCCCTACGCCCCGGGCCTCTACATGCTCGCCCAGTACCTGTTCGTGGTCCCGCCCGAGTACGTCAAAAAAGTGGGGGATGCCGAATACAACCTGAACCCCGTGGGATCCGGACCCTACAAGTTGGACAAGTGGGTCAAGGGCCAGGAGATTCTTTTGACGGCGTATGACAAGTACTACGGCCCCAAGCCGGCCTACCACAAACTGGTCTTCAAGGGCGTGCCCGAGGAGGCCTCCCGCATCGCGTCGCTGATGACCGGCGAGGCGGACGTGATCAGCGGTGTACCCGTTCAGCAGCGCCAGAAGATCGTGGATTCGGGCAAGGCCTACCTCACCGACCAGATGGGGTCCATGAACTACCTCGGCCTGAACACCTACGAGAAGCCCTTCAGCGATGTGAAGGTGCGGCAGGCGGTCAACTACGCCGTCAACCGCCCGCTGATCAACAAGGCGCTCTTCAAGGACAAGGCTATCCTCTGCACCGGCCCCATCAGCCCGCGCACCTTCGGCGCCGACCCAGGTCTCAAGCCCTACGCCTACGACCCGGTCAAGGCCAAGCTGCTGCTGGCCGAGGCCGGCTACCCGAACGGCTTCGAGACACGGCTGGCCTTCGGCACCTACATGCCCCAGGTCCAGGAGCAGGCCGAGGCCATCGCGGCCGACCTCGCCAAGGTGGGGATCAAGGTGAAGCTCGAACCTTACGAACGCGCCGTCATGTGGGACAAGTACAAGAATAAACTGCACCAGATGTACATCTACTTCTGGGACGATGCGCCGGAGCCCGACCGCTACGTGTACTCCCTGTTCCACTCCAAGAGCCGCGACTACTACTACAAGAACGAGCAGGTCGACGCACTGCTCGACAAGGGGCGGTCCACCATGGACCCGGCCGCCCGGGCGAAGGTCTACAACGAGATAGACCGGATCCTGTACCAGGACGCCCCGTGGATCTATCTCTACGTGATCCCCGAGGTCTACGGCGTCGCAAACGCGGTGGACTACAAGGGTCTGCGCGATGGGTATCTGATCATGAACACGGCCAAACCGAAGAAGTAAAAGCCATCCCGCTGCGCAAGATGGCTTCAGGGTTCGAGGGGTCGAGGGTTCAAGGGTAAAATAAAAAATACACTTTCTGTTCACTTGAACCCTTGGACCCCTCAAGCCACCGGCTTCCGCCGGTGGATGGTTTACTTTAATCACAAGGGCAGGCAACGAACTCGATTATGGGCCGCTACCTCCTCAAAAGGCTCTGGCACACGGTTTACGTGGTCGTGGGCATCTCGATCATCAGCTTCTTCTTCATCCACTTGTCGGGGGACCCGGTGATGCTCATGCTGCCGGGCGATGCCTCCATGGCGGAAGTCGAGACCCTGCGGCAGCAGCTGGGGTTCAACGACCCGCTCTACGTCCAATACTGGCACTTTGCCAGCCGGGCGGTGACGGGCGATCTCGGGGTGTCTCTTTACCATCGCGTGCCCGCGATCCGCCTGATCATGGAAAGGCTGCCGGCAAGCCTCGAGCTCGCCGGCGCCGCCATGCTGATTGCGCTGGTCGTTGCCATCCCCCTGGGGGTCATTTCGGCGGTCAAGCGCGGATCGCTCTGGGACATGTCCTCGATGCTGGGAGCGCTCTTCGGGCTCTCCATGCCCCACTTCTGGCTCGGAATCATGCTGATCCTGCTTTTTTCCGTGACCCTGGGGTGGCTGCCCACCTCGGGCCGCGGCACGCTCGCTCAGCTCGTCATGCCGTCCCTGGCCCTGGGTCTGAGCCTGATGGCCATGTTCGCGCGCCTCACCCGCTCGGTGATGCTGGAGGTCCTGAGCCTGGACTACGTGCGCACCGCCCGGGCCAAGGGGCTGCGGGAAAAGATCGTCATCGGCAAGCACGCCCTCAGGAACGCCCTGATCCCGCTCGTGACCGTGGCGGGCATGCAGTTCGGGTTTCTCATCGGCGGCACCGTCATCATCGAAACGGTGTTCGCCTGGCCGGGCGTGGGCCGCCTGGTGGTGCAGGCCATCTTCAGCCGGGATTACCCGCTCGTGCAGGCGACGGTACTGGTGCTGGCGGTGATCTTCGTGGTCGTCAACCTGCTGGTGGATCTGATCTATCTTTACCTCGATCCCCAGATCAGCTACCTGGAGCAGAAATGAACCGGCCGGCCGCTTCCCCGGAAAGATTCCGGCACCTGCGGGCCTCGCTCAGGCTGTGGGGAGAAACCCTGCGGGCGCTCGCGCGGTCCCCGGGTGCGGTGGCCGGGGGGGTCCTGTTCGCGCTCATCATCGGTACAAGCATTTGCTTCCAGATTTTCTACACGAAGGACCCCCTGGCGCAGGATCTGCTGGCCCGGTTGACGCCGCCGTTCTGGCAGGAGGGAGGCAGCCTCGCCTACCCCCTGGGCACCGACAACCTCGGCCGGGATGTGCTGGTGCGGATCCTCTATGGCAGCCGGGTCAGCCTGATGGTGGGTTTCGCCTCCGTGCTCGTCGCCTGCGGGGCGGGCATCGCCCTGGGCCTGATCTCGGGCTACTACGGCGGTCGGACGGACAGCGTGATCATGCGCGTGGCCGACGTCTTCATGGCCTATCCCTTCATGCTGCTCACCATCTCCATCATCGCCGTCCTGGGCAACTCCATTTTCAACCTCATCCTCGTGCTGGGTCTTTCGGACTGGGTGACCTATGCCCGCACCATCCGCGGCAGCGTGCTCAGCATCAAGGAAAAGGAGTTCGTGCTGGCCGCCCGCAGCGTGGGTACCCGCAACCGGGTGATCCTGCTGCGGCATGTTTTCCCCAACGTGCTCTCCCCCATCCTGGTGCTCGGCACCGTGCGGGTCGCCAACATCATTATCTGGGAGAGCGGCCTGTCGTTCCTCGGCATGGGGGTGCCTCCGCCCATGCCCACCTGGGGCCGCATGCTGGCGGAGGGCCGGGTGTACATCACCGATGCCTGGTGGCTGGTGACGCTGCCGGGACTCGCCATCATGCTGACCATTCTCTCGATCAACCTCTTGGGCGACGGCCTGCGGGATGCGCTGGACCCGCGGCTCAGAAACATCCCAGGATAATTCAAAAGGAGCATCTCTCAATGAAAGCACTCGTTCTCGGCCTCGGCCTTCAAGGCAAAGCCGCGGTCCATGACCTCGAACACTGCACGGCCGTCACGCAGATCGTGGCCGCGGACATCGCGGCCGACAAGGCCCGGGCTTACATCGCGCAGAAAGGCTACCGGAAAGTGCGGGTCGTACCGTTGAATGCGGCGCAGCCGGAACTTCTGGAGCAACTACTGCGGGAGGTCGATCCTCACGTCGTGGTCTGCATGCTGCCGCCGGACTTTCAGACGGGCATCGCCCGGGCCGCGATCGGTGCCGGCGTGCCGTTTGTCAGCTCCAGCTACGCCGGGTCCCTGCCGGAGCTCGACGGGCTGGCGCAGGCAAAGGGAGTCACCGTTCTGCCCGAGATGGGCATGGACCCCGGCATCGACCTGATCCTGGGCCGGCTTGCCGTCGATGAGCTGGACGTGGTGCATGGCATGCGATCTTATGGAACCGGGCTGCCGGAGCCGGCCTGCGCCGCCGACAACCCCATCCATTACAAAATCACCTGGACCTTCGAGGGCGTTCTCAAGGCTTACATGCGCCCGGCCCGTTTCCTGAGGGACGGCAAGGAGATGACGATTCCCGGCGGCCAGATATTCCGCAAGGAGAACGGCCACACCCTCGACGTCCCGGGCGTCGGCGCCATGGATGCCTACTACAACGGAGACGCCCTTCACTACATCGATGTCTTCGGCCTGGGCTCTGAACTCAGGGAAATGGGCCGCTTCGCCACGCGCTGGCCGGGCCACAACCAGTTCTGGGATGTGATGGCCGAATTGGGCTTCCTGGACGAGGCCCGGACCCGGATTGGAAATACCGAGATCTCGCCGCGCCGGTTTGTCCTGGAGCATCTCACGCCCCGGCTCCAGTTCCAGGATAGCGAGCGGGACATGGTCATCATCCACGTGGAGGCCTGGGGATTAAAAAACAGCAGGCCGCTGCGGGTCGCCTATGAGCTGATCGACTACCGGGATCTGGCCACCGGCTTTTTCGCCATGAACCGCACGGTCGGATTCACCAGCAGCATCGCCGCCCAGCTGATCCTGGCCGGCAAGATCCGGAAGGCAGGGGTGCTCACCCCGGTCCGCGACGTGCCGGCGCTGGAAGTGGTGCGGGAGTTGGAGCAGCGCGGCATGAAGGTCCAACGCCGGGTGGAATGAGAAGTGCAGAAGCTCAAAGCTGAAAGCTCGAAGCTAAAATACAAGAAGCTATCCTAAAGCGGAAACCGTGGAGACCGTTCAGCGTCGTACGCGGAGAGGGAATCGATGAAAGTTGGTATCCGAAACGAAGACAAAAGCCGGTGGGAGCGGAGGGTGCCGCTGGTGCCCTCCGACCTGGCAGCTCTCAGAGACGCCGGCATCGATGCCGTGGTGCAGGCCAGTTCCCACCGGGCCTTTGCCGATGACGAATTCACTCAGGCCGGAGTGCCCGTCCAAAAAGATCTGGGCGACTGCAACGTCATCATCGGCATCAAGGAAATCCCTCCGGCCAAACTGGAGGCCGGCAAGGTGTATCTCTACTTTGCCCACGTCTTCAAGGGCCAGCCAGCCAACATGCCCATGCTGCGGCGCCTGCTGGAGCTGAAGACCACCCTGCTGGACTACGAGCGCATCGTGGACGCGAAAAACCGCCGCCTTATTTTCTTCGGCCGCCACGCCGGCCTGGCCGGCATGATCAACACGCTGTGGTCGCTGGGCAAACGCCTGGAAGTCGAAGGCATCCCGTCTGCCTTCAGCCGCCTGAAACAGGCCCGCGTCTATGCCGACCTGTCGGGCGCGCGTGAGGACCTGGGAAGGATCGCCGCGCGTATCGCTGCCGACGGAGTCCCCGAGGCGATTCACCCCCTGGTGGTGGGCTTCACCGGGTACGGCAACGTGTCCCAGGGAGCCCAGGAGATCCTGGACCTCCTGCCGGTCCGGACGATTTCACCCGCCGAGCTTAAAAGCGTGGCGCACGACCGCGCCCGCGATGCCCGGGTGATCTACAAGGTCGTGTTCAAGGAGGCGGACCTGATCGAACCGCTGGAAGCAGGCAAGGTCTTCGATCTGGACGATTACTACCGCAAGGGAACCGGTGGGTATCGCAGTGTTTTTAATCGCTATCTGAATGATATCTCCGTCCTGGTCAACTGCGTCTACTGGGATGGGCGCTACCCGCGGCTGCTCACCCTGCCCCAGTGCCGCACCCTTTGGGCGCCCGGCCGAAGCCCCAAGCTCAAGGTCATCGGCGACATCGCCTGCGACGTGAACGGCTCGGTCGAATGCACCGTCAAGCCCACCGATCCGGGGAACCCGGTTTACGTCTACGAGCCCGGAACGGACAAGGCAATAGACGGCTTCGCTGGCGACGGCCCGGTCATGATGGCCGTGGAAATCCTGCCGTCCGAAATCCCGCGTGAATCCTCCACCGCCTTCAGCCGCGTTCTGAAACAGTTCCTGCCGCACCTGGCAATGGCCGATTTGTCGAAGCGCTTTGCCGATCTCGCGCTGCCGCCGGAACTCAAGCGCGCCATGATCGTTCACCGGGGCGAACTGACGCCTGACTATGCCTATTTGAATTCGTTTCTGGCGTCCGCTGCCCGGCCCTGAGTTCCCGGGGCCCCGGTTGAAATTGATATGAATTTGCCATTTCACTGCTTTTTCTTCTGAATACTTGCAACCGACCCGCTGACGGCGCGCGCGGGTACAGTTTTTATCTGAGGGAAAAATGAAGATTTTTATTTCGGCAGACATCGAAGGCATTGGCGGAGTGGTGCGGGGCGAGCAGTCCAGCCGGGACGCTGCGGATTATGCCCATGCCCGGAAGCTGATGACCGCCGAAGTCAATTCGGCCATCCGGGGCGCCTTTGACGGCGGGGCCACGGAGGTTGTTGTCACCGACGCCCACAGCATCGGCCTCAATCTGATCAGCGATGAAGTCGACGAGCGGGCCAAGTTGATCTTGGGCACCCCCCGGCGGCTGGGGATGATGGAGGGCGTGGATCTGGGCTGCGATGCCGCTTTTTTCCTGGGCTACCACTCCTCGGCCGGCACTGCCCAGGCCGTGATCGCCCACAGCTACCGCCGGCGGGTGGCTGAAATCAGGCTCAATGGCCGCAAAGTGGGCGAGTTCGGTTTCAACGCCGCCCTGGCCGGTCATTTCAATGTGCCGGTGATTTTGGTCAGCGGCGACGAGGCGGTTTGCGCCGAGGCCCGGGCGCTGTTGCCCCAAATCCTTGCCGCCCCCGTAAAAAAGGGGCTGGGCGCCTACGCCGCGTTGTGCCTTCACCCCAAGCAGGCGCAAGCCCTGATCCATCAATCCGCCAAACAGGCGCTGTCATCGACCGAACGGGGAGCCATGCCGTCCATCGGCCAGCCGACCGTGCTGGAGGTAAGATTCACCACGGCCTCGGCCATCGACCGCTGCCTGCGCCTGCCGGGCGCTGAACTGCGGGATGGAACGACCCTGCGGTACGAGGCCCGGGATGTTTTGGAAGCTTTTCAGGTCTTCAACGTCATGGCCGACCTGGCCGAACTGGTACCTCATATCTGATGGACCCCCAACTACGGGGAAGATACATAGCGGATGCATCAGTCACAGCCAGCATTGCACGTGAAGGGGCTCAAGACCCAGTTCCGATCTTATGACGCCGTGGCCAAGGCGGTGGATGACGTTTCGCTGGATCTGTATCAGGGTGAAACCCTGGGACTGGTGGGAGAGTCCGGCTGCGGCAAAAGCGTCACGGCGCTCTCGATCATGCGGTTGATCAAAGACCCGCCTGGCCGCATCTGCGCGGAAGCGATCCGCCTGGGTGAGATCGATCTGCTCAAGCTCTCCCCGAAACAGATGCGGCAGATCCGGGGCGGCCGCATCTCGATGATCTTTCAGGAGCCGATGACCTCCCTGAACCCGGTCTTCACCGTTGGATCCCAGATTGCCGAGATGTTCCAGACTCACCGCGGGGCAAGCGGAGGCGAGAGCCGGGAGCGCTCTGTGGAGATGCTCAAAAAAGTCCGGATGCCGGCCCCGGAAAAACGCGCCAGGGAATATCCCCACCAGCTCTCCGGCGGCATGCGCCAGCGGGCCATGATCGCCATGGCGCTTGCCTGCAACCCCGAAATCCTCATCGCCGACGAGCCGACCACCGCGCTCGACGTAACCATCCAGGCCCAGATCCTGGACTTGATGATGCGCCTGAAGGAGGAGTTCGGGGCCGCCATCATGATGATCACTCACGATCTGGGCGTCATCGCCCGGATTTCCCAGCGCATCATCGTCATGTACGCCGGCAGGATCGTCGAAGAGGGTCCCACCGCTGTTTTCTTCGAGTCTCCGGCGCACCCGTATACGCGGGGGCTGCTGAAATCCATTCCAAGGCTGGGGGAGCGCTCCCGCTTGGGGCGTACCCGGCTGCAGGAGATCAAGGGAATCGTGCCCAGCATCTTCGACGTGCCGCCCGGCTGCAGCTTCAACCCGCGCTGTTCGGAGGCCATGCCGATCTGCTCCCGGGAAGCCCCGCCGCTTTTCGATTTGGGCGATGGGCACCGCGTCCGTTGCTGGCTTTTTGCCGGCCATTGAGGTGAATCGTGGCACCATTGCTGGAGGTTAAGGATCTGACGGTGCACTTTCCGGTGCGCAGGGGCCTGCTCGCCCGACAGCGCCAATATGTCCACGCCGTTGACAATGTCTCCTTCACCCTGGCCGAAGGGGAGACCCTCGGCCTGGTCGGCGAGTCCGGCTGCGGCAAGACCACGACGGGCCTGGCCGTTCTGAGACTGATCCCGTTCACGTCGGGCCAGGTTATTTTTCAGGGTCAGGACTTGAGCTCATTGAACAGGGCCGAGCTGCGCCATTTCCGCAGGCAGATGCAGATCATCTTTCAGGACCCTTATTCCTCCCTGAACCCCCGCATGACCGTCCAGCGCATCGTCAGCGACCCCCTGAAGATCCACGGCCAGGGGAACTCCCGCGAGAGGGCGGAGCGCGTCGCCTACCTCCTGGAAAAGGTCGGCCTCACCCCCGAGCAGGCCAGCCGCTATCCCCACGAGTTTTCCGGGGGACAACGGCAACGCATCGGCATCGCCCGGGCGCTGGCGCTCAGCCCCAAGCTCATCATCAGCGATGAACCGGTGTCGGCCCTCGATGTCTCGATCCAGGCCCAGATCATCAACCTGCTCATCGACCTGCAGAAGGAATTTGCGCTTTCCTACATCCTCATCTCGCACGACCTGGCCGTCGTAGAGTACATCTGCGATCATGTGGCCGTGATGTATCTGGGTCAAATCGTCGAAACGGCCCCCTACCGTGACATTTACACCGACCCCCGGCACCCCTACACGCAGGCCCTGCTCTCGGCCGTGCCGACGTTTGATATCAGCGCCGCGTACGAAATGTCCGTCCTGGCCGGCGATGTGCCCAGCCCCATCCAGCCGCCGCCGGGCTGCCGCTTTCATCCCCGCTGCCCCATTCGCATGGATGAATGCAACCGCATCGAACCGGCGATGAAGGAGGTGTCCCCGGGTCACTTTGCCGCCTGTCTCGCGCTGTGACGCCGGGTCGGCCGGCGCGGCCGTGCCGGTCGCTGCCCGGCGGGAAATCCGTGGATGGGCAGCCTGTTGTGTTTGCAGGCGTATTAATATAGATGGGCTCGTAACGAGTCGATTTACAGAGGACTTTGTAAGAAGCTCCAAATTAAAATCCCCCCACCCCCTTTGCTAAAGGGGGAGTAAGAGGATCCCGGCGTCTCTCCCCCTTTGGAAAAGGGGGCCGGGGGGATTTCGTTCCACTGTTAGGATAGCGCAACGCGCCATAACCGGCTTTTTGCGAAGTCGTCAATATAGCGTTTCACATCCGAATCGGAAGCGGGTGGTTGCGTAAGGTCCGTTAACTTAAACGAAAGGAAGGTAACTATGCGCATCAAGACTGTGATCAGTTGCATCGGTTTGATCCTGGCGTTGTGCGGTGGTTTCATCGCCGCCGAGCCCTCGTTCGCGGCTCCGGCCCTGGTCGTCGCGGTCGAGTCGGCGCCGAGGTCGATGAACCCCCACAGCGAAAACGGCGATGCCACTCTGGGCCCTATGACCAACATTTTCGACGGCCTGATGCAGAGGCAAAAATCGGACGGCAAAATCGTGCCCGCCCTGGCTGAAAAGTACGAGCACCCGGATCCGCTGACCTGGAAGTTCTACCTGCGCAAGGGCGTCAAGTTCCACAACGGCAACCCTTTCACCGCCGCCGACGTCAAGTACACGTTTGAGCGTCTGACCAACCCCGAGGTATCCCAGTTCGTCAACGACGGCAAGGCGATCGCCTCCATCGAAACGCCGGACGATTACACGGTCATCGTCAAGACCAAGGACCCGATCCCCTGGTTCATCGACAACATGCACCAGGTCTTCATCATGGACAAAGAGTCCTCCGAGTCGCGCTCCGAAGGCGATATCGGGGTTGCCCCCATCGGTACCGGCGCCTACAAGGTGACCGAGTATGTCAAGGGGTCCCATCTGAAGCTGGAAGCCAACCCCAACTACTGGGAAGGGGCGCCGCCGATCAAGAATGTGGAGATGAAGTTCATCACCGAGCCGTCCACCCGGTTTGCCGCCCTGGCCTCGGGCCAGGCCGAGCTGATCAACGGCGTGCCGGTGGAGCTGATCGACAAGGTCAAGGAAAACAAAAACCTCGAAGTCATGCGCCGGCCGGCCCGCCGGGCCATCTTCCTGGTGGTGACCAACCGGCCGGGCACGCCCACCGCCGACCCGCGCGTGCGCAAGGCCATGTCCATGGCCATCAACGAGGACGAGATCATCAAGAAACTGATGCGCGGGCAAGCGTCGGCCGCATCCCAGATGGTCGACCCGCCCACCGTGGGCTACAGCCCCGACATCAAGCGGCTGGCGTATAACCCGCAGGAGGCCCTGAAGCTGTTGAAGGAAGCCGGTTTGGAGAAAGGCTTCGAGATCACCCTGGCGGGTCCGAACGACCGCTATGTGATGGACAAGCAGATCTGCGAGGCAGTGGCCAAGTACCTGGCCAAGGTCGGCATAAAAGTGAATCTGGACGTCAAGCCCAAGTCCATCTACTTCACCGAGGTGATGGAGAACAAGCACGACTTTTACATGATGGGCTGGTTCGACGGGACCTATTCCGGTGCCCGCACCTTCTTCCGCCACCTGCACTCGATCGACAAGAACGCGGGCTACGGTGACTGGAACGGCTCGCGCTCCTCGGACAAGGACATCGACCAGGTGCTCGAGAAGACCAACCAGATCGTCGACAAGACCCAGTACGTCAAGACCCTCCAGGAAGCCAACAAGATGGCCATGGAGCGCGTCCGCGTGATTCCGCTGCACTACCAGATGGACCTCTACGCGGTGGCCAAGAAAAACGGCCTGCAGTTCACCCCGCGGCCCGACCAGTGGTTCGTTTTCAAGGACATGTCGAAAAAGTAAACCCACGGGGGAAACCCGCTTCGGCGGGTTTCCCCCGCAACGTCTGACTCAGTTGCCCGGCCCATGCTCACGTACCTGACGCGCCGCCTCATCCAGGGAGTCATCGTCCTTCTGGCGGTCTCCTTTGTGTGCTTCATCATTTTTCGCTACATGGGAGACCCGGTCATTTCCATGGCCGGGCAGTATGCCACGGCGGCCGAGCGCGACGAGATCCGCAAGATCTTCGGTCTGGATCAGCCGCCCTATGTCCAGTACTGGCGATTCCTGACCAACGCGCTGCGCGGCAACTTCGGCATCTCCTACGAGACGCGGCTGCCGGCGCTGGGCCTGATCGTGGAGCGGATACCGGCCTCGGCGGAGCTGGCCGCCTCGGCCATGGTCTTTGCTTTCACGGTCGGCGTGGGGCTGGGGGTTCTGGTGTCCGCCAACCCCCGGGCCTGGCTGAGCCGGGCGGTCATGGCCGGCTCGCTCGGCGGTATTTCGATCCCCACGTTCCTGATCGGTATCGTCCTGATCATGGTGTTTGCCGTCCAGCTGGGAATCCTGCCGCCCTTCGGCCGTGGAGAGACGGTTAAACTCGGAAATTGGTGGAGCACCAATTTCCTCAGCCTGGACGGCCTGGAGCACCTTATCCTGCCGGCCTTCACCCTCGGCATGTACCAGTTGGCCGTGCTGTTGCGGCTCACCCGCTCGGGCATGCGCGAGGTGCTCACCACCGAGTACATCAAGACCGCCTGGGCCAAAGGGCTCTCACCGGCCCGGGTGGTGTTCAAGCATGCGCTGCGCAATGTGCTGATTCCGGTGGTCACCGTGGCCGGGCTGCAATTCGGCGACCTCATCGCCTTCTCGCTGGTGACCGAAACCATCTTCCAGTGGCCGGGGCTGGGCAACCTGCTGCTCACCTCCCTTTACGAATCCGACCAGCCGGTCATCGTCACCTATATTTCCCTGGTAGCGGTGTTCATTCTGACCATCAACATCATTGTCGACCTGCTCTACGCGCTCCTGAACCCCAAGATCCGGTACGGATAAGCGACGCCCCATGTCCCAGCGCAAAAACCGTTTCCTCTATGATTTCTTCCGCGACCCCGCGGCCATCCTGGGCGCGGCCATCATGATCGTGTTCACCGCCGCTGCCCTTCTGGCGCCGCTCATCGCCCCCCACGACCCGTATGACCTGAAAACAGTGGAACTCGGCGACTCCCTCAAACCCCCGGCCTGGGAAGAAGACGGCGACCCCGAATTCCTGCTGGGAACCGACGACCAGGGCCGGGACATCCTGAGCACCATCATCTACGGCCTGCGCACCTCACTGACCGTGGGATTCAGCGTCATGCTGCTGGCCGGCACTTTCGGGGTGATCATCGGGTTGTTGGCCGGCTACTACGGCGGCATCCTGGATGCCGTCACCATGCGCACGGCCGACACCGTGTTTGCGTTCTCCACCACGCTCCTGGCCATTCTGTTCCTGGGCCTTTTCAAGCAAAGCGGCGTGGGGATCGTCATCCTGGCCATCTGCATCGCCGACTGGGTTCGCTATGCCCGAACCATGCGGGCGAGTGTCCTGGAAGTGCGGGAGGAGGCGTACATCACGGCCGCCAAAGCCACCGGCGCGAACGACTTCCATCTCCTGCTCATCCATCTTCTGCCCAACGCCCTGCCGCCCATCTTTGTCATCATGGCCGTGGACCTGGCCGCCATCATCATGCTGGAAGCGACCCTGAGTTTTCTGGGCGTGGGGGTCCCCATCACCAAACCTTCGCTCGGGATGATGATCGCAAGCGGCAAGAACTACATCTATGCCGGGAACTGGTGGCTGATTGTCTTTCCGGGTGCAACACTGGTTCTTTTCGTTCTGGGCCTCAACCTGCTTGCCGACTGGCTGCGCGAAGAACTCAATCCCAGAATCCAGCGCAGCCGGTAACGGCAGGCGCCCCGCTGCGGCAGCGGGGGATGGCATTTGCCTGACCGTAACGTCGGGTTTTGAACCTGCAATTTCGCTTCGATCTTTGCTCTCTGATCTCCGCCACAATCCGCTTGCCTTTTCCAAACCCTCATTATAGCCTATGCGTGCTTTCCCCTCTCCGATCCATTAACCCTTCGGCCTCCGGCAAGGGGTTCGCCTCAAGGTGGTGTCATGCAGAACGCAAGCACCGTCCTCCGTCCGCGACCATCCCGATTCCAGCCCGCAGCCTCATCCCCGTCGAGTGATGCCCGCTCATGGGTTACAAGAACAAAACTGCAAGTTGCCGTGTGCGCACCATCACAGTCAGTGCACCCCGCAGACCTGTGGACATTTGGAGGCGTAGATATCGCCGAACTTCATCGAGGATCTTCGGGTGGTTTGAATCATTACTCGACAGGGGACCAAGCATGCACCTTCCTTATCAAGGCCTTCGGCGATGAATGGCTGATAACACGCATAGGGGAAAATGCCCGAAAACCAACTTGATATCAAATTATCAGGGCGAAATGCCAACTTAATAACGGTGGTTATGCGACAGCGGTTGTCCGCCGAGGGGATGCCCGGTGGTGAGCGCTGCGAGGGCAGGAGGACCGAGGTATGGTGTCGGAGTTGCATCGCCTGAGTGAGCGTTGGTTTCAGGCGTGGCTGGATAAGGACGCCGCGACCGTGGAACGGCTGGCGGCCGAGGACTACCTCTACGTTGCCCCGAGCGGGTTGACCCTCGATCGTCAGGCCATCCTGGCGGTCATCCGTTCTCCGAGCTATCGGCTCGATCATGGCACGCGCACCGAGGTCGTTGTCCGCGCCGTGGGCCAGGATGCGGGCGTGGTGCGGCACCACTATCAGGGTGCTGGCTCATTCGAGGGCACTTCCTTCACGGATGACCAGCGGTGTGTCATGGTCTGGGAGAGACACGCCGGCGAATGGCGACTCGTGATGGAGCAATGCTCCTTCAGCAGCAAGTAGGGCGCATACTGCCCGGCTTGGCGGCGGGGTATCACGCCGAACCAGCCGCTGCACCTGACCGCGGCGGCATGGCGGCTTTCCGGGGCTCACTGTCTCATCAGCCGCCGCGGCAGGTGAGCTTGGTCGTTAGCCTGCGAGGGAGCACGCCGTGCCTGTATTTCGACTTGGTAGGGATTCAGAAGGACGAATTCTTCAGGCCCCAGAATCTGGCATGGGATACCAAATCATTCGGTATCGGGCGGAGTTGCTGGTTGTGCTCAACGCGTCGCTTGTCTTGGATCAATGTCAGTTATGCCGCGTACTATAATCGCAAGCGAAGAGAAACTGCCGGGATTTCGTTGAATCGGTTCGGAATGAAAAGATTGAAAATCCTTCCAATGATACTGTAGGTGGGGTTATTCTGGGTGGCGCTGATTTCGTGAACTGGATTAAGCAGGAATTTTTAAATAAGGATTCAGATAGTAAAGAAAGGCCCCAACTTAGAAGTCTGAAACCCAGGCTTACGCCAGAGGACCTGATAGCTGTTGTTTGTGAAGAGTTTGACTGTGAGCGTGAGACAGTTTTAAGAAAAGGTAGAAAGAGGAATCTTGCCCGAGATTTGGCTATTTATCTCAGCCGGGAAATGACAGGAGAAAGCGGAGTCGCCTTAGGCCGCTATTTCGGTGGCATATCCGGAGCGGGTATTGTAGTCAGGTATAATCATATCGCCAATAAGATTGAATCCGATCGCAAACTGAAAGCGCGGATTAATAGAATCAGGAAGAAAATAATTAATATTTAAGATGCGACCCTCGATCCTAATCCTCGCTTCCAAACCTACATAGGAGGGAAAAATGAAGAATATAAAAATGGTGATTGCGTTTATGGCGTTCGTGGTAGCCACAGCTTTTGCCCCGATTGCATCGGCGCAACAAGCAAGTACGACCCCCCTCTATGAACGATTAGGCGGCCTCAAGGGCATCACGGTAGTCGTTGATGACTTCATCAACCGGCTCCTGATGAATAAGGAGCTGAACAAGAATCCCGCCATTAACGCAGGCCGCAAGAGATCCCCTGCGCCTTATCTTAAGTTCCAGGTATCACAATTGGTCTGCGAGTTGGCCGGCGGTCCGTGCAAATACACAGGAAAGGCGATGAAGGAATCACATACTCATTTGAACATCAGCGAGAAAGAGTGGGACTTGATGGCCAAGGAGTTCCAGAAATCCCTGAACAAATTTAAAGTCCCGGCGGCCGAACAGAAGGAGCTGTTCGATATGGTCGGCAAAACGAAAGCGGACATAGTCGTTAGGAGGTAGGCGCAATCCTAACCATGCGGCGCACCGGGCGCGATAGAAAGCGGCGCGCCGGTGACCGCGAACGTTGGGCATCCGCCAAAAGAAAGGAATTCCTATGCGCGAAGTTTTAGCTGACGTTGAACGGGTAGCGTATTGCGGTCTGTACTGCGGTGCATGTGGCAAGTATGTCAATGAGAAATGCGACGGTTGCCATGCGAATGCGAAGGCATCCTGGTGCAAAGTCCGGGCTTGTTGCATCGAGAAGCACCTGACATCGTGCGCCGATTGTGATGAATTCAACGATCCAGGACAATGCAAGAAATTCAATAATATTTTCTCAAAACTATTTGGATTTATATTCAGGTCGGACAGGTCAGCTTGCATCGATTGTATCAAGAATACCGGTCTTGAAGCGTATGCAAAGAAAATGGCCGAATCGAGGCTTCATTCATTCAAAAGATAGCTTGCCCGACCAATCATTCCAGCTGACGTTGCAGGCGCGCGAACCGCGTCCGCAACAGAACTGAATTCTTTCGTCGGCCGCCATGACATGACAGCTGTTCAAATCAGACCGCAGCGTGTATCCGACGCCAGGAAGTTTCTCGAAATCCTTCTGCACCCGAAGTTCATCTATTTCCCTGCAAAGCCCAAGAGCGTCGAGCAAGAGAAGGAATTTCTGCGACTCAACGCGGAAAAAAGGCGCAAACGTGTTGAGTTCAACTTCTCCGTCATCATGGGAGGCCGGCTCGTAGGTGGCATAGGCATTAAGGTGGACCAGCAACGAAGGTATATCGGTGAAATAGGATACTTCATCGATCACAGTTGCTGGGGGAAAGGCTTGGCCACAGCGGCGGTTCGACTTGCGGAACGATACGCATTCAGCCAGCTGAAATTGAAACGACTGGAAATCGTCACGCACATACGCAACATTGCCAGCCAGAAAGTGGCGGAGAAATGCAGATACAGAAAAGAAGGAATACAGCGGGGAAAAATTCTTCATAACGGGAAGTACGTGGATGCCGTCCTTTTCGCAAAGACGAGATAAGGCTGCGAACAGAGCCACCTAGCGGATCGGTGGGCCGCTGATGACCGAATCTTTTGTCGCCAGATAATTTCTTATTGACAAATACGAACGGTCGTACTATTTTATTTCCATGGAAAAAGGCGATACCACCAGGCACGCTATTCTGGACGCCGGACTCAAAATGGCCACCCAATTGAGCCTTGAAAGCGTCACTATCGGTCATCTGGCCAAAGTGACCCAAATGTCTAAAAGCGGCCTGTTTGCCCACTTTCAATCCAAAGAGAACCTTCAGATCGGTATCATGCAACATGCAGGCGAGCTTTTTGCCGAAAGGGTGGTCATTCCGGCCCTGATGGCAAAAGCCGGCATCCCGCGTGTCAAAGCCCTTGTTAATAATTGGATAAAGTGGAGTTCCAAGATGACCGGCGGCTGTATATTTGTCTCATCCAGCACTGAGTTTACAAGCCGTCCCGGCAAAGTGCGGGATTTTATCTTGGAACAGCAAGAAGCATGGCTGGATAGCCTGCGCCGCATAGCACGCTCGGCTATACGTGTCGGTGATTTCAAGAAAGACATCGACTGCGACCAGTTTGCCTTTGATCTGTATTCCCTGCTGCTAGGGTTTCACCTCTACGATAGAATGCTCAACCATGAGGATACCAAGAAACGCCAGGATGTCGCCCTGGATCGGCTGTTGGACAATTACCGGTAGATTTCACCGCCGTCTCAATCCAATCAACATCAAACCGTAAATGAATTAAGGAGCGCTCATAGCTATCTGGATTGAAAAATTAGACAATAACAGCACGAACGTTCGTATTAACCATTTGAAACCGGCCAGCACTCGCTTTTTGCTGCAACTCCTCTGAGACATTGCGCCTATGTATCTGCCGTGGCGTGACAATGAGGACCTAAAAAAGGGGGATTATGATGCACTACCATCAGGAAATCATCGAAACGTATTGTCGGTCCGACTTTGAACAGCGACTGTCACTTTATCTTTCATACCCTTCACTGCGCAACACATTCATTCGAATCGATCAGGGCGAATATGAAAGAAAACAGGCACTCCAGCGAAATTCAACAAGGGTTAAAGCCGGCTGCAATCGGATAATTTCTTGGGCTCTCGGCCTGCAAAAGTTCCTTTAAGAAACAATCGCAAGTAGCGTGAAGTCATGCGGTTGTGTTTGAACCAAAAGACCGGCTTTAACAAATTGTTGATAAAACATTTGACAACAATTTCCTGCGCATCCTTCGGGTACACACCGAAGATTTCAGAATGCTGACGTTTTTGCTGTATTTTCGAGGAATTCAGAATTCATGGTGAACGCCAAATAATTAGGGCGGAAGTAGTGGAGCGCCCCTGTTTTTATGTGTTGCAGTCGCAAAGAAAGGTCGCCAGGCATCAACCATGCCTCGCAGAGCCCGCATCGATGCTTCATGTGCCTTGCACCATGCCATTTGTCGTGGTATCGAACGCAGCAAGATCTTTCGGGAGGATTCCGGTGTCTCACTTAAGAGCGCTGCAAAAACAACCGCAGCGAGTAATAAAGCTCTTCAAACACCCGAAAGTGGCACATATGCGGCATAGTTACCCTATTTGATTGCCGATTTAATAATCGAAAGTCTCCAATGAGCCAACAATCCGTACGTGATTTTTTCTCTTCCCGCAATCTGGACATTCCAATCATCGAATTGGCGGTCAGCACAGCCACCGTCGAATTAGCCGCTAAAGCGCACGGTGTGGAGGCTGGCCGTATCGCCAAGACCCTTTCGTTTCGATTGAATGATGGCCGTGTAATCATATTGGTGGCGCGCGGTGACGCCCGTATCGATAACCGGAAATTCAAGGACGCCTTTGGCAAAGGCAAAATGTTGCCTCCGGAAGAGGTTGTAGAGTTGACTGGGCATCCTGTCGGCGGTGTTTGTCCGTTCGGCCTAGCACAACCTCTGCCGATCTATCTGGATCAATCCTTGAGGGATTTCGATGAGGTTCTGCCTGCCGCGGGGGCTATTCACACTGCAATACGGATCAGCCCCGCGCAGCTGGCCGAAGTCACCGACGGCCAGTGGGTAGATGTCTGTAAGCTATAGACCTCCTTTTTTGTGTTATCCGATTAGCTCGACCGGCCGGATTGGGTCGTTTACCGAAATACGCCTGTTGCTCCAGCAGCATATATACTAATTCACTAGCGCTCTAACCCAGGGCAGCGTTGGGCAATTAACCACACTCCAGATTTAGGATAGGAACTATGTATGCAATACGATGCCCAAGACCCGAAACTATCGAAAAATCTCTTACCAAAGATTGCGAAGACAAGACGGGGCGATGTGGAATATGTTGAGGTCGGCACCGGCCCCGTCGTCATCTCCTTGCATGGTGCTATGGGTGGATACGACCAGAGCCTGATTCTTGCTCAAACAATTGGCGGTGCAGGTTATCGCTATCTTTGCGTGAGCCGGCCAGGCTATTTGGGTACGCCATTGATCTCTGGCCGTAGCCCTGAACAACAGGGAGATCTCATTGCGGCATTACTGGAAACGCTGGACATCACGCAGGCTTGTGCTATTGCCGTTTCAGGCGGCGGGCCATGTGCCGTTCAGTTTGGCCTGCGACATCCCGGCCTTTGCAAAAGCCTTGTGCTGATTTCAACATGCGCCACCCCGCTTGACACCAAAATTCCGGCTTATTTCAATATAATGACT
>JACRCN010000078.1 GCA_016219005.1 Deltaproteobacteria bacterium
AGGAAGCGGCCACCGCGCTGACGAGTGTCAACACCACCGTGCGCCGGGCTTCCTCGGTGGCGAGCAGCTCGGCCCGGGCCGCCTCGGTCGCCCGCCGGAACTTGCCCCAGAAGTCGATCTCCCAGCCGGCGTTTAGAAACGCCTCGTACTGGTTATAAGGGTTGTCCTTGCCGTCGAAGCGGTTAAAGCTCTTTTCGCTCAGCCGCTGGCGAAACGCGTCGGCATTGCCGCTGGCCGACGGAAACTGATCCCCGCGGGTTGAAAAATACCGGCCGAAGAACTCCTCGATGCGGGAGGTGGCAATCAGCAGGTCCTTGTTCTGTTCCAAGGCGGTGCTGACCAGCCTGTTCAACACGGGGTCGTTGAACTGCTGCCACCAGGCCGTGTTGGCGAGATCCCGGACTTCTTGCTCCTCGGTCCGCCAGGCAGCCGGGGTGTCGATCGCCGGACGTTTGTAGTCCGGGCCGACCGTCATGCAGCCGGTCAGTAGCGCCAGGAAGACTCCGCACAGGATGCGCGCGGCAGGGTGTCGAAAAACAAGCATCGGGCCGTCAGCCAAGGCATGCGGCGTTTTGGAAAGCGCATCATATTCAGCGATATGTGAGCATTCGCTATAGCCGCGCAACGCAGGATCACCGCCTGAGGCGCGGTGTTTCAACACCCTGTTAGGCATGCTCCCCTCCCTTCTGGCTCGTCAGGGGTGGATCCTGGGCGGCGGTGTGGACCTTGGACGAATGCCCCCGATGGCTGAGCTTCTCAACGACGTAGAAGGTCATCGGAATCAGGAAGATGGCAATGAAGCTCGCCGTGAGCATGCCGCCGATAACCCCGGTGCCCATCACCTGGCGCGCGATGGCGCCGGCCCCGGAAGCGATGGCGAGCGGCACGCACCCCAGGATGAAGGCGAAGCTCGTCATCAGGATCGGCCGCAGCCGCAGCCGCGCGCCCTCGAGTGCCGCCTCCGCGACGGATTTGCCCTTTTCATACTCTACCTTGGCGAACTCGACGATGAGAATTGCGTTCTTGGCTGCCAAGCCGATCAGCATGATCAGGCCGATCTGGGCATAGAGGTTGAACTCCATGTGGCGGAGAAAGATCCCGGCGAAGGCGCCCAGGATCGCGATCGGGGTGCCCAGCAGCACGCTGAACGGCAGCGACCAGCTTTCGTACTGGGCGGCTAGGATCAGGAAGACGAAGATCAGGGAGAGCCCGAAGATGACCGAGACCGGCACCCCCTCCATGGCTTTCTTTTCCTGGTAGCTCATGCCGAGGTAGTCGTACCCCATTTCGCGCGGCATCGCGGCGGCGAACACCTCCTCCAGGGCCCGCATGGCCTGCGCGGAACTGAACCCCGGCGCCGCTACTACGTTGAGCTGGGCCGCGCGGTAGAGGTTGTAACGCATCGTGAACTCCGGCCCGGAACGCTGCTCGGTCGAGGTCACCGCTGACAGCGGCACCGTGTCGCCGGCGGCGTTGCGCACGTAAAACTGCCCCAGCTGGTCGGCCTGCGTGCGGTACTCGCCCTCGGCCTGCACATACACCTGCCACTGGCGGCCGAAGCGGTTGAAGTAGTTGATGAAGTAGCCGCCCATGAAGGCCTGCAGCGTGCGATAGACCTGACCTAAATCCACTCCCTGTTTGAGGACCTTGTCGCGGTCGACGTCCACGAAGATTTGCGGCACGGTCGGCAGAAAGGTCGTGGTCACCCGCGCGATCTCCGGCCGCTTCTTAGCCGCTTCCATGAATTTCTGCGTGCTGGCCCACAGGAAGGCAATGTCCTTGCCGGCGCGGTCTTCCAGGATGAAGGTCACGCCGCCCGCGGTGCCGATGCCCGGGATGGCCGGCGGCGAGAAGGCGAAGGCCACCCCCTGGGGGATCCGGCCCATGCGCCGGTTGAGGCTTGCCATGATGGCCTCGTATTTTTCTTCCGGGCTCTTGCGCTCGTGCCAGGGTTTGAGCGTGATGAAGAAAAAGCCGCTGTAGGTGTTCGTCACCCCGGACAGCATGCTGTAACCAACCACCGTCGTGCAGTATTGCACCCCGGGAGTTTCCAGGATGATTTTCTCGAGCTCCCGGGTGGCGGCGTCCGTTCGCTGCAGGGAAGCGGCATTCGGCAGCTGAACCCCGGCATAAAGATACCCCTGGTCCTCCTCGGGCAGGAAGCCGCCGGGCACCTGCTTGCCGATGACACCGATGGCGCCGGTCATCAGGACGAGCAGCAGCAGGCTGATCACGAACTTGCGGATGAACCAGCCGCAGAGCGTCACGTAACCATTGGTCGCCTTGCCGAATAGGGTATTGAACCCGCGGTAAAACGCCCCCAGGGGGCCGCGGGTCTTCTTTTTGGGCTTCAGGATGAGGGACGAAAGCGCCGGGCTGAGGGTCAGGGCGTTGAACGCCGAGATGATGACCGAAATGGCGATCGTGACCGCAAACTGCTGGTAGAGCTTGCCGGTGATGCCGGGGATGAAGACGGTCGGCAGGAACACCGCGGAGAGCACCAGCGCAATGGCCACCACTGGCCCGGAAACCTCCTCCATGGCCTTGAGGGTCGCCTCCTTGGGCGAGAGTCCGTGCTCGATGTGGTGCTCGACCGCCTCCACGACGACAATGGCGTCATCCACGACGAGCCCGATCGCCAGCACCATCCCCATGAGAGCGATCGTGTTGATGGAGAACCCGAGGATGGGGAACATCGCGAAGGTGCCGACCAGCGACACCGGAACCGCAAGCGCCGGGATCAGTGTGGCGCGCCAGCCCTGCAGGAAGATGAACACTACAATGATCACGAGGATCAGCGCTTCATACAAGGTCGTAATGATCTCCTTGATGCCCTCGCGCACGGACTGGGTCGTGTCCAGGGGGATACTGTATTCCAGGTCGGCCGGGAAGTTTTTCTTAACCTCCTCCATGAGCCGGGTAACCCCGTCCACGGCAGCGATCGCGTTCGTCCCCGGCAACTGGTACAGGGCCAGAATGGCGGCCGGCTTGCCGTTCAACCGGCCGACATTGGCGTAGGTCTGGGAGCCCAGCTCGATCCGGGATACGTCCTTGAGCCGCACGAGCGACCCGTCCGGGTTGGCGCGCAGGACGATCTGCGCGAACTCCTCGGGCGTCTCAAGGCGCCCCTGGGCCCGGATCGCGTACGTGTACTCCATGCCAGCCGGTGCGGGTTCCGCCCCGATCTGTCCGGCCGGGTTGACCGTGTTCTGCTTCTTGATGGCGTCGACGATCTCCGGCACCGTGATGTTCAGCTTGGCGAGCTGGTCCGGTTTCACCCACAGGCGCATGGCGTATTGCCCGGCGCCGAACACCGTGACGCTCGCGATCCCAGGCACGCGCGTGAGCTGGTCGTTGAGGTTGATGTAGGCGTAGTTGGCCAGGAAGGTCGCGTCGTAGCTCTTGCCGGGCGAGGACAGCGCCACCACCATGAGCGGCGAGGAGGTGGACTTCTTGACCGTGACTCCGTAGTCGCGCACCTCCGACGGTAGCTTGGAGTCCGCCTGCGATTTGCGGATCTGTGCCAGGACCTGGTCGATGTTGGGGTCCGTCTTGACGTCGAAGTTCACGTACAGCTTCAGCTCGCCGTTGTTGGCGTTGAGCGAGTACATGTAGTTCATGTTGTCCACCCCGCTCATTTCCTGCTCGATGGGGGTGGCCACCGACTGCTCCACGGTCTGCGCGTCGGCGCCGACGTAGGTGGTGTTGATGACTATTTCGGGCGGGACGATGTCCGGGTACTGGGCGATGGGCAGCCCCAGGATCGCCACGCTGCCCACGATGACGAAGATGATGGAAATCACGATCGCCACGATCGGACGGTTGACGAAGAACTTTGCCATAAATCAACCTTTCGGCTTAAAAAGTGAGTCCGGACTAAACGCTGAAGCGTCAGATAACGCTCCCCCTTATCCCGCTTTGGCAAAGGCGGTTGGGGGATTATGAAAGCGCCCTGTTTATGACCTCGGCGCGTAGGGCTTGGGTGTCACCTTGACCCCGTTGCTCACTTTCTGGGTGCCCTCGGCCACCACCCGATCGCCTGGCTTTAGCCCTTCCCGGATGATCCACAGGTTCCCGATGCGCTCGCCGACCGTGACCCCGCGGATGCGCACCGTGTTCTCGGCATCCACCGCCGCTACCTGGTAGCTGCCCTGAAGCTCGCCCACCGCGCGCTGCGGCACCAGGATCGCGCCTTTCTCCGTCTTCATCAGGGCGCGCACCTTGGCGAACTGCCCCGGCCGCAAGAGGTTTGCGGGGTTGGGAAACAGGATGGCCACCCGGATGGTGCCGGTCTGGGACTCCACCTGGCGGTCGGCAAACGAAAAGGTACCCTTTTGCGGCCAGGTGCTGCCGTCGGCCAGGATCAGATCGAACGTCGTTTTCTCGGCATCCGGCTTCTGCCCCGGTTTGGACGTATCGACCGCCTGCAGGTATTCGCGCTCGCTGATGGGCACATAAACCTTGATGGGGTTCACCGTGGACACCGTTGTCAGCTCGCGGGCCTGGGGGGTGCCGACGAGATCGCCCATCTGGGCTTTGGCCGCGCCGGCGATGCCGTCGATGGGGGAGCTTATCTTCGTGAACCCCAGGTCGAGCTCGGCCTTGCGCACCTGCGCCTGGGCCGCCAGCACCTGGGCCTCGGCGCTCTGCACCGAGCCGATGGCGTTATCCTTGTCTCTCTGACTGACCGCGTTGGCCGCCGCCAGCGGCAGGATCCGCTTCAAGTTGGATTGCGAGGTCTGCAGCACCGCCTGTTGTTTGGCCATGGCAGCCCTGGCCTCGTCCAATGCCGCCTGGAACGGCCGCGGGTCGATCTCGAACAGCATTGCGCCCTTCTTGACGAAATCGCCCTCCTTGTAGTTCTGCTTGATCAGATAGCCCTGCACCTGGGCCAGGATTGTGGCATTCACCATTCCGTCCATGGAAGCCACCCACTCGCTGAAAACCGGGACGTCCTTCTGAATGACCTCCGCCACTTCCACCTCCGGCGGCGGAGGTGGTGCCGCCGTCTTCTTCTCTTCCGTGCAAGCGGTCAGACCGAGCAGCAGAACAGCCGATAGGATGATTGATGCTGATTTGTTTTTCACTTCCATCCCCCTGTGAATTAAAATTTTTGCTTATCTTAAAGTCAAGTGTCACTATTTTGAATTTCGTTGAAATTGCAGCTTTTCCGGGCGGCCGGGCGCATCAGCCCATACGCCTTTTCAGGTTTCTCCCGGGGTGTGGTCGTCGTTCGAAGTCGAGCGCAACTGAATCAGAGCAGTTCAACGCTGCTGCTGATCATCAAAGCAAAGATTTCGTAAATGCGTATTTCCGCAAGAGAAGCAGGCCCGTCAGACTATGCACGGTCAGCCCCATAGATCGCTTCCAACAATTCAGCCGGGGAGGCGGTTTTGCTAACAAAAGCCTCCGCTCCAGCCTTGCGCATCGAGCTCGCGAATTGTTCTTCCTGATACATCGACAGGCCGATCACGCGCACTGCGGGAAATTCGGCCTTTATACGGCGGGTGGCTTCGATGCCGTCCATCTCCGGCATGGATACGTCCATCACGACCACATCCGGCTTGAGCTGCCGAACCCGTTCGATGGCTTCCCGCCCGTTGGCCGCCTCGCCCACTACCTGGATGTTCGGTTGGCCCGTCATCAATCGAATCAGCCCCTGACGCATAACGGAATGATCATCGACGAACAGCACCCGGAGGCCGCTTATACCGGTTGAAACCGGAGATCCGGCCTGGGTGAGGGGCTGCCCGTCGGCCGCAGGCTGTTTTAGTTTATCATCTATGGCCATGCTGATGGGAACCGTCAGGGTGAAGCGGCTGCCCCGCCCTGGAGCGCTTTCGATCGCAAGCCTCCCACCGATGTAGCGGGCGCGCTCCTGCAGGCTCATCAACCCCAAGCCGGCTGTTGGGGTGTGGGAATCCAGGATGTCGGGTTTGAACCCCTGGCCCTGGTCGCTGACGGTGAGAACAAGACCGCTGTCGGAGTCTGAAAGGACGACTTGGGCATTTTTCACGCCGGCATGCTTGACGACATTGAACAGGAGCTCTTGGGCGGCGCGGAACAGAAACACTTTCAGCGGCGCACTTTCAAATTGTTGTGCCACATCCAATTTCAGCTGGACCTGCAACCCGAACTGATCCTCCATGTTCCTGGCCAGCCACTGCAGGGCGGCGACCAAACCGGAATGGTGCAGCACCGCCGGGCTCAGCTCATGCGACAGGCGGCGCGACTTGCCGATGGATTCCTCCAATAGCTGTTCTACGTTCGCCAACAGGGGCTCAGGGGGCATAGTCTCACAGGCCGCCTGAAGCTGCATCCGGGCAGCGGCGATGACCTGCTGCAGATCATCGTGCAGGAAGTCGGCGACCCGCCTTCGCTCCCGCTCCTCGGCCTCGATCAGCTCCACCGCCAGAGTCTGAAGCTGCCGTGCCCGAGCCTCGGCCAGCTCGGTGCGCTCGGCCACGCGCTGCTCCAGGGTCTCATTCAGCTGTCGAAGAGATTCCTCCGTCTGCTTGCGCGCCGAGATGTCGGTGAACATGCCAAACGAGCCAATGATGTTCCTTTCGTTGTCGCGCAAAGGCGCTACCGAAACCAATGCCGAGAGAGTCGAACCATCTTTCCGCAGAAGCCGACGTTCATAGGTTTCCGTCAGCCCCAGCCTTCGGTTTTCAATTCGTTGACCGACATCCGACATCTCCTCCGGGGCCATGAACTCACGAACGTGACGGCCGATGACCTCTTCTTTCGGGCGACCCAGCATTTGAGCCATACGCTCATTTATGTCGATGGTCCGAAATTCGGTGTCAATCTGCCAAATACCCTCAGAAGCGGTTTCGACCAGGCGCCGGTAGCGCTCCTCGCTCTCCCGCAACGCCTCCTCGGCCCGCTTGCGCTCGGTGATGTCCTGGACCGTTCCGCGCAGACCCACTATCCGGCCGTCGGCATCCCGGACGACTTCACTGCCGGTGGTGACCCAAATGCGGGTTCCGTTGCGCAGCACCTGCACGTCAAGCTCGTAGCCGACCCCCGTCTCCAGCGTTCTTTTCACGGCCGTGTTCACGCGTTCCCATTCCTCCACGGGATAGCACCGCCCCCGTTGATCTTTAAAATTGGGCATGGGCTGTGTCGCGGGATCAAAACCGTAGATGCGGAGCAGTTCGTCGGAACCGAGGGTCGCATCGGTGCGCGCGTCCCAGTACCAACTGCCGACATGCGCCAAGCGCTGCGCTTCCCTGAGTTCCGCTTCCTTTCGCAGCAGCGCCAGTTCCGCTCGCTTGAATTTGGTCGTCTCGCGCAAGGAGAAGACCAGGCCGGTCACATGGCTGCCGGCATCCTTGGCCGGCGTCAGGCTCCAGTCCCAATACGTCACCTCGCGTTCGGGCTGGTCGGGGAAAACAAACGGTTTGTCCTTGTAGAAGACACCTTCGCCGGTGTCGCGGACCTTCCGGAAAATTGCCTCGTTTTCGGCGTGAGGATACAAAACGAAATGGTTCTTGCCGACCATCTCCTCCGGTTTCATCTGGCACGTTTCGGCGTAGGCCGCATTAACCCAAACGAAATTGAAATGCGGATCGAGCAGAACCAGCATCACGTCAGTGGTATGCATGACGTTTTTCAGCAGACTTTTCTCCCTGCGCAGCGCCTCTTCCGCCTGCTTGTGCTCGGTAATGTCAATGCCATAGAGGTTGATGTAGTCCTCGCCCGGCGGCGGAATAGCGGAGACCCAGAACGTGATGCCGCCCGGGCTGCTGATTTCGGCTTCAACGGCGCGGGCTTTCCCATGGGCATCGCCCGCGATGGCACGCACCGCGGCCGGCAGCGGCCCGTCGTATTGCCAGCCCCACGTTGCCAGCCAGTTCCGGGCAGACGCGTTGGCGTACAAAAGCGTCCCATCGGCCGCAACCCGCAGCACGGGGTTGGGGTTCTGCCCCGGAAACTGCGACAATCCGTGCAGCGCCTCCTCTGCCTGCTTGCGGCCGGTGTAGCGATTCTCACTTTCCCGCAGCGCCGCTTCGGCCTGCTTGCGCTCGCTGGACTTGAGACACGCGGTACTGACCAGGCGCTCGATTTCGGGCGGTTTATTTGATTTCAGAAGGGCAAGTTCCTGAGACAGTTCCTGGAGCTGCTGGTCTTTGGCAGCCAATTGGGACCGAACCTCAGCCAATTCCTTAATCAGTTGTTCGCGGGAGGTTGAGCGATCAAAGGACATGACCCACCTCGCCAAAAACATTCAGTCGGGTGCTGTTCTGGTTTGGCTCTCTGACGCAACTGCTCATTGGGCTGTGATGGAAAAGCAGATAATCAAGCCGAAAGTCGATCCGGGAAGCTCGCACCTGGATAGCAATGACCATGATCAACCGTTATAGCGCGGGGTCGTTCAAGGCGTCAGGGGAAAATGCGAATCACACAATAGCAGGATAACCATTAGTATTCAAGGCGTTTTTTTTAAGCCTGTCAGACGTTTCAGTGGAAACCCACGCGTCCTCGCTCTGCCATTATCCATGTTCAAACCCGGCACCGACCTTCACCCGATCGGAAACAACAAATGTGAAGGTTTTATCGGCGGAAAAAATGGAAGAAGCCTAAAGAAGAGTGGACCATCTGTAGCGGGTTCTGAGGTTCAAGGATCTAAAAAGGGTGATCGAACGCATTAAGATTAAGGTTTAAGACCAATGAGCCGGAAATTGATTCGCTTGAAAAACATCTCAGCAGTAATGAGAGAGATGAAGCCGTCCGTTGATTCATACTGCAGAGAGATCATTGATGCTGATACCGTCGAATCATAAGTGAGACCGCTGCGTGAGCAGAAGAAGTCTATGCTATCTGAGTTGGAAAAGTCGAGAATGGCAAAAAGGCATCTCAACCTGACAGATAATGGCCTTAAGAATAGGGAACGAGCATTGGCCCACCGGCAGCATCCAGGATGTAAGGCGCTCCCGTGTGTCGCTATCGGCCCAAAATGCCACAATTTGGGGCTTGCGGTGGGAAATAAGGTGGGAACGCGGCTTAATCGGGCGAGTATTTTCGAGGTTAAAACAGATTAACTAAGCGTTATTGTTTATTTTAAATACACGTTTCAAAGCGGCCATATCTCCGGCCTACAAAGGCGGAAACATAGTGAAAAGGGCAAGTTGGAAATGAGCAACCAGGGCAGCAACCGAATCCCGGAACACGAACCCCAAGGGGTTTTATTGATTCAATGCCAGCTTGAAATCTTGAGGAAGTATGTCGCGGACGAATATGCCACCACCCGGAATGTTGATCCAAAACATCGGGCGACTTTTATCGAAAGGGACAAATACGCCACCATCAAAAAGCCCCATCGAATCCATCACCAGACGGCTGGGTGCGACAAAAAATATGCCGGAGTCGTTTTCCATGATGGATCGATAATCACCGGAGGGCAAGGTCACAATTCTTTCGACCGGATAAACGACTTTGTATTCACTTGCGACATGCGCAACCGCAAAGTGATCCTTGGAAATAGAACGTGTGTCAACAGCGCATGAAGTCAAAAATAAGACACTTAACAAAAATGCCGCGACGTTTCGCATATGACCTCCATCATTGATACCAACGAATCGCACATTCCTGACGAAATGAAAATACCTACCTGCGAGCAGGACCGTAGGAGGGCTGGAAACATGCTCAACAGTACCTTGGAACGGCCTAAAATCAACGCAGGTTTCCGGGGAGGTACAAGCACACCCCGAGGGCGAACTCCTGAATTTGACGCGCTAAACGCGCATTTACCGGCAGGAATGCCACAACCAAGGAGATTGAGAAAATGGAAAACACCGATGCGAAAATCTACTTCACCGAACAGGACTGCATTTTCAGAAACAGGCGTTTTTTTGCGCGGCAACTCGTTAAAAGCACCAGGCCGCTTATGCCGCCCTTCGTGCCTTACGACACAAAGCTACATGGTAACCGGCCGGACCCATTCGACTTAGACAAATGGACGGGGCAAGCCAGCGGGCGCTGAACAGAGGCCGCTATCAAGGTGATGGTTTCCAATGTTTCCAATTTGTTTCTTGAGGTTGCAACATGGCCATATCGCAGATTGACTATCTGAAGGTTATCGAGCTTCGGGACAAGGGAATGAAGGTCCATGCGATTGCAAAGCAGATGGGATGCACTAAGGGGGCTGTTAGCAAAATCCTGAAAAGGATGGGTGTTGAGGTTGTGAAAACAGCCGCTAAGGACGCCGAGCAGCACTACGAAGCCAAAAACGACATCCTGGGCGGCCTATCCTACCTGTTCAACGATTTGCTGGGCAAATACAAGGCCGGCAATCAGGGGGAAACCCCGAGGGATGCGGCGGCGCTGGCGGCATGGTTAGGCCCGGAGTTGGGTATCAGTGGCGAGGTGCGGAAAATTGCTGCCGTCGTCGCCGACATCTACTGGAAAATTTACGGTGTGGAGCAGGTAACAGAGTTCATGCGGATAGTTGAGGACGAACTGACGAATGAGAGCGAGGAATTACAAAAGCGCGTTCGGGATCGATTTGACAGTCGGCGAATTGCTTTCTTCCCTAACGGCGCGAATTGATGCCCGGATGGGAAGCGGCGGTTCGGACTATTCCCGATACCGGCCAGACCCCCTTGGTTTCATGGCGGACATTCTCAAGTTGACGTTGACCGAGCAGCAAAAGAATTTCGTCATGGCCGTGTTGAATAACCGGGTAGTGGTGGGCCAATCGGGGAATGCGGTGGGGAAAAGCTTCATTTATTGAGTAAAATCAGACGTGACCCCGGATACCCGGCCGCTTTCGAGTGGGATCAAGCAAAAACGTCGGTCTACGATCCATTTCTTTGTTTCGTGTTCTCGAAAAAGGCCGCTCCGGGCGCGGTGGGGCTGTTCTTCCAAGGTGCCGACTTCCGACAACTCAAGAGGTATTATATCCCGTGGTTTGAACAGTTCAAGCAATCGAACGATTTGCTTAACCGGGTGGCCGAGTTGATAAAAATGTATGACATCAAAAACATCTATACCCGGTTGACGCGGCCGGAGCGAGACTTCTTTAACTTTTTTAACAACGAGCGCAAACATTACCAAAGGCTCCCCATTCTGCCGGTGCCGAACGCAAGCGATAAAGGGCTTTTCAACTATCACTCCGATTTGCTTATGCAGCTTCAAACCGCCGGGCGCGAACGAGTGTTCTTTGCGGAAGGCTCCGAGATACCGAGCATCATGGCGGGTATTCCAGAGTTGCCCGGTGAAGTGTCGGACATGGAATATCCCGCCGCCGCCTGTATCTGCTACGGTGTCGCGGC
>JACRCN010000080.1 GCA_016219005.1 Deltaproteobacteria bacterium
CAGATGATCATGAAGAGCATCCACAAGGCGGCCATGGAAGCCGCGGCGCAGTACGGACATGCGGGCAACTATGTGGTCGGCGCCAACATCGCCGGGTTCCTGAAAGTTGTCGACGCCATGATGGACCAGGGCGTGGTGTGAGGAGAAGCTAACTCAAAAATGCATCTGACAGTCGATGGCGGCGTTGCAGGCCTCTGAAAAATGCTCACAACCTGACGCGGCTGGGCTTTTCATCGGCGTGCGCCATGCCCTCGGCTGTAATCTGCTGTTTTTGAAATGGCTTCGAGTAACCTGTAACGAGTCATGAGTCATGCGTGAACGGAATGGGGACTGAGCCGGGACTCTCGCCGCCCGGTCCCCACTCCTTACGACCCCGGGCCTTTCTCCGATCTGTCGAGCATTCTGCTTGACAGCCCCTCCGGCGGAAAAGAGCATCCATGAACATTCGACCCGTTCCCGCCCCGGAGCGCAATCTGCGCGGCATCGATTTCTTCCTGCTGTGGGCCGGGGTGGCCATCTCGCTGGCCGAGATCTGGGCCGGCGGATTTCTGGCCCCGCTGGGATTCTGGTCCGGCCTTTGGGCCATCCTGCTGGGCCATCTCATCGGCAACACCCTCATGGCGCTGGGAGGCGTGATCGGCTCCGACCACGGGATCATGTCCATGGTATCAATCCGGCCCGCGTTCGGAATCCGGGGCTCCAACCTCGCGGCGGTGCTCAACATCGTGCAGCTCATCGGCTGGGCCGCCATCATGCTGATCATCGGCGGCCGGGCCGGCGCCGCCCTCGGCAAACCGATCGGCGGCCTTCTGGCGACCGACGCCTTCTGGGTGGTCCTGATCGGCTTCGGCACGCTGCTGTGGGCGCTGTGGACCGGCAAAACCGTCTGGAAGCTTCTCCAGAGCGTTTCGGTCGTTGCCCTGGTGGTGGTCCTCCTGGTGATGACGTGGATTGCCTTCACCGGGCTGGAGGCCAAACCGGCCGCTGCGGCCGGGCCGCTTGCCTTCATGAGCGCCCTCGATCTGGTGATCGCAATGCCGATCTCGTGGATGCCGCTGGTGGCGGACTACGCGCGCTCCGCCCGCAGCACGCGCACGGCGTTCTGGAACACGTGGTGGGGTTATTTCCTGGTTTCCTCCTGGATGTACGTGCTGGGGCTGCAGGTTGCGCTGCTCACCGGCGCCGCCGACCCGGGTCAGGCGGTGCTCGAGACCATGGGCCGGATCGGTCTGGCGGTTCCCGCGCTGCTCATGGTAGTGTTCTCGACCATCACCTCCGATTTCCCCGACGTTTACTCCGCCACCTGCTCCATGCTCAACATCTCCCGGAAGCTGAGCGCCCGGAACGTCATGTGGATCGCCGGGATCATTTCGATCCTGGTGGCGCTGGTCTTCCCCATGGAGCAGTACGAGAATTTCCTGTTTTTCATCGGGGCGATGTTCATCCCGCTGTTCGGGGTGAGTCTCACCGACTACTTCATCCTCCGGCGGCGCCAACTGGACATCGGCGACATCTACCGCGAAGGCGGACAGTACTGGTATCGCAAGGGGTTCAACCCGGCGGCGATCACCGCCTGGGCGGTGGGCTTCGTTGTATACGAGGCGATAACCGTGCTCAAGCTTCCCATCGGAGGCTCCATTCCCTCGATGGTCACCGCCGGCATCATTTACTGGGTTTTCGCCCGGGCGCAGAAAACCGCACCTTGAAACACGCAGGCCCCCGCAGGGCAGCCTGAAGAAAAAAGCCGTCTTCCGCCACGCGGGCTGCCCCGTGTGCTTCAGCGCCGTGCCATCCGTGATGCTTTCAGCCCGGACATTTCATAAAATTTTTTCATCAATCGATGCAGCTCACATCAGCCCAGGATAGCCTTTAAATCCTCATCCGGCGTGCCGATGGGTTTTATATCAAAGTTTTTAACCAGAGTGTCGAGCACGTTGGGGGTTATGAACGCCGGCAGCGACGGCCCCAGGCGGATGCCCTTGATGCCAAGATGCAGCAGCGCCAGAAGGATACAAACCGCTTTCTGCTCGTACCAGGACAAAATCAACGAAAGCGGAAGGTCGTTCACCTGCACATTGAACGCCTTGGCCAGGGCCGAGGCAATCAGAACGGCCGAGTAGGCATCATTGCACTGACCGGCATCCAGCAGGCGAGGAATGCCGCCGATATCGCCAAGCGCTTTGTCGAAGAAGCGGAACTTGCCGCAGGCCAAGGTCAAGACTACACAGTCCTTTGGGACCTTTTCCACAAATTCGGTGTAATAGTTTCGCCCCGGTTTGGCTCCGTCGCAGCCTGCCACCAGGAAGAAATGCCGGATGGCTCCGGACTTGACCGCCCCAACCACCTTGTCTGCCACTTCCAGAACGGCGTTCCGGGCGAATCCGACCGTCACTTCTTTGCCGTTCTTATCCTCATGAAAACCAGGCATGGATAGTGCTTTGTCGATGACCGGTTTGAAATTGAGGTCGGATACATGCGCAATGCCGGGCCAACCGACCATGCCGCTCGTAAATAGATTTTCCTTATATTCGTTCTTGGGTCGTTGGATACAGTTGGTCGTCATGAGAATGGCCCCGGGGAAGTCCGGGAATTCCCTGATCTGATTTTGCCAGGCCGTTCCATAATGTCCGTAGAAATGTTTATATTTTTTCAATTTGGGGTACCCATGGGTAGGAAGCATCTCCCCATGGGTATATATGGTGATGCCTTTGCCTTCAGTCTGTTTAAGAAGCGCTTCAAGATCTTTCAGATCATGGCCTGACACGAGAATGGCTTTGCCTTTCCTGTGGCCCAATGGGACTTTTGTCGGTACCGGATGGCCGTATGTTCCGGTGTTGCCCGCATCCAGAAGCTCCATGGCTTTCACCGCGGCTTCACCGCACCTGAGGGTCAGGACCACCCAATCGTCCAGGCTCAAATCCTCCCTCTGAATGGCGGCCAGGCCTTCATGGACAAATGCAAACACCACGTCATCCTGCCGTCCCAGAATCATGGCGTGGTCCGCATAGGCGCTCACTCCTTTAATGCCGAAGAGGACGGTGTGCTTCAATGAGAGAATGTCCGGGTTGGCAGCCGGATAGGATTTCAAGCCGAACGCCTCGGCCTGCTTGATTAATTCCTCCAGTGTGGTCTTTGGAACGATCGTGGCAGCTCCCTCGGGGAAATCGACCTTTCCTCCGGCGGCTTTGACCGTTGCCTTGAGTCGGTCTCGCTTCCCGGCTGCCTCGGTAATCAATCGCAGGAAACGTTCAGGGTCAAAATCCACATTGGTCAAGGTAGAAAAGGCCGCTTTGACGGTAAAGTGATTGACGTCAGGGTCCGACACCCCTACTTTTCGGCCCTCGACCGCGACCTGCGAGAGTCCCATGAGCGTGTAGAGAAGCAGGTCCTGAAGGGCAGCAACCTCCGGCTGTTTACCACAAACGCCCAGCACGGTGCACCCGGTGCCTTTTGCCGTCTGTTCACATTGATAGCAAAACATGAGGTACCTCCTTTCTGTCGTTTTGGACGGAATGATGAGTCTGTTCGGAACATAGCCTTGAACCCGGGAAACCGGGTTGACTTAAATCAATTCCCGGTTTCTTTGCCTTCCAGGCCGGCGCCTGCCGCGTCGATTGCTTCTAACTGCCGGTCGAAGCCGGCGCCCCGATCCTCGTGGTCGCGGGTGGCCCGGTCGAGGGCATCGAACAGGCGGTCGATCGCCTTCCGGCCGGCGTGAATGGACTGGGATATATCGGCGATCCGGGCGCCGTCGCGGTTTTCGGAAGCGGTCTGCATCGCCTGCGTCAGAATCGCCATTTCGCTGTCCAGCCCTTCGATGTCGCGTTCCAGCCGCCGCATCTCGTCCTCCAGCGGTTTGAGGGTGCGCGCGCGGAGCGCGAGGATCTCCGAGCGCTGTCGGCGAAGTTGCTTGCGAGCAATTTTAAGGTTTTCAGCCGGCTCGCCGTCGGTCGCAGCCTCCCCCGGGCGCGCTGTTTTTTCGTCCTGCCAGCCGCCTTTCTCGAGAAACTCTTGGTAGGTACCGTCGAAGACCTCGATGCCGTCCTCACGGAACACGATCAGCCGCTCGGCGAGCGCGTGCAGGAACATCTCGTTGTGGGTGACCATGATCACCGTGCCGTCGAAGCTGTCGATGGCGGCGAGCAGGGCATCGCAGGATTCCATGTCGAGGTGGTTGGTGGGCTCGTCGAGCAGCAGCAGATTGACCGGGGTCGCCAGGATCTTGCCCAGTACCACCCGGCTCTTCTCTCCGCCGGAGAGCACCGCGACTTTTTTGAGGGCGTCGTCGCCCGGGAACATCATGGCGCCGCAGATGTCGCGGGCCATTTGCCGGTCTACACCCGGGTCGGAATAGAGGATCTCCTCCTCGACCGTCCGGCTGTCGATCAGGTGGGTCACGTTGGTCTGCTCGAAGAAGCCCTTCTGGATAGCCGGGTGGTAAACAAGTTCGCCGGACTGCGGGGCGAGCTCGCCGGCCAGGATCCGCAGCAGCGTGGTCTTGCCCTTGCCGTTCGGCCCCACGATGCAGACGCGCTCTCCGGTCGTGATCGTGAGGGTGAAATCGCGAATGAGCGGTGTCTCGGGCGCATAGGTGAAACTGACGTGCCGGGCCGAGAGCGTGTGCTTTCCGGAGAGCGGCTTTTCGCGGAAGGCGAACTCGAGATCTCTCAGCTTCTCGAGTTTGTTTCTTTTCTCCATCTTCTGCAGGGCCTTGACGCGGGATTGCACCAGGCCCGCCAACCGGGCCTTGGCGCGGAAGCGCGAGATGAACAGCTCGACCTCTTTGCGGCGGCGTTCGTCGTTGAGACGGGTTTTTTCGTGGATCTCTTCGTCTTGGGCGATCTGGGCGTAATATTTTTCGGTCGTGCCGGCGATCTTGCGAACCTTCTGGCGGTGGATGCCCATGACATGGGTGACCACGCGGTCCATAAAGCTGCGATCATGGGTGATGACCATGAGCTCCCGCGGCCAGGCGATGAGGAACCGCTCGATCCAGCGGATGGAGATGATGTCGAGAAAGTTCGTCGGCTCGTCGAGCAGGAGCAGATCCGGCTCGGATGCCAGGGCCTTGGCGAGGTTGAGGCGCACCTGAAACCCGCCGGAGAATTCGGTCGGGGGGCGGTCGAAGTCGGCCTTCGAGAAGCCCAGGCCGGCTAGAATCTTCTCCGCTTTCCAGTGGTGATCGCGTTCGGTGGGCGGCAAGGCCGTCATGGCTTCTTCCAGAACCGATGCGCGCGAAAACTCCAGGGCCTGCTTGACATAGCCGGTGCGATAGTTTTTGGGGATAACGAGGGCGCCGGAATCCGGCGATTCCTCACCGGCGATCAGCCGGAAAAGAGTGGTCTTGCCGTGGCCGTTGCGGCCGACGAGACCCAGCCTTTCGCGGGAATTGAGAGTGAAGCTCAGCTGGTCGAACAGGGACCGGCCGCCGTAGCTCTTGCTGATGTTCTCCGCTCGAATCATGGGGACCGTCTCTCACCAAGAAAAAGACCGCTGCCTGCCGCAGCGGCCGCGCCGGCGGGCGAGGCACCGCCGCAGGTATGCCGGTTTTCCCGGCTTGACTTTAGACGTGAGGTCGAATAATAAATATAGGTTAACAATGATGTTGAAAAACAAATACCTTTACCACGTATGGCCATTCTTGTCACACTGAAAAGCCCCATCGCCGCCATCGGCCGCGAAGTCCTGGATTTCACCCAGCACCTCGGGAGTCTCTTTCTCTTTTTCATGTGGGGGTTCGTGCTGATTTTTCAGCCGCCCTTCCAGTTCGATAAGTTCCGGCAGCAGGTCTATTTCATCGGCATGAAGTCCGTTTTCGTCATCTGCCTGACCGGCGCGTTCACCGGGATGGTGCTCGGGCTCCAGGGCTATTACGCCCTCGTGAGATACGGCTCCACGGCCGCCCTCGGCTCGGCCGTGGCGCTCTCCCTGGTGCGCGAGATGGGGCCGGTGCTCACGGCCATCATGATCATCGCCCGGGCCGGCTCCTCCATGACCGCGGAGATCGGCATCATGCGGATCTCGGAGCAGATCGATGCCCTCCGGACCATGGACATCAACCCGATGCGGTTTCTCGTCAGTCCCCGCATCGCTGCTGCGCTGATCTGCTTTCCCCTGCTCACAGCCTTGTTCGATGTCGTCGGGCTCTACGGCGGGTACTTGTCGGGCTCGGCTCTCCTGGGGCTCAACCCCGCCTTCTATTTCGCCCGGGCGCAGTCGAGTGTTGAGATGAGCGATATCATCGGCGGGTTCATCAAGTCCATCGCCTTCGCGGTGGTGGTGGTCACGGTCTGCTGCTTCCAGGGCTATTACACGCACACCCGGGCCGAGTTTGGCGCCAAAGGGGTCAGCATCTCCACCACGAGCGCGGTGGTGATCTCCTGCGTGCTGGTCCTGGTCACCGACTATGTATTAACCACCTTCTTGCTCTGACGCATTGGCCCCATGACCCGATCGCCCCTGATTCAACTTAAAGACGTCGTCAAGACCCTGGGTGCCAACCGCGTGCTCAACGGGGTCAACCTGAGCATTTGCCGGGGGGAGATCACCGCCATTATCGGCAAGAGCGGCTCGGGCAAGAGTGTCCTGCTCAAGCACGTCATCGGCCTGTATGAGCCCGACGGAGGGGCGATCCTGTTCGACGGCAGGCTCCGCGCGGCGATGACTCCGGCCGAGCGTAGGGCGCTGAAGAACAAATTCAGCTATGTGTTTCAGGACACGGCCCTTTTCGATTTCCTGAACGTCTTCGAAAACGTGGCCCTCCCGCTCAAGGAGCGCAACGCCCTGTCCCTGGCCGAGGTGAGCCGGCGCGTGCGCGACAAGCTGCATCAGCTCGATCTGCACGACGTCGAAGACAAGTACCCGGCCCAGCTTTCGGGCGGCATGAAAAAGCGGGTGGCGCTCGCTCGTGCCCTGGTGACCGATCCCGAGATCGTCCTGTTTGACGAGCCGACCACCGGACTCGACCCTATCCGCAAAAACGCGGTCCATAGCATGATCCTGGACTACCAGCGGCGTTTCGGCTTTACCGGGGTGGTGGTCAGCCACGAAATCCCCGACATCTTTTTTATCTCGCAGCGCGTGGCGATGCTCGACGAGGGCCGGATCGTGTTCGAGGGCGGCCCGGATGAAATTCAGGAGGCGGCCGCCCCGGAGGTGAAGAATTTCATCCAGGGCCTCGAGAGCCCCCGCGACGACCTGACCGGAATCGCCTCCCATTCGATCGGGCAGAACCGCCTGCTGCAGGAGATGAGCCGGCTGCAGCGCTACCGGATACCCTTTTCGATCGTGCTGCTGGCCATGGACAACCTGGAGGACGTGGACCGGATCGCGGGCCACGTGGTCGCCCAGACAGTGTTCAAGGCCTTTGCCAACCACGTGACCCAGAACACCTACATCACCGACACCTGCTTCCGGTTCGATATCAACAAAATCCTCGTGGTCCTGCCGGACACCAACGAGGAACAGGCCCGGGACTTCTGCCGCAAGCTCTCCCGCACCATGCAAAGCCACGCGCTCTTCGGCTCGATCGAACCCGTCAAAGGGTTCTGCTACTCCGTGAGCGCGGGCGTGGCGCAGGCCAATAAGGACAGCGGGCCGGACGAGCTGATCGCCGCGGCCGGGCAGAGGGTGGCCGTGTTTTATGAATGCCGCAATTGATGGCGTGATCTTTTGGAAACGCTGAGGACAAGCGTTGATGGGCTCGTAAAAAGTCGATTTACAGGCGACTTTAAAATAGTTCCAAATTCATGGCGCGCGAGTCTCGTGTCACGGGGCGTGCTTGTCGAACGCCGCAGTGACAACGCGATGAAGCGTAATGCCGAAGTTGGAAGTTTTACGAAGTCGTCAAGAGTTTCCCCTGGGAGGCCTCGTGAAGCAATCATCGGTTGAATTGGGGGTGGGCGTCTTTGTCCTGCTCGGGATCATCTGCGTGGGGTATCTCACCCTGCGCCTGGGCGAGATCGAGGTGCTGGGCGATAAGTACTACCAGCTGAACGCGCGTTTCAAATCGGTCAGCGGTCTTAAAGTGGGCGCCCAGGTGGAAATCGCCGGCGTGCAGGTGGGCCAGGTGGAGTCCATCGCCCTGGACCCCAAGGACCAGGTGGCGATGGTGCGCCTGAAGGTCAAGGCGGTGATCGTTCTCGGCGATGATGTGATCGCCTCGGTCAAGACCGCCGGGTTGCTGGGGGACAAGTACATCCTGCTGTCACCCGGGGGGTCGGGCAAACTCCTGAAACCGGGCGACATGATCATCGAAACCGAGCCGGCGCTCGACATCGAGGCGCTGATCAGCAAGTACGCTTTCGGCAAGGTGAACGAATAAGCGTCTTGACAACGGGCGCGTTTCCCATAGATTATCCCTAACAAGGCTGTTGAAAAACGAGCATCAGGCCGTCAGCCAAGGTGCACGGCGTTTTGGAAACCGCAGCACATCGTAATAGGCAAGCATTGACAAAAGCCACGCAATGCCGGCTTAAGGCGAGAGGCGCTGTTTCTCAACAGCCGGCTTAGTGAACCAGCTATCTCAACTCTTCCGCAGGAGGCGCTATGCCAGAGCAGGAAAAAGGCTTTGTGGTCAAAGACCGCCGGATGTTTTCCCAGGAAGGACAGTCCACCCCGCCGGAAGAGCCGGGCCCGGCCGAAACTCAAGACCGGAAGCCGGAGGGCCCGTCCGCCGCCGGCGCTCAGCCACCCCCCACGCCACTGCCTGAAATCAATTTTCCGACATTCATCGCCTCCCTGAACGCATCGGCCCTGGTTCATCTAGGTGTCATTGAAGATCCGGTTTCCGGCAAAGCGGAAAAGAATCTTGCCATGGCGAAGCAGACCATCGACATCCTGAGCATGCTCCAGCAGAAAACCGCCGGCAACCTGACGCCGGACGAGGAGGCCATGCAGAAAAGCATTCTTTACGACTTGCGTATCCTTTACGTGAAGGAAAGAGGGTGATGCCTCTTTCCGGGCTGCGCCGGCGATGATCGTTCGCGTCCTGTCCCCCGCCAAGATTAACCTGGTTTTGCGCGTTACCGGCAAGAGGCCGGACGGCTATCACAATCTGCTCTCCCTGATGTGCCGCATCGGCCTATGGGACGAGATTCGCCTGCGCCCCGCCCCGGGGTCCGTCACGTTGCGGTGCTCGGACCCCATGCTGCCCCGCGATGAGACGAACCTGGCTTTTCGTGCCGCGCAGGTATTCTTCGAGGCGCAGGGCCGGGAGCCGGGGGTCGAGATCGTGCTCGAGAAACGCATTCCGGTGGCGGCCGGTCTGGGGGGCGGAAGCAGCAACGCGGCCAGCGTTCTGATCGGGCTGAATCACCTCCACGGTTCGCTTTTTTCCCGGCGCAAACTGATGACCCTCGCGCGCACCCTCGGGGCGGATGTGCCCTTCTTCATTTTTCAGTCCCCGGCCCTGGCCTCCGGGATCGGAGACATCCTGGAACCCTGCCCGCGCTTGCCGCGCTTTCACCTCCTTTTAGTCTGCCCGGCGCTTACCGTTTCGACCCGGGCGGTTTACCAGAATCTGAATTTGCGATTGACAAACTGCCAAAAACAACTTACAAGAGCACGTTTAAAAAAAGAAGCGTTCCACCCTGCGCGCCACTTATGTAATGATCTCGAGATAGTTACGCTGACTCTGCACCCGGAGCTGGCATCCATTAAGCGTCTGCTGGTCCGGCATGGCGCGGTGGGGGCGCTCATGTCCGGCAGCGGGGCCAGTGTTTTCGGTCTTTTCAGGGGTGCGGATGCCGCACGAACCGCGGCGGCTTCCATGCCGCAGGAGCCCGGATGGCGCCTGTTCCTGGCTGACATGCTGCTTGACCCGGTCCAGTTGGTTCAGGAACAGTAGACCCCGATCCGCTTTCCTGAGCAAGCCGGGTGGCGGAAGTGTGAGGTTGTTCTGGGGCGTCGTCAAGTGGTAAGACACAGGACTTTGGTTCCTGCATTCGGAGGTTCGAATCCTCCCGCCCCAGCCAGTCGACCGGGGCGCTTGGTCAACCCCCGAATCGCCGGCGCCGTCCGTAGTTGCACACTCACAATCCGGAGCTTGGGGGTTTTGCTTTTTCGGGCTCGTTGAAAGACGGGAATCGCCCCTGTGATGGAGGCAGCGCAAGTTCGTCGGGTCGACGACAGTGCGAATGACCCGGCCCGGAAGCTTGCCGCAGCAGGCGCAGCGGTCTTGAGGGCTGCCGGAAAAGCGGCCCGTGGTGGAGATACCGAACCGAACGTGCCGAGGATGGAACAATGGACAACGGTGTGGTCCTTTTTGCGGGGAATTCGAACCCGGCGCTGGCCCATAAAATCTGTGAGCACCTGAATCTGCCGCTGGGTGGTGCCAAGGTGACCACCTTCAGTGACGGCGAAATCCAAATCGAGATTCACGAAAACGTGCGCGCGAAGGACGTTTTCGTCATTCAGTCCACCTGTTCGCCGGGCAACGACAACCTGGTCGAACTCCTGCTGATGATCGATGCGTTCAAACGCTCTTCGGCCCGCCGGATCACGGCCGTCATCCCGTACTACGGTTACGCGCGGCAGGACAAGAAGGTAGCGCCCCGGGTACCGATCAGCGCCAAGCTGGTGGCGGACATGCTGACCGTTGCAGGCGCCCACCGGGTTATCACCATGGACCTGCACGCGGGCCAGATCCAGGGCTTTTTTAACATACCGGTGGACAACCTGTTCGCCGCGCCGGTGCTGATCAAGTACATCCGCGGCCAGTTTGATCACAACCTGGCCATCGTTTCGCCCGATGCGGGCGGGGTCGAGCGGGCCCGGGCCTTCGCCAAACGGCTGGATGCGGACCTGGCCATCATCGACAAGCGGCGCTCCGCGCCGAACCAGGCCAAAGCCATGGCCGTCATCGGCAACGTGCGGGACAAGGTGGCCGTGATCCTGGACGACATGGTGGATACGGCCGGCACCCTCGTGGAGGCGGCCGAGGCGCTCTGCCTGGAAGGCGCCCGGGAAATTCATGCTTCCATCGTTCATCCGGTTCTTTCCGGTCCAGCGGTGGAGCGGCTCCAGGGCTCGGTGCTGAAAAGCATCGTGGTGACCGACACCATTCCGTTGCGGCCGCCCGCACAGGCGTGCGCCAAAATAAAGGTGTTGTCGATCGCCGACCTGGTGGGGGAGGCGATCATTCGAAGTTACCGAGGGGACTCCGTGACCTCGCTGTTTGTTTGAAGATACCGACCTTTTTATATTTCAACCGTCAAGGAGGATTTCCTTTTGAAACAGCTAGAATTGAGCACTACGCTTCGGACCACGACGGGCAACGGCCCCGCACGCAGATTGAGAGGGCAGGGCATGATCCCCGCCGTCCTTTACGGGCCGGCCACGCCGCCGGTCATGCTGGCTGTTGTTGCCAGGGATTTCGAGCATGTCGTGCAGAAAGGCAACATCCGGCGGACGATATTCGCTCTCAACCTGGAAGGCGGCAGCGGTGTTACTAAGCCTGCCGTCGTCAAGGAACTGCAGCGGAATCCCGTGAGCGGGAAGTTTCTGCATGTCGATTTTTATGAAATCGATATGCACCGCAAACTGCGGGTCATGGTGCCGGTGGTCATCCGGGGCAAGGCTAAGGGCGAGGAGGACGGTGGGATGCTCCAGATCATCGAGCGCGAGATCGCGGTCCTGTGCCTGCCGAGCGAAATGCCCGAGGCTTTAGAAGTCGACGTGACCGAACTGGGCATCGGCGGCACCCTGCACGTGAACGACATCGCGCTTCCGAGCGGCGCGGAGCTGCCCCCGGGCGGCAACTACACCGTGCTGACCGTCGTCAGCCCGAAGGCGGAGCCGACCCCGGCCGAGGCCGCCGCCGAAGTGGCGGAGGGCGCGGAGGCCGCCGAGAAGCCGGCAGAGGCCGAAGCGGCCGCCGAATAAGCGCGACGTCCCCGGCAGGCCGGAGGGCCTTTCCCAGGGCCCGGTTGAAACACAGGCAGGAAACGGGCTTTTCAGCCTGGAGTGGGGATGGGGATGGATGGTTTGCAGGGCGATCCGGAGGGGCGGCTGCGGCTGGTGGTCGGGCTCGGAAACCCGAGTCCGAAATACCGCGCGACCCGTCACAACATCGGGTTTACGGTGCTGGACCGAATCGCGCAGGAGTTTGCCATCGACGTGTCCCGGGAGAAGTTCGACGCCGTTTTCGGACGGGGCCGAATCGACACCGGCGAGGTGGTCTTGGCAAAGCCTCTGGCGTTCATGAACCGCAGCGGGCCGCCATTGCGGAGCCTCGCAGATTTTTTTCGAATATCTCGCCAGGACGTATTGGTTATCCACGACGACATTGATTTGGCTTTCGGTCGCTTAAAAATAAAAGAGAAAGGAGGGCATGGCGGACACAATGGCATACGGTCGGTGATCGAGGCCTTCGGCGGGGGCGATTTCATGCGCCTGCGCGTGGGTATCGGGCGCTCCGGGACCGGTCAGGATGTGGCAGGCTACGTATTGGACCAGTTCGATCGGGATGAGGCTTTGGTTCTGCCCCAGATCATTCAGCGGGCCCGGGATGCAGCGGTCACCGTCCTGTGCAAGGGCACGAAGGTGGGAATGAATCAGTTCAACGTCAACCCAGTCACGCTTAACGATTCAACTTCGGGAGTGTAGGGAGGAGAGGATGAATTATTTGCCGTTAGTGTGTACACTTGTTGGTGCGGTCGGCGTGCTCTACGCGATCATCGTGGCCGGCATGGTCAAAAGCGCTCCGGCCGGTAACGAGCGGATGCAGCAAATTTCCGGGGCCATCGCGGAAGGCGCCATTGCCTACCTGAACCGTCAGCTGAAAAGCGTCGCCGTTACGGGCATCATTATTTTCGCCATCATGGCCGTAACCATGAAACTCTCCACGGCGATCGGGTTCCTGATCGGGGCCGTGGCTTCGTACCTGGCGGGCTACATCGGGATGCGCGTGTCGGTTATCGCCAACGTGCGCGTCGCCGAGGCGGCCAAAAAGGGTCTCAATGCAGCCCTGCAGCTGGCGTTCCGGGGCGGTTCGGTGACCGGCATGATCGTGGCCGGGCTCGCGCTGACCGCTGTGGCCGGCTATTACGCTGTCCTGGTCAACATGGGCAACAGCAGCCGCGATGCGGTGGTGGCGCTGGTGGCCCTGGGCTTCGGCGGCAGCCTGATTTCGATCTTCGCGCGGCTCGGCGGCGGCATTTTCACCAAGGGCGCGGACGTCGGCGCCGACCTGGTGGGCAAGGTCGAAGCCGGGATTCCCGAGGACGACCCGCGCAACCCGGCGGTCATCGCCGACAACGTGGGCGACAATGTCGGCGACTGCGCTGGCATGGCGGCCGACCTGTTCGAGACCTATGCCGTCACGGCCGTTGCCGCGATGCTGCTCGGCAACCTGCTGTTCCCCAAAGCTTCCATTGCCACTGAGTTCCCGCTGGTGCTGGGCGCCATCTCCATCGTGGCCTCCATCATCTCGGTCTTCTTTGTCCGCCTGGGTAAAAACGAGTACATCATGGGCGCCCTTTACAAGGGCATGTTCGGCAGCGCCATCATCGCGGCCGTCGCCTTTTTCTTCGCCGTCCAGAACATGGTGCCGGCGCTCACCCTCGTCAGCGGCAAGCAGATTTCGTCGATGAATATTTTCCTGGCGACCCTGGTGGGGCTGATTTTAACCGTGGTCATCGTTATCATCACCGAGTATTATACCGGCAAATACGGCCCCGTGAAGGGTATTGCTCAAGCGTCCACCACCGGCCACGGCACCAACATCATCGCCGGCCTCGCCGTCAGCATGCAGTCCACCGCGGCGCCGGTTCTGGTCATCTGCCTGGCCATCGGCCTGGCGTACCATTTTGCCGGGCTTTACGGCATCGCCATGGCGGCCATGTCCATGTTGTCCATGACCGGCATGGTCATCGCCATCGACGCCTACGGTCCAATCACGGATAACGCCGGCGGCATCGCCGAGATGGCGGGGATGGACGAAAGCGTGCGCGCCATCACCGATCCGCTGGATGCGGTCGGCAACACCACCAAGGCCGTCACCAAGGGATACGCCATCGGCTCCGCCGGGCTCGCCGCTTTGGTGCTGTTTGCTGCCTACACTCAGGAGTTCGCCTTGCTTGGCAAGGGAGCCGAATTGAGGTTTGACCTGAGCGACGTCAACGTCATCATCGGGCTGTTCATCGGCGGCCTGCTGCCGTACCTGTTTGCCTCCATCGCCATGATGGCGGTCGGCAAGGCCGGCGGCGCCGTCGTCGAGGAAGTGCGGCGTCAGTTCCGCGAAATCCCCGGGATCATGGAAGGCACCGGCAAACCCGACTATGCCGCCTGTGTCGACATCGTGACCAAGTTCGCATTGAAGGAGATGATGATTCCGGCCCTGCTGCCGGTCGTCACCCCGATCCTTGTCGGGCTGCTGCTCGGTAAGATCGCCCTGGGCGGCCTGCTGATCGGCAGCATTGTCACCGGCGTGTTCGTGGCCATCTCCATGACCACGGGTGGCGCGGCCTGGGATAACGCCAAGAAGTACATTGAAGACGGCCACCTGGGCGGCAAGGGCAGCGATTCCCACAAGGCTGCCGTCACGGGCGACACCGTCGGCGATCCGTACAAAGACACCGCCGGCCCGGCCGTCAACCCGATGATCAAAATCCTGAACGTCGTGGCTCTGCTGATGGTACCGTTCCTGCTGTAATTTCGAACTAATCAGCGCGGTTGATCAGCTGTCCAAAAGGATTGGTGCCGAAAGGCACCAATCCTTTTTTTTCTTTCCCGCCACCTTCCGCCCCGTGTTACCTCTTGCGGGTGGCAGTTGACTCCCGCCCGCGAATATGCTAAAGAAGTGGCACATGTCGAGGAAACACCCCTCGGGCCCTGCCAAAACAACAAGCTGAAATGAGTGGAAATATGATTGTGAAAGCACCCAAGGAAGGCGTGTCGGCGGCAAAGCCCAGGATGCGCAAGTTCCGAGTCGGCGACCTTGCCGTCTATCCGGCCCACGGGGTCGGTCAAATTCAAGCCATCGAAAGCCGCGTGGTCAACGGCGAACACCATAATTTTTACATTCTGCGGGTGCTGGAAAACGGGATGGTTATCATGATCCCCATCAACAACGTGGAATCGGTGGGTCTGCGTTGCCTGATCGATGCCAAGGAGGTTCCCAAGGTCTACGCCATCATGAAGACCAAGCGGGAGGTCTTGGGCGACAACCAGACCTGGAACCGCCGCTACCGCGAATACATGGAGAAAATAAAGACCGGCTCCCTCTTCGATGTGGCCGAGGTGTTCCGCGACCTCTTCCGCCTCAAACTGACCAAGGACCTCTCCTTCGGCGAGCGCAAGCTTTACGACACCGCCCAGATTCTGCTGGTGAAGGAGCTCTCGAAGGCCAAAAAGACGGACGAGAAGACCATCCTCTCGGAAATCGAGTCCCTGTTCGTCTCCGAGGCTGCTGCCTGACCAACCGAATTCAGCGTCCATGACCCACGGCGCGGCCTTTTCCATCATTGTGGATTCTTCCGCAGCGGGCCAACGGCTGGACGTGTTCGTCGGCGCCCGCCTGCCGGGTTGCTCGCGCTCTTTCGCCGCCCAGCTCATCGCGGGCGGCAACGTCCGGGTCAACGACCGGCACCAAAAGCCGGGCCATCGTTTGAAGACCGGAGACGCCGTCACCGGCTGCATTCCGCCCCCACGGCCGGCCGGTTTTCTGCCCGAACCCATCCCCCTCGCCATCCTCTACGAAGACGAGCACATCGTTGTGATCAACAAACCGCCGGGACTGGTCGTGCACCCGGCCCCGGGCCACTATTCAGGGACCTTGGTGAACGGGCTGCTTTACCACTGCCCGGATCTCGGCGGTATCGGGTCCGAACTGCGTCCGGGGATCGTCCACCGGCTCGACAAGGACACCTCCGGCACCCTGGTGGTGGCCAAGAATGGTGCCGCCCTCGAGGAGCTCAACTCCCAGTTCAAAGCCCGCACGGTGCAGAAGACCTATATCGCGCTGGTTCATGGAGCGATGCCCGCCGCGCAGGGTACCATCCGGCTGCCCATCGGGCGGCACCCCGTGGACCGCAAGCGCATGTCGGTTGCGAGCCGCAAGACGCGGCAGGCCGAGACCGGTTGGCGGGTGCGCCGCCGCTTTACCGGTTTTACCCTCCTGGAACTCGACCTCAAGACCGGCCGCACCCACCAGATCCGCGTGCACTGCGCGGCCGTGCACCACCCCATCGTCGGCGACCCGGTCTACGGCAAACGCAACGCCTCCCGGGCTTCGCGCGACACATCGCATTCGACTGAAGTCAACGAACTTATAGCAAATATCCGCCGGCAGATGCTGCACGCCTGGCGGATCGGGTTCGTGCACCCCGCCAGCGGTGCGGCGTTGACGTTCGAGTCGCCGCTGCCGCCGGACATGCAGGCCCTCATCGACCGGCTTGAATGCGGGTCATGATGGCATGGTTTCGCTGATTTTCCAGGTGCAATCGGTACGATCCCCCGCGCGACTTCGACGGGAATTTTCTATCTGGCGCCTTTTCACGGAGCCTCCCGAAGTCTTCGCCGGCAACCGATCCGGGAGAGCCCGTTCCTGGACTTGACTTCCCCTGTATTTGTTGCGAATGTAGCCGACATTAAGCCTTAAATTAATCCGGCAGGGCTCGTCCCAGCGCCATGAAGCGGGTGAGGTATTCTCGACCCGGAATGGCGGCTTGCGGTCAGCTTTGCGCAGCTATCGAATGTCAAGACGATCGTCCCATCTCAACGCCCATCAGCGGGAGGAGGAAAGTATGGCAACAGACACTGTAAAGTCTCAAGCGGATCCGGATTATGTCGTGATCGACAGCGGCAAGACCACTCTCAGGGATTTATACACCAAGGAAGACTGGATGGCCGTCTGGATGGGATTTGTCCTGCTCATCGTCGGTCTTTTGATTTATCTGCCGAACCCGCCTGAAAAAGCGGCCGAGATTCCCAAGTACAACACCGTGATGAAGGAAGAGGCCGCCAAGGCCCCGTTCAAGACCATCGAATGGCACAATGCCTCTTCGGCCAAGCGCGGCGTACGAGCGACCAGCCAGAATTTCGCCAAGACCATTCAAAATTTCCTGTCAGCCCCCAGCGATTGGAACACCAACCCTCTGGACGCCCTCATCCGAACCGAGGAAACCGCCAAGGCGATGGGCGCGCCGTATAAAGAGGCGGCGGACAAGGCCAAGGCCGCTGCAGAGGCGGCCATAGCGAAAGCCAAAGCCGCCCAAGCCGCCGCCGCCGCCGCGGGCTTCAAGGACGCCAATCTCAACGCCGCGGCCGACAAGGACATCAAGGCCTGGCAGGAGGCTAAGGACAAGGCGTCCAAGGCCGATAGCAAGGTTAACGTCAAAGCTTATAACCGCATCCCCTACCTCATCGGCCTGTGCATCATGTTGGCGGTCTTTTTCGGCATTGGCAAAGCCATCATGGGAGTCTCCTTCGGCAAATTCGTGGTGGGTTTCCCGGCCGTCTTCTTTCTCGCCATACTGGCCTACATGGCCGAAACCCAGGCCCTGATGAAATACTGGGGCTTCGGGTTCCCGCTGTGGGCCATTGTCTTCGGCCTGCTCATCAGCAACACGGTCGGCACCCCCAAGTGGATCATGCCTGCCGTCTGCACGGAATACTACATCAAGACCGGTCTCGTTTTGCTCGGCGCTGAAATCCTCTTCAACAAGATTCTCGCCATCGGCAAGCCGGGCATCTTCGTGGCCTGGATCTGCACGCCCATCACACTGATCCTGACCTACTGGTTCGGCCAGAAGATCGTCAAGATGCCTTCCAAGACCTTGAACATCACCATCTCGGCCGACATGTCGGTCTGCGGTGTCTCTGCGGCCATTGCCACGGCTGCCGCCTGCAAGGCCAAGAAGGAGGAACTGACGCTCGCTATCGGCCTGTCCATGGTGTTCACGGCCATCTGCATGGTGGCCCAGCCGGCCTTCGCCAAACTGGTGGGCATGCCTGAAATTCTCGCAGGGGCCTGGATGGGCAGCACGATCGACTCCACGGGTGCCGTGGCCGCGGCCGGCGCGTTCCTCGGGCAAAAAGCCCTGTACGTCGCGGCGACCATCAAGATGATCCAGAACGTGCTGATCGGCGTCGTGGCCTTCTGCGTCGCCGTGTACTGGTGCGCCAGGGTGGACAGCAAGCCCGGCGCCAGCGTGAGCTGGTGGGAAATCTGGTACCGTTTTCCGAAGTTCGTCGTCGGTTTCATCGTGGCCTCGATAGTATTTTCCATCATCGACCAGAGCGTGGGCAAGGATATGAGCTCGGTCATGATCGACCACGGGGTGCTCAGGGGCTTCACCCGCATCGCCCGCGAGTGGTTCTTCGCGCTGGCTTTCACCTGCATCGGGCTTGAGACCAACTTCAAGGAATTCGGACCTTATTTCAAGGGTGGCAAACCCATCACCCTGTACGTGTTCGGCCAGAGCTTCCAGCTGGCCTTCACGCTCTTGATCGGCTACATCATGTTCTACATCGTTTTCCCCGAGATCACCGCGGCCATATAGTGGCATGATCGTAAAGGACACATGCACCCTTACCCCTGCCGGCGGGGCTTCGGCCCCGTTGGCAGGGGTCAATCCCTGGTTAAAACTGATCATCGGAATCGCCCTGATTCTGTTTTTCATGTTCGGCATCGGGACCCTGGCCCAAAGGATCCCCGGCGCACGCCACATGGCGCACGTGATCGACGAGCGCAACCTGAGAGTCACCGCCATTTATTACACGGACTTCGAGGAGCCGGCCGAAGGCTCGGAACGCATCCGCGACAGCCTCGATTACACCCCGGGCGGCAAACCCTGACCGGCATGGAGCGCAACACCGGCCCCCTGCGCAACTCCCGTGGTCGCTTTTTTATTTTGGCACCCGGACGACCATGAAGGCATTAGCTCAAAAAATCGACATCATACTGCAGCGCGAACTGGCCTTCGCCAATGCGATCGGGGCAGCCGTGTTCGAGAAGCCCAAGGTCAGCTTCTGGATGGTGCTCATCCCGATTCTCTTCGTGTATTTCATTTACCGCATGCAGAGGTTCAAGAGCGGTCGCATGAAGTTCGACGAGGAGTTCATGGCCACCCGCCGGCGTGCAATGAATGTCGCCCTTGATGCCGTGGAAACGAACGGCCGGCCGGACATGGGTGAGGTGGCCCGTAACTCCAGCCTTCCGGAGGCGCTTCAAAAGCCTTACATCTCCTGGGTGAACGCCCTCGTCGAGTATTACATGGATCTGCTGGCCGCGGACGGCGACAGCTTCGAGTCTCTGGTCCGCGCGGCCTACCGCAACCGGACCGACTACCTGCTGACCCTCAACCGGTTGAACACGGTGGAAAAGGAGTTCTACACGGCACTCAAGCCGCATATGGGCGCCGCCGAAGGGGCGGCCGACATCATTGCCACGATTGAATCGCAGTCCCAGCAGCTGCGCCGCGAGCTGGCCGAACAGATTTTTCGTTGAACCGTGACCCCTTCCGATCTGAACGCGGTCTTGGAGGACGCCACCGTCCCCGAGCACTCCGCAGCTTTCATGCGGGCCATGTCGGGCGGGGAGCCGTTTCGGATCGGAGCCTACCTGTTTGTGGCTGCCCGGGGCTGGCTTCTGGCGATCGGCTATCCGCTTGCGGGCGCTGACGATCCGGGAGGGTTCGACCGGGCGCTCAGTGCCGCGCTGAACCGGACGCACGCCAGAGACGTCTGGGCCGTTGCCCCGGCCCTGCCCGAGCGGCTCCAGGCCTATCGCCGCGACCGGGACCATTATTACACGCTGCCGCTCGATGCCGTCCTGCCCGCGCGTCTGGAACGCCTGGCCGGCCGGGCGTCCTCATCGCTGCGGGTGGAGGAAGGCTGCTCCTTCACCGCGGCCCACCGGCGCCTCTGGGCCGAGTTCACCGGCCGAGTGGCCCTGTCCGCCAACGTGCGCGAGCTGTTCGCTCGAACCGAGGCCGTGCTGTCACAGGCCCCCGGTTTGTCCCTCCTGAACGCCTGGGATGCAGACGGCCACTTGGCGGCCTGCTTGCTGCTCGACTCGGCGCCGCGCCGCTTTTTCAGCTACCTCATCGGAGCCTACTCCCGCATCCACTACACGGCGCACGCCTCGGACCTGCTTTTTCTGGAGATGATCCGGGCCGCCCGGCGGCAGGGCAAGGAGTTCGTCCATCTCGGCCTGGGGGTGAACGATGGCATCCGCCGCTTCAAAACGAAGTGGGGTGGCACCCCCTCGCTGCCTTACGAGATGGCGGAGTGGCAGGAGGAGGAAAGCCTGCGCGGCGGTGTAAACGATCTCATGCGCATGCTGGCAACGATGCCCGCCGCCTCCATGTCCAAGCGCGAGTACCTGGCCAGTCTGCCACCGCAGCGGCCGTTCCGCATGCTTTGGGAGGTCACCAAGAACGGACGCCGTTCCTGGATCGGGGGCACGGCGCACTTCTTCTGCTACAGCTTCGAGTCCTCGTTCCGGGATCTGTTCGAAAAGGTCGAAACAGTTCTCTTCGAAGGCCCGCTGGACAAGGCGAGCCTCGATCAGGTGGCCGAGGTCGGCCGCCGACCCGAGCCGGGCGTCCCGTGCCTGATTGACGTCTTGGCGGAGGAGAACATCAAGCACCTGGAACGGGTGGTCTGCGGGCCGCGGGGCTTCTGGGCGAAGCTGTTCGGCTACACGTCGCCCCACCCGGCGGACGTGCGGGGCATTCTGTCCGAAACCCGCCACTGGATGGCGTTCTTCTCGACGTGGACGTGCTACCTGGCGCGTAAGGGCTGGACTCAATCCGTGGACCTGGAGGCCTGGCAGCTCGCCCAGGACATGGGCAGAGCCGTGCGCGGCATGGAAACCATTGCCGAGCAGATCGAAACCCTGCAGGGCATCCCCATCCCGCGCATCGTGAATTTCCTGCGGCAATGCGAACGCTGGGGGGCCTACCTCAAGCGCAACGAGCGCGCCTACCTCAAGGGCGACCTGGAGGCCATGCTGGGCACCAGCATCGAGTTTCCGACCCGCACGGAACTCGTCATCGGCCGCCGCGACGCGCGATTCCTTGAGCGCATGCGGCCCTTCATCGAGGCGGGCGGTTGCGCCGTGTTCGTGGGCTCGGCCCACATGCTCAATCTGCGCCACCTGCTGGCCGACGCTGGTTTCAGCGTGCGGAGGTGCCGATGATCGTTCCCGATCGCCTGGCCGGGGTGACCGCTGCGGCCGCCGTTCCCGAGCAGGTGGTACCTTACGCCTGCGCCGTGGCGGGCTCGAAACCGCAGCGTGTGGGTCCCTGCGTGGGGTACGCGTCCGAGGGCGAGTTCGTACTCGTGGGCTACCCTCTGCACGATCCCCGGGATACCGGCGCTATGGTCGACGCCGTGGACCAGGCACTCAAGCTCCCCAGCTTGCGCCGGATCACAGTGATCGGGTCGGTGCGGCCGCCGCAGGCACCGGCAGGATCCCCGGCGGAGGAGGATGGCTATGTTTCCGTGCCGGTGCCGCACCCTCCGCCGGCTCAGAAGCTCCGCAACCTAATGCGTCGCGCAAGACGCGAGCTTGTTATCGAGCGGGATCAAACCTGCGGCGGCGAGCATATGGCTTTGATTCAACCTTATCTCGACGGGCGGCATCTGGCGGCCGGCACGCGGCACATTTTTCGGCAGATCCCGCGCTACCTCGAAATGTCTTCCGGCAGCCTGATGCTCTCTGCGCGTTTGTCGGATGGCCGCCTGGCCGCCTTCAGCGTGGGGGAGTTCGGCTCCCTGCACACCGCCTTCTACATGTTCTGCTTTCGTCACTCCGGGCTCGCGCCGCCGGGGAGCACGGACCTTTTGCTTTCCGCGCTGCTGGAGGAGGCGCGCGAGCGCGGCCAGGTGCGCATGAATTTGGGGCTGGGGGTCAATGCGGGTGTTCGTTTCTTCAAGCGCAAGTGGGGAGCCGAGCCCTTTCTGCCGTATGTGCAGGTGAGTTGGGAGCCGGCAGCACCTAAGATGTTCCGACGGCTTCGGGGTTTTTTCGGTGGCTGACAGGAGAGGCGTTCGTCATGAAGAACACTGCGGGTGGAGAATTCAGGCAACCGGGGTTCTGGGAGACCATCCGCGAGGCGTTCCTCGGCGTGCGCCGGATGTTGGATTGCATCCAGGTGGAAGTCACCTCCCACTGTCCGGGCCGCTGCAGCTACTGTCCCCACACCACCCGGCGCGACCAGTGGCTTGCGCGCGACATGGACATGGGCACCTTCGAGCGCCTGTGGCCACTGATGCGCAAAGCAAGCCGTGTGCACCTGCAGGGCTGGGGCGAACCGCTGCTTCACTCCGGCTTTTTCGACATGGCCGCACTGGCACGCAAGGCCGGCTGCGCCGTGTCCACCACCACCTGCGGGTTGTGCATGAACGGGGACATCGCCCGGAAGCTTGCCGACAGCGGGATCGACATCGTGGCCTTTTCGCTTGCCGGCACCGATGCCACCAGCAACGCCGCGCGCCACGGAGTCGATTTCGACCGTGTGTACGAAGCCATCGGCCTGCTTCAAGCCGTACGCCGCTCGGTCATGGCCGTGCACCTGGAAATCCATTTCGCCTACCTGATGCTGGCCTCCGACATAGAGGCTGTGCGAGGCTTGCCCAGCCTGGCGCACCGGCTGGGCGTGCACGCCGCGGTTGTCAGCACCCTGGACTACATTGCCGAGCCCGGTTTCGAGGCCGAGGCGTTCATGCCCCATGAAGCCGGGAAACTCGCCCGGGCGGCGGCGGTACTGGGCGAAGCCGAGGCCGAGGCGAAACGTCTGGGTGTCGACTTCCACTGGTCGCTGCCCCGGCCCGACGCTTCAGGCACGCGGTGCCGGGAAAACGTCGCCCGCTCCCTTTACGTTGCCGCCGACGGGTCGGTCGCCCCCTGCGTTTATCTGAATGTGCCCATTGACTGCCTCTATCCCGACCGCCGGGTCTTCGGCAACGTCAACGAGACGGAGCCGCTCGAAATCTGGGAAAGCGCAGCCTTCCGCAGCTTCCGGGACGGCTTGCCCTCCGGTGACGCGGACCCGGCGTGCCGGATGTGTCCCAAGCGGTTCATGATCTAACAGGCAGCTGAGAAACCGCGTCTGTAATCGTGATCCAGCGTTGTGCGGCATTTGTAAATGTTCAGCTGAACAAGGCTCGAAGCTGACAGCTCAAAGGTAAAGCAAAAAGAAAAACGCCGCGACAAGCGGCGTTTTCAGGGAAACGCAGAAAAGGGCGCGCAGCGCCCTTTTTTACACCCAGCCCTTGAAGGCGAAGAAGGTCAGGGAGAGCATGCCGGCCGTGACCAGGCCGATGGCCGTGTCCTGGAAGGGTTTGGGCGTTCGGGCGAGCAGGATGCGTTCGCGCACTCCGGCGAAGAGGACCAGCGCCAAGCCGAAGCCGACCGGGTAGGCAAAGGAGGAGATCAGCATCTGGAAGAAGTTGTAATCTTCCTGGATGTTGATGAGGCAGACGCCGAGCACGGCGCAGTTGGTGGTGATGAGGGGCAGGTAGATGCCGAGGCCGGTGTAGAGCACCGGGATGCTCTTCTTGAGGAACATCTCGACGAACTGCACCAGGGCGGCGATGACCAGGATGAAGGCGATGGTGCGCAGGTACTTCAGGTTGAAGGGCACCAGTACGTACAGTTCGACCAGCCACGTGATGATCCCGGCCAGGACGAGCACGAACACCACCGCCATGGCCATGCCGGTGGCGGTCTCCATTTTCTTGGAGGTTCCCAGGAAGGGGCAGTTCCCCAGGTACTGGATCAGCAGGATGTTGTTGATCAGCACACAGCTGAAGAAAAGGACGGCAAGGTCACCGAACATGGCGATCTCCTATTTTTTCCCGAGGATGTTCATGAGCCCCAGCATCAGCCCCAGGCAGATGAAGGCCCCCGGCGCTTCCACCAGGAACCGGAACGGTTCGAATGCCGGCCCGAACAGGGTGATCGGGGTTTCATAAATGGTGATGGCGCCGGTGGCGATGACTTGCCGGAACGTGGCCAGCACGGACAGCGCGATCGTGTAGCCGAGGCCGCGGCCGAGCCCGTCCAGCGCGGAGCGCACGATGCTGTTCTTGCTGGCGAAGGCTTCGGCGCGTCCCATGGGGATGCAGTTTACGACGATGAGCGGTATGAAGATCCCGAGCTTCAGGAACAGAGCATAGGTGTAAGCCTGCATGACCAGTTCCACCACGATGACAAACGTGGCGATGACCACGATGAAGGCGACGATGCGCACCTTGGACGGGATGATTTTGCGCAGGGCCGAAATGAGGATATTCGAAAACGCCAGGACGAAGGTCACGGCGACCCCCATCCCGTAGGCGTTTTCCAGGGTGTTGGTGATCGCGAGCGTCGGGCAGAGCCCGAGCACCAGGCGAAACGGCGGAATCTCCGCCCAGAGGCCTTTGGTAAATTCCTGAACAAGGGTCTTGGCCATATGTGCCTTCCTATTTTCGGAGCTCTTTCAGTTTCTGCTCGATCTGGGGCTTCAGCCGCTCATAGATGGTGAAGGCGTTGGACACCCCGCCGGCGACCGCGCGGGAGGTGATGGTAGCGCCGCTGATAGCGTTGATCGACCCTCCGTCCTGGGTGACTTTGGCGGGGCTGGACACGGAGGCCCCCTTGAACTGGGCGGCGAAGGCAGGGTCGGTCTTGGCCTTCGCCCCCAGTCCGGGCGTTTCCGAGTGGGTCGTGACTTCGATCCCGATGACTTTGCCGGTCTGGGTGTCAACGGCGACGACGAGCCCGACCTCCCCCTTGTAGCCCTTGCCGGCGGCCTCCAGAGCCACCCCCCGCGGGGAGCCCTCGAGCTCGCCGACGAAGAAGGTCCGCACGATCTGCCCGTCCTTCAGCTGGAAGCGCGTGGCGATGGGATCGTTGGTCGCGTCCTTGAATACGCCGCGTACGGAAGGCCCCTTGACGAATTCCAGCACCTGCTGGTCGATCCGCTCCTGAGTGCTTGCCCGCAGGGACGCCAGCAGGCCGCCGGAGGCCAGGCTGATGCCCGTCAGTACCACCACCATGTTGATGAGTTCACGCATGACTTACACGACCTTTCCAAGCGCCTTGGGCCTGATTTTGTCAACGAGCGGCTGGATCAGGTTCCCGACCAGCACGGCATACGGCAGCCCTTCGGCGAAGACGCCGATGTCGCGGATGAACACGACGACACTGCCGATCACGGCGCCGTAGATGAGCATGGGCAGGAAATTCACCGGCGAGGAGGGGTCCTCCGGTGCCAGGAAAAACGCGCCGATCAGGGTGTAGCCGGTGAGAAGGTGAAAAGCCGGGGAGGCGAACTTGGCCGGGTCCACCTGGTTGAAGATGAACGCCGTTAGCGCCACTCCCGCCAACATACTGAGCGTGATCTCCCAGCGGATGACCCCCCGCACGAGCAGGTAGACCCCGCCGAGGATGAGACCCAGGCCGAACGTGCAGCCGATGCCGCCGATCTGCCGGCCCAGGAGCAGGTCCCCGAGGCTGACATCGCCGATGGCGGCCGTTCCGAACGCCTTGACGGCGGTGAGGTGATACACCGCGGGGAAATCGAACGGGTAGTTCACCAGGGCGGCGTCGAAGTCCATGCGCCCCTTCCAGGCCAGCATCAATATGGCGAGTGCCACCGCCACCGGGTTGAACGGGTTGGCGCCGATGCCGCCGTAGATCTGGCGAGCCACCACGACGGCGAGGAAGGTCCCGGTGAGGATGCCCCACCATGGCATGGAGGCGGGCAGCATCATGCCGAGCAACAGCCCGATGACGGCAGCCGTTCCGTCGCCGACCGAGACGGGGCGGCCGGCGACACGGGTGAACGCGAGCTCCCACAGGACGGCCGAGGATACCGACAGGGCGAGCACGCCGAGCGCGGATACCCCGTACTGATAGACGCCGAAGAGCGCGGCCGGAAGGGCCGCCAGGAAGATATCACGGCTGCGGTCGGTCACCCGGTTGCAGTTGTGCCAGAACGGGGCGTGGGAGACGATGAGTTTTTGATGCTCAGGCATTGGCGTCCTCCATAGGGCGAACCCGCGCCAGCTCGTGTTTGGCCAGGGTGATGTATTGCAGGATCGGGATCTTCGACACGCAGACGTAGGCGCACAGGCCGCATCCCACGCACGAATCGAGATCGTAGGATTCGGCTCCGTCCTCGTACTTTCCGGCTTCCAGGTAGCGTACGAGGAGGTTGATCTGCATCCGCGCAGGGCAAACCCGCACGCAATCTCCGCAGTTGACGCAGGGGTAGTCGGAGACGGAGGAGGCACTCGCCGCATCCAGCACCATTACGGCGTCCGTGCCGGGCCGAACCGGCTGGTCCAGGGAATAGGCAGCTGCTCCGCGCATGGGGCCGCCGAGCACGACGCGGTCGCCCGCTACGACGGCAATTCCGAACCGCTCGAAAATGTCGCCGACCCGCGTCCCGATGGGGGTTTCCACCAACCGGGCGGTCCCGTCCCGGGCCACGAGGGTCAGGACCTTGGTGACGGGGATCCGGCCGGTCTCGAAGGCAACGCCGATGGCCGCCACGGCTTCGGCGCACATGAAGCAGAACCCGAGGTCTTCAGGGGTTTGTCCGGCCGGGACTTCCCGGCCGAAGACCTGGTGCATGACCAGGTGGGGGTGTGCCGAAGGGTAAACGGGGTCGACAGCCATCACGCGGCCGTCGATATGGCCGTGGCCCTGGACGGCTTCCCGCAGGGTGAGGATGACAACGTCTTCGATGCCGGTCGCCTGCTTAAGCACCTGGATGCCGCTCGTTATCTCATGGGAACGGGCGCGCAGCACGTGCTGCTGGGTGAACACGAGCAGGTCCTCGTCGACGCCGCAGACGACCAGCGTTTTGACCGGCCGCTTGGGATTGCACAATCGCTCCAATGGCGGGAGCCCAGGTGCGGCCGCGAGGAAGTGGCGCAGGGTTTCCGGGGACGGTTCCCGGCGGGCGCTCGCGAACTGATCGTCGCGGGCTTTTATGGAGGAGGCAGTGATCGTGATGGCGGTCTCGTCGCGGCCGAAATGGCCGGCAAAGGGCGCTAAGGCCGTAACCGTGCCGGTCACCGGTGCGATGACGTAATCCGCACCCCCATAGAGGGATAGCCTCTGTCCGGTCTTAACGGTGTCCCCGGTTTTCAGGGCCGCCGGAGTCCGGCGCTTTGAGGGGCCGGGGTGCAGGAGGGTAACCGATGTTCCGGCCGGAACGACCTCCGGCCCCGCGAGTCGGGGGGGCGGGGTGGCGTAATGCAGACCGGGTTTGCCAAGGCCAAAGAATGTTTTCATCTCAGGATTCACCCTTCTGAACAGGACGGTAAACAAACCCTCAACCGGCCAAGCCTCAGAACATTACGTGGCACCGTGTGCACTCCACCGGGCCCGCCCCGTATTCCGTGTGGCAGCCGATGCACTGCTGGTGCAGCGCGTCGGAACGCTTGGGGACGTCCGCGTCGCCCTTCTCCGCATCGTGGCATTCCGTGCAGGATGAGGCCTGGTCGTACTCGTCCTTGGATAGCGTGTGGTGGCACTCCCCGCAGGTAAGGCTGTAGCCTGTGTCCGCTGCGTGCCGGGCGTGGTCGAAGAGCGCCTTGCCGGCGACGGACTGAAAAACGATCCGGGCCGGCGGTTTAGGTGGCGTGACCCCGAACGCCGCATAGCTCACCACCGCGATCAGCAGCAGGCAGACGGCCAGCCCATACACCCGTTTCAGCTCGATTCGTGAAAACATCATGCGTCCTCTCAGGCCTCGATCGCCGGGGCGTGCCGGTCGGTGGACCCGTCCGGGTTGTAGCAGGTCAGGCAGCAGTATAGGCAGCGGTCGCTCTCGCCGCGAGCCGCCGCCTCAGTCAGCACCTGGTCGACCTCGACGAAGGAGCGGACCCGTTCGGCCACCGCCAGCTCGACCATTTCCGCGCGCGGCCGGGGGGTAACGCCCTCGACGCGGTCGAAGATCGTTCCCGTGATGAGCGTCCGGCCGAGTTCGTCGGCCGCCGCCGTCACCGGTCGGCCCATGACGTACTGGTGAATGGAGCGCGCGGCCCGCCGGCCCCCGCCGATGGCGTCCACCACGAGTGCGGGGCCGGTGGCGGCATCCCCGGCGGCAAAGAGGTAAGGGATGTTGGTCTGCAGTGTCGCTGGGTTGGCGTCGATCGTGCTCCACCGGGTGGTTTTCAGCCCGCTCAGGGGCGAATCGGTCTTGGCGACGAACGCCACGTCCGGCGCCTGGCCGATGGCGGAGATTACCAGGTCGGCGGGCAGCAGGGTTTCGGAGCCTTTTACCGGGACCGGTCGGCGCCGGCCGCTGGCATCCGGCTCGCCGAGCTCCATGCGCAGGTATTCCAGGTGGCTCACGTGACCCTGACCGTTTCCGATGACCCGCGCCGGGGCGCTCAGGAACATCAGCTCCACGCCTTCCGCCTCGGCCGCCTCAACCTCCACCGCATTGGCGGGCATCTCCTTGCGGGTGCGGCGGTAGACCAGGTAGACCTTGCCGGCCCCCAGGCGGACCAGATTGCGGGTGCAGTCGATGGCCGTGTTGCCGCCGCCGACCACCGCCGTGACGGGTGGGATGGAAAGCTTCTCCCCGGCCGCCAGGCGGGAGAGGAAGTCGATCCCGGTATAGCACCCGGCCAACTCCTCCCCGGGCACCGCGAGCTTGGTGTCCTTCCAGGCGCCGATGCCGAGGAAGACGGCCTGGTACCCTTCCGCGAGCAGGCGCTCCAGGTCGATATCCGCGCCGAACCGCACGCCCGTGCGGGCTTCGACGCCCAGGTCCAGGATGCCCTGGATCTCCCAGTCGAGCACCTGCTTGGGCAGCCGGTACTCCGGGATCCCGTAGCGCAGCATGCCGCCCAACTTGGGCATGGCCTCGAAAATGGTGACCTGGTGGCCCAGCCGCCGCAGGAAGTAAGCGCAGGTCAGGCCGGCGGGCCCTCCGCCGATCACGGCGATGCGCTTGCCGGTCTCCGGCGCGATGGAGACCGGCAGGTGCCGGCCGGAGTTCATTTCGAAGTCGGCCGCGAAGCGTTTGAGCTGGTTGATCGAGACCGGGTCGTCTGCGACCCCCCGGCGGCAGTTGGTCTCACAGGGGTGCGGGCAGACGCGGCCGCAGGCCAGGAGCAGGGGGTTGCGCTCCCGGATGGTCTGCACGGCCCCGGCATAGTCGCCCTGGCGGATCTGATGGATGTAGGTGGGGATGTCGATTTCGGCCGGGCAGGTCTGGCGGCAGGGGGCCAGGCAGTCGTTCAGCTGGTTGAAGTGCAGGAGGCGCTCGGAGGGGGTGCGTACCTTCAGCAGGTTCTTGGGGCAGGCCTGCGCGCACATTCCGCACCCGACGCATTTTTTCTCGTCGACCACCGGGAACCCCTCCGGTCCCATGGCGATGGCGTCGAACAGGCACACCCGCACGCAGTCCCCATGGCCGATGCAGCCCACTCCGCAGACGCGCTTGCCGCCGAAGATCGCGGCCTCGGCCCGGCAGGTGTTGATCCCCAGGTAGACGAACTTGTTTTCGGCGCGCAGTCCGCCCGTGCAGGGGTTGATGGACTTCGGCGCTTCGGCGAGCGAGACTTCGACACCCATGACGGCGGCCGCCTTCTGAGCCGATTCGAGACCGCCCACGAGGCACACGTTGGTCTTGGCTTTTCCGATGACGACCGCGGCCGCCGCAGCCGAGCAGCCGGCGAACCCGCACCCGCCGCAGTTGGCTCCCGCCAGGCAGCCCTCCACCTGGGCGATGCGCGGGTCTTCGTACACGTAGAAGATGCGCGCCGCAACCCCCAGCACGATGCTGCAGGCCGCACCCAAGCCGCCCATGAACAGGATCCCTTCGAGCATGCTCTACCCTCCTCCAAGCTGCCGCCCAGCGCCGCGCATGACCGGTGAAGCAGCCGGGCGTAACGACAGCATTCTAGATCAAAAGGCTAATATTTACCAGGTTACGATTTGGAATGCAAGGTTTCCTGGCTGGAATCCGCGCCGGGCGGCTCGTCCCCGCAGGCCCCGCACAGGCGGCAGGAGTCCATGCGGCAGACGACACCCGGGCGGCCGTCCAGGGCTCGCTGATAGTCCTGCTTGAGAAAGGCTTTGCTGACGCCGTGGTCGATGAAGTCCCATGGCAGGGTCTCGTCCAGATCCCGCTCGCGGCCCACGTAGAAGTCCGCGTTGACGGCCACGACCTTGAGGGCCTGGGCCCAGTTGCCGGACAGGGCGTGGACGCGGGAAAGGATCTCCGCGACGCGGCGGTCGCCGCGCGCCAGCAGCGCCTGGGCGTAGGCCCAGCGCGGGATATCGGAGTGCACGCGCACGTTGGGCACCCGGTTGAGCTCGGCCTTGATTTTTTTGATCCGTGCCTTGAGGGTCCCGATCTCCGCCATCGCCGCCCACTGGAACGGCGTGAACGGCTTGGGCACAAAGGAGTTGACGCTGACCGTGATGGTGCCGATGGCCCGCCGGCTGCGGCTTACCTGCAGAAAGCGGTGCTTGACGCGCTTGACCAGGTCGACGACGGCCTCCACGTCCGCCGGGGTTTCGGTGGGCAGCCCCAGCATGAAGTAGAGCTTGAGGTTGGGGATGCCGTGGGCAACCAGGGTCTCGGCGGCGTTCAGCACGTCGTCCTCGGTGATCCCCTTGTTGATCACGCGGCGCAGGCGCTCGGAGCCGGCCTCCGGGGCGATGGTGGCGGTCTTGACCCCGCCCTGTTTCAGGGCGTTCCCCAGCTCCGGCGACAGCGCATCCGCCCTCAGGGAGCTGAAAGAGATGGTGGTGTGCGTTCCGGCAAACTGCGCGCACAGGGCCCCGATCCCCGGCAGGTCCGAAACCGCTGCGCCCACGAGCCCGATCTGGTCCGTGTGCCGAAGGCCTTCGCGCATGCTGCGGGCGAGGGCCGCGACGGGCCGGAACCGCGGCGGGCGGTAGACGAACCCCGCGCTGCAGAAGCGGCAGCCGTGCGGGCAGCCCCGGCCGACTTCCACCAAAAAGGCGCGACCGAACGCGGTGTCGGGGGTCACCACGGTGCTGCAGGTGGCCGTCTGGGAGAGGTCGCCTACAAAGGGCCGGACGATCCGTGCGGGAACATCCGCGGCCGGTTCAAACGCGTCGATGGTCCCCGCGGGGGTGTAGGTCACGCGGTAGAAGGCGGGCACGTAGGCGCCGGGCACCCCGCGGGCTATTGCCATGAGCAGCGCCCGCCGTTCGGTGCCGGAACGAAACGCCTCCATGAAATGCGGGAGGATCCCCTCGGCCTCCCCGATCAGAAAGGCGTCTACGAACGGCGAGATCGGTTCCGGGTTCAGGAAACAGGCCACCCCGCCGGCGATCACCAGGGGATGGTGCTCGGTCCGCTGCGAAGCGAGCAGGGGGATTTTCGCCCGTTCCAACAGCGAGAGCAGGTGCGGGTAGTCGCTTTCAAAGGAGATGGAGAAGGCGACGATGTCGGCCTCGGCCACCGGCCGGCCTGACTCGAGGGTCGTCAGGCGAGCGGCGGCCGATTCGCCGTCTTCAGGCAGGAATACGCGTTCGCAGACGACGTCGTCGAATCCGTTGAGAAGCCCATACACCGACTGCAGGCCGAGATTGGACATGCCCACGTGGTAGCGGTTGGGGTAGACCAGGGCAACGGTGGTCCGCCCGCGCCAGCTCTTGCGGATGGTGCCGATCTCGTTGGCACCGGGTGTCGTAGCGCCCGTGTCGGATTTCACTGCCTGCCGCCTCCTGCCGGTCGAATGGGGCATGGCCGGCTCCTGGCGCCGGCGCATTGCCGCCACTATACACGTGCGGCAGGCCCATGGCAATCACAGCGCGGCAGTGCTTTCACGCTGAACGTGTCGGCCGGCGCTCAGTCCGCCTTTCGGCGCAGGAAGGTCGGGACATCGAGATCGGTGTCGTTCAGCGCCATCCGGCCCACTCCCCGGTAGAGGGCCCCCGAGGTTTCACCGACGGCCCGCCGGTTGCGCATGAAGGTCGGCTGATCGAGGTCGACGATGTCGGTGCGATCCAGGTCGGCCGGAGTGACGTCCCGGACCTTGCCCCGCAGCGGCTGAGCGAACTTTTTCTCCTTCTCGTGCTCCTTGTCTTTGGCCATGTCTTTTTCCCGCTGCCGGGCCGCATCGACTTCGGCCCCGATGCCGGTGGCGATCACGGTCACCCGCATCTCATCGCCCAGGCTGTCGTCCACGGACGTGCCCCAGAAGATCTCCGCGTCTTCACCGACCTCCTTGTGGATGCGCTCCGAGGCCTCCGCCACCTCCTCGAACTCCATGCTGCTCGAGGCGGTGATGTTCATGAGCACACCCTTGGCGCCGGCGATCGAAATGTCCTCGAGCAGCGGATGCGAGATGGCTTTTTCGGCCGCCTCGAGCGCACGGTTTTCGCCGGAGGAAACACCGATGCCCATGAGGGCCATCCCGGCCTTGGACATGGTGGTGCGCACATCGGCAAAGTCGAGGTTGACCAGGCCCGGCATCATGATGAGGTCGGTGATGCCCTTCACGGCGTGCAGCAGGATCTCGTCGGCCTTCATGAACATCTCCATGAGGGTCGCCTTCTTCGAGGCCAGCGCCCGCAGGCGGTCGTTCGGGATGGTAATGGCCGTGTCGACGTATTTTTTGAGCTCCGTCAACCCCTGCTCGGCGATCTGGGCGCGCCGCTTGCCTTCGAAGGAAAAAGGCCGCGTTACCACGGCCACCGTCAGCGCTCCCATCTCGCGGCAGATCTCGGCGATCACGGGAGTGGCCCCGGTGCCGGTGCCGCCCCCCAAGCCGGCGGTGATGAACACCATATGGCTGTCCCGCAGGGCGTTGCGCAGCTCCTCGACGGTTTCGAGCGCGGCGTCCCGTCCGATTTGAGGGTTGGCGCCGGCTCCCAGTCCCTCGGTGATGCTGTCGCCCAGCTGGACCCGGACGTCCGACTTGGAGATTTCGAGTGCCTGCGCGTCGGTGTTGGCGGCGATGAACTTGACGCCCTGCAGGCCGGAACGGATCATGTTGTTGATGGCGTTGCCGCCGGCGCCGCCGACCCCGATCACCTTGATCTTTGCCGATTTCTCATTGTCTACATAAGTGAACATCAGTTGCCCTCCTGCCTGTGGTTGGTGTCAAGTTAGTAGTATTCAGTGTTGAGGCCCCGGTTGCCCTATCCTGTGAATGCTTCCATTCGAACCTGTTCTGTTCTTTTGCTTAAAACTTGACGAGATGTCGTTGACAAACGACATCTTCAGATGACGTCTTTAAACCAGCGCTTCATGCGGTTCATGAGGCGGTTGAAGATGTGGCGGTCCCGGATCCGGAACTTCTTCTTTTCCGTCTGCTGGTGGCGCGCCCCGTAGAGAACGAGGCCCACGCCGGTTGCATACATGGGGTTGTTGACGACGTCCGCCAGCCCCCGCAGCCCCTGTGGGGTGCCGATGCGGGTCGGCAGACTGAATACCGACTCCGCGATTTCGGTCACCCCCTCGAGCAGGGCCGTTCCCCCCGTCAGGACCATCCCGGAGGGGACCATGTTCTCCATGCCGGCACGGTAGATCTCCCGGTTGACCAGGGAGAATATCTCCTCCATCCGGGGCTCCAGGATTTCCCCGAGGATCTGGCGCGGGAGCTTGCGCGCCTCGCGGCCGCTTACGCCGGGCACTTCGATCGCTTCATCGGCCTGAATGTTTTTGGCGACGCAATTGCCGTAGCGCTTCTTCATTTTTTCCGCCTCGGGGTGGGGGCAGCGCAGTCCGATGGCGATGTCGTTGGTCAGGTTGTCCCCGCCGAGCGCCAGCACGAAGGTGTGCTTGATGTTTTTGCCGGAGAAGATGGCCAGGTCCGTCGTGCCGCCGCCCAGATCCAACAGGGCGGTGCCGAGCTGTTTTTCTTCCTCCGAGAGTACGGCTTCCCCGGAGGCAAGGGATTCCAGGACGATGTCGCACACGTCCAGCCCGGCGCGGTTGGCGCATTTCACGATGTTGTGGGCGGAGGTCACCGCACCGGTGACGATGTGGATTTTCGCCTCCAGCCGGACGGCGGACATGCCGACCGGGTTCTGAATGCCGGGCTGGTCGTCCACGATGTACTCCTGGGGCAGCACATGGATGACCTCGCGGTCCATCGGGATGGCCACCGCCCGGGCGGCGTCGATCACCCGCTCGACATCCTGCGGGGTGATCTCCGGCCCCTTGATGGCCACGATGCCGCGGCTGTTGAAGCCGGTGATGTGCCCCCCGGCGATGCCGGTGTAGACCGAGGAGATCTCGCAGCCGGCCATGAGCTCGGCTTCCTCGACTGCTTTCTTGATGGACTCGACCGTCGTCTCGATGTTGACGACTACACCCTTGCGCAGCCCGATCGAGGGGTGAGTGCCGATCCCGATGATGCTGATGCCGTCGCCGGAGACCTCGCCCACCACCGCGCAGATCTTGGTGGTGCCGATGTCCAGGCCGACGACGATGTCTTCCCTGCGCTGCATGCTCAGCCTCCTTGAGGTCCCGTCTGAGGGAGTTCCGCCTTCACCGGATTGACGATCACCCGATTGACGTCGGTCAGATCGATCCGGTCGAAATCGACCGGGCCCGGCTGGGCTTTGAAAAACGCCAGAAGATCCTCGAGTAGATGGTATTTGGCGGGATAATCGTCGTAGCCCAGACGGATGGACTTGCCTGGATCAAACGCCACGACGGTGATCCCCAGCTCGCGGTCCACCCGGATCGTCCGGATCTGGCGGATGGGCAGCGCGGCCCCCGGCTCGCGCCCCAGGGCGAGCACCTGCATGACCGCATCGAGCGGCCGACTGCGGGCCTGCTCCGGCGGCAAGTCCGGCGCAAGGGCGGACAGCGGCAGCCGCCGCGCCGCACCGGGCCGATCCACCGCCCGGGCATCCGAGACCTTGAACCCGTTCACCACCGGCAGGTCGACTGCGTCCGATTCCTCCCACTCCTTGAAGAGCTCGCCCTGGTCGTTCAGCAGGAATCGGCGCCCCAGATCGACGACGGCCGCCGGCGCATGCTCCCGGATGCGGATGCGCAGGCCCGAGGGGATTTCGCGCTGGACCTCCGCCTCGGCGATCCACGGGTGCGCCAGCAGCTGCCGCCGCGCGGCCGAGAGATTGACGCTCAGGACGTTGACCCCCTCTCGGACTCCGGCCTGGCGCATGATCTCCCGGGACGACAGGCGCTGCCCGCCCTCGACCTGGATTCCCTTGGCTTTGAAATAGTCGCTCTGGACGAACACGTCGTGGACGAAGATGAAAAAGAAGCTTACCAACACCACGAGGACGGCGCCGGCGCAGAGCTTCAGGCCGAGCACGCAGCGGCGCAGCAATGCCTGCCGGCGGACCGCAACGGCCCGCCGGCTGATGTTCTGGCGCGGCGGACGCCGGGTGTTGATGCGCGCCGGTGGGCGCGCGCCGCGACGAGTGTTGACCCTCATGTCGCCTCCCCCGTGGGCGTATGTCGAATGCGGTGCACCATGTTACACATCCTTCAACACCTCGGCCCCGACCTTCCAGACATCGCCCGCACCCAGGGTCAGCAGCAGGTCCCCCGGCACCAGCATCTCGCGCAGGTGGGCCACGGCGGCGGCGATGCTCTCGGCGCAGACTACCTGCTTGTGGCCGTGCGCTTTGATCCCCTCGCACAGGGTCTGGCCGGTGATGCCTTCGATGCGGTCCTCGCCGGCGGCGTAGATCGGGAGTACGCACAGGACGTCGGACTGGTAGAAAGCCCGGGTGAACTCGTCGAACAGGGCGCGGGTGCGGCTGTAGCGGTGGGGCTGGAACACCACTACCACGCGCCGCTCCGGCCAGCAGACCTTCGCCGCGTCAAGGGTCATCTTGATTTCAGTGGGGTGGTGCCCGTAGTCATCCACCACGGTGACCCCGTTTTTCTCCCCCTTCACCTCCAGGCGGCGCTGGACACCCGCGATGTTTTCCAGGGCCGCCTGGATCCGCTCGACGGGGATGTCGAGCTCCACTCCCACCGCGATGCTGGCGGTGGCGTTGTAGACGTTGTGCACCCCCGGCAGGTTCAAGGTGAAAGTGCCGAGGCGCTTGCCTTTGCGAAATACCTTGAAGCGGCTGCGACGGCCCTCGACCGCCACGTCGCGGATGTGAAGGTCCGCTTGGGACGTCATTCCGTAGGTGGTGTGCCGTTTCTGGATGCGGGGGATCAAGCCCTGGATGGACTCGTTGTCAAGGCACAGCACGGCCAAACCGTAGAAGGGGATGCGGTCGATGAACTCCAGGAAGGCCCGTTCGATCGCGTCCAGGTCCGGGTAAAAGTCCAGGTGCTCGCGGTCGATGTTGGTCACCACTGCGATCGCCGGCGCGTAGCGCAGGAAGGACCCGTCGCTTTCGTCCGCCTCCGCCACGATGAAATCCCCTTTGCCAAGCACGGCGTTCGTGCCGACGCTCATCAGTTTCCCGCCGATTACCACCGTGGGGTCGAGGCCTCCGCTCGCCAGCACCGCGGCCACGATGGAGGTGGTCGTGGTCTTGCCGTGGGCCCCGGCCACGGCGACGCTGTACTTGAGGCGCATCAACTCGGCCAGCATCTCGGCGCGCGGGATCACCGGGATCGACAAGCGCCGGGCGGCCACGACCTCCGGGTTGGCGGGCCGCACGGCCGAGGAGATCACGACCACGTCGGCGCCCTGGATCCGGTCGGCGGCGTGGCCCTCGAAGATGATCCCGCCCAGGTTCTTAAGGCGCGCGGTGATCTCCGAGGACTTGAGGTCCGAGCCGGACACCTTGTACCCGAGGTTGAGGAGCAGTTCGGCGATTCCACTCATGCCGATGCCGCCGATGCCCACGAAGTGGATGTGATAGCGTTTGAGATACATGGTGCGTCAGCCCGTTGGCCTGTTGGCCCGTTGGCCCGTTCGCCGGGCGATGAGTTCCACGCAGTCGTCCACGATGCGGCGGGCGGCGTCCGGCTTGCCGAGGCGTGCAGACTTCTCCGCCAGGTCCCGCAGTGCTTCAGGGTGGGAGGCGAAGAAGGCGATGCGTTCGGCAAGCCGGACGCCGCTCAGCTCCGCCTCGGTGATCATTTCGGCGGCGCCGGTCGAAACCAGGCACAGGGCGTTCAGGCGCTGGTGATCGTCCGCCGCCTGCGGGAACGGAATAAAGATGGCCGCTTTGCCGAGGGCGGTGATTTCGGCCACGGTGGTGGCGCCCGCCCGGCAGATGACCAGGTCGGTCCGGCCGTATTGAGCGGCCATGTCGTCATAAAAGGCCTGCACGCGGCCGGGGATTCCCGCGCGGCGGTAGGCTTCGCGCACCATGTCCTCGTCCGCGGTTCCGGTCTGGTGCACGAAGTCGAAGCGATTCCGGGGGTGCAGGCGGCCCAGGGCCTCGGCCACCGCCACGTTGATGCCATGGGCGCCCTGGCTGCCGCCGATGACCAGGACCGTGAACTTTTCCCCGCGGGTCGCGGCGGCGTCCCGGTGAGGTTCGGCGGCGGCCTGCACGATCTCCCGGCGCAGGGGGTTGCCCGTCCACAAGACCTTGCGCGGGTCGAAACCACCGCCGGTCCGCTCGAAAGCGGTGTAGATGCGGTCGGCCAGCGGCGCCAGGCCTCGGTTGGCGATGCCGGGCAGGGTGTTCTGCTCGCACAGGGCCACGGGCCGCCGCCGCAGCCAAGCCGCCATGACCACGGGCCCGGCCGCGTAACTGCCCAAGCCGATCACAAGATCCGGGCCGAAAGCCCGCACGATTCGCGCGGACTGCAGGACTGCGTGGGGGAGGTGGTAAAGCGCCCGCAACTGGTTCCAAACGCCGCGGCCTTTCAGCCCTTCGACCGTGATCGCCTCCAGCGGGAACCCCGCCCGGGCGAGAGCCGAGCGCTCGAAGTCGTTGCCCCGGCTGACGAAGAGCACGCGGTTGCGCGGGTTGCGGGCGCGGATTTCCTCGGCGACGGCAATCCCCGGGAAGAGGTGCCCGCCGGTGCCGCCTCCGGCGATGACCACCCGCAGCGGCCGGGCGGCACCGGCCGCCGTCGCGGCATGACCCGCCTCTGTCGCCGGCCCGTCTTCCGGCAGCGCCGTCAGCCACCCGAGGCCGTGCATGCGCTGTGCCGTCGTCATGCCGGCCTCCGCGCGGTTCTGGCCGTCGCCCCGATGTTCATCAGGATTCCGACGGTGGCCATGTTCAACACGAGCGACGTCCCGCCGTAGCTGAGGAAGGGCAGGGTGAGTCCCTTGGTCGGCAGCAGTCCCAGGGTGACTCCCATGTTGATGCAGATCTGAAGACCCAGGGCCGCCGTGAGCCCGATGGCAAGGTAGTTCCCGAACAGGTCCGGCGCGTTGTACGCGATGCGGACCCCCTTCCACACGATCACGACATACAGGAGGATGGTGAAGATCACTCCGGCCAGGCCGAGTTCCTCCCCGATCACCGAAAAGATGAAATCCGTGTGCGGCTCCGGCAGGTAGAAGAGCTTCTGGTAGCCGTTGCCGATGCCGGCCCCCCACCACCCGCCCGTTCCGAAGGCCATCAGGGAATGCACGATCTGATAGCCCTCGTCGGACGAATACTGCCACGGGTCCATGAAACTCATCAGCCGGCGCATGCGGTAGCCGGCGTGCGTGATGAAATAGAAAGCAGCCATCCCCAGCAGTGCGCACGAACTGAGCAGGTAAGCCAACCGCACCCCGCCGACGAACATCATGAGCCAGGTCAGCCCCGCCAGGATCACCGCCGAGCCGAAATCCGGCTGCTTCAGGATCAAGAGGGCAAGCGCCCCCATCACCACCACGTGGGGCAGGAAGCCGACCGTGAAATCTTTGATGCGATGGGCCTTCTTCTCCAGCGAGTAGGCCATGAAGACGATCAGCGCCAGCCGGGCGAATTCGGACGGCTGGAAGCGCAGGCTGCCGAGGCGCAGCCACCGGCTGGAGCCGCCGGCCGTGACCCCCAGCGGCGTAACCAGCACGGCCAACAGCAGCACGGCCGCGACTCCCAGGAGCGGGTAGACCAGGGGCCGGTAGACCTGGTAGGGGATGTGCCGGCAGACCACGAGCACGCAGATCCCGACCAGGGCGAACACCGCCTGCTTCTTCAGGAAAAAGTAATCCGATCCGAACTTTTTCATAGCCAGGGCCGAACTCGAGCTGTAGACCATGACGATTCCGATGCCCACCAGAAACAACACCGGGAACAGGAGCTGCACGTCGTAGGGCGTGCTCGGCGATCGTCGGGCGCTGTTACTCATGGCTCGTTCATTTTTTTAAGCCGCAGGGCCGCCTGCCGGAAGTCCTCCCCGCGGGCTTGATAGTTCTGATACATGTCGAAGCTGGCGCAGCCGGGGGAAAGCAGCACCACGTCGCCGCTGGCGGCCAGCCCGGCGGCCGCCCCCACCGCCGCCGTCATGTCCGGGGTCTGGACGGTCGGAACAAGACCGCCCAGCGCCGCCCGGATGGTGTCGCTGGCCTTGCCCACCAGCACGAGGGCCCTGACGCGCCGTCGGACGGCGGTCTCGAGCAGCCGGAAGTTGCCGCCTTTGTCCAAACCGCCCATGATCAGGACCACCGGTGTTGCGAAGCAGTCCAGCGCGCGCAGGACCGCATCGACGTTGGTCGCCTTCGAGTCGTTCACGTACTCGACGCCGTTGACGACCCCTACGGATTCGATGCGGTGGGGCAGGCCGGCGAAGGCGGCGAGGGCCTGCTGGATGCCCGGGGGGCTGGCACCGGCCGCCAGAGCGGCAAGAGCCGCGGCGCACGCGTTCTCGACGTTGTGGGGTCCCCGGAGCCGGAACGGCGCCAGGTCCAGCCGGGCCGCCTCGCGCTCGGGAAGCCGCAGGGTGAGGGCGGTCCCTGCAACGGCGGCGCAATTCTCGGCGGCCTCCGCGGTGTTGTAGAACAGCCGGCGGCTGCGGATGACCGCGGCCTGCGCCCGGATGACCGGGTCAGCGCCGTTCAGGACGGCTGCGTCCTGCGCGGTCTGGTTTTCAAAGAGCCGCATCTTCGAGCGGGAGTAGGCCGCGAAATCCGGGTAGCGGTCCAGGTGGTCGTCGGTGATGTTGAGCAGCACTCCCACCGCGGGCCGGAACGTCGCGATGGTGTCGAGCTGGAAACTGCTGATTTCGGCCACGACGAGGTCGGCGGCCTGCCCGCCGTCGACGTAGCCGATCAGGGGCCGTCCGATGTTCCCGCCGACGAAGACCCGGCGGCCCGAGCATTCCAGCATCCGTCCCAGAAGCTCGGTCACCGTGGTTTTCCCGTTCGTGCCGCTCACCGCCACGATGGGCTCGCGGATGAACCGCGCGGCCAGCTCGACCTCCCCGATTACGGGCACCCCGCGGCCGCGTGCGGCCTGGAGCGGGGCGAGGGTGTGGGGTACTCCCGGGCTCAGCACGATCAGATCCGCCGCCGTGAAATCTTCGACACGATGTCCCCCCAGTGCCAGATCAACGTCCAGAGTGCGCAGCTCGGCCACCCCGGGGCCGAGTGCCGCCTCCGCCGCCGTGTCCGTGGCCCGCACCGCCGCACCGCGGCGGCGCAGAAACCGCGCGGTGGCGATTCCGGTGCGCGCCAGCCCGACCACGAGGATCTTTTTGTTCGCAATCTGCATGCGGCCTGTCATCCCATCGTGAGCGGTCCCGCCCGGCGTGCTATCGGAGCTTCAACGTGCTCATGGCCAGCAGGGCCAGGGCAATCGCAATGATCCAGAAGCGTACGATCACCTTGGGCTCCGCCCAGCCCTTCAGTTCAAAATGGTGGTGCAGCGGCGCCATGCGGAAGATCCGCCGGCCGTGGGTCATCTTGAAAAAGGTCACCTGGAAAATGACCGAAAGGGCCTCGATCACGAACAGCCCCCCCACCAGCACCAGGAGAATTTCCTGCTTGGTGATCACGGCGATGGCCCCCAGAGAGGCGCCCAGAGACAGCGAGCCCGTGTCGCCCATGAAGACCTGGGCCGGGTAGGCGTTAAACCAGAGAAAACCCAGCCCAGCCCCCGTCATCGCGCCGCAGAATACCGTGATCTCGCCGCAGCCGGGGATGTAGGCAATCTGCAGATAGCTCGCGATTTTGATGTTGCCGGCGATGTACGCGAAGATCATGTAGGTTGCGGCGGCGATGCTCACCGGGCCGATGGCAAGCCCGTCCAGGCCGTCGGTCAGGTTGACGGCGTTCGACGCGCCGACGATCACCAGCAGCGCGAAGAGGATGTAGCCCCAGCCGAGCTCCGGGGAGACCGTCTTGAAGAACGGCACCGTCACCTCGGTCGAGAAGCTCGGTACGAGGCAGACCAGTGTGCCCGCCAGCAGCCCGAGGATCGCCTGCAGCCCCAGCTTGCCGCGTACGCTCAAGCCCTTGCTCTGCTTCTTGACCTGCATCAGGTAGTCGTCGATGAACCCGATGGCGCCGAAGCCGAGCAGCACCAAGAGCACGATCCAGATGAACGGGTTGGTGAGGTCGCCCCAGAGCAGGGTGGAGATGGTGATCGCCGCCACTATGAGAATGCCGCCCATCGTGGGGGTGCCGGCCTTGCCGAGGTGGCTCTTGGGCCCGTCGTCGCGGATGTATTGGCCGACCTGAAGCCGGGTGAGCCGCTCAATCACCCACGGGCCAAGGAGGTAGCAGATGAAAAAGGCCGTGAGGCTGGCGTAGATCGTCCGGAACGTGATGTAACGAAACACGTTCAGGGCCGAAAACAGCGTATGCAGCGGATACAGTAGATGGTACAGCATCGATCACTCTTTCAGCCGGAGCCGGGTGCGGCTCCAATCCTGGATCGCCCGGACGATATGTTCCATGCCCATGGCGCGCGAGCCCTTGACCAGGACCCGGTCCGACGGTTGGAGCACTTTGAGCAGGGCGTGCTCGATGTCGGCCCGTGCGCCGATGACAATGTCGGCGGCGGCCATGCCGCCGCTGCGGGCCCCGGCGGAGGTTTCGGCGGCCAGATCCCCGCACGCGAAGAGCCTGCCCACACCCGTGCGGGCTGCGAGCCGGCCGATCTCCCGGTGCATGCGGCCGGCCTCGCCCCCGAGTTCGCGCATGTCGCCGGCCACCAGGATGCTCCGGCCGCCGCTGCGCAGCGAGCCGAGCACCGCGAGGGCCGCTTCCATGGAGGCCGGGTTGGCATTGTACGTGTCGTCGATCAGGGTGATTCCATCCGCCAGACGGCTCACCTGCATGCGGCCGGAGACGGGGGCGAAACGCCCCAAGCCTGCTGCGATCTCAGCGCCCGAAAGCCCCAGCAGGTGCCCCACCGCCGCCGCGGCCAGGGCGTTTTGCACCATGAAGCGGCCATGGGCGTTGAGGAGGATCGGCACGGTTTCGGCCGGCAGCATCAGCTCGAAATCGACCCCCGCTGCGGTGTCCTGAATCCGGGCGGCCCGAACGGCGGCATCCGGCGACAGGCCGAAGAGCACCGCCGGCGGGCCGGAGCCATGTGCGAGCGGCCGCAGGCGGGGATCATCCGCGTTCAACACCGCGCGGCCGCCGGCCCGCAGGCCTAAGATCAGTGCGGACTTCTCCGTGAAGACCCCCTCCAAGGAACCGAGCCGCTCCAGGTGCGCCGGGCCGATGTTGGTGATGACGCCGATCTGCGGCGTGCAGATTTGCGCCAGGCGCGCGATCTCGCCGGGCATGCTGGTCCCGAGTTCCAGGATGGCCCAATCGTGCTCCGGCGCGAGCCGGAACAGGGTCAGCGGGACGCCGATCTGGTTGTTGAGGTTGCGCTCGGCCTCCAGCACCCTGAAGCGTTGGGCCAGCACGGCGGCGATCATCCGGCGCGTGCTGGTCTTGCCGTTGGACCCCGTGACGGCGACCACCGCGGCGCGGCTGCGGGTGCGATGGAACGCGCCGAGGTCGCCCAGGGCGCGGGTCGTGTCGGCCACCGCCGCGCAGGCGACCCGGCCCGTGGCCCGGGCCGCTTCGGGCAGCGCGTCCAGCCGTCGGCGGTCGACGACCAGGCCGCGCACCCCGCGGCCGAGCACGTCGGGGACGAAGCCGTGGCCGTCGTGGACGTCGCCCCGAATGGCCACGAACAGCTCGCCTTCGGCGATCGTGCGCGAATCGATCGATATGCCGGTGAAGCTCCGCCGGCCGTCGCCGCACACCAGCTCAGCGCCGGTGGCCTTCAGTATGTCTTGCATCGTCCACGGCATAGTTGCGAATCACTTTCAGCTTCGCGCTTCCTTCAGTTCGGCCAGCGCCCGCGCCGCCTCCTCGCGGTCGTCGAAGTGGATCGTGCGTCCGCCGATGATCTGATAGCTCTCGTGCCCCTTGCCGGCGATCAGGACGGTGTCCCCGGGACGGGCGGCGCGCAGCGCGATTTCGATGGCCCGCCGCCGGTCCGGTTCGACGACGACCTGCGTGCGTCCTGCCGGTGCGCCGGCGCGGCGGATACCGGGGAGAATCTCGTCGATGATGGCCTGTGGGTCTTCCGAGCGCGGGTTGTCGGAGGTGACAATCGCCAGATCGCTCAGGCGCGCCGCGATCTCCCCCATGAGCGGCCGCTTGCTGCGGTCGCGGTCCCCGCCGCAGCCGAAGACACAGATGATCCGCTCGGCCGTGAGCTCCCGCAGGGCCGAGAGCGCATGTTCGAGGGCGTCCGGGGTGTGGGAGTAGTCCACGTACACGTGGCGCCCGCTGCCGTTTTCGACCCGCTCCAGACGGCCGGGAACATTCGTGACGGCTTCAATGCCGGCACGGATCGCCGGGGCCGGGATGCCGAGAGCGGCACCGGCCCCGGCCGCACACAGGATGTTTTCGATGTTGTGGCGCCCCACCAGCGGCGAGACAAACTCGATCCGCTGCCCGGGCAGGTGGATGGCTCCGCGGATTCCGCCCTGGCTGCACACGAGGTCCTCGCCCCGCACCGTGCAGCCCGCGTCGGTTCCGACAAGGATCACCGGTCGCTGGATCCGGCCGGCGAGCTGCCGGCCGTGGGCGCTGTCGGCGTTGACGACGGCCAGCGCCCGCCCGGCCTTGGGGCCCGCCACGAGGTGCTCCGTGAAGAGCCGTTGCTTGGCCTGCCAATAGGATTGCATGTCGCCGTGGTAGTCGAGGTGATCCTGGCTCAGGTTGGTGAACACCGCCACATCCATCCAGCAGCAGTGGACGCGGGACAGGTCGATGGCATGGGAGGAGGCCTCCAGCATGACGTGGGTCACCCCGGCGGCGCGCATGTCCGCCAGGATCCGCTGCAGGTCCAGCGACTCAGGGGTCGTCACCGGGCTGGCGAAGGATCGGCCCGCGTAGCGGGTGTCGATCGTGCCGATGACGCCGGTGCGATGCCCGGCGCGCGCCAGGATGCTTTCGACCAGGTAGCTGGTGGTGGTCTTGCCGTTGGTGCCGGTGACCCCCACCACGGTGAGCTGCTCCGAGGGGGCGCCGAAAAAGCGGGCCGCCAGCTCGGCCAGGGCGCGGCGGGTGGAGGGGACGGTGATGACGACGGCGTCCGCGGCGGCCGGCCGCTCGGCCACGACGGCGACAGCCCCGCGCCGGACCGCGTCATCGATGAACGCGTGACCGTCTGCAGCGAGACCCCGCATGGCCACGAAGAGGCCGTCGGCCTTGACGTCCTGAGAGCGGTAATGGATCGAGGCCACGTCGGGACCCTCCCCCGTGAGACCGCTCACGGATGCCGGTTGCAGGGCTGCAATCAGGCGCGCCAATTTCATCCCTGGCCCCCGCTGTCCCGGGATACCCTCAGCTTTTCCGTGACGTTCCGCGGGGGCACGTTCAGGTAGTTGAGGGTGGATTGGGTGATTTTTTTGAACACCGGGGCGGCGACGGCGCCGCCGTAGACCTGGCCTCTGGGCTCGTCGATGACCACGAGCACCGCGATCTGCGGGTTTTCCACCGGCGCGAAGCCGATGAACGAGGCGACGTGGCGGTCATTGGCATACTGGCCGCTGTCGTCGACCTTGCGGGCGGTGCCGGTCTTGCCGGCAGCCGTGTAGCCCTCGAGGGAGGCCTGGACCCCGGTACCGCCGGGCAGCATCACGCTCTGCAGGATGTCTTTGAGGGTTTGCGCCGTCTGGCGCGAGATCGCCCGGCGGACCTCTTCGGGCGGGAACTGCTGCAGCACTTGCCCCTGTTTGTCGGTTGCGGCCTGGACAATCCGGGGCTTCATCAGGACGCCGTCGTTGGCGATGGCGGAGACGGCAGTGATGAGCTGGACGGCCGAGACGGAGATGCCGTGCCCGAAGGAGATGGCGGCCGTGTCGATGTTTGCCCATTGCTTGGGGAGCATCAGCAGGCCGGTGGTCTCGGACGGGCCGTCGATGCCGGTCTTCTGGCCGAAGCCGAACTGCCGCAGGGTCTGGTGGAGCTTCTCCGGTCCGACTTTCTCCCCGATCTTCGCGGCGCCGATGTTGCTGGAGAACTTGATGATATCCTGCAGCGATAGCACGCCGTAGCGGTGGACGTCGTGTACGGTGTATTTGCCGATGCGGTAGGCGCCGTTTTCGCAGTTGAAGGTTGTTTTGGGCGACAGGCTGGAAAACTCGAGGGCGGCGGCGGCGACAAAAATTTTCAGCGTCGACCCGGGCTCGAACGGGTCCGTGATGGCCCGGTTGCGCCACACGGGTTTTTTGAAATCGTCATAGGCGTTCGGGTTGAACGTCGGCGCTAGCGCCAGGGCGAGGATGGCGCCCGTCTTGGGCTCCATCACCACGGCCATGCCGGAGCGTGCCCGGGTCGATTCTACCGCCTCGTTCAGGGCGGTTTCGGTGATGAACTGCACGGCCTGGTCGAGGGTCAGGATCAGGTTCTTGCCGCTGCCGTCGGTGTCCGCCGGCGGCTCGGACTGGAACCCGTTTCCCAGGGCGTCACGCAGCACTTTGACGCTGGTGTCCGTGCCCCGCAGGTGGCTGTCGTAGAAGAACTCGACGCCCTCGAGGCCGCGGCCGTCCATCCCGGTGAAGCCGATGACCTGGGCGGCGAGCGTCCGGTTCGGGTAGAAGCGGCTGGATTCGGCGACGAACTCGATGCCGGGCATCCGCAGCCTCCGGACCACCTCGAGTTCTTTGGGGGTGGCCTGGCGCTTGACCCACACGAACGGTTTGCCCGAGGTGAGCTTTTTTCTCACTTCCGGAAGCGGCCGCTTGAAGATGCTGGCCAGGTCCCGGGCGGCTGACTCGACGTCCTTGATCTGGGCGGGGCGGACGGCGATGGAGGTGGCGTCGATGCTGACGGCCATCTCGCGCCCCCGGCGGTCCAGGATCGCCCCGCGTTTGCCTACGGCCTTGAGGGAATCCTCGACCTGGTCGGATGCTTTCTGGGAAAGCCAGGAGCCCTGATAGAGCTGAAGCAGCAAGGCTTTGCCGCCGATCACCGCGAACCCGACGGCGAACGTTACGCCGACCAGCAGGATGCGCAAACGGGTGAAATTTGATTTCCTGGCCTTCATGGCAACACCATCATCTGTTTGGGCGCCGGCAGCGTCAGCCCGAGTTTCTCCCGCGCGATTTTGGTGATGCGCGGGGGCGATTTCAGCCGTGCGAGCTCCACCTTGAAGTTGTCCTGGAGTTCGGTCAGGCGCAGCGTATCGCGGTTCAGCGCGGCGATTTCATAACCGACGCGCACGCACTGGACCCGCACCCAGGTGTATCCGAGCAGTTCGGCGATCAAGGCGCTCAGCAGCAGGAGCCACAGTGCAATCATCTTCGGATTGCGTCGTCGTCTGATTTTGGGTGCCGCCTGCGACATGGCGCTCGCCGTTTCTGCCGTTCCCATGCGATTACATGCGCTCCGCCGCCCGCAGGCGCGTGCTGCGTGCCATGGGGTTGGCGGCGATCTCCTCCGGCCCGGGCCGCAGGACCTTTTTCGTCAACACCTTCAACACACCCGGCACTCGATCCGGGTTCGCCGCATATGGCGACTCGGGTTGACGGCCTTTCTCCAGGGCGCGCAGACGATGCTTTACGATGCGGTCCTCCAGCGAGTGAAAGGCCAGGATGCACAGCCGCCCCTCGCGGTTCAGGCAGGGAGGCACCCGGTCCAGGAATTCCTCGAGGCGCTCGAGCTCCCGGTTGACGGCGATGCGCAGCGCCATGAACACTCGGGTGGCCGGGTGGATCCGGCCGCGGCCCGCGGCGCGCCCCGGCACCGCGGCGCAGACGATGCGGGCCAACTCGCTGCTGGTCCGGACGGGTGCCCGCCGGCGTTCGGCGGCGATGCGCCGGGCGATGCGACCGGCAAAGCGCTCCTCGCCGTATTCCTGGAAGATCCGGCGCAGCTCGTCCTCGGTCAGGCCGTTGACGAGGTCGGCGGCCGTTTCCGGCGCGCGGGGGTCCATGCGCATGTCCAGCGGCTCCTCGCGCTGGAAGCTGAAGCCACGGCCGCTGTTCTCCAGCTGGTTCAGACTGAGCCCCAGGTCGAGCAGGATGCCGTCTACACCGGTGATGCCGAGCTGAGAGAGTACCTTCGGAATCTGCGCGAAATTTTCGCGAACGAGCCGGACTCGGGCCACAAAAGGTTCCAGAACGATCCTGGCGTTGGCGATGGCGGCGGGGTCCTGGTCGATTCCGATCAGCAGCCCATCCGGCATGATGCGTTCGCAGATGTCCCGGGCGTGGCCGGCGCCGCCCAGCGTGCCGTCGACGTAAATTTTCCCCGGCCGGCAATTCAGATACTCCAGCACTTCGCCGCGCATGACCGGAATGTGGCGGTACGCCATGGGCCTAAATGCCGAGTTTGGCGATTTCGTTCCGGGCCTCGGGGTTTCTCAGATCGCCTTCCATCGTGAGGCTTTCCTTTTCGTAATTTTCCCGGGACCAGATTTCAAAGTGGTCGAGGACGCCCACCAGGACGATGTCCTTGTTCAGGCTGGCGTACTGTCGTAGTGTGGGCGGGATGAGGATGCGATCCTGTTTGTCACAGAGGCACTCGAAGGCGCCGCCGATGAAGATTCGCCGGAACCGGCGCATGTAGTCGCTTTTTTCGGCCAGCTGCAGGATGCGCTCCTCCAACTTGTGCCAATCCGCGAAGGGGTAGGCGAGCAGGCAGTTGTCCATCCGCGAGACCATCAGTCCATCGGCGTCCTCCGAGCGGACCCGATCCCTGAACCGGGTGGGGACCACGATCCGGCCCTTGTCGTCGAGAGTATGGAATGAGCTGCCGCGAAACATGAGCGTTGGTTATCCCCCACTTTCCACCACTTTGCTCCATTAAATATTAATATCCTTTGAGAGTCAAGGAAAAAATGGCGGATTTTTTAATATGATTTTGAGTTGTTAATCGAAAAAACGAGGGGCCGGGACTGGGGTATAAAGGGCGGCCGAAAAGGGAGGCGTCGGAAGCGATCAATCAGACTGACTGAAGGATAAAGACATGCGCGATCACACAAAGCCGAAATCGTTTAAATCTTCCCCAAGCGCACTTTTCCTCGAACCCGTCATCTGAAGAGTCAGCACGTTAGTTCACGTTAGGCGCTTGCGCCTTTTCCGCCTCCTCCAGGTTGCGGCGGGCGGCGGCGTAGTTCGGGCTGATTTGAAGCGCCCGGCGGAAGCTGTTCCCAGCCTCCTTCAGCCGGCCTTGTTCCTTCAGCGATACCCCGAGGTTGTTCCAGGCCTCGGCGTAATTCGAGTTGACCCGGATGGCCTCCGAGAACTGGCGAATGGCGCCAGCGAGGTCGCCCTGGTTTTTCAGAGCGACCCCGAGGTTGTTGTGGGCGGCTTCGAAATCGGGGTTGAGGCGCAAGGCCTCCTGCAGATGCCGGACGGCGTCCGGGTAGTTTTCCTGGATGAGATAGGCGACGCCGAGGTTGTTGAGCGCCATGTGGTTGCGTGGTTCGATCCGGACCGCCTCGAGGAGTTCCCGGATCCCGGCGTCCACCTGTCCCAGCTGCACCAGTACATAACCCAGATTGTACCGGGCATCGTCGTAATTTGGTTTCAGCTTGACGGCCCGGGCGAGGTAGGCTGCCGCCTCTTCGAAGCGGCCTATTTTCGACAAGGCGCTGCCGAGGTTGTTGAAGGGCCTGGGCTTGAGCGGCGATTTTTCCATGCAATCACGCCACAGAGCCACTTCATCGGCCCACACATGACTGCGCTGCCAGGTCCAGAACGAACAACCGGCCGCCAGTGCGGCCAGCAGGGCGACCGCCGCCCATTTCTGCTTCAGGAACCTGAACACCAGTGACACCAGCACGATCGCCGGGAACACCGAAGGGAGGTAGGTGCGGTGGTCGAAAATGAGCTCGAGCCGTATCACCGAGGATTCGATCACCAGGTTGCCCAGGAACCAGAGGGTGGCGTAAGCGCCGAGCGGCTCACGGCGCGCGGTGAGGACCGCCGCCGCGAAAAGTCCGGCCACAAACAGGAGGCTGAACAGCGTGGTGGCGGGGTCGAACAGCGCAAGTGAGATGGCGACATCGTGGTCGAGGTTCAGCCGCGAGGGGGCCGGCCAGAACAGGAGGCTCAGGTAAAAAACCACCACTCGGAACTGGGTCATCACGCGCTGCCACGCGGTCATGCCGCCGCCGGCATATGGAGCGAAGATGCGCTCGACCGGGTTTTCGAACCCTGAAAAAACCAGCACGATCACGCCAAACGCGACGCAGACACCGGCCAGGGCGGGCAGGCGCCGCCGCAGCCAGTCCTGCTCCAGCTGCTGGAAGAAAAACCATTCGTACAGGAAGATGAAGATGGGCAGCGTGGCGGCGATTTCCTTGGTCCCGAGGGCCAGCAGCCCAGACACGGCGCACAGGGTCAGCAGGATATTCCTGCGGGTGGTCGTGGTCGAAAGTCTCGCACCGGAGTAGCAGGCCATGGCGAGCAGGTAGAACAGGGTCGTCAGGCTGGTCATGCGCTGAACGATGTAGGCCACGGACTGGGTATGCAGGGGGTGCACCAGCCAGAGGATGGCCGCCCCGCAGGCGATGGCGCCGGCCTGCTCCCGGAAACCCCTCAGGGCCGGCGTGCGCAGGGTGAATCGGGCGAGGAAGTAGACCAGGTAACCGTTGATGATGTGGATGAGGATGTTGACGAAGCGGTAGCCGACCACGTTGTAGCCGTTGAAAAAATAATTCAGAGCGAAGCTGGCGTTGGCCACGGGGCGGTGGGGCAGGGGGCTGTTGAACGCTGCGGCGTAGACGTCCTCGGGGCTCAAGCGCTTCAGTCGGATATGGCGGTTTTCGGTGATGTTCGGCTCATCGTCGAAAACAAAAGGGCCGGAGAGGGACCCCATGTAGATGAAGATCACCACCACGGCGGCCGTTAGCAGCAGGATCGTTTCGCGGGAAGAGGTCTTTGAGTCCATAGTCGATGGGGTCTTCCAATGTCATAGACGCCATATCAAAAATAGCAGATCACAGCCGAGGGCCAGGCGCACGCCGCTGAAAAAGCGCAAGACGCCGCGGCGGGTGGTGAGCATTTTTCAGAGGTGTGCAAGGCCGCCGGGGACTGTCAGATGCATTATTGAGATGGCGTCTAAACTCAACTCATTTTGGGCATGTTAGCGCACTTTAGGTATTTTAGACACTTGTTTTTGCGCATTTGACTCTCTTATAGCTTTGTACTACGCTGAAAATACAAACGAAGATGTCTATCCCATCGATAGACTCAACAGAAGACATCCCGCCATGAAGACGAAGACTACGCACGACCGGATGATGAACTCGATCCTGATCACCGGCATCGTCATCGCCTGCTTCTATTGGGTGTGCGAATCGTTCATGTTCTTTTTTCTGGCGCCGGAGTCCAATTTCTTTCAATATCTGCTCGGTCCGAACCTGTTCCAGACGTTTACACGGGTTCTCGTGCTGTGCCTCTTCGCCATCTTCGGGTCGCACATCCGGTACACCCTGAACAAGGAACGGGAGTCGGACGAGGCGCTGCGGGTGAGCGAGGAGAAATACCGCAACATCCTCGAAAGCATCGAGGAAGGGTACTTCGAAACCGACCTGCGTGACAACCTGACCTTCTTCAATGCCCCCCTATCCCGTATCCTGGGTTTCAGCGCTGCCGAGCTCCAGGGCAAGAACACCCGAAATTTTACGACCCCGGAGGCCGCGGCCGCAACAGAGGCCGCGCTCGAAAAGGTGGTGAAGACGGGGGAGGCGGCGTCGGTGGCCGACTACAAGGTCATTCGAAAGGACGGCGACCCGAAGGACCTCGAGCTCTCTGTTTCGCTGATCCGGAACGCCGAGGGGCGGCCGACGGGTTTCCGCGGCGTGGTCCGGGACGTTTCCGAGCGCAAGCGCGCCGAAGTGGAACGCAAGAAGCTCGAGGGGCAGCTGCAGCAGGCGCAGAAGATGGAGGCCATCGGCACGCTTGCCGGCGGCATTGCCCACGACTTCAACAACATCCTCATGGGCATCCAGGGCAACGCGTCGCTGCTTGATCTGCGGCTCGAATCGGGCCATGCGGGGCACGAGAAGATCCAGAACATCGAGAAGTACGTGGAGAGCGGCACCGAGCTGTCCCGGCAACTGCTCGGTTTCGCCCGCCGCGGGAAATACAACGTCAAGGCCTCCGACATCAACGAGATCATCGAGAAATCTGCGTCGATGTTCGCGCGGACGAGGAAGGAGATCCGGGTGCACTGCCAGCTCGCCCCCGAGGTTTGGACGGTGGAGGTCGACCGCGGCCAGATCGAGCAGGTGCTGCTCAACCTCTGCATCAACGCGTGGCAGGCCATGCCCGACGGCGGGGACCTCAACCTGATGACGGAAAACCTGTTCCTGGACGAAAACTACGTGCGGCCTTACAAAGTGAAGCCGGGCTGCTACGTGAAGATCACCGTGGCCGACAGCGGGGTCGGCATCGACAAGGCGGACATGGCCCGGGTCTTCGAGCCGTTCTTCACTACCAAGGAAATGGGTCGCGGCACCGGCCTCGGCCTGGCCTCGGTGTACGGGATCGTCAAGGGCCACGGCGGCCACATCAACGTCTACAGCGAAAAAGGCCAGGGCACCACCTTCACCATCTACCTGCCGGCCTCCGCGCGGGAGGTGGAGGCAGAGGTGCGGCGCGCGTCGGCCACGGTTCAGAAGGGACAGGAGACGGTTCTGCTGGTCGACGACGAGGAGATGATCATCGATGTCGGCCGGGGCCTGCTGAGCGAGCTCGGCTACACGGTGATGGAGGCGCGCAGCGGCCCGGAAGCCCTGGAGGTGTACCGGCAAAACTCGGGCCGGATCGACATCGTCATCATGGACATGATCATGCCCGGCATGGGCGGCGGCGAAACCTTCGACCGTCTGAAGCGGATCGACCCCAACGTGAAGGTGCTCCTGTGCAGCGGCTACAGCATCAACGGCCAGGCGTCCAAAATCATGGGGCGCGGCTGCGAGGGGTTCATCCAGAAGCCGTTCACGCTCAAGCAGCTTTCGACCAAGATCCGGGAAATATTGGATAGGGGGAAAAAAGATTAGAACGCCTATAACGCGCTATTGGGCATTCGCTTTTCTAGAAGCTACTCAAAAACAGCAGATCACAGCCGCGGGCCACGCCGCCACAGACTGTCGGATGTATCTTTTGGATAGCTTTTACTCAAACATCACCGGATCCCTCAGGATCAGCTCGAGCGCCCGGGCGGCGGAGGCGGCAGCTTCCGGGAAGACCCGTTCCAGATCGCGGATGTGCCGCAAGTTGTCCGCCGTTCTAAGGATCAGCATGGATAGGTCGCCCTCTTCCATCTCCGCGGCCCCTACGACGCTCTCCCAGGACTGCCCCCCGGCCCAGGCGTACATTACCGCCGCCGGCTTCAGGTAGAGCGCCCGGTCCCCGAACCCCGCCGCCTGCATCTGCCCGATGAACGGCATGAGGGCTGCGGCCGTGCGCTGGTATCGCTGAATCAGCACCTTGGGCAGGCGCTTGCGGTCGAGCCGCTCGTCGGTCTCCTTCTCGTTCACGAACACGGCAACGATCGCCGCCAGCAGCGCCGGATCGGAGCGGGGGAAGACACCCGCGCGGAATCCCTCCGCGATCAGCAGCGGCTGGTCGACCCGCAGCTGGCTCGCCCATTGTCCATCCTCTGTCAACTCGTCCCTATCGTTCACGTATCCCTTCCGGCGCAAAAACTCCAGGTGCCGCAGGAAATCGCGCCACAGACGGGATGGGCCGGCGGGTGCGGCCGGATTGGGGTGAGCCCTGCCCATGCGGTAAGCGGCAAACGAGCGGTGGAGCATCTCCTCGACCATGGCCGGTGTGTGGGAAAGCAGCAGGTTCAGTACCATCGAGAAGTTGATCCGGATCTGGCTCTCCACGCCCGAGGGCGCAGTGGCGAACAGGCGGTGGATCTGGCGCACGTCCATAAAACGGCCCGGGACGATGAGGGCGAAACCGATGTGGTCCATGCCGCGGCGCCCGGCCCTGCCGGTCATCTGGTGGAACTCGGTGGGATCGAGCGGCAGGAATTGCGTGCCGTTGAAACGGTCGGAGTTCAGGAAGACGATGGTGCGGGCCGGGAAGTTGACGCCGGCCGCCACCGTGGTGGTGGCAAAGACCGCGTCCAGCAGCCCCTCGGTCATCAGCCGTTCCAGCGCGAGTTTCCAGAAGGGCAGCTGCCCGCTGTGGTGCGACCCCACCGCCAGGTGCTCCAGGTGCCAGAGCTGCCGGTGCCGGGCCATGCGCGGGCTCTGCCGGGTAAAGGCCTCGATCCTGGACGTGAGTCGCAGCCGGCGGTCCGGGTCGGCGATCCGGTTGTCCCGGCACATGTCCAGGGCGCGGTCGCAGTCGGCGCGGGATTTGAGGAAGAAGATTGCCGGCAGCAGGTCATAGCGGCGCAGCACCTCCAGCACGCGGCCGCAGTGCGGCAGGCTGCCGCCGCGCGCGAAGCCGCGTTTCTGCCCCTGACTGTCGGCGACCCGCCGATCGAGCCCGCCCGCCGCCCCTTTGCGCGCGGGGGCGGCGAGCGGGATCAGTGTGCCCCCGGGGTCGAGGAACAGGGGAAAGATCGGGACGGGCCGTTTTGTTTCCGTAACCACGGTGCAGGTACTGCCGCGAATGGAAGCCAGCCATGAGGCGATTTCGCCGGCATTGCCGATGGTGGCGGAAAGCAGCAGCAGCCGGACCCGCGCCGGCAGGTAGATCATGACCTCTTCCCAGACGACCCCGCGTTCGCCGTCCCCTAAGTAGTGCGCCTCGTCGAGCACCACGAGATCGCTGTCCAGGGACTCGCCGCGGTGCATCGCGTCATAGAGCTGGTTGCGTAGGATTTCGGTGGTGCCTACGGTGATCGGCGCATCGGGGTCCTCCTTGCGGTCACCGGTCAGGATGCCGACCTCGCCGGTCCCGAAGATCGCTGAAAATTCGGCATGCTTGGCGTTGCTGAGAGCCTTCAGCGGGCAGGCGTACCAGGCGCTTCCGCCCTGCGCGCGAACGCGGGCGATCGCCTGCTCGGCGATCCAGGTCTTGCCGGAGCCGGTCGGGGCAGTGACCAGGCAGTCACCGTGCTCGATTGCCGCCAGGGCATCCACCTGGAAGCGGTCGGGGGTGAAGCGTTCGCTCGCCGGGACGCCGATGCGGGCAAAGACCCGCTTGAGGCGCGGATCGGCCGCGGGGGTGAAGCGCCGGGGTTCAGGCGGTCGGGCTCGTTCGCGTCGGCGGTAGGTGTGGGAGCGGTGCATGTGGGGTGAAGTGCAAGTTCCTAAATTGATTGAAGCTAAAAGTTATGGGCCCGTAAAAAAATCGATTCGAAAATTTCTCCCACCTCCCTTGCCATACACAGCGGCAAATGAAATAGCGCATGGGATATTTGTGAATACGCATCAACGCTGGGCTGGTGATTGCAACATGCGCAATTATTTATGACGCTGTGTATAAATAGGGTGTTAGAGATACCGGCGTTTCTCCCCCTTTGCAAAAGGGGGCCGGGAGGATTTCGTCGCGGCATGAGGATGGCGCCGCGTGCCCCTGCTTCTTACGAAGTCGTCAATTTTTCTATCATCCCTCCCACCGCGGCCTTGGCCGGCGAATCGACGGCGTAGGGGGAGATACCCTTGAGGTCGGCTTCGATGAGGGCGTTGTCGTGCGGCAGGAAACCCAGGAAGTCGAAGCCGGGCATCGCGGACCGGAGGAATTCTTCGTCCGAGGCGTTGCGGACCTTGTTGCCGACGACCGCGATGCGGTTCAGGTTGATTTCGGAGGCGAGCCTGCGGATGTGCTCGGCCGTGTCGATGCTGCGCCGGCCGGGCTCTACTACGACGATGAGCTTGTCCACGGCCTTGGCCGTGGACCGGCCGAGGTGCTCGATGCCGGCCTCCATGTCCATCACGACCACCTCGTCGCGCCGCAGCACGATGTGCATGACGAGCGCCCGCAGCAGGGCGCTCTCGGGGCAGATGCAGCCGGAGCCGCCCTTCTTGACGCCGCCCAGACGCATGAACTTGATGTTGCCGAGCCGGGCCGACAGGGCGTCCGGCAGGTCGTCCACCCGGGGGTTGAGCTTGAAGTAACCGCCGATGGTATCGGGCTTGGCGCCCGTGCGCTCCAAAACGAGTTCCTTCATTTCCGCGATAGGGACAATGCGGTCGGCCCCCGCGATCCCGAGACCGGCGGCCAGGTTGGCGTCCGGGTCGGCGTCGATGGCGAGCACTTTCCTGCCCTGGTCGCTCAGGGTCCGGATCAGAAGCGCGGCAAAGGTCGTCTTGCCTACGCCGCCTTTGCCGCTTACGGCGAATTTCATTTTTTTTTCCTCCAGTCGGGCAGGTCAGTTTCCTTGGAAGCTTGTTGTGGCGCGTTATGCCATCCGATGTGAAACGAAATCCCCCCGGCCCCCTTTTGCAAAGGGAGAGAAACCCCGGAGTACTCTCACTCCACCTTTATCAAAGGGGGAGAGACACCGGGATCCTCCTTAAACCCTCTTTGGCAAAGGGGGTGGCGCCGGAGCACTCTTAACTCCTCCCTTTATCAAAGGGGGTTGGGGGGATTTTGGGCGCGAGTTTCATGGAATGCCCTCCAGAAAAAAACAGTTTGTTGAGTCTATTGATTCTATTGCGTCAAGGGGAAAACTGCAAGGCTGCGCATCAATGTTCGGGGGCTTCGAAGAGACAGCCAGAAATTCTGACGCCGGGACATGGCGTTGAGCCATTGCTCAACTCAAAGGCAAGTTAAGTCGGGGAACTCTTGCAGCAAGGGATAGGGTAAAAAAAGAGGGCGACAGGCAAAATTGTCGCCCTCGTGAAAAAGAATTCGGCTTA
>JACRCN010000079.1 GCA_016219005.1 Deltaproteobacteria bacterium
GCCGATTCTGGTGGTCACGGAGGGGCTGGGGCTGCGCCGCCTGCTGATCGGGCTGGGCTGCGGCGACCTGTTGGGGGACGACGGCATCCAGGTCGACTACAACAAGGCCGTGCAGCTCGCCCTGGCATACTTGCGGAAAACCCCCCCCGGCCGACGGCACAGAAAACAGCCGGAAACCCCATAGCCGAAGATTAGCCTCGAACCTTGTCAAGAAAATAAAGCGAACGGATCGATATCATTAAGCTTTCCAGCGACCAGCGACGCGAGGCCAGAGTGAACAGCGAACTGAACGATCAACCTGTTGATATCGTAGCTGATGATCGCGAGCACGCATCAGAGGTGATCGCATCCCTTGTCGGCATCCCCGGGGTTTTCGTTAGAAGCGATCGCCTTGCATCTGGTGATTACCTGGCCGATCGCAGAATCCTGTTCGAACGAAAAACGCTGCTGGATTTAGCGAGATCCATCGTCGATGGAAGATTGTTCAAGCAAATGGTACGGCTTGTAAAATCAAAATATAAAGCGGTCTTGATTCTGGAGGGTACCGGGAAGGATGCGGAATGTTTGGGAATGCGCCGGGAAGCGCTGCAAGGGGCCCTCATCACCATCAGCCTGATTTTGGGCATACCCGTTTTGCGGTCGATGGCGCCCGAGGAAACCGCCCGATTGATCGTCTATCCGGCAATCATCTCTTGACATCCCCCGGACAAAATCTAAAAATGCCGCTTCAACCAACCGCAGGAGGCATGATGAAACGGATCAAACTGGCGCGCATGGATTGCGAGAAGGTCAGCGGCGAAATCGGCGATTTTGTGATCGAACAGGTTAGCTACACAGGGACGACCGGTTGTGTCGTGGGGCTTTCCGGCGGGGTGGATTCAAGCACCACGGCAGCGCTGATCAAGCGCGCCTTTGCCCGGCACACGGCCGCGACATACGAGCTCGTGGGCTATATCCTGCCATCCAGCCTGAACAAGCAGGACGACATCAAGGATGCGGAAGCGGTGGCCCGGTGCCTCGGCATCCGCTGCGAGACCCACAGCATCGAAAAGCCCATAGAGGCGTTCCGCGCCACCAACCCCGAGGCCTTTGAAAGCATCTTCCACAGGGGCAATATGATCGCCCGCGTGCGGGCGAACGTGCTTTCCACCAAGGCGGCCACCGAGAAAAAAATCGTGGCCGGCACCGGCAACAAGGATGAGGACTTCGGGATCGGCTACTATACCCTGTTCGGCGACGGCGCGGTGCACTTGAGCCCTATCGGCGGGCTTTCAAAGCGCCTGGTGCGGGAGATGGCGGCTTTCCTGGGTTTGGATCACGCCTGTGTAAATCGCATCCCCACGGCAGGCCTCGAGCCCGGCCAGAGCGATTACAAAGACCTGGGATACGACTATGACGTGGTGGAACTGGTCTCGGAAGGGTTTGTGCAGGGCCTGACGGTCGACGAGCTCGGCCGCCACGAGCAGATCGTGCCGCTGGTCGAAAAACAGATTCAGCACTACAAGACCGTCTTCGGCGTATCGAAATTCACGCGCGTGAGCCAAGTGGTGGAAGATGTGCTGCGGCGGCATGAAATCGCCAAGGGCAAGATGAAGATCGTTCACCCGCCCTCCCCCGAGATTTCACTCACCCATGAGTGAATCAACCAATCCCGCCGATTGAGGCGGGGTTGGTTGATTTTAGGTTCTTAAGCATCTCAGTTTGGCAAGGTCCTCGGCGTAGCCGTACAGATGCAGGCCTTTGCTCTCCACGATCATCTCGCCATCTTTAACCCCGATCTCAGCGGCCATATACTCCTTCAGGTTCTGGATGGCGGCGAGGTTGGCGGGAAAGCCGTTCCATAAATCCCAGGACCGAAAATAGATCACGAAATTCAGCACATCGTCCTGGATGCGTGTGTCGATGGAGCGCAGGCAGGGTGGGTCCATCAGCGTCAGGTCGGACGGGTGGGCCACCTGCAGCACCATCTGGTTGTTGCGCTGGCCGAACTTTTTATAAGTCCCGATGACCCACTCGATCTGGTTCAGGTAGAGATTGCCGTTTTCCTCGAATAGCAGCTTTCCATCCACTTCCCGCTTATCGATGATTTCGGTGTTGCCCCCCTGCCACCAGATGAACTTCTCGCCGGTGATCGGCACCCGCGTCAGGCGCTCGCCGTAGGTGTAGGACTCGCCGGGCTCCTTGCGAGGCGACATCAGATATTCGATGTAAGCCCGGTCGTAGCCGGGGCCGCCATAAATGTAGTCGTGCTCGACCGGGTTGGGGATGCCGCAACTCGCCGGGATGTCCGGGATGATCGGTTGGGTTCCCGGATATTTCACGTGGCCCGCGAAGAAGTCGTACTCGAGCCGGGTCTGGCCGGCATAGGACCCGCGGTCGATCACGAAGCGCCGGCCATGATCGAGGATATCGTGCACGGCCTGGAACCAGAGGTCGGGAAGGTCTCGGGCAGTTATATTATGTATTTTCATGGGGCTTCACAGATGAAAAATAGGTTGATAATAAAGTGACAGCTTCGCAAAAATCCCGGATTCAAGGCGCACGAATTTCGTGTTGTGAGGCGAACTGATTGTTCGCCGCAGCAACCGAAAAACCAGGAAGCTGGTTTTGGACGAAGTCGTCTTTATATGTCGAGTGTGCTGACTTCCAGTGCGTTGTTCTGGATGAATTCCCGGCGCGGTTCGACTTCTTCACCCATGAGAAGGGTGAAGATCTCGTCGGCATCCACAAAATCCTCCACCTTGACCTGCAACAGGGTCCGCTTCTCCGGGTTCATGGTGGTTTCCCACAACTGGGCCGGGTTCATCTCACCGAGACCTTTGTAACGCTGGACTGAAAGCCCTTTCTTGCCCTCCCGCAGCAGATAATCCATAAGCTCAGTCTTGTTATTGGCGCTGAAGGCCGCCGCTTCCTTCGCTTCCTTTTCAAGGGCCTGAACCGTGAAGGGCGCAAAGTCGTATTTGGCGATTTTTTTCTTTAAGTCGATGTATTTCTGGAAATCGTTGGAAAAGACAAGCCCACGGCCGACCTTGATGGTCGAATTCAGCCTGGATTCGGGCCCGGCGAAGACGGTTTCCTTGTGCTCGCCCTGTCCGGTTACGAAAATCTCAAAAATACTGCGCTCCGCATTGAAGCTTGGACCCTCCACCGTGTACCCCTTTTGGATGAGGGTCTGCTTTAAAGCGGTCATGCGTTGCTCGTCCTGAAGAAACGACTTTTCTTCCAACCCGGCGCCGGCTAAAATCTCGGCCAGCTCCGCGCTGATACCGCGCTTTTTTAACGTGTTCAGAAGGGAGAGGTACACGGCCAAGTCACAACTGAAGAGATAAAGGGTGTGCCCGGAAAGCTCCTTTTGGTCACTGCCGTATGTCACCCGTTTCGAATCGCAAACTTTTTTAAACACCCAGTCGTTCAGATCGGATTCGTCTTTAAGGTACATTTCATCCTTGCCCTTGCCGACCTTGAGCAGCGGCGGTTGGGCGATGTAGAGAAACCCGTTATTGATCATCTCCGGCATCTGGCGGTAAAAGAAGGTGAGCAGCAGTGTGCGGATGTGCGATCCATCCACATCGGCGTCCGTCATGATGATCACCTTCTTGTAGCGGATGTTTTCGATGTTGTACTCTTCTTTACCCACCCCGGTGCCGAGGACGGTGATGATGTTCTTAATCTCCTCGCTCTGGAGAATCCGGTCGAAGCGTGCCTTTTCGACGTTGAGGATTTTGCCTTTGAGCGGCAGCACCGCCTGAAATTTACGGTCGCGTCCCTGCTTGGCCGAGCCTCCGGCGGAATCCCCCTCGACGATGAAAATCTCCCTTAGGTTCGGGTCGTCCGACTGGCATTCAGCGAGCTTTCCGGGCAGGGTGGCGTCCAGAAGCGAGCCCTTGCTGCGGGCCAGGTCCCGCGCCCGCCGGGCCGCATCGCGCGCACGCGCCGCCTCCGCTCCCTTGGCCACGATCTTGCGGGCGATGGTAGGGTTCTCCTCGAAAAACTCGTTCAGTTTCTCGTTCACCAGGGACTCTACCAGGCCTTTAACCTCACTGTTTCCGAGCTTGGTCTTGGTCTGTCCTTCGAACTGCGGGTTGCGGATCCGCACACTGATAATGGCGGTCAGACCTTCGCGTACGTCATCACCGGTGATTTTGGCCTGCATGTTCTTTGGAACATTGCTGCTGGTGGCGTATTGGTTGATGGTGCGGGTCAAAGCCGACTTGAACCCGCTGAGATGTGTTCCGCCCTCGGTGGTGTTGATGTTGTTGGCGAAGGATAGAATCTTGTCGAAGTAGGTGTCATTGTACTGGATGGCGACTTCGACCTGTATGTCGCTCCTTTCGCCATCGATATAGATCGCCTTGTGCAGGGGGGTGTTGCGGCGGTTCAGGTGTTCGCAGAAAGCGATAATGCCCCCTTTGTAGAAAAACTCCTCCTTCACATCCGAGCGCTCGTCCTCATAGGTGATACGCACGCCCTTGTTCAAAAAGGCGAGCTCCCGCAAGCGCCGCATGAGGATGTCGTTACTGAACTCGGTGGCGGTGAATATTTCGGGATCCGCCAGAAAATGGACTTTGGTGCCGCGCTGGCGGGTCTTTCCGATAATCTCGAGCTCGCTCGTCTTTTGGCCCCTGGAATAGGTCTGACGGTAGATATTGCCGTCGCTGTAGACCTCAACCTCGAGCAGAACGGAAAGTGCGTTCACAACGGACACGCCCACCCCATGCAGCCCGCCGGAAACCTTGTAGGAGTCGCTGTCGAATTTACCGCCGGCATGCAGCTTGGTCATTACAACTTCAAGCGCCGGCTTGTTTTCCTTTTTGTGCATCCCGACGGGGATGCCGCGGCCGTTGTCGGTCACGGTGACACTGTTGTCGGCGTGAACCATGACGTTGATGAGGTCGCAGACCCCTGCCATGGCCTCGTCGATGCTATTGTCCACCACCTCATAAACCAGGTGGTGGAGGCCCGCGACATCGATGTTGCCGATATACATGGCCGGCCGCAGCCGCACCGCTTCGAGGCCTTCTAAAACTTTTATATTATCCGCAGTGTAGCTAAAATTTTCATTGGTATTCATAGTAAAATAAACTCTCAATTAGATTCGCATCGGCATGATGACGCTGATATACGATTTATCTTTTTCACCCTCGATCAGGCAGGGCTTTTCCTCGCTCACGATATTTAAAATAATTTTTTCGTCATCGATCACATTCATGGTGTCAATGAAAAATCTTGCGTTGAACATCACGGTGATCTTCTTTCGATTGAATTCGATCGGCATCTCTTCCTTGGATTCCCCGATTTCCGGATTGGTGGATGACACCGTGAGCTTGTTTTCCTCGAAATTGAAAATAACCCCTTTGTACTCATCCGAAGACATAATTGACATGCGCTTGAGCATCATCAAAAACATCTGGCGGTCCATGACAATATTGTTGCCTTCCGGCTTCACGATGATGTCCGCATATTTCGGGAACTCACCTTCGAGCAGGCGGATGATGATGGTCTCGGCGTGCTTCTTGATGATGAAATTATTATCTTTGAAAGCCACTTGCACAGAGCCTTCCGCCTCTAAAAATTTCGAAACCTCCACTAAGCTCTTTTTGGGGATGAGCACACCCGGGCCTGCCGGCAGGCTGACCGATTGGTCTAATGGAAAATCACTCTTGGAAAGACGGCTGCCGTCCGTTGAAACCATACGGAAGAGTTTGTTTCCTTTTTCCTCGATCCATTCGGAATACACCCCGATGATGTGGGTCCTTCTTTCGTCCCCAGCGGCGCTGATGATCACCGATTTCGAAATCATACCGGCCAGGGTTGACGATTCGATCTCGATGAATTCAGCTTGGTCTATCTTCGGAATTACCGGAAAATCCTCGGGATTCAATCCGACGATGTGATACTCAACCGTTGCATTTCCAATTTCAATCCAGTGGTTTTCAATTTCGTTCAGGATGATATCATCGCTTGGAAAATCCCTGACGATTTCAAACAATTTTCTCGCATTAATCGTAATGGCCCCGGGCGAATCGACGGCGGCAGGATAATTGCCTTCAAAACCGGTTTCCAGATCCGTTGCAGAAATGGAGATGCCGTCGCCCTTAGTTCGTATAAGAACGTTGGTGGTGATTGCCAGGTTGGTCTTGCGCCCGGTTATTCCCTGAACCCTAGACAACACCGGCTGGATGTCCGCTTTTTGAACGGTCGCCCTCATGATGTTCCCCTCTATTTTTATTGTTAAAATAATAAAGAGAAAGATGAATGACTGTCAATATGTTGATAAGTTCTTAACTTGCCATAATTATTAAAAAATAAAATTTTTAAGCATACAAAAAAGTGTCACCTCATTGAGGCCGGAAGACAACGTTATCGTCACGGCTAAAAATTGTGTTGATAACGCGGGACCTATAAACAAGCTGTAACGCTAATAAAGCAAATTCATAACTGCTGTGGTTACGAAGCCTCAATCGAGATAATCCATTTTTTAATCGAGGGGACAACCTTGTTCGTCCATTTTGAGGATACCCGGCTTCGGATGAACAAACTAAAAATTTTTTCAAGGAACTGAAGTATCTTATCCACCTGTCCCGTTTTTTCCAGAATAAAATCATCCATTTGTTCGGGACTCTGCGGCAGCGAGGGTCCCGGCGTCTTGAGGTTGCTTACATTAAGGCTTTCACCCTTGACGCTGAACTGCCATTGATATTCGCCGGTTTTAAAGATCAGAGCGATTTCTGAAACCAGAGCGCCCTTGCGCAAGGCCAGGCGGCCCTCTTCAAGACCAGCCTCGTCCCCCTTGATCGTGATGCGTTCGACCGACTTGGTCTTGCGGTTTTCGAAGACGATGCGGTTTCCGACTTCAAGAGACTGACAGTCCGGATCCGCCGACTTTAAAACACTCGGGTCGTTTTCGATCGTGTACCACAACCAGGTCAGAAACTCGTCGCCCAGAAACCGATATCGATTATACGCAACGGCCAGATCAAGCATGCGGGTGCCTGTAATTTGTGTTGGCAATTAATCTGAAAAGTGTGTAGGAGAAAGTCCGATAAGAACGTCCCGCTCCGAGTCGGACAAACCGGCCGTGATATCTGCTGCAGTATATGGGAATAGGCGCAGCAACCCTATATTGAACGATCGCCGGAACAGGGTTTCGATTTCCTCATTTGCGGAGCGCAGGTTGGAATAGAACCACAGGGACGACGCCTCGTAGTTCCAGATTAAATCGTAAACATTGGGCGTGGAGGGAACCCTTATTGCCAAGTCGTTAATGACCTTGTCTTTCAGAGCCTGCTTTTCATCCTTGGACAAAAATCTACGGCTTGTCTTGGCCAGACGCTTGGATGTCTCAAGTGTCAGGTGCTTTTTTAATAGTTTTGCCGGGATCGATTTACGGTCGATCCGCAATGCAAATACAAACAGATTCCCGAAGACGAACGAGGATCCGTCGAAGTTCGGATGAAACGGGTTTTCAAACGATGTCCACCCGGCGGCCATTGACTCCGCTTCTTCGTCAATCTCAGGAATCGTGTTTTTCTTTAGGCCCTTTGAAACGATTTCAATCACTGGGCCTTCGATTTTGCCTTCCACCCGGTAGCGGGTGATTGAAACGGCCGATGACAGGATGCCCATAGATAAATTCCTAACCAAACCACCAGGTATAGTGGTTTAATAAATTAACATAAATATATAACGGATTTAGTAAATTTTTTCAAGCTATATTTTACCAGCGCCGACAAAATGAAAATCACCGCCGACTTTCATGTTCACTCTAAATTTTCCCGGGCAACCGCCCGAAATCTCGATCTTGAAAATCTCTGGGTCGCTGCGCAGATCAAGGGGGTCAATGTGGTCGCAACCGGAGATTTCAGCCACCCCGCCTGGTTTGCGGAAATCGAAGCCAAACTGGAACCGGCGGGGCCGGGGCTATTCAGGCTGAAACAAGAGTTCTCGACATTGTGCGCCGCCAGAGTACCCCCGGCCTGCCGGGGCGATATGTGTTTCATCCTGGCAACCGAGATCAGCAACATCTACAAAAAGGACGGCAAGACCCGCAAGAATCACAACCTCGTCCTCGTCCCGGATCTAGACACGGCGCGAAGACTCAATCGCCGGCTCGCGGCCATCGGCAACATCCACTCCGACGGAAGGCCGATTCTCGGTCTAGACGCCCGGGATCTTCTGGAGATCGTGCTCGAAATCTCAGCCGACGCCTTTCTTATTCCAGCGCACATCTGGACTCCGTGGTTTTCCCTGTTGGGGTCGAAATCCGGCTTTGATTCCATCGCGGAATGTTTCGGCGATCTCACGCCGCACGTATTCGCGGCCGAAACCGGCCTTTCTTCAGACCCGGCCATGAACTGGCGGGTCTCAAGCCTCGATGGGGTGAGCCTGGTGTCCAACTCCGACGCCCACTCACCGGCCAACCTCGGCCGCGAAGCCAATTTCTTCGAAACCGAGCTTTCCTATTTTGCCATGCGCGACGCCCTTAGAAAAGGCGATGCGCAGCATTTCAAAGGCACGATCGAATTTTACCCGGAGGAGGGCAAATATCACCTGGACGGCCACCGCAGTTGCGGGGTGTGCCTCGCGCCAAGGGAAACAATAGCCTGCGGTGGGAAATGCCCTGTTTGCGAAAAACCGCTCACCATCGGCGTTCTTTACCGGGTGGAGGAACTCGCGGATCGACCGGCCGGCATCCGACCCGCCACTGCTCTTCCCTACTGCAACCTGGTTCCGCTCACCGACATCCTGGCCGAGGTCCTGCAGGTTGGCCCTAAGACCGGCAAGGTCAACCAGGCCTACCAGGCAGCCGTGGCCGCGCTGGGGCCGGAACTCGACATTCTTCAACACCTCGAACCGGACCGCATCGGGCAGGCCGGCATCCCGCTTCTGGCCGAGGCGATCCGCCGCATGCGCGAAAACAGGATGAACATCAGCCCAGGTTTCGACGGCGAGTACGGCCGCATCAAGATCTTCAGCGCCCAGGAACGCAAACACTTCCTGGGTCAGAGATCTCTTTTTGCGGTTCCGGACGCCGTCGCAGCTTCCGCCATTTCAAAAGAGGCCCAGGGGAATCCGAAGGATTATCTCTTTGCCGCCGCGATCGCCAAAGCGCCTTTGCCAGGCAAGCCGTCTGCCCGTTATAACTTCAAAGACCTTAATGACGAGCAACTCCGAGTGGTGCAACACAAAGACGGCCCGCTTCTAATCGCGGCCGGCCCCGGCACAGGCAAGACCCACACCCTGACGCGGCGCATCGCCCGCCTGATTCTGGAGACAGGCGTTGCCGCCGCGAACATCCTGGCGGTCACTTTCACCCACAAGGCAGCCGAGGAGATGCGCGGCCGGCTGTCCGCGATCCTGGGGGATGCCACCGCCCTTCCATTGGTCGACACTTTCCATGGGCTGTGCCTCAGCCTGCTGCGCGAGCTTAGTCCGGACGCGCCGCCGGCTGTGATCGACGAGGAGGAGCAGGCGGTACTGATGGTCGAGGCGGTTTCACTCACCGAAGCGGACGCGGGCCCCATCGGCTTGAAGCCCCAGGCCATCCAGGACCGGATCATGCGCGCCAAGCAGAATATCCTGTCCCCCGCCGATCTCATGGCCGCCCACGCCGATGACCCTACCGTTCACGCTGTCAGCGCCGTCTATCGCGCCTACCAGCAGTTGCTGGACAGTCAGCGCTTGCTGGATTACGAGGATCTCATCTTTCAGACGGTCAGGCGCCTGGAGACGGACGCAGCGTTTCAAACATCCTGCCGCGAGCGCTTCCGGCATGTGTTCGTGGATGAATACCAGGACGTGAACAACGGCCAATACCGCATCATCCGGGCGCTCGTGCCGCCTGACGCGCCTGAACGAAACCTCTGCGTCATCGGTGACCCGGATCAGTCAATTTATGGATTCCGCGGCTCGGACCCGGCCTACTTCCGCAACTTCGGCGCCGATTACCCCGATGCCGGGCTCATCGTGCTGAATCGCAACTACCGCTCCACCGAATCCATCCTGAGCGCTTCCTTCCAGGTCATCCGCCGCGATGGGGCCGAGCGCGCGCGCACGTATTCAAGCATCGACGGTGTCAAGACCATCAGTATGCTCGATCTGGCGAACGAGCATCACGAGGCGGAAGCGATCGCCCGCATCATCGACGGCCTGGTGGGTGGCACGGGCTTCCATGCGCTGGACACCGGCAGGGTTCGGGACGCCAACCTGGCGCATGCGCTGAGCTACACGGATTTTGCCGTTCTGGTGCGGACCCACGCGCAAATCCGGTTGATGGCCGACGTTTTTGGAGAGGCCGGAATCCCGTTTCAGATAGTGAGCCGCAGGCACACGCTCAAACAGCCAGGGATGGTCGAGTTGGTGTCTTTGCTCAAGATTGTGGCCGGGGTGGGGGGCTACGCCGATTTGGACCGGGCCGCACCCATGGTTGTGCCGGCTGTCAATCGTAAAATCATCACGACGTTCAAGGCCTGGTGTTTCAAGAACCGACTGCCGTTGAAGGAGGGCTTGGCCGGAGCGGTGCGCTTTCCTGTTCCCGGCCTCAGCCGCAGCCAACAACTCAAGCTGACGGAACTCGCCAGTTCGGTTTTCGGCTTGGCGGATGAAACAGCCCCCATGGACGCAAGGGGCAAGATCGCTTACCTTTCCAAGCAGCCCGGCCTTGCGCCCTTATTCGAAACCGAGGAATCAACCGGCGCCTTGGACCGCCTGGCCGCTATGGCCGCGGCCTCCGGCACGGACACGGCCGGCTTTCTGGCCGCGATCGCACTGCACTCCGATACCGATGCCTTCCACCCGCGTGCGGAAAAGGTGGCGCTGATGAGCATGCACGCCTCCAAGGGGCTCGAGTTTTCGGTCGTTTTCATTGCCGGCTGCGAGGATGGCCTGATTCCTTATCGACGGGCGGGCGACGAGCGCAGCGACGCGGAAGAGGAGCGGCGCCTGTTTTACGTGGCCATGACCCGCGCCCGGCAGCGGCTCTATCTCAGCCGTGCCAAGCGGCGCCGGGTTTTCGGAAAAACCGAGGCCCGCGAGGTATCGCCCTTTGTGCGGGACATCGAGGAGCGCCTGCGGAAAGACGAGACGCCCCGGGCGGGGCGGAAAAAGAAAAAAGACGACCAATTGCAGCTGTTTTAGCAAGGGAATGAAACTCTGTAATTTCCTGGAGCCCGGCGCCTCAAGGTTTGCGCCTCCCGAATCTGTTTAAGTTTTTCCGTCGGTGGCCGATATGTTGTATAGCATTCTATAATCACAAACAAATATCAAAAACAGCTTGAACCGGAAGCCCCTCAGGGTGTAGAATGGTTTCAATCGATTCACTCGATTGTTTCCGCGTCGGTTAGCTTGTCTCTATGCAACGGAACCCATCCATCTGCCGAATGCAGCGAACGCTTCTGGCCGCAGCAATGCTGCTTCTGACTTCGTCGGTCGTGCTGGCGGATATCTACCGCTACATCGACGAAGACGGGGTCATGCACTTCACCAACGCCCCGACCTCCTCCAAGTACAAGCTCTTCATGCGGGAGCGGCTGCGGTTCATATCCAACCTTGACCACAACAAATACGATCCCATCATCGCCGATGCGGCCGGCCGCTTCAACCTCGAAGCCCCCCTGCTCAAAGCCGTCATAAAGGCCGAGTCCGATTTCGACCCCAACGCGGTCTCCAAGAAGGGCGCCAAGGGCCTGATGCAGATCATGCCCCAGAATTACCCCATGCTCAACGTCAGCAACCCCTACGACCCGCACCAGAGCATCAATGCCGGCGCCCGCTACCTGCGGGAAATGATGGATCGCTTCAGCGGCAAGCTCGCCCTCTCACTAGCCGCCTACAACGCCGGCCCCGGCGCGGTCGACCGCCACAACGGTATCCCGCCTTACCAGGAAACCGAGGACTACATCGAGCGGGTCATGCGCTATTACCGCCAGTACAAGAACTCGTAAGAAGAAAAGCTTGACGACTTCGTAAGATGGCCAATCTCGGCGTTGCGCTTCATCTCGCTGTCGCTGCGGCGTACTCTACGTACGCCTCGCGCCATGAGATTCGCGCGCCTTGACCTGGGCCATTTTACGAAGTCGTCGAAGCGGATGACTTTTTACGAGTCCATCAAGCTTCGCAATCATAACCATCCTGATCCTGCGCCTTGCACTACCGGGTATTGCCGCCGCGCCCGGAACGGTCCGGTCCTGACGCGCTGCTCGATCCTGCCGGAGAACCCCATCTGGAACACGTCGGTGGACAACCTGGTTGACATGGTTAAGTGATTTCCGTAAACTCCTGCGCTGGAAGATTAAAGACGTTTTGAGAAGTTAGAGGCTGTTGGCGTAAGCGTTCAACCCAAAGGAGGTCGCGCCGTGAAAAAGAGCTTAGGGATCATCATATGTGTTTTCTTGCTGTGCGCGGGCCCGCTGTCGGCAGCGGAAGTTAAGGTCGGATCCAATACTCCACTGAGCGGAAAGCTTTCGGTGTATGGAGAAGGCTTCCAGCAGGCGATGCTGTTGGCCCTGGAAGAAGTCAATGCCGAAGGCGGCATCAAGGGCAGCCCAATGCAGATTGTCTTTGAAGATAACAACTCCACAGCGGCCGGGGCAGTCTCGGCCATTCAGAAGCTCATAACCGTCGACAAACTGCCCCTCCTATTCGGCCCCGCCGCCAGCTCCAATTTCCTGGCGGTTTGCCCCATTGCGCAGCAAAACAAAACCATTCTGATCGCAGCGGAGAGTGCCGCAGCGGAAATCTCCAAATGCGGATCCTTTGTTTTTAGGGTGTTTCCCTCGGATGCTCTGCAGGGCATCGGTGTTGCCGAGTTGACCCAAACACTGAAATACGACCAGGTCGTTCTGACCTATATCAACAACGATTGGGGTGTCGGATTGGCTGAAATCTTCAAAAAGAAATTCACGGCAGCCGGCGGCAAAATTTTGGATGAGTTCGCCCATGATGAAGGCAAAACCGATTATCGCAGTGAAGTGCTGCGAATCCGAAAAAGCAACGCCAAAGCGGTCGTCAACCTGACGTACATCAAGGAAGGCGCAACCGTGTTAAAGCAGGCTTACGAGACCGGGCTGAAGGTTCAGTGGCTCATGGGGTCGGCATCCAAGTCCCCCAAACTGGTGGAACTGGCCGGGGAGGCGGCGGAGGGGGTCATCGGTACCTACCCCACATTCTCCCAGGAAACTCCGCAATACAAAGCCTTCAAAGCCGCCTGGGAGAAAAAGTATCCGGATAAAAAGATCCCTGTTTTCGGGGAATACAATTATGACATGGTCAAACTGACGGCTAAAGCGCTCAGGATGGCCAAATCCATGGCCCCTGAGGATCTGCGCAAGGCCATGATCGAAGCCGGAAAAGGTTACATGGGCGTCACCGGAGACAAAACGTTTGATGAGAACGGTGATGTAGGCGCCGTCTACGGCTGCTGGACGGTTAAGCAGCAGGCGATTCAGGACTACAAATGAATTACCCCGCAGCAAGCTGCGGGGTAATTCATATGCCGGAGCAATAAAGTCACGCTCATGTCCTACTACTTGCAGCTGCTGCTGAACGGGGTCATTGCGGGCTCGGTCTATGCGCTGTTTGCGGTTGGCCTGACTCTGGTCTACGGGGTTTTCCGGTTTATCAACTTTGCCCACGCGGAGTTGATCAGTTGGGGTGCGTATCTGACGTTGATGTTTTCCTCCCCCCCGGTGTCATGGCCCCTCTGCCTGGCGGTCATTCCGGCCGTACTCTTGACTGCCTTCATCGGATTTTCTCAGGACTGGTTCATTTACCGCCCCCTGCGGCGGGGCAGCCCGATTACGCTCTTGATTGCCTCCATCGGCCTTTCCTACATGCTGAGAAACGTCCTTCGTCTCATCTGGGGCTCGGACCTGATGACGTTTTCCTTGCCGCTGGCACGCGGATTTGAATTCAGCGGCTATTACGTGACCGGGATTCAACTGCTCATGCTTGCCGCCGCCCTGCTTTTTTTGATGATCCTCTATCTGCTTTTGACTAAAAGCCTGATGGGAAAGTCCCTGCGCGCCACTGCCGACAATTTGGAATTGGCCGCCATCATGGGGGTCAGCATGCCGAAAGTCAGCGCGGTGGTTTGGACCCTCGCCTCGGTGTTTGCGGCAGCCGGCGGCATTCTGCTGGCGCTTGACACCAATCTGGAACCCATGATGGGCGTCGCCAATTTGATCAAAGCGTTTGCCGCGGTGCTGCTGGGTGGTGCCGGCAATGTTTGGGGAGCGCTCCTCGGCGGGCTGTTCATCGGCATCGCCGAAAATCTGGGCGTTGCTTTTTTTTCTCCCGGGTACAAGGATTTTGTATCGTTTGCGGTGATTTTTCTGCTTCTGCTATTTAGACCACGGGGGATTTTCGGTCTTCTTACGGGCGTGCGTTGACTCAGCCGGCGGAAAGGCAAGCCAACACCATGGATTATCTCCTGCACGTTATGATTCTGGCGCTGATCTACTCTGTATTCGCCATGTCTCTGAATCTTGAGCTCGGCTACGCTGGGCTTTACAATTTCGGACACGTAGCCTTCTTTGGAATCGGCGCTTATGTTTCAGCCCTGCTGAGCCATGCCGGGGTTCCGGTTTCGGCGGCCATGATATGTGCCTTGGCGGCAGCCGGAATTACAGGCGCCTTGCTGGCCGTACCGGCCCTTCGGGTCTCCGGCGATTATTTCGGGATTGCCACCCTGGTGTTTGCCGAGATGTTCAGATTGGTATGCTTGAACGAGCGCTGGCTGACCAAAGGCCCCATGGGCTTGCCGGGAATCCCCCGGCCGGCGTGGATCGCCCCGGGGGTGGAAGGCATGCCGGCCTATCTCCTCTTTGCGTTTTTGGCGGCCGTTGGCACATTTGTCTTTATTCGCCGGCTCACCGGCTCTCCCTTCGGCCGGGCCCTGAAGGTGATTCGCGAAGATGAGCACATGGCCCAGGCCTTCGGGAAAAACATCCTCCTGTTCAAAGTCAAGGCCATTGTGGCCGGGTCTGTTCTGGCGGGTTGGGCCGGAACCCTCTGGGCTCATTACATCAGCTACATCAGCCCGGCGGATTTCACGCTGACCGAAACCATTCTGGTGTTGCTCTGCGTCGTTTTGGGGGGGCGTGGCACCAACTGGGGGCCGGTGGTGGGTGCCATCGCCGTGGTTTTTTTTGGGGAAGCGGTGAGGTTTCTCCCGATTCCCCCGGCGTTGACCCGCTACGTGGCGCCATTGCAGGGGATTATTTACGGCGGCATTTTAGTGGTGATCATGATGAAGATGCCAAACGGCATGATTCCGGAACATCGCCGAAAAAACACCTGAAGGTATGCTTCGAATTCAAAACGTTACCAAAGCCTTCGGCGCATTAATGGCCGTTCATGGCGTGTCTTTGGAGATCGGCGACACGGGCGTCACCGGCCTGGTCGGCCCGAACGGCAGCGGCAAAAGCACCCTGTTTCACCTCATTACGGGCTTCTACCGGTTGGACCAAGGGGACATTTTCTTCGGCCCACATTCCATCGGCAGGCTGCCTCCCCATGAGATCAGCCGCCTGGGTCTGATTCGAAGCTTTCAGCACACGCGGCCCCTGCCGTTTATGACCGTTATCGACAATCTGATCGCAGCGGCCCCCGGGCAAACCGGTGAGCTCATCTGGCCGCTCTTCTTAAAACCGGCAAGGGTGCGCCGTGAAGAAAACAATCTGCACGAGAAGGCCCGCGGCATTCTGAGGTTGCTGGACCTGCTGCCGCTGGCCGATGAACTTGCCGGCCGCCTCAGCTATGGCCAGCAAAAACTCATGGAGCTGGGGCGTATTCTCATGGCCGGCCCCCGAATGATTCTGCTGGACGAGCCCACCGCAGGAATAAATCCAACCTTAATCCGGCGGTTGGTGGAAGTCCTTCACCGGCTGTGCGAACAGGGCATTCAAATCTTTCTCATCGAGCACAACATGCCGCTGGTGGCGAAACTTTGCCAGCATGTGTTCGTAATGGATTCGGGAGAGCTTATTTTCTCCGGAACACCGAAACAGGCCCGGGAAGAACCGCGGGTCATCGAAGCGTATCTGGGGCGGGAAAACCATGCTGCTTGAGGTGAATCGGATAACCGCCGGATATGGCCACGCGCCGATCCTGGAGGAGATTTCTCTTGGGGTTGAAACCGGTGAAATCGTCTGCGTCATCGGCCCCAACGGGGCCGGGAAATCCACCGTACTGCGGACGGTCGCGGGCCAGTTGACGCCCTGTGCCGGCTGGGTCCGATACGCCGGTGAGGACATTACCCGGCTCGGGATTGCGGAGCGAGGCCGGCGAGGGCTGATGTTCATTCCCCAAGGGATGAACATCTTTCCGAACCTGACGGTTCGGGAAAACCTGGAAATCGCCGGATTGTTGATCAGCGGCAAACAGGCAAGGCAGCAGGCCATAAGGGAAACCCTGGACCACTATCCGATCATCGGCCGCAAAAAGGATCTCTACGCCCGCGACCTTTCAGGCGGCGAGCGCCAGCTTCTGGCTCTGAGCCGCACCCGGATACTGCGCCCCCGGCTGGTGGTTCTGGATGAGCCCTCCTTAGGTCTTGCCCCGCTTCTCGTGAATCTCATCTTTGATGAAATCGTCGGCCTGACCCGGTTGGGGGTGTCGATTCTGCTGGTGGAGCAGAACGCCCGGAAGGCTCTGTCCATATCCCACCGCGGCTATGTTCTGGAGCTTGGGCGCAACCGCCTGACAGGCACCGGCAGCCAGCTGCTCCAAAACGACGAAGTTCAGCGCTTGTACCTGGGGGGTGAGCCGGCGGATGAGGCAAACGCCATGTCCTGATTTCATTCGGGAGGTTTCATGTGCGATCAAAAGGCTGTTCCCACCAACCCCTTGCCGGTCTGCTTGACCCGGAACATGGCCTTGTCGGCCAGCGCCAGCAGCCCGGTGCGGTCCGGCGCGTCCTCCGGGAAGCTGGCCAGGCCGAAGCTTGCCTGGATCTTCACCGCCAGAGCGTATTCTTCCAAGTACGTCGTGCGCCGCATTTTTTGACGGATGGACTCGGCCAGGGCCGTGGCCTGGGCCTTGTCGAGACCGGGCAGCACCAGCACAAACTCATCCCCGCCGTAAGCGACCCCGAAACTGGGCTTCTTGATCACGGATTTGATGGTGCGGGCGACCTCCCGCAGGGCCTGGCTGCCGTTCAGATGGCCATGGGTGTCGACCACGCTCTTGAAGTTGTCCATGTCCATGAAGATCAGCGAGAACGGCGTTTCGGAGCCCCGACTGGCGGATATGAGTTCATCGAGCGCCTGGTAGAGGTAGCGGGTGTTGAAAAAACCCGTGAGGTTGTCGAGCAGGGAGAGTTTGCGCAGTTTGCGGTGCTCGCGGCGCAGCTGCTCCTCCAGCCGCTTCTGCTTGGTGTTGTCCACCATGATCCCCTCAATGAGGGGATCGCCGGCCTCGTCCCGGTTCAAGCGGTAATTGGCCAGCCCCCAGACGGGTTTGCCGTCCTTGCGCCTGAGCGTCACCTCAAAGTTGGCCAGGAACCCCTTGCGCTTGAGAGCCTTGAGCATGCGCTGCCGTTCGGCGGGCTCGAAATAAAGCTCGGCCGCACCGGCCTTGAGGCGCAGCATCTCCTCCACGGACGCGTAGCCCAAAAATCGCGCATAGGCCGGGTTGACCCGGATGAGCTCGCCCGAGAGCCGGCTTTGAAACATGCCCTGGACCGCGTTGCGGTACATGTTGTGGTAGCGCAGGTCCGCGCGGCGCAGCTCCTCCTGGGTGGCCTTGAGCTCGGTAAGGTCGGTGAGAAAGACCATGTAGCCGGCGGCCTCGCCGGATTCGTCCCGCAGGGTGTTGCGGTTGAAAAGCAGGGATATCGGGCGCTGGTTGCGGGCGCTGAAAACGGTCTCGAAGCTCAAATGGTCGCGGCTGGCGGAATAAAATTCGACCCGGCCGTGGTCATATAATTGGTCGATCCGCTTTCCGACCAACTCCTGCGGTTCGAAGCCGGTCAGCGCTACCAGGGCCGGATTGACCTCGGTGATGTTCTGGTTCCGGTCGAGCAGGACGAAGCCCTCCGAAGTGGCATTCATGACCCGGCGGTAGTTGTCCTCGACGGAACGCTGGGAAGTCACATCCTTCAGAAAACATAAGATCGCGGGCCGGTCTTGCCAGGCGAAGGCCTCCGAGCGCATCTGGACCCAGCGGGACTCCCCGTTTTTGGCCAGGATCTTGAAGGTGCAGCCCGCCTCATGGCCGGCGGCGTTCAGGCATTCCGTGGAGCGCTCCATCACCAGCTGCAGGTCCTCCGGGTGGGCGATCTGGTCGAAGGGACGGGACTTGAGTTCGTGCTCGGCGTAGCCGAAGAGCTTTGCCGCGTTGGGGTTGGCGAATGGAACGCCGTTTTCCTGGATTACCAGGACGGCCTCGCTCGCGTGCTCGATGATGCCGCGCAGCCCCGCGGCGAGCGCCGCGGTCTTTTTCGCAGCGTTGCGGGCTGTCCGGAGCGCGGTTTCGAGATCGCGGATTTTTTTCTGAAACTCATCCATCGCAGTGTTTGACGCCGGCATCAACGGTCCGTCAACTCAGCTTTTCCAGCACCACGGCCGTGCGGGTGGGCAGGTAGAGGCTGAGAACGGTGCGGGCATGTCCGCCGGCTTCCTCGATCAGGGTGACGTGTTCCTGGCCGGGCACGAGCCGGCCGTGGCCGCCGCAATGCGGCGAGTCGCTGTCCAGAAGCGTGCGGTATTTTCCCGGTGGAGCCTCGATGCGGTAGCCGAAATGGGAGGCGGTGGGGTGGAAGTTGAAGGCAAAGATCAGCCCCGCCCGTTCGAAGCCAATCACCAGGCGCTCTGCGTGCTCGTGCAGCAACCGCGGCTCACCGCTGTTGAAGATCCGGAACGTCCGGGCCAGCGCGATCATGTCGCGGTCGAAGCGCGCCAGAAATTGGTATCGCAAGGTCGAATCGTCCACCAGGTGCCACTGCCGCCGCGCATATTTGCAGGACCAGTTGTTGCCCTCGCGCGGGAAGTCGATCCACTCCGGGTGGCCAAACTCGTTGCCCATGAAATTGAGGTATCCGTTTCCGCCGGAGGCGAGCGTGATCAGCCGGATCAGCTTGTGCAGCGCCATGCCGCGATCGACGCGCAGGTTCTCGTCCGTGACCCGCATGTGCGTGTACATGTCGCTGCCGATCAGGCGGAAGATAATGGACTGGTCGCCCACCAGGGCCTGGTCGTGGGACTCGGCGTAGCTGATGGTCTTTTCATCCCGGCGGCGGTTGGTGAGTTCGTACCACAGGTGGCCCATGGGCCAGTGCTCGTCCGGCACCTCCTTGATGAGCTTGATCCAGTAATCCGGCACCCCCATAGCGAAGCGGCAGTCGAAACCGCAGCCGCCGTCCTTCGTCGGCGCGGCCAGGCCCGGCATGCCGCTCACATCCTCGGCCACGGTGAGGGCATCCGGCCGAACGGCGTGGATCAGGCGGTTGGCGAGCGCGAGATAGGTGAGCGCATCCTCGTCCACATTCGGGTTGAAATAATCATCGTACGAGACAAAGCTCCGCTCGAGCCCGTGGTCGAGATAGAGCATGCTCGTCACCCCGTCGAAGCGGAAGCCGTCGACCCGGTATTCGTCGAGCCAGAAGCGGCAGTTGGAGAGCAGGAAGTGCAGGACCTGGATCTTGCCGTAATCGAAGCAGCGCGAGTCCCACGCCCGGTGCAGCCCGCGCGGCCCGCCGTGGAAGTATTGATGCAGTGTTCCGTCGTAACGGCTCAGGCCCTCGACTTCGTTGGATACGGCGTGAGAGTGTACCAGGTCCATGATCACGGCGATCCCCGCGCCGTGGGCGGCATCCACCAGAGCCTTCAGCTCGTCCGGGGTCCCGAAGCGCGAGCTGGCGGCGAAGAAATTCGACACCTGGTAACCGAAGGAGCCGTAATACGGGTGCTCCTGAACGGCCATGAGCTGGATGGTGTTGTATCCGGCCGCGGCGATGCGCGACAGGGTTTTTTCGGTGAACTCGCGCCAAGTCCCGATTTTCTCCTCGGCCTGAGCCATGCCCGGGTGGACCTCGTAAATGAGGGGCGCCTCGGGCCGGCGCCGGAATTGCGGGTGGCGCCAGGGGTAAGGGGGTTCCGGCCGCCAGACCTGGGCATTGAAGATCTGGGTGTGCGGGTCCTGCACGACCCGCCGGGCCCAGGCCGGGATGCGGTCGCCCTGGCCGTCCGGCCAGTGGATCCGCAGGCGGAAGAGATCGCCGTGGCGCAGCGATTTTTTCGGCAGGCGCAGTTCCCAGACGCCGTCCTCGGATTCGCGCGCGAGCGCAAACGCCTCCGTTTCCTTCCAGCCGGTCGCATCCCCGACGAGAAAGATGCGGGTGGCGTTCGGCGCCCACTCCCGGAAAACCCACTGGTTCCCGCGCAGGTGCAGGCCGAAGTACTCATGCCCCGCGGCGAAATCGGCCAAGGCCAGGCGGTTCCGGGTGAGCCGGAGTTCGGTGGCATCGATGCCGGCAAGGCGCCGGCGGATGATTTCGGTGTAGGGCTCAAGGAGCGGATCGCGCCGCCGCAGCCGCTGGAGGGCAGGCTCTACACCCGAGCCGAACGGGTTGGTTTTCCGGCGAGTCGCCATGGGCAGGAATGTCGAACAAACCAGGGTTCAAGTGATTATACGCCGCTCCAGGCCCGAGCCGGTTCTCCATCCACCAGACACCCGGCAGCCGAAGACCTAACTCTCAACCACCAGCGGTCGTTTCAACATCTTCTCGTATAGCTCGATGTATTGCCGTGCCGTGTGCGCATGGGTGAACGTTTCGGCGCTTTCCGTCATGATGCGCTGGATCTGCCGGGCCTTCACCCGGGCCGGGAGATTGTAGAACGTCATCGCCTCCGAGATGGCCCAGAACAGGCCGTTGGCGTCGAAGGTCTTGAACAGAAAGCCGTTGCCGGTGTCGGCGGCCACGTTCAGGTGCTGGATGGTATCGTGAATGCCGCCCGTGTCGTGGACCACCGGCAGCGAGCCGTAGATGGGGGAGATCATCTGGGGCAGGCCGCAGGGCTCGAAGCGCGAGGGCATCAGGATAAAGTCGGAGGCGGCGTAGGCCAAATGCTCCATCTGTTCGCTGAAGTCGCAGATGGCGACCCGCTTGTGAAACTGGTGGTGGTTGACGATGTCCTGGAAAACCCGCTGGTGGTCGCCGTTGGCCACGAAGACGATCTGCAGATTCTGATCCCACCAGGTGGAGATGACGCCATAGAAGATCTCCGCCAGGAGCTGGCAGCCCTTTTGCACCGGGTCGAGGCGTGACGGCCAGAAGAAGAGCGGCGCCTTGGCGTCTTCGATCAGGCCGAGGTTGCGCTGGAGGAAGCGTTTGTTTTCGCGTTTGGCTTCGGGGTGATCCTTGGGCTTGTAATTCCTTTTGAGGTCCTTGTCGGTCTTCGGATCGAAGGCCGGGTCGGGCGCGTTCAGAATGCCGAACGCGCATTCCGCATAATACTTATTGGCCAGTTCGCGGCGGATCTGCAGCTCGATGAAAGGGTGTTGCCCCTCCACAATTTCGACCAGAAAGGTGGGGCTCACGGTGTTGACGAAGTGGGCGGCGAAGATGCCGCTAGTCAGGAAATCGACCGGGTTGCTGTCCCGGGCCGCCTCGTAAGCGGGGGCGTAGTTCATGTAGTAGAGGTGCTGCCAGAAACTGGCGGCATCGATGCCGCGGTCCTCGATGAAGGCGAGGGTGCTCTTCACGGTGTGGATGTTGTGAATGGTGAACAGGCAGGGAATCCGCAACCGGCGGGCGACGGACGGGATGAGCCCGGTCATCCAGTCGTTGCAGTGGATCAGGTCGGGCTGCACCCGGGGGATGATGTTGTTGACGACCTCGCGCTGGAAGGCGAGCGCCATCTTGACGTTTTCGTCCCCGTAGCGCGAGTACACCCGGTTGATGTAGAAGAAAGCGCGGTCCTCGGCCAGGTGGACGCGGTCATCCGGCATCTTGCGTTGGATGCTCGTGATCTCCTCCTTCAAAAACGGGACCAGGCGGTCGCTGAAAATGGAGCGGTAATCCGGAAGCGCCACGTGCACATCGGCGCCCTGATCCAACAGAGCGCTCACCAGGGCCGCCGACACGTCGGCCAGACCGCCGGCCTTGGCGGTGAAAAAAGAGGCCAGGTTCCCCATGCGGTCGGGCAGATAGGTGACTTCGGGGGTCACCACCAGGACTCTGGGATTGCGGCGCGGGGACTCCATGATGCACTTCCTTTCGGTTGAGCCGCGTTATTCCGAGGCCCAGGTGAGCAGGCCGGGCGTGAACTTCAGCCAGGAGTCGCCCCGGGGGGTGGCGCGAACCGAAAACCCGAAGCGGCCGGCCGTGTCGCAGGCGAGTGCGCAGCCATAGAGGTAACGCCCGTCGCCCCGATCCTCCAGGACCTGCATGGCTTCCACGCGGCTGTCGCTGAGCTCGGAAAAATTCTTGTACAGCCCGTAATAGAGCTCGATGTCCACCTCGTCCGGCCGCAGCTCCCCGAGCGTCACCGCGGAGGTCACCTGAATGGTGTCCCCTACCCGCTGAGTGCCGCGAGAGTCGCGGGCCGCGGCGCCGACCGTCACATTTTTCCACTGCGAGCGCACCCGCGCGACCTGCTCCGCCAGTCGCCGGGCCTCGGCAGCGCCGTCGGCGAGGAGCCGGTCGTGAAAACGGCCGGCGGGGGCGTAGAGCTTGTCGACATATTCCATGACCATGCGCAGGCTGCAGAATTTCTCCATGGCCATTTTCATGGAGGCCTTCATTTTCTCCAGCCAGCAATCGGGCAGGTCGCCGCTCTTGCGTTCGTAGAAGCAGGGCACCACCTCGTTTTCAAGGAGGTTGTACAGCGCCTGGCTTTCCACGGCGTCCTGATAGGCGTGGTCCTCGTATTCCTCGCCGTTGCCGATGCTCCAGCCCACGGACTCGCGGTAGCCCTCGCACCACCAGCCGTCGAGGATGCTGACGTTGAGGGTGCCGTTGATGGCGGCCTTCATGCCGGAGGTTCCGCAGGCTTCGAAGGGCCGCCGCGGGGTGTTCAGCCACACGTCCGCGCCCTGCACCAGGTGCCGCGCCAGGTGCATGTCATAGTTTTCAAGGAAGATGAATTTGTCCCGCACGGCCGGCCGGTTGGCGAACTGGAACAGCTGCTTGATCAGGTCCTTGCCCTCGTTGTCCCGGGGGTGGGCCTTGCCGGCGAAGACGAACTGGACCGGGTGGTTTTCGTTGTTGATCAGGGCCTCCAGGCGCTGGGGGTCCTGGATCAACAGGAAGGCCCGCTTGTAGGTGGCAAAGCGCCGGGCGAACACGATGGTGAGAACGTCCGGGTCGAGTACTTTTTCGACCGCCTCGAGCACCTTGCGCGGCGCATTGCGCCGCCGGTACTGGTAAACGAGCTGCTCGCGGCAGGTGCGAACCAGGCGCGAGCGGTTCGTTTCATGCGCCCGCCACAGCTCCTCGTTGTAGATCTCGTCTATGAGCTTGATGTTTTCCGGACGCTGGGACCCGAGGTACCAGTCGGGACCGATGTACCGGTCGAACAGGTTGCTGAACTCGTGGCTGACGAAGGTGGCGATGTGAACGCCGTTGGTGATGTGCGAAATCGGGATTTCCTCGACCGGCCGTCCCGGCCAGACGTGGGCCCACATCCGGCGGGCGACACTGCCGTGAAGTTGGCTCACCCCGTTACAGGCGGCCGACAGGCGAACCCCCAGGATGAACATGGACAGCGGCCCGTTGTCGTGCGTTCCCGGCGGTTGGCCCCAGGAGAGCAGCTCCGTCTCGGAGGTGCCGAGTCGCTCGGCCAGGGGCTTGAGGTAGGGCCTGACCGTGTCGGCGGGGAACTCGTCGTGCCCGGCGGCCACGGGCGTGTGCGTGGTGAACACCGTCGTGCGCGGCACGATCTGCAGGGCCGTCTCGAGGTCGACCTTTTGGTCCTCCACTATTTGGACCAGGCGCTCGATGCCCGCAAACGCGCAGTGGCCCTCGTTCATGTGGACGATCTTGGGTTTGATGCCGAGGGCTTGAAGTGCCCGCATCCCGCCGATGCCCAGCAGCACCTCCTGGAGCAGGCGGATTTTGGATTCGGCGGCGTAAAGCCGTGCCGTGATTTCGCGATGCTCCGGCGGGTTTTCCAGGATATTGGTGTCGAGCAGGTACAGCGGCACCCGGCCCACCTGGATCCTCCAGACGACGGCCTGCACCAGGCCGTCGGCACCGCGGACGGTCACCCGGATCTCGTTGCCGGTGGTATCCCGCATGCGCTGGATCGGCAGGCTGTAGAAGTCGGTCTCGGGGTAGGCTTCCTGCTGCCAGCCGTCGTGGTTGAGAAACTGCCGGAAATATCCCTGGCGGTACATCAGGCCGATGCCCACCAGGGGCAAGCCCAGGTTGGAGGAGGCCTTCAGGTGGTCCCCGGCCAGGATCCCGAGGCCTCCGGCAAACAGGGGCAGGCTTTCGTGCAGGCCGAATTCCATGGAAAAATAGGCGATGGACTCCCCGGAGACGAGCGGGAGATCGACCTCGATTTCCGGGAGATTGACCCGCCTTTCATAAAGGACCTTCACCCGCTCAAGCTGGGACAGGTAGCTGGAATCCTTGGCGAGCTTTTCCAGGCGCATCTGGGGGATCCGGGTCAGAAACGGGATGGGGTTGCGACCGCATTCGGCCCACAGGCGCGGGTCGATGCGCCGGAACAATTCGACGGCCTCCCGCGTCCAACACCACCACACGTTACGGGAAATATCCTCAAGAAAAGCGAGGTTTTCAGGTATGTTCGGTTGTACCTGGTAGGACTTGAAATTCAGCATGGTGTTAACTTTTCTTCTCGTTACCTCAAATGGAGGATAGTCGATTAGGGTTTAGAATATATGGTAATTCTTAAAAAATCAACTTGGCTGACATGTGCGCATTTACAAGAGCGACCCAGCGTCGGATCACGGCCGGGGCGCCCTTTTTCAACACCCTTGTCATTGGTTTTCAGAAAGCTTGACCCACACCCGCACCCACTCGCTCGCCCCCCAGGCCTGGGCATCGCAGCCGCGGCTAGTGTGGGGGTAATCTCCATCGAGGACTTCCGGCAGATGGTCGAGGCAGCCGGTCTCCACCAGCCGGATGCTGCTCGTGAGCCAGGCCAGGGCCGTCTGGCGTCCCGCTTCACCGTAGGTCATGGCCCAGGCCTCGCAGTACGACGGGAACGGCCAGGTCCAGGCGGTGCCGTTGTGGTAAGCCGGCTTGCGGCGGGTGTCCTCATCCCCGGTGTAGCGGCCCCAGTAGGGCCGGTGGGGGTCGTTGAGCAGGTTGCCGCGGAAATGCACCGGCAGCGGGTGACTGACGGGTCTGTCGGCCAGGCTGCGGATGGCGCCGGGGACGAGCAGCTCCTCGCACGCGTTCAGAATCTGCCGGCGATGCTCGTTTGCGTCGACCGCGCCCAGGGTGATGGCAAACAGCTGGTTCGACCGGATGTGATCATCCGCCGTCGCCGTGCGGGCCGGTTGCCCCGGGGCGGCGTGCAGGCAGTCGGACAGACATCCGAGCGACGGCTGCCAGAAGAGTGTCACCAGGGATTGCCTGACCCGTTGGGCCAGGGCCGCCCACCGGCGGCTCTCCTTCTTGTCGATTCGGCTCAGGAAGGAGAGGGCTGCGTGCCAGAAGACCTGGATCTCGACCGGGTAGCCCTGGCGTGGACTTCCGGCCGGAAAGTTCGTGTCCATCCAGGTGAAGTGGGACGGGCTGAAGATCAGCCCCGAGTCCGGGTCCATTTTGACACCGTTGGGCGTGCCGGCCATATAGGCATGGACGATGGCGCCGAGCACCTGCCGGACCGTGCGGCCGCCGCAGTCGCTTTTCAGGAAGCCCCCGCCGCCTTCCGCGGCCGCGAGCTCAGCGCAGGCCACGGCAAACCACAGGGGCGCATCCGAAGTGTCCCGGTTGCCGGCATCACTGCCGCGGATCATGTTGGGCAAACTGCCATGGTCCTCGTACTGCCCGAAGAGCTTCAAGACCGCGCGGGCTTCTTCGAACCGGCGGGCCGCGATAAGCCCGCGTGCGAAGATCAGCGAGTCGCGGCCCCAGTCTAGAAACCACGGGTAGCCGGCAATCACCGTCTTCAATCGGCCGCGGCGGACCACGTAGTGATCGAGGGCTTTCGTGAGCACCTCGAGCGGCGTGAAGCCGGCCGGCGCCCGGGTTTCAAGCGGCGAGCGCTCCGGGAGCAGGTCGGCGGCACCGGAGGCCGGCGCCGGTGGTGGCCTTGGCGCCCCCTCCGGCCCCGCCTCGGCGCACAGGCTCACGGTCTGGCCCCCCTCCATTACGGCTTCGAAATAGCCCGGGCTGAAGAGGTCCGAGTCGGCGTCTTGGCCGCGCTCGGCGTCCTGGCGACGGTGCACCATGTAGTTCCACTCAGGCTCCCGCACGAACCGGCCCGGCGTGGTCTCCATGCACAGGCGGTGAAGCGCGTCCGGCTGGAAGGCGAACCCGCCGGGGATGTCGCTGAGCGCGGCCCGGAAATGGTGCTCGGGGCCGGCGAAGGCCTTGGTGGTGTCGTGGTAACTCCGGTTTTCGATGTCGGGACGCAAAACGAGGCGCACGGGTGTCGCATCCGCCAGCCGCGCGGCGTCCTTGCCGGCGCCGTGCCGGTGAAAGGCGATCCGGATGGCGTTGCGGCCCGGCACCATGTCGAGACCGATCGTGAGCATCACGTGCTGCCCCTGGCCGCTCGGGATCTTGTAGCGCCAGAAGGCGCCGCCGCTGTTGCCCGCGGCAAAGGCCTGGAGGCAGTCGAGGTTGATGTCCTGGGAAAAGCCCTGGTAGACCAACCAGGCCCGGCAGCGCGTCAGCATCACCCAGCGGTCCTCGGGGTGGTCGGAGTCGAAATTGGCGGCAAGCAGGGCGTCGTAGCGACTGGCGAGTGTGCCCCAGGCGACCGGCGCCCACAGCATCGCTCCGCGGCCGTTGGTGGCGAGCATGCGCAGCGGCTGCCTGAGCAGCTCGACTCTTCCGAACACCCGCTTCACCCGCGCCTTCTCCGGCCGCGGCAGCAGCAGCAGGGGCGCCTCGGCGTGGCGCGTGCCGCTCGCGGTCTGGACCGCCAGCCGAAGGCATATGCGCTTGAGGGTTTTGGGGGTGGAGGGCGGCAGAAACAGGCTGAAAAACGAGCCGTCGGCGGCGCGCAGGCCGTCCTCGACGGCGAGGGTGCGGCTCTTCTCGGTGAGGCGTGCCCGGAAGCCCCGGTCGGATCGGATCAGCAGAAAGTGGCCGGGCGGAAGCATGACCTCGCGCGCGATGTCCCGCGGCCACTGCCACGCGACCACACGGCGTTCCGCACCCGGCGCGTCAAGCCCGGCGCAGAAGGCGGCCGGGTCTTGCCCGAGCGCTACGGCGGCCGGGTCCGGGTCGAAGTCGCCGATGTCCTGCGTGCCGCGGTGGAAGGTGACCACCTGCAGGGCTTTCGCCCGCAGGCGCTGGTGCTCGATGCGCGGCGGCAGCGCGAAGGGATCGGCCGGCGCGGACTGCAGCAGCGCGAGGTCGGATGGCTCCGGGCTGAGGCAGAGCACCTGGCCGGGCGCGAGGGCGCAGGTGTAAAGCCCGCCGGACGCTTGCACGGTGAGCGGGGCCTCCGTCAGCAGATCCGTGTACGTTTTCTGGCGCAGGCCGGCGGTTTCCGGGTTCCACGAGGCCGCGGTCCCATGGTCGGGGTCGAGGTTGACGAGCACGAGCAGCCGCCGGTCCGTCGGGAGATGGCGGCGCAGGATCACGACCTGGTTCCCGTCGCCCTGTTCGATGAGCGTGACATTCGTCCGGTCGTGAAACGCCGGGTGCAGTTTGAGCAGCCGTGTCAGACGGCGGATCTCGGCTACCTGGTTGACCGGGCAGCCCCAGTTCAGGGGCACCGCCTCGTGCACGTTGATTTTTTCCGCGGCGAGCCACTCCAGCCCGTTGGCGAACCCGAATGCGCCCGACGGGGAGGCCAGGGCGCAGAGCGCGGTGCGCATGCGGGCATACGTATGGGACCGGGCGGCCAGGCGCAGGTTGTCGTGAGTTTCGGCGAAGTGCACCGTGAGACCGTCGGCCGCGGAGATCCCGATCGCCTCCGGCAGGTAACGCTCGATCTGGCTGCGGTCGTAGTTCTGGAACAGCTCCGAATAGGCCCAATTGAGGTTGGCGGTGTTCAGCAGCTGCCGGGTGACCGAGATCTTCCCGCCTAAGCCCTCCAGCACGAAGGTCGTGTCGGGGAACTGCTCCCGCACGCGCGCGACGATGTACTTCCAGGCCGCGTGCGGGACCATGTAGCCGGCGTCGCAGCGGAAGCCGTCCACCCCGCGTCGGCACCAGGTGAGGAAGGCCTCCGCCATGAACTGCCACAACTCCCGGTGGCGGTAGTCGAGCTTGGTCAGGTCCTCCCACTGCACGCCCCAGGCGCCGGGCACCTCGATGCGGCCCTCGGAGGTGCGGCTGAGCCACTCCGGGTGGTTGGTGTGCAGGTTGGCGGCCCAGCCGGTGTGGTTGATGGCGATGTCGAGGAAGACCCGGGCATTGCGGCGGTGGATGGCGTCCACGAGTTCGACGAACTGCTCGGTCGGCGTCGCTTTGGGGTCGAAAACGGCCAGAGCCGGGTCGACACTCCTGAAACTCAAGGCGGCATACGGGCTTCCGAACCGACCCATGCGGCCGTAGGTGGTGGGCGTGGGGTGGATCGGCAGCAGCATGAGGATGCGGCAGCCCAGCTCGCCGATGATGAAGTCGAGCTCCGCGATGAGATCCCGGAACGTCCCCGAAGGCGGGATCACGGTGAACCGGGCGGCGTCGAGCAGGCGGATGCACTCCTCGCCGGGCGCGGGCAGGGCTTTCGTTCCGGACTTGTTCGGTCCGAACTGCCGCACGAAAGCATTGTAAATGGTGTTGGCGCAGCAGGACTCGGCCGGCTCGATGTTCACGGACGTGTTGGCGCCGGGAGGCCAGATGGGGCTGGTTTCGCCCTGCGTGAGGAAGAAGCACTTGGCTTCGAAATGACCCACCTCGCTCAGGGAGAGCCGCACTTCAAACCGGCTTGCGGAGACGCGCGGCATGGGGGTGTCGAACCAGTCCCGGCCCAGCGGGGTTTCCTGGAAGTGGACGCCGCGGATGATCTCGGCGCGGGTAACCTTTGCATGGCCGATATTGGTGCGGATCCAGGCCGACCCCCGCATGTCGTCCGGGACGGTCAACGCGAAGGTGAGAACGTCGCCGCAAAAACAGACCGTGCTCTGGCCGGGCGCCGGTTCCTGGAGGAGGGCAGTGGAATGCTGCATGCAAGGACTCCGCGCTGAATGTCAAAGGTTAAACGCGCTCGAAAAAGGGATGGCGTGCGTTGCGCCGAACGCCCGAGACCGCGATACCCAACGAACAATAGACCCAGCCCCCATGCATAGAATACCCTAAAACGCTTCAGGAAAAAAGTGCGAATGTCAGTGAGTTTTCCCTTGCAAATTCATGAAAGCGCGCTAAGCTGATTCCCAGGCGTGTTGCAGCCTGGCGGCCTATCCCGGCCCTGCTGCGTTCAACCTGAACCCTGAAGGAAGAAGTCCGGTGTTGCGAAAAACCATCTTGATGATCGTTTGGATTTTCATCGCGGCTATCGCGTGTCCATTGCCGACCCATGCCCAGAGCCCCTCGCGACCGGCAGCCGGCAGCCCGGCCCCGACCTCCAAGGCAACCCTGATCCAGGCCATCGTGTGCGAAGACGTCAAGGACGGAATCCCCTACAACGCCTCGGTCGCCTTTTCGATTTCCGCCGGGAAAATCTACTGCTTCACTTTCTTCGACAGCATCGTCGAGGACATGCCGATCTATCACCACTGGATCTTCCGGGACAGGCCCAGCGCCCGGATCCGGCTGGGTCTGAAGCCTCCGCGCTGGACCACCTTCAGCAGCATCCAACTGCGGGAGGCCGACAAGGGCCCCTGGCGGGTGGAGATCACCGACGCGAGTGGGCGCGTCTTCAAAATTCTGCGTTTCAGCGTGACGGATTAGCGCCGCATGGAGAAACTGCTGCACGTATTTAACGACCTCGGCTGGCAGGATGTCGTCGACATCGGCTTGAACAGCTACATCCTGTTCCGGTTCTACGTGCTCTTCCGGGGCACTTACGTCTTCCGGGTCCTCATCGGGCTCACCATGCTGTGGTTTTTCCAGCAGATCGCGGCCTACCTGGGCCTGATCGTCACCAGCTGGGTGGTCCAGGGCATCGTCGCCGTGGCAGCCCTGATCATCGTCGTCGTTTTCCGCAACGAGATCCGCACGGTTCTGCAGGCCAAGAACTTGAAGACCATCCTGTGGGGGTTCACGGCCAAGACCCAGGCCGCGCCCGTCGACATCATTGCGGACAGCGCCTTTGAGCTGGCCCGTCGCTGGCACGGCGCCCTCATCGTCATCCCCGGCGAGGAGAGCCTCGAGGAGCTGGTCCGGGGCGGGATCGCCTGGAACGGCGACATCTCCCGGGAAATGATTCTGAGCATCTTCTACCCGGACAATCCCGTTCACGACGGGGCGGCCGTCATCGAAGGCGACCGCATTCCCCGTGTGGGTGCCATCCTGCCGCTGTCACGGCGCGACGATCTGCCCTCCCACCTGGGCACCCGCCACCGCGCGGCGCTGGGCCTCACGGAGGCGAGCGACGCGGTCGTGGTCGTGGTCTCCGAGCAGCGGGGCGAGGTCAGCCTGGCCCGGGGATCGCGGCTGCGGCCGATCGGCAGCCGCCGCAAACTCGTCCAGAAGCTGGAGGAGCATTTCGGGCTCGCCGAATTTCAAGCACCCGAGCAGCGCAAGCAGAACGTCGAGATCGTCACGGCCGCGCTCGTGTCGCTGCTCTTCATCACCGGTTTCTGGTTCAGCATCTCGCGGGGGCTGGAAACACTGGTGACCTTCGAAGTCCCGATCGAGTACATGAACCGGGACCCCAACATGGAGATCGTGCACGCCTCGGTGAACTCGGTGCGGCTCAACCTGAGCGGGTCGGGCACGCTGATCAAGTCGACGCGGCCCGACCAGGCACGCGTTCGGCTGGACCTAACCAATGCCGCGGCCGGGCCGAACAGCTTCAGCATCACCGGCAGCAACATCAGCCTGCCGCCCGGCATCCTCCTGAAGGAGGTCGCACCGCAGAACGTCGTGGTGAACCTCGATGTGACCGTGAGGAAAGAGCTGCCGGTGCAGGTGGACTGGGCGGGCAAGCTCCCGGAGAACGCCCTTCTGGCGGAGGCGGCCGTCGAACCGGCGCGGGTGGAGGTCGTCGGCGGCAAGCGCGTCCTTGAGACGATTTTCACCATCTACACGGAGAAGGTCCCCTTGGACAAGCTCAGGGAAGGCGGCGGCATCATCGAGGCCGGGCTCGTCATCCAGCCGGCCTCCCTCAAGCTGGCCTCGGGCTCGAGCGAAAGGGTAACCATCAAGTACATCACCCGCCGGCGGGAGTAGCCGCGACGATTGGAAACTATCCAAAAATGCATCTGGCCGTCGATGGCGGAGCTGCCCGCCTCTGAAAAATGCCCACCACCTGACGCGGCTTGCGCTTTTTCAGCGGCGTGCGCCCGGCCCTCGGCTCTGATCTGCCGTTGTTGAGATGGCGTCTAGTCCGGCTGAGAGGATATTCCTGCCGGATTCGATTGAAGGGTCGGATGGAAATTCAAGTCGCGGTCGACGACCGTTTTTCGCTTGACGACGGCGGGCGTGCTACCGGGGTTGGTGATGGTGACGGCTCCCCGGATGGTCACGTCGCTTTCGAAATGGACGTCTCCGTGGATGGTGAGCGCGTCGCACTCGACGAGCGACGGTTCTCCCGCCGGGAACCGCGCCTCCATCTGGTCGAAATTGCCATAGTACTTCGCATCGAGACTGATCCTGATGGTTTCGTTGCGTCCGGTCGATTCCCGGACCGGGTTGATTCTCAGACCCTCCCGCTCGGAGTAAACGAAGCAGTCCGAGCGCACGGCGAGCAGATCGTTGCAGGTCTTGACCGGCAGAAAGCGCGCCCGCGGCACGTTGACGGCGACGGCACCTTCAAAGAGCGAGATGGCCGAGCCCATGGCGGTTTCGATTTGGTAAACGGGCGGGCTTTTCTCGTCCCGCGGGTCGACCGTCTTGGGGTTTACGATCATGGCAAGATCGATGATCCTGTGCTTGGCGATGAGCGCCTCTAAATATTCCAGGTTGACCCAGATGTTGTTCGTGTTGAAAAAGCGGTAGCGCCGGATGTCCAGGAAGGCGGCCAGGTCCTCCCGGGGGCACTGGGCCGACTCCCGCAGGATGAGCCGGCCGTTGCGATGGCGGGCGAGGTGCCCGCCCTTTACGTCGGCGGGCGTTTTCTCGGCGACCTCCATCATGAAGGGAAACCGGTTTTCGGCGAAATACCCGAGCAGGGCTTCGTCGATCGCAGCACCCAGGTTGTCAGAATTGCAGATGAAGGCGTGGCGGACGCCATCGTCCAGGAGCTTTTGGAGCATCCCGGACGCGTAGAGCGCGGCATAGACATCCCCGTGGCCGGGTGGGTTCCACTCCAACTCCCGGTTGGCCGGCCACCTGACCGGCGCAAATTCGCCCTGCAGGATCTTGGGAAACTTGTGCTGCAGAAAACACAGGGGCGGCCGGGACGGCTTCAGCCTGGCGAGCTCGGCCAGGGTGGCCGTGTGCGTGTTGAAGCTGTTCATCAGAGCGAGCCGCGAGTTGGTCAACTCGGCTTGGCGCAGGAGGATTTCCAGAAACGACCGGCCACGCTTGACCTTGAGCAGGGATTTCGGGCCGATGAGCCCCATGGAGGTCCCCAGCCCGCCGTTCAGGACGATCCGCACGGTCTGGCTCAGCGCGCGCCTTCCGGCCTCCGCGTAATGCTCAAGCACCGCCGCCTTGGGGACGTCGGCGGGGGCGAGCGGCAGGATGTCGACGTCGTGGATGAGGCCGGTCGCACCGCCCACCAGCTTCCGGTAATAATGGGCGAAGGTGTCGCACACCAGCGGCCTCAAGCCGGCCTTCGCCATCTTGGCGGTGAACTCCCCCAAATGGGGAATCATCGGCTGATGCATCATCGCGTCTACCCGCGGATCAGGCGACCGGTACGATCCAGCCCTGCGGGCCCTCGGCTCGGCCGTACTGGATGTCGGTGATGGCCTTGTAAAAGCGATTGGCCAGTGCGCCGACCTTGCCGTCGCCGACCGTGATCGCGCGCTTACCATATGCGATCTGGCCCACGGGCGAGATCACGGCGGCCGTCCCGGAGCCGAACACCTCCTCAAGTTTCCCGGAGGCGTTGGCTTTCAGCACCTCCTCGATCCCGATGCGGCGCTCGGAAACCGTGAGTCCCCACATGCGCCCCAGTTGCAGGACCGTGTCCCGCGTGATGCCGGCCAGAATGCTGCCCTGCAGCGCCGGTGTGATGAGCTCGCCGTCGATGACGAAGAAGATGTTCATGGCGCCGACCTCTTCGATGTACTTGCGTTCGACCCCGTCCAGCCACAGCACCTGGGTAAAGCCCGCATCGTGGGCTTTCTGACCGGCCAGGAGGCTGGCGGCATAGTTGCCGAGGGTCTTGGCTTCCCCGGTCCCGCCGGACACGGCGCGGACGTGCTCGTTTTCGACCAGGATCTTCACCGGGTTGAAGCCTTCGGGGTAGTAGGCACCCACCGGCGAGAGGATGATGAAGAAGCGATAGGTGTGGGAGGCGCGCACCCCCAGGAAGGGGTCGGAGGCGAAGATGGTCGGCCGGATGTACAGCGAGGTCTCCGGCGCCCGCGGCACCCAGTCCTGTTCGACCGTGAGCAGTTCCTTCAGGGCCTCCAGGGCGAAATGCTCGTCGAACCGGGGGATGCAAAGGATATCATTGGAGCGGTTCAAACGCCGGAAGTTCTCCTGTGGTCGGAACAGCTGGATGCGGCCCGCCGCCGTGCGGTAGGCCTTGAGCCCCTCGAATACACCCTGGCCGTAATGCAGCACCATGGTCGCCGGATCCATGGCGATCGGGCCGTAGGGCTCGATGCGGGGGGTGTGCCAGCCCTTGTCGGCGGTATAATCCATGTTGAACATGTGATCGGTGAACTTCGTGCCGAAGCCGAGCCGGGTTTCGTCCGGCTTGGGTTTCAGCTGCTGGGCCCGTTTGGTCGAAATCTTCATTGCTCCCCTCTCGATTGATGATGGCGTTGCACAAAGCGGATTAACATGATGAAATCTTACGTTATCGCATTCTTTCACGGGAAATCAAGCTGAAATTGCCGCCAGAAGTTGACTTTGCTCGACCATGTGGGATAAGGACGGCTGTGACGGCCAACGCCCCCATGGCCACGCCGGCAATAAAAAACGCAGGTTGCGGCGCGCATCGCCAAACACCAAATCCGACACACTCAACACCAAGGACGTATCAATGGACCAACTCAAAGAGGGACCGATTCAACCCGTGAGGCTCGGCCCGAACAGCCGGTTCACGTTTCGCTGCCACAAGGACGTGAAGTGTTTCACCCAGTGCTGCCGGGGGATCAACATCATCCTGACCCCTTACGACATCATCCGCCTCAAGAACCGACTGGAGCTCTCCTCCGAGGACTTCCTGGCCGTGTACACCGATCCCCAGATCCTGGAGAAAACCGACATCCCGGTGGTGACCCTGAGGCTCCTGGAGTCAGAAGGCGCTGAGGCCGACGGCAAGCCCTGCCCCTTTGTCCGCCCGGAAGGCTGCCTCGTTTACGAGGACCGGCCGACCTCGTGCCGGTATTACCCCCTGGGGGAAGCCTCCCTCTCCTACAAGGACGACCCGGACGGCGAAGAGTTCTTCTTCACGGTGCGCGAGGCACACTGCCTGGGTTTCGAGGAGGACAAGTCCTGGACGGTGCTCGAATGGCGCCAGGACCAGGGGGTGGACGTCAACGACCGGATCAACGCCCAGTGGACCGACCTCATCGTCCGCAAACGCTCCTTCCCGCCGAACATGCACTGGACCGAGCAGACCAAACAGATGTTTTTCCTGGCAAGCTACAACATCGACAAGTTCCGCACCTTCGTGTTCGAAAGCTCGTTTCTCAAACGTTACCACGTCGATGCCGCAACCCAGCAGCGGATCCGCAACGACGATGTGGCGCTGCTGGAGTTCGGGATGAAGTGGCTGAGGTTTCTGCTGTTCAAGGAAGGCGATTTTAAATCGGCGCCAAGCTCCACCTGACCCCCGAAGACGGCGTTGCCCCGCGGCATGAAATGTAATGCTCAATACTCAGCGTAGCAAAGCCCTTCCCAGCACCGCGGGTCTTCCAGCCGCTGGGCGATGTTGACCCCAAACGCGTCGGCGACCGGCTGGAATAGTTCCGGGGCCGAACGCTGCACGCTGCGGGCGGTTTCCAGGACCTGGGCGAGGCCGTTGCGGGTCAGTTTGCCCAGCGGCGGTTTGCAGCCCCCCGCAGGCATTCCCAGGATGGCCATGAGGGCCTTGTAGGCCACGGGGTTCCGGGCCCGGCAGACCACCTCACCGTAGGGGGTTTTTTCCACGGTCTTGACCGTGACCAGGTTGAAAAGCGGCTCGAGCCGGGCGGCCAGGGCCTTGGCCTCGGCCTGGCGGCCGCCATTGAGCAGGTTCACCATTTCGGTAATAGCCCGGGGGGCGACGTTGGAGGCCACCGAGATCACGCCTGCCGCCTTCACCGCCGGGTCGGTCATCATGGCGAGCGTCATGCCGTCGTCGCCCGAGAGAATGGTGAAGTCCGGTCCACAGCACGCGCGCGTGCGCCGCATGTTCTGGATATCGCCCGTGGCCTCCTTGACCGTGTTCACGTTCGGGTAGTGCTTGAACAGCAGCGCCAGGTCCTCCGGCAGGAGCTGGGTCCCGGTGCGCCCCGGAATGACGTAGGGGATGATGTCCAGGCTGGGGAAGGCCTTGGCGACGGGGGCGACGTATTCCCGGCGGATCTCAAGCGAGCTCGGGCCGTTGTAGTAGGGGTCCACCAGCAGCACCGCCTGGCAGCCGCATTGCGCCGCGTGCTGGGTGCCCTCGAGGGTCTCGGCGGTGTTGTTGCTGCCGGTGCCGGCGATGCAGAGGCACTTGCCGGCCGCCTTGCGGGCGATCCGTTGCGTGACCTGGTTATGCTCTTTCCAGGCCAGTACAGGGCTTTCCCCGGTCGTGCCGACGGCCAGAACACCGGTGATGCCGTTTTGGATCTGAAAATCGACCAGCCGGTCCAGACCTCCCCAGTCAATGGCATCGCCTTTAAAGGGCGTGATCAGTGCCGTGTAACAGCCTGCTTTCATGGCGATTCCTTTCCTTGAGGCGTGTGGTTATTCGATAAGAAAAAAAGGTTATAATATTCTGGCACCGTAAAGAAAACCCCAAAGCATGTCAAGAGAAAACAGGGACGACGTCCGGGCCAACCCGGCATTTTCGCTTGACAACCCGCAGGGCTTGCCGTAAGCGCAAAAGATACCGGGCGGGCGGCTTTCAGCAGCCCTTCCCGGCCGGTTTTAGATTGACGGAATTTGAAAGCGAGGAACACCTTCCATGACGAAAGCCAAAGACGTAGATGAATATATCGCCACCCACAAGGAGGCCATTGATCAAAACCCGGAATGCGGCAACTCGCACTATAACCTGGCTGTCGCCCTGATGGGAAAGCGGCAGTTCGAGGAGGCCGAGCGCGAGCTGAACGAAGCCCTCGAGTGCAGCCCGGGCCTGGCCGAAGCCTATGTCCTGCTGGGCGGCATCTGCATGCAGCGCGGGGACCTCGATGGCTGCCTGCGGAACAACCGCATGGCCGTCAAGGTGCGGCCGGGCTTTTCCGAGGGGTACGGGAACATCGGCTTCGTGGAGTTGCAGCGAGGCAACGTCGACGAGGCCATTGAAAACTTCGAGCGCGCCACGTATTTCAACTTCCGCTACATCCAGGCCTTCACCAACCTGGCCAACGCCTATCTGATGAAGGGCCGCATCGAGGAGGCCATCGAGGCCAACCACAAGGCCCTCGTGCTGGCTCCGGATTTCGCGCCGGCGCACAACAACCTGGCCATCACCTACCTGGAAAACGGGCAATACGCCCTCGCCGTCGAGCATTGCGACAAAGCGGTGGAACTAGGTTACGACGTGGCACCTCAGATTCGGCAGGAGATTGAAGAGCAGCGCGCGAATCTGAAAAAGTAAAAGATCCAGTGCCGCATTTTTCTTACTTCCTCGAAACAGCTGACCAGCCCCTTACTCCCGTCCAGCCGGCGTGGCACTGGCTGCTGCCGACCGGCCGGCGCTCGTTCCGGGATGCACCGGCCGGGCCGCAAGCCCCGTCCATCACCCTCGGGCAGTACTTCCAGGCTGTTCGGGCGTTTCTCGAAGGGCCGGCGCAAGCGGCGGTCGCGGGTGCCCTTCGCGGACGGGGCCTGGCAGCGGGCGGCGCGGAGGAAATCGGCATTTTTCTTGCCAAGCACGGCGAGTGCTACCATCCGGCCCGGGTGGTAGCGCAGGCGTGCGGCGGCCGAATCGAATGGGTCGTGAACGTTGCGGTCTCGCCGGCCGGCGCATCCATCATCCAAAACGAGTTTGCCGTCCTGCAGCGCCTGAACCACGAGTTTTCCCCTTCCTACCTTCCGCAGGTCCACGTGCTCGGGGAAGTGAAGCTTCAACAAGGCCGGTCACTTTCCATGTTCCTGGGGGAGTGGCTGACGGGTTTCCACGAGTTTCACCTTACCCGCGGCGGCCCGGGCGATGAGATGGGCCTCGTGCTCTGGGACCCCGAAAACGGCAACCGGATTCTGGACCGCGACCAGGCGAGGGCACTCTATGCCCAGGCCGCCCGGGTCCTCACGCACTATTTCAACGTTTCAACCGCGGAGTGCATCGGCGCGTGGCATCATGCCGCCGGCGATTTCGTCGTCGACTTCGCGGGCCATGCTCCCGCGCTGCGGCTGGTCACCGTCCGGGAATACCGACCGCTGCTGCAGCCGGAGTCGGCCCCGGGCGGCCGCGGCGTCAAGAGCCTGCTCGAAGCGCTCCTGCTGTTCTTTCTGAACCTTACCATCCGCATGCGGCTCGACCGGCTGGACGGCGTGGGGGAGATCGCCTGGGCGGGGCCGGCGGCCGTCGAAGGGGCCCTGGCGGGGGTGCTGGAAGCCCTGGCCGAAAAACCGGAGCTGCCCGATGTGCCCCTGCCGCTCGACGTGCTCTTCACGCACTATCTGCTCTCCGCCACCCCGGATGACCTGCTGGACATGTGTTCGGGCATCCTCGCGTCCTTCCACCCGCAGTCCCCGGACACAGCCGTGGCCAGAGCCCATCTGGAAGAGCATGCCGCAGCACTCGCGCTCGCCCTCAGCCGACTTTGATCCGCACTATATGCAGGGATTTTCGGCCGGGGCGCCTCAAGATAAGGTATGAGTCTAACATCCCCATTTTACAAGGCTCGCCGGCCTTTGCGCAGGTGCTTTTCTATTGACAACCGTCCGCTTTAATTCTATAGCAAAACCTTCCATCTGCGCTCAACATTCCTTACAGGGTAAAAAATAACCAGTGCGAAATCATCAATCATTGAGAGGAGGTGAGCCGTTTTTTATTCCGATTAGGCGGTGGCTGCGTTTGCGGGTCTCAATCATCAATTCAAACGGAGGTAGATAATGGCAAAACACAAGACTCCCATGCTGGACCAGCTTGAAAGCGGGCCCTGGCCGAGCTTCGTGTCCGACTTGAAGGCGCTGGCTGACGAGCGCACGAAAAACCCCAAGAAACTCGACTTCCAGGTTCCCGTGGACGTCGTCGACGACCTGCTGGGTCTGCTGGAACTGTCCTTCAAAGACGGCGCGACCCACTGGAAGCATGGCGGCATCGTCGGCGTGTTCGGGTACGGCGGCGGCGTCATCGGCCGCTACTGCGACCAGCCGGAGATGTTCCCGGGGGTTGCCCACTTCCACACCATGCGCGTCAACCAGCCCGGCGGCAAGTTTTACACCACCGAGTACCTTCGCAATCTCTGCGACCTGTGGGACCTGCGCGGCAGCGGCATGACCAACATGCACGGCTCCACCGGCGACATCATTTTCCTGGGCACCCGCACGGATCAGCTCGAAGAGATCTTTTTCGAGCTCACCCACAAGTTCAATCAGGACCTCGGCGGTTCCGGCTCCAACCTGCGTACGCCCTCGGACTGCATCGGCGCGGCGCGTTGCGAGTACGCCTGCTACGACACCCAGGACCTGTGCTTCACCATGACCAATGACTACCAGGACGAGCTGCACCGCCCGGCCTTCCCCTACAAGTTCAAGTTCAAGTTCGACGGCTGCCCGAACTGCTGTGTCGCCTCCATCGCCCGGTCCGACATGTCCTTCATCGGCACCTGGCGCGACGACATCCGCATCGACCAGGAAGCCGTTCAGAGCTACATCGGCGGCGAGATCCCGCCCAACGCCGGGGCGCACATGAGCCGCGATTGGGGAAAATTCGACATCCAGAAGGAAGTCATCGGTCTGTGTCCCACCGAGTGCATGCGGATGGAAGGCAAGAAGCTTAAAATCGACAACAAGGAATGCAACCGCTGCATGCATTGCATCAACGTCATGCCCCGCGCCCTGCGGATCGGCAAGGACCGCGGTCTTTCCATCCTGGTCGGCGCCAAGGCCCCGATTCTCGACGGCGCCCAGATGGGCTCGCTGCTCGTGCCCTTCGTCAAGGCCGAAGCACCCTACGAGGAGATCAAGGAAGTCATCGAGAAGGTCTGGGATTGGTGGATGGAAGAGGGCAAGAACCGCGAGCGGCTCGGCGAGCTGATCAAGCGCCAGGGCTTCCAGAAACTGCTGGAGGCGACCGGGATTGCGCCCGATGCGCGCCATGTGAAGGAGCCGAGGTCCAACCCCTACATCTTCTGGAAGGAAGAAGAGGTCGAGGGCGGCTGGACGCGCGACGTCAACGAATTCCGCAAACATCATCTGAGATAAGGGGGGCGAGCTATGGCATTTATTTCTTCCGGATACGATCCCAAGGAGCCGATGAAGAACCGCATCACCGACATCGGTCCGCGCAAATACGACGAATTCTACCCGCCCGTCATTGCCAAGAACAAGGGCACGTGGCTGTATCATCAATATCTTAAACCGGGCGTCTATTACCATGTGGCCGAGTCCGGCGACAAAGTCTTCACCGTGCGCGTCGGCGGGGCCCGCCTGATGAGCACGCTGCTCATCCAGGAGATCTGCGAGATCGCCGACAAGCACTGCGGCGGCTATGTCCGCTGGACCACGCGCAACAACATCGAGTTCATGGTCGACAGCGAGAAAAAGGTGGAGCCCCTGATCAAGGACCTGGAGAGCCGCAAGTTCAAGGGCGGCAGCTTCAAGTTCCCGGTCGGCGGCACCGGTGCGGGCATTACCAACATCGTCCACACCCAGGGCTGGGCGCACTGCCACACCCCGGCCACCGACGCCTCCGGCCCGGTCAAGGCCACCATGGACGTGCTGTTCGAGGACTTCAAGAGCATGCGGCTTCCGGCCCACCTGCGGGTGTCGCTGGCCTGCTGCCTGAACATGTGCGGCGCGGTGCACTGCTCCGATATCGCCATCCTGGGATACCACCGCAAACCGCCCATGCTCGACCACGAGTACCTGGACAAGATGTGCGAGATCCCGCTCGCCATCGCGGCCTGCCCGACTGCGGCCATCAAGCCGGCCAAGGTGGAAGTCGGCGGCCAGAAGATCAACAGTGTCGCCGTGAACAACGACCGCTGCATGTTCTGCGGCAATTGCTACACCATGTGCCCGGCCATGCCGCTCGCCGACAAGGAAGGCGACGGCATCGTCATCATGGCGGGCGGTAAGGTCTCCAACCGGCGATCGGCACCGAAGTTCTCCAAGGTCGTCGTGGCCTTCCTCCCCAACGAGGCGCCGCGCTGGCCGCAGACCACCGCCGTGATCAAGAAGATGGTTGATGTCTACGCCAACGACGCCCGCAAGTACGAGCGCCTCGGCGAGTGGGCGGAGCGGATCGGCTGGGAGCGCTTCTTCGAGAAGTGCGAACTGCCGTTCACCCACCACCTGATCGACGATTTCCGCGATCCGGCCTACTACACGTGGCGCCAGACCACTCAGTTCAAGTTCTAAGGCGCCCGGGTTGAAATGGGGGCACCCCTGCGGTGCCCCCTTCACTTTAAGGAAAAGAGGTAAACCATGGAGTACGCGGAAGCCAAAGCCAAAGTGATCGAAGAACTTACCAAGAAACTGAAGAGCAAATCCAAGTTTTACTTCAACGACCTGGCCGGTATCCTGGAGATGAAGCCCCGGGAAGCCAAGAAGCTGATCAACGATATGGTGACCGACGGCACGTTGGAGTACTGGTCCAGCGGCAGCACCTCCATGTACGGCCTGAAAGGGACCGGAAAACAGCAGGCCGCCGAGCACGAAGAATAATTGCCCTCCGGTCGACGCCGGCTTTACGAACCAACAGGCTTTAATGCAGTCCAGTGAATCGAATTTTCCCCGGGTGGTCATCTCCGCCCTCCGGGGCGGTTCGGGCAAGACGATCCTGTCGATCGGTACGGTTGCGGCCCTGCGCGCCCGGGGGAATTCCGTCGCCGCTTTCAAGAAAGGCCCGGATTACATCGATGCGGGCTGGCTTGCTCTCGCAGCAGGCCGGCCCTGCTACAATCTGGACACATTCCTGCTGAGCGCCGAGAGCATCCGGCGCTCGTTCTGCTCCCACAGCCTTCGCGTCGATTGCGCCCTGATCGAAGGCAACCGCGGTCTGTACGACGGCATCGACCTCGACGGCACCACCAGCACCGCCGAACTGGCCAAGCTGCTTGGCGCGCCGGTGGTGATGTGCCTGGACTGTACCAAAACCACACGCACCATGGCGGCGGTGATTTCCGGCTGCGTCCGCTTCGATCCGGAGGTGGCCATCCGCGGGGTGATTCTCAACCGGGTCGCCGGCGCACGGCATGAATCCATCCTGCGCCGCAGCATCGAGCATTACAGCGGGGTTCCGGTGATCGGCGCGGTTCCCAAGCTCAACCGGGAGATTTTTCCCGAGCGCCACATGGGGCTCGTGCCCACCCCCGAACACGGCTGGGCGGCGGACTCGATCCGGTCCATCGCACGCATCGCAGCCCAGCACATCGATCTGGAAGCATTCGTTCGCATCGCCCGCGAAGCCCCGCCCATCCGCGGGGTGTGCCCGGCCCCGGACCTGGAGAGGCCACCGGGTCAACGGGCAACGGGCCAACCCGCTTTGGCCCGCGTCGGCATCCTGCGGGACGCGGCGTTCCAGTTTTACTATCCCGAAAACATCGAGGCCTTGGCGACGGCCGGGGCGCAGATTGTTTCCGTGAGCCCGCTCCGGGACGAGAGCCTGCCCGAGCTCGACGCGATTTACATCGGCGGAGGGTTTCCCGAGACGCACGCCCCGGAACTTGCAGCCAACACGCTGTTCAGCCGCCGGCTGCGGGAGATGGTCGATGACGGGCTGCCGGTCTATGCCGAGTGTGGCGGCCTCATGTACCTGGGCGAAGAACTGGTCCTGGAGGGCCAGAGCTACCCGATGGCGGGCATCCTCCCGGTGTCCTTCGGGCTGTTCAAGCGCCCCCAGGGACACGGCTACACCGTCGTCAGCGTGGAGGGTGAAAATCCGTACTACCCGCGCGGCACCGAAATCCGCGGCCACGAGTTCCACTACTCCCGGGTGCTGCGGTGGTCCGGCCGGGAGCGCGACCTGGTGTTCCGCATGCTGCGCGGGGCCGGGATCCACGGCGACCGGGACGGGATCGTTCACAAAAACGTTCTCGCCACCTACACCCACATTCACGCCTTGGGCACACCCGACTGGGCGAACGCGCTGATCCGCAATGCCGTCGCATACAAAGCCAAGCGCACCGGAAGCTGACGGTGTTCCCGCCGGAGACCTCCGGGAGCGCGTGCTGAAATTCATTGCGGACCGGCGCCAGACGCCGGCCGACATTCTCAAGGCCCTGTCGCATCCGCCGGTTTTCCCCAAAACCTCCGTGCAGGATGCCATCCGCGAGCTGGTGGCGGCGGGCGCGCTTACTTACACCACCGAGTACGGCCGCAGCTTTCTCGAGCCCTCCTTCGACCGCCCCGTGCGGGTTTCCGAGCGCATCGTGCTGGCCCCGCCCGACCGTGACGTGCCGCCGGGGCTGGGGGACATCGTCGTGCGCCTCCGGTCGGGGGCGGCCTTCGGCGTCGGCAGGCACCCCACGACCCGCCTGGCCTTGCGAGGGATCGAGTTCGCGTTGAGCCGGAGCGGCGCGGCCCGCACGCGAGCCGGCAGCAGCGTTCTGGACATCGGCACCGGCAGCGGAGTGCTGGCGATCGCGGCGGTCAAACTCGGGATCGAAAACGGGGTCGGCCTCGACATCGACCCCTGCGCCGTTACCGAAGCCGCGCAAAACGTGAGTCTGAACGGCCTGGCCGGCCGCATCGAGATATCCGACCGCGGCCTCGATCGCATCGAGGGTGTCTTCAGCCTGGTGGTTGCGAACCTGCGGCTGCCGACACTCGAGCGCCTGGCAAGAGCGATCGCTGCCCTGACAATGCCCGGCGGTGCCCTGGTGGTGTCCGGGGTTCAGTACGCGGAGCAAGCGGCGGTTGTGGCCATCTACGGCCGGCAGCGGTTCGAATGCGCGTGGTCGGTTGCGGAGGACCGGTGGATGGGGCTGGTGTTGAACAAGACCGGATGACTTCGTAGATAAAGGCGGGCATCATCCGATGCCCGCCTTTATGATTGAAATCTTCAGAAGCGGCTTCGCCTCAGCTCTTTTTCGGGTGGCAGTCGTTGCAGGTGACCGGGGCCTTCTTGGGCTTGAATTCCTTGTTGAACTCCTTGTGGCAGCCGATGCAGTTGTCGTGGAAGGCCTCGCTGTGGTACTCGAGCTTCTGCTTCTTGTCGAGCTTGGGCGCATCCTTGCCCTTGGGGGCCTCGCCGCATTTCTTGTGGCATTCGAGGCAGGCCTGGACCTTGCTGTCGGCCTTCAGACCGGCGATGGGTTTACCCTTGTCGTCATGATGGCAGTCGCCGCAGCCGTTCGGGTAGATCTTGGCATACGCCTTGGCATACTCCTCGGAGTGTTTCTTGTGGCTGAACGGGACATCGCCTTTGGTCACCGGGCAGTCCTTCATGTTGATCTTGACCACATCCTTTACCGCCGCGTAAAGGCCCGCCGCGAAGAACAGGCAGGCTACGGCCACCAGCACCGAAAACACCACACTTTTTCTCCTCATAGCCGCTCCCTTTCCCCCCCATTTGAGTTAATGGTTCCTACCCAATTACTACACAATCACCCCATTCAGGAATAAATAATTTTTACCAACTAACGCCATGCTTGTCAATGGCGTTCAGCGGCCCGCAGCGCCCATCCGCGCTCAGGCCGGCTTGTCCTCGGCGCCGGGTGCCGCGGCCTTTTTCCGGGTCAGCCAGGTGGCGCCGAAGATGCCGATTTCGTAAAGGATGATCAGCGGGATGGCCATCAGGATCGTGGAGACCACGTCGGGCGTCAGGAACGCACCGACCACGAAGGCCCCAATGACGGCGTACTTGCGGTTGCGCCTGAGCAAATCGACGGAGACGATGCCCAGCCGGGCCAGCAGAGCCAGCAGCACGGGCAGCTCGAACAACAGCCCGAAGATGAACAGGAGCTTGACGGAGAAGTTCAGGTATTCGTGCATGGAGGGAAGGGTGCGGATGAAATCCGAGCCGAAGCTGAGCAGGAATCTGAACCCGAAGGGAAACACCACGAAATAACCGAACAGAGCCCCTCCCATGAAGAAAAACGAAGTGATCGCAATGACCGGGCCCAGTACGCGCCGCTCCTTGCCGTAAAGTCCCGGCGCCACGAACATCCAGAACTGATAGAGCAGCACCGGGCTGGCCAGAAGGATGCCGGCAAAAAACGAGACCTTCAGGTAGGTGAAAAACGCTTCCGGCAGACCCGTGAATATCAGTTTGCCGCCCTCGGGCATGACGCGAATGAGCGGAAAGACCAACACCTCGAAAAGCTGTTCCTTGAACCCGTAGCACAGAAGGAAACCGGCCGCCACGGCGATGGCGCTCTTGATCAGCCGGGAGCGCAGTTCCTCCAGGTGGTCGGTGAAGGGCAGTCGTTCATCCTCGCGCAGCATCGTGAAGCGTGCTCAGACCGATTTGGGTTTGTCGGGCGGAATGGCTGGCTCGGCCGCTTGCGGGGGAGTGGCGGCAGGGGCTTCCGAGTGGGATGGCGCCTGCCCGGCGTTCCAGGTGTCAAAGGCTTTCTTCAGCTCATCTAGTTTTTCTGCGGCCTTAGGCTCTGAAGCGGCCTCGGCCGGTGCGATCACCGGAGCCGCGGCCGCAGCGGTCGCATCAGAAACGGCGGGTGTCTCCGCGCCGCCGGCCTCGGTCTGGATGGTCTTGTTCACGTCCGACTGGAATTCGGTGAACGTCTTTTTGACCTCGGAAAACTCGCCGTCGACCTGCAGCGTCTCCTTGAGTTCGCTGGTGGCCTTCTTGAATTCGCGCACGGCGCGGCCCATGGATTTCGCCAGGTCGGGTAATTTTTTCGGGCCCAGAACGATCAGCGCCACCACGGCGATGAGGATCAGTTCAGGCATGCCGATTCCAAACATAGGCGGCTCCTCGGAAAAAAGTGACGCCGCTCACGCCCGCGGAAAAATCCCGGTAAGACGGGCCGGCGCGGCGCATGCGGGCGGGGATGTGACATTTCTACTGGTTTGGGGGTGGCCTGTCAAGGCGCACCCGCTTCCGGTTTGAGCACGAGGAAATAGAGCTTGCCCGGGTGCTTGAGATGCCCCGCGGCTAACTCCGCGTAGGGGCCCTCGCCCCAGAAGATGTCGGCCCGGCCCGGCCCGACGATGGCGCCGCCCGTGTCCTGGTTCAGCATGAACCGGCGGCAATCCACCCAGGACTGGACCTTGCCGGAAGCCTCGCCGAGCGGCTTCTTCGTCTCGATGAAGGTCAGCGCCGCGGGCGGGAAAATTTTCCGGTCGAGGGCGAGCGACCGGCCCGGCGTCAGCCTGACGTTCAGCGCGCCCAAGGCTTCCCCCGGAGCGATCTTGAAGAAGATGTAGCTGGGGTTGTGGTTGAGCACGCGCTGGACCTCGAAGGGGTTTTCGCGCAGATAGGCCCGGATGCGTTGCATGGACATTTCCTCACGCGAGACTTTGCCCTCGTCGATCAGCAACTGCCCGATGCTGCGGTAAGGCCGGCCGTTGCCGCCGTCGTAGTGGGCGTTGATCGTCTGGCCGTCGTCGAACGCGATCTTGCCCGAGCCCTGGATGTGCAGGAAGAAGAGGTCGACCGGGTCGTTGACCCAGGCGACCGGCTGAATTTTTCCGTACAGGACGCCGTCCTCCTCGATCTCGCGGCGCTCGTAGTAAGGCACCAGCGCCCGGTCGGCCAGCCGGCCCGTGATCTTCTCGCCCTTGAACTTTTCAGAGAAGGCCCCCAGATCGACGGTGATAAGATCCTCCGGCCGGGGGTAGACCGGGTAAGCGTACTCAGGCTTGCGGGACCGGCTGCCTCGGAGGAGGGGTTCATAGTAGCCGGTGAAGAGCACCTCGTCCTGGGCGTTGCGGCCCGGGGATTGGTAGACCAGATAGTTGTCGCGGATGAATTCCTGCAGGCTGCGGGCGGTCGGGCGGCTTTGGATGAAGCCCTGGAAGCGCTGCAAGGATTTCAGAACGTGCACGGCGCTGATGCGGTCGCGGCCGAACTCGTATTCGCGCTGCGGTGGCATCGCCTGCAGATAGGTGATGCTCTGGGCGATGGCGCGCCCAAGGTTGTCGAAGTCCAGGTCGTCGGCGAAGCTCGGGTAGCTGGACGGCGAAAGTTTTTTAAGCGAAACGACTTCCGGCGCCGGGGGGGCGGGTTTGGGCGTCGTCTCGCAGCCGGCCAGGGCGAAAATCAAGATAAGGCCGAGCATCGACAGCCGGTTGCGGAAAAAGCCCTGGCGGCTCCGATGGTGAAACTTCAACGGACATTGAAATCGTTCGCAGGTCATGGTTGGGATCCCCGTCTGTAAGTGCCGCTCTTGCCGCCGGATTTCTCAAGCAGCTGAATGCCGGAGATGGTCATCTCGCGGTCATGGGACTTGCACATGTCGTAAACGGTCAGTGCCGCCACCGCCGCCGCGGTGAGCGCCTCCATCTCCACCCCGGTCTGGTCCAGGGCCCGCACGCGTGCCCGGATGCCGATGGCATGCGCCGTCTCGTCGGGGACGAAGTCGACCTGGACGTGGGTGATATTGAGCGGGTGGCACATGGGGATGAGGTCCGAGGTCCGCTTGGCGGCCATGATGCCGGCAATCCGTGCGGTTTCGAGCACGTTGCCCTTTTTCACTTTCCCGTCGCGGATTAGTTCGAAGGTCTCGGCCCGCATGCGGACCTCGCCTCCGGCCAGCGCCGTGCGCACGCTTGCCGCCTTTGCGGTCACATCCACCATGCGGACGCGGCCCTCTTCGTCGAGATGCGTGAAATCAGCCATTAGTGGGTCACCTCTGCATGTTTATCTCTTGGGTTCGGGGACCGACAAAAGTCAGACGCATGACAGACCTCCGTTAGCAGACGCCTTTGGGACGGGAAGCGGCTCCCAGAGAAAAATCAACTTCGTCTCACAATGGAGGCGATGTCCATGCGGCCTCCATTGGATTGCCGGCGCTCAGCATTTGCTCGGCCTGCGCCAGGTCCTGAGGGGTGTTGACATTGAAAAACGAGACCAGACCGGGGTCTTTCTCGCGCAGCCGGTCCTCCGGTATCGTCTTGATGCGACAGTTTTTCAGTGCCTGCTGGATCTTCAACTTGTTCGCCTGCAGGTGGTCTTCCGCGGGCTTCAGGCAGCGCCGGGAGTAGGCTGCGCAGAGCGGTTCGTAGCCTGCCGATGTGCGTGGGAGCACGAGGTCCGCCCCGGGCTCGATCTCACTCAGGACCGTTTCGACTATTTCCTTTTTCAGAAACGGGGTGTCGCAGGCGGAGAAGAACGCGAATGGGTGGCTGGCGTAAAAAAGCCCTGCATGGATGCCGGTGAGCGAGCTGCGTACGGGAAAGACGTCCGTGACAATCAATGCATCCCATTCCAGAAAATCCCGCGGGCGATTGGTGACCAGGATGATCTCGTTGAACAGCTCCGAAAACAGGTCAAACAGGTGGTCCAGGATCCGCACCCCGCCCACCTTGAGAAACGCCTTGTTTTCACCGCCGTAACGGGTGCTCAGTCCGCCCGCCAGAATCACCCCTGAACACGGTTGCTTCATACCCATATTCCTGTTTCGTTACGGTGAGCATAGGAGAATTGCCCGATGAAATCAAGCGATTAACGGCAATGTGAGTGGTAATTCGCCGCCGCGATCATCGTGGCCGCAGGCCTCCTCCATGGTTATGGGGCGAACGCGACCGCGGGCGAGCGCAAAAAACCGGTTGATCTCGAGCCTAAGGGTGAAGTAGACAGAATGAATATCCGGCCTCGATCAAGGAAGGGAATCCATGGGAACCCACGCGCACAAGCAAGACGCACCCCGACAGGTCAGCATCGCCATCCTCACGCTTTCCACCACCCGCAGCATCCGGGACGACACCGGCGGGCATTGGATCAAGGAGACGGCCAAGGAACTGGGTCACAACGTCGTCTACCACCGGGTGATTCCCGACGATGCGGCCGCGATCACCATGACGGTGCGTGAGATTGTGGAAACCATCACCCCGGAAATCCTGCTTATGACCGGCGGGACCGGCATCACGCCCCACGACGTGACCATCGAAGCGGTCAGCCCCCTGTTCGCCAAGAAACTCACCGCTTTCGGCCCGCTTTTCGCCCAGCTCAGCATGCAGGAGATCGGCTCGGCGGCGATTCTGTCCCGCGCCACGGCGGGCCTCATCGGGTCCACCATCGTCTTCTGCATGCCCGGCAGCCTCGATGCCTGCAAGCTCGCCTGCACCCGGCTGATATTTCCGGAGCTGGGGCACCTGGCAAAACACCTCAAGGGCGCTTGACGCATGCCCGGCGGCAGCCTTGTCACTCCCTCACGCTGCCGGCACGGTGAGCCTGCGGGGACGGAGGCAAACCGACTTGCATTTCGACCGAACCCCGTATAAAAGAATGGGCTTCGTGATCCGGGTTGATATCCCCGCCCCGTCTGAACGGGACTGCGGGGACATTTTTTCCTACTTCACAAGGAGATCGCAATGGCTGATCATGCTCGCAAGACGAAGGTGTGTTCCTGGAACGAGTGGGATCCCCTCAAGCACGTGATCGTGGGCCGGGCCGACGGGACGATGATCCAGGCCCCCGAGCCCGCGGTCGAACGCGAATGGCCGGAGTATGGTGTGCCGCTGGGGACCTGCGGGAGGCTGCCCCGGGAGATGGAGGACAAGGCCAACGAGCAGCTGAACAACTTTGCGGCCATGCTCGAGAAGCGGGGTATCCGCGTCGACCGGCCCACGCCGATCGACTTCAGCCAGGCGGTCCAGACGCCGGACTGGAAGCAGGCCACCATGTTCGGCTGCATGCCGCCCCGGGACGTGCTGCTCACCGTGGGCCAGGAGATCCTCGAGGCTACCATGTCCTACCGCAGTCGCTGGTTCGAGTACCTCGTCTACCGGCCCCTGCTCGAGCAGTATTTCAAGGAGGATGCCGACTTCCGGTGGGAGGCGGCGCCCAAGCCGCGCCTGACCGAGCGCACCTACAAAACGGACTACTGGACCCGATTCAAGACCTGGACCGAGGCGGAGAAACTCGAGCGCACCCAGGCCCGGGACTGGGTGCTGACCGAGGCCGAGCCCTGCTTCGACGCGGCCGACGTGGCGCGGTTCGGCCGGGACCTGCTCGTCCAGCAGTCCACGGTGACCAACGCGGCCGGCATCCGCTGGCTCCGTCAGCACTTCCCGAACCACCGCATCCATGCGGTGATTTTCAAGGAAGACGCGCCGATGCATATCGACGCCACTTTCGTGCCGTTGCGGCCGGGGCTCGCGCTGTCCAACCGGCTGCGCAAGCCGCTGACCCCGGAGATGGCCGAGCTTTTCAAGAAGAACGACTGGGAGATCATCGAGTGCGCCAAGCCGGCCCACGACAAGAAGGCGAAGTTCTCGTTCTGCAGCGTGTGGCTCTCGATGAACATGCTCATCCTCGACCCCAAGACGGTCTGTGTCGAGGCCTCCGAGAGGGAGCAGATGGAGCAGCTCGACCGGCGGGGGTTCGAGGTGATCCCGGTGCCCCTGTGGGACGTGGCGGCCTTCGGCGGCGGCCTGCACTGCGCCACGGCGGACGTCTACCGGGAGGGGACCTGCCAGGACTATTTCCCTCACCAAATCCCGGGCTTCTAGCCGGCTGATGATAAACACGCCATCGATCGGCGTTGCGCTATCCCGCTCCCGCTGCGGCGTGCGAGTTCGTTCGTCGCAGCGGGAGCGGGATGCGTGCGCGCTGCCCTCGACTGGAGGATTTATCCCTTTAGCTTTTTACCTGCGCTCCAGGCCCGTCCTGCCATCTCTCCCACGCGCCAGTAGTGGTTGTCCGGCATGGTCAGCGTGAACGGGTTTATTTTTTTGACGTCCGGCTTGCCGTCTGTCATGAAGCGTTCTTCGGTGTAGACGTCCACGATCTCGCCGATGTAGAGGGTGTCGAAGGGCAGCTTGACCGCCTGATTCAGGCGGCAGGCCATGCCGATGGGGCATTCTCTGATCAGCGGGGCACCGGGCAGGCTCCCGTAAAAAACGTCAAACAGATTTGACTTGTCGAGCTTCCGGCCGGACACGATTCCGCAGTAGTCGGTTTTCTCCATCAGCGCCACATCCGGCACGTTGACGCTGAAGGCGCCGTTGGCGTCGATCCCCGTGTTGGTGTAGTGGTCCCCCAAGGCCACCATGATCATCGGCGGCTTGAAGTTGGCGCGCGTCACCCAGGCGACCGCCATGAAGTTGGGCTTGCCGTCCACCACTGCGCCGACGATCACCATCGGCATGGGGTACACGAAAGCATTGCTGTCGATCTTGACTTTGTCCATGTCTGCCTCCTGTGGTTAAATCTCCCGCACCATCCCCACCTCGTCGCACTTGAAGTACTTCGGGCAGCGGCTGCACTCGCCCCAGACCTTGGGGGGCAGCTCGTCGCGCAGCTTGCGCCTGAAGCCCAGCCGGGCGAAAAAATCCTCCGACAGCGTAAAGGTGAAGAGGCTCTTGATCCCCAGCTGCTTGGCCTCCTCCGTCAAGAAGTCCACCAGCCGCCGGCCCAGCCCCCGTTTTTGGTAATCCGGGTGGATGGCCATGGAGCGGATCTCCGCCATGTCGTTCCAGAGCACGTGCAGGCTGCCGCAGGCGACGATCAAGCCGTCGCAGTTGTCGTCGACGACCACCGCGTAGTCCCGGATGTTTTCGAAGATGTACTGGGGGCCGCGGGGCAGCATCAGGTTCTGGGCGGCGAACCCGTTCACGAGCTCGAGCAGGTTCTCCACGTCCGATATGCGCGCCTTGCGGATGGGAAAGTGGCCTTCCTCGTGCCCGTTGATCACGTCGGGGTAGGCGACCTTCACCCGATTTTCGTCCGACACCTCTTCCGGAGGCGGGTCAATGCAATCGTTTGCCATGGCGGGACCTCATTGCATTATGCATGATAAAACTCCTGCAGGCACTTGTACTCCTGCGGCTCCTTCTGGCTGGCGCGCAGGCCCCGCACGATGGCCTCGGCCGCCGAAAGCGTCGTGATGAACGGCACCCGGTACTTGATGGCGGCCCACCCGATGGCGTACTCGTCCTGGCGCGCCCGGTGACCGAGCGGCGTGTTGATGATCAGGCTGATGGTACGGTTCTTGATGTCGTCCACCACGTTGGGCCGGCCTTCGCTCACCTTCAGCACCGGTGTAACCGGGATCCCCCGGCCGCCGATGTATTCCGCCGTTCCGTGGGTCGCCACCAGCGCGTAGCCCAGCTTGTGCAGGCTCTCAGCGATAGGCAGGATGCGCGCCTTGTCGTTGTCGTTCACGCTCAGGAACACCTTGCCGGTCTTGGGGACCGAAACCCCGGTAGCCAGGAACGCTTTCATTACGGCGCTGCCGAAGGTGGGGGCGATGCCCATGACCTCGCCGGTGGAGCGCATCTCGGGCCGCAGGAAGACGTCGGCCTTCTCGAACCGGTCGAAGGGCATGACCGATTCCTTCACCGCCACGTAGTCCGCCGGCGCGGTGAAACGCAAGCCCAGGTCGGCGAGCTTTTTTCCGGCCATGATCTGGACGGCAATCTTGGCCACGGGAATGCCGGTCGCCTTGCTGACGAACGGCACCGTGCGCGAGGCCCGGGGGTTCACCTCAAGGATGTAGAGGGTGTCGTAGAGGATGGCAAACTGGATGTTGATGATCCCCTTGACCTTGAGGTGCGCGGCGATGATGCGGGTGGTTTCGACGATGTCGTCGTGCTGCTCGCGGCTGAGCAGGTAGGGTGGCAGCACTGCCATGCTGTCCCCGGAGTGCACCCCTGCCTCCTCGATGTGCTGCATGAGGCCGCAGATTTCGGTGCTCTCGCCGTCGGAGAGGGCGTCCACGTCGAACTCGTAGGCGTCCTCCAGGAAACGGTCGAGCAGGACCGGGTGCTCCTCGGAGGCCTTGACCGCCCGCTGCATGTAATTCTCCAGCGACCCGATGTCGTAGACGATTTCCATGGCGCGGCCGCCCAGCACGTAGGATGGCCGCACCATCAGCGGGAAGCCGATTTTTACGGCGACCTCGAGGGCCTCCGCAACCGAGGTGGCCGTGGCGTACTGGGGATGGGCGATGTCGAGCGAGTCCAGCAGCGCACCGAAGCGGTCGCGGTCCTCGGCGAGATCGATCGAGTCCGGCGAGGTCCCCCAGATCGGCACCCCGGCCTTCTCGAGGGCCAGCGCGAGCTTGAGCGGCGTCTGGCCGCCGAACTGGATGATGACCCCGTCCGGCTTCTCGAGCTCGATTACGTTGAGCACGTCCTCGAAGGTCACCGGCTCGAAGTAGAGCTTGTCGGCCACGTCGTAGTCGGTGCTCACGGTCTCCGGATTGCAGTTGATCATGATGGCTTCGATCCCCAGGGCCCGCAGCGCCATGATCCCATGCACACAGCAGTAATCGAACTCGATTCCCTGGCCGATGCGGTTGGGCCCCCCGCCCAGGATCACCACCTTCTTGCGCGGGGAGGGCACGGACTCGTTCTGCGGGTCGTAGGTGGAGTAGAAGTAGGGGGTGAAGGATTCGAACTCCGCCGCGCAGGTGTCGACGATCTTGTAGGCGGGCAGCACTCCGGCCGCCTTGCGGATGCTGCGAATCTCCCGCTCGCTCTTGCCGGTGAGCAGCCCCAGGTGCTTGTCGGCGAAGCCCATGCGCTTCGCCTTGCGCAGGGTTTCGGTCCGCAGGGTGTTGCGTTCGGCATACTCCCGCGCGATGACGGTCTCGAACTCCACCAACTGGCGCAGGTTTTCCAGGAACCAGATGTCGATGCCGGTGACGGTGGAGATCTCCTCGGGGCTCACCCCGATGGAAAGCGCATGCCAGATCTTGAGGATGCGGTCCGGCGTGCCCGAGCGCAGGTCGTCCATGAGGGCCGGGCGGCTCATCCGGGTGACGGCGGCGTTGTCCCGGCCGTGGAATCCGGACCAGCCGTTTTCGAGCGAACGCAGGGTCTTGTTGAGCGCCTCCTTGAAGGTGCGGCCGATGCCCATGGCCTCGCCGACGGACTTCATCTGGGAGGTCAGCCGCTGGTCGTTGCCCGGGAACTTTTCAAAGTCCCAGCGCGGGATCTTCACCACCACGTAGTCGATGGCCGGCTCGAAAGAGGCGGGGGTCTTGCGGGTGATGTCGTTCGGGATCTCGTCGAGGTGGTAGCCGACGGCGAGCTTGGCGGCGATCTTGGCAATGGGGAAGCCCGTGGCCTTGGAGGCGAGCGCGGAGCTGCGCGACACCCGCGGGTTCATCTCGATCACCACCATCTCGCCGGTGTCGCGGTTGAGCGCGAACTGGATGTTGGCCCCGCCGGTCTCGACCCCGATGCGGGCGACGATCTTTTTCGAGGCGTCCCGCATGGCCTGGTATTCCACATCGGTGAGCGTCTGGGCCGGTGCGACCGTGATGCTGTCGCCGGTGTGGATGCCCATGGGGTCGAAGTTCTCGATCGAGCAGACGATGACGAAGTTGTCCGCCCGGTCCCGCATGACCTCGAGCTCGTACTCCTTCCATCCCAGGACCGACTGCTCGACCAGCACCTCGTGGACCGGGCTCGCCGAAAGACCCCAGCGCGCGGCCGCCGGAAACTCCTCGCGGTTGTAGACGACGCTGCCGCCGATTCCGCCCAGGGTGTAGGAGGGCCGGATGATCAGCGGGAAGCCGATCTGTTCCGAGAGCCGGATGGCCTCCTCGACCGTGCGCACGATGCCGCCGTCCGGCACCTTGAGGCCGATTTCGCGCATGGCGTCGCGGAAGAGCGCCCGGTCCTCGGCGAGCTGGATCGTCTGCAGGTTGGCGCCGATCAGCTCGACCCCGAACTCGTCGAGCACGCCGCTCTGGGCAAGCTCGACCGCCAGGTTCAGGCTCGTCTGGCCGCCCAGGGTGGGCAGTAGCGCGTCGGGGCGCTCCTTCTCGATGATCTTCGCCAGCGCCTCGACGCTCAGGGGCTCAATGTAGGTCCGGTCGGAAAACTCCGGGTCGGTCATGATCGTGGCCGGGTTGCTGTTCACCAGGAGGACGATGAAGCCTTCCTCCCGGAGCGCCTTGCAGGCCTGGGTGCCGGAGTAGTCGAACTCGCAGGCCTGGCCGATGACGATCGGGCCGGAGCCGATCACCAGAATGCGTTTGATGTCCTTGCGTTTAGGCATGGAAGCCTTCCATCTCCTTGATGAAGTGGTCGAAGAGGTACTGGCTGTCGTGGGGCCCCGGGGCCGACTCGGGGTGATACTGCACCGAGAAGGCGGAGAGCGTGCGGTGGCGGAAACCCTCGAGCGTTTGGTCGTTCAGGTTGATGTGGGTGATCTCGACCGTCTCCTTCGGCAGGCTGTCGATGTCGACGATGAACCCGTGGTTCTGGGAGGTGATCTCGATGGCGCCCGTTTGCAGGTGTTTCACCGGGTGGTTGGCGCCGTGATGACCGAACTTGAGCTTGGTGGTCCGGCCGCCCAGAGCCAGGCCCAGGATCTGGTGGCCCAGGCAGATGCCGAAGATCGGCTTCTTGCCGAGCAGCTGGCGCACGGATTGCACCGCGTAGCTGACCGGCTCCGGGTCGCCCGGGCCGTTGGACAGGAAGATCCCGTCCGGGTTCCAGGCCAGGATGGTTTCCGGCGGGGTGGCGGCCGGGAAGACCTCGATCTCGCAGCCGGACCTGTAGAGGGAGCGCAGGATGGAGAACTTGACCCCGAAGTCGTAGACCGCCACGCGATACTTCTTTTTCGGAACCGGCGCGGGCTCTTCTCCCAGCGGCCAGACGAAGGATGTCTCGGTGGTCACGTCCTTGACGATGTCGCGGCCGACGAGCTTCTTTCCGCCCCGCAGCCGTTCGAGCAGGACCTCCAGCGGATCCGCGGCAGTGGTGATCAAGCCCATCTGGGCGCCGTGATCGCGCAGGTGCCGGGTGAGCGCCCGGGTGTCGATGTCGCTGATCCCCACGACCCCGTGGAACTTGAGGTACTCGTCCAGCGAACGGTTGGCCTGCCAGTGGCTTACGATCGGACTGTACTCCCGGATGATGAAGCCCGCGGCATAGATGCGCCGGGACTCGAAATCCTTGGGGTTCACCCCGTAGTTGCCGATCTGGGGGTAGGTCATGGTCACGAGCTGGAAGTGGTAAGAGGGGTCCGTCAATATCTCCTGGTAGCCGCACATGGCGGTGTGGAAGACCACCTCGCCGATGGCGGTCCCCTCCTTGCCGAAGGAAAGGCCTTCGTAGTGAGTGCCGTCGGTTAGCAGTAAGCGCGCTTGCATGGCTTTATTTCCTCATTTCATCGATGACCCGACCGTGGCATGTTGCGCACCGCGATAGGGATGCTGGTGCTCGATGCGGGATTTTTGTCCCGGATCGAGTATCGTCTTAATCTCTCTTGAACCTGTCGTAGTCCGGCTTGCGGTAGCGGCTCTCGCCGCCGCCGTCGATGGCCAGCAGCGCCTCGACCTTGAGCGGCAGGCCGAAGAGCTGGATGAAGCCGTGGGCGTCCTTCTGGTTGTAGACGTCCTCTTCGCCGAAGGAGGCGTAGTCCTCGCGGTACAGGCTGAGCGGGCTCCTGCGTCCGGCCATGATGACGTTGCCCTTGTAGAGTTTGAGCCGCACCGTGCCGGTGATGTTTCTCTGGGTGGTGGCGACGAAAGCGTCCAGGGCTTCCCGCAGCTGGCAGAACCACAGGCCGTTGTAGACGAGTTCGGCGTACTTGACCGCGATGAAGTCCTTGTAGCGCATGGTGTACTTGTCCAGGCAGATGCTCTCCAGGGCCTGGTGGGCGCGGCGAAGGATCGTGCCGGCCGGGGTCTCGTAGACGCCGCGGCTTTTCATGCCGACCAGGCGGTTCTCGACGATGTCGGCCCGGCCGATGCCGTGCCGGCCGCCGATCGCGTTCAACCGGGTGAAGAGATCCACGCCCGAGATCCGCTCGCCGTTCAGGCCGACGGGGTAGCCCTTCTCGAATTCGATCTCGATGTACTCCGGCGCGTTCGGCGCCTTTTCGGGGCTGACCGAGAGCTGGTACATCTTCTCCTCGGGCTCGTTCCAGGGGTTTTCGAGGATGCCGCCCTCGTGGGAGAGGTGAAAGATATTGCTGTCGCGGCTGTAGATGTCCTTCTCGGTCTGGGCAATCGGGACGTTGTGCTTCTGGGCGTAGCGGATGGCATCCTCGCGGCTCTTGATTTCCCACTCGCGCCAGGGGGCGATGACCTTGAGCTTGGGGTTCAAGGCCATGACGGTGAGCTCGAAGCGCACCTGGTCGTTGCCCTTGCCGGTGCAGCCGTGCGAGACCGCCTCCGCGCCCTCGGACTCGGCGGCCTCGACGAGTTTCTTGGCGATCAGGGGCCGGGCCATGGAGGTGCCGAGCAGGTAATCGCGCTCGTAGATCGCACCGGCCTGCATGGTGGGAAAGACGTAGTCCTGCAGAAATTCCTCCCGCAGGTCCTGGACGATGAGCTTGCTCGCGCCGGAGGCGACGGCTTTTTTATCGAGGCCGCTCAAATCCTCGTTCTGGCCCAGGTCGGCCGTGAAGCAGATGACCTCGCAGCCGCCGTAGTTGTTCTTGAGCCAGGGCACGATCACCGACGTGTCCAGCCCGCCGCTGTAGGACAGCACCACTTTTTTTACCTTGTCTTTTGCCATTGCGCCATTCTCCCCGGTCTTGGTTTGGATTCGTAAAAGGTCGCCCCCCGATGTCGCCGCCGCCGTTTTCCGGAAATAAAAAACCCCGGCCGAGGCCGGGGTTTTTTGCGTCGTATGGTATGGTCGTTTTACTCATCTCCAGCGCAAAAAACACCCGGCCCGAGCCGGCTGCTACGGCGACGGTTGCGACGGCGGAGGTGTTTGCAGGACAGAGTGTTCATCAACGAGATAACCTCTTCTATCAAACCGGCGGCAATATGACAAATGGGATAATGCATGTCAAGTTAAAACTTCAGTGAAATTTTCATTTCACAAATACCACGGCATGGAATATGTAAACGACGATGAGCACAGCATCCTCCTCCCAGAAAGTAATCCCTGCCGGAATGATCGACCTGGGAATCGGCCAGCCTTCACCCTGGCTGTTGCCGGCCGCCGCCATGCAGAAGGCTGCGGGCCATTGCGCGAAAGATCCCGGGTGTGTGCTGCTCGCCTACGGCGTCGAGCAGGGAGACGGCCATTTCCGGCTGGCCCTGTCCGGATTCCTCGAGGGGATCTACGGCATGCCGGTCGAGCCGGCCCATCTGCTCGTCACCAACGGCGCCTCCCAAGCCATCGATCTGATCTGCACGCTTTTCAGCAAGGCGGGGGACACGATCTTCGTCGAGGAGCCGACCTACTTCCTGGCACGCAAAATCTTCGCCGACCACCAACTGGAACCGGTTGCCTTGCCGATGGATGAGGACGGGCTGATCGTCGACGCCGTGGAAGGGGAGCTCAAGCGGTCGCGGCCGGCATTTCTTTACAGCATCCCGACCTACCACAACCCGACAAGCGCCTGCCTTTCCGGCGCCCGGCGTAAACAGCTGGTCGAGCTGTGCCGGAGGTACGAGCTCCTGGTAGTGGCCGACGAGGTCTACCACCCGCTGTCCTACACCTCGGTCCCGCCGCCCCCGCTGGCGGCCTTCTGCACCTCGGCTCCGGTCATCTCGCTTGGATCGTTTTCCAAGATCCTGGCTCCAGGGCTGCGCCTGGGCTGGCTTCAGGCCGCACCCGAGGTGATCGAGCGCATCGTCAGATGCGGCCTTCTGGACAGCGGCGGCGGCTTGAACCCCTTCACTTCGGGCGTGGTGCGCAGTGCCCTGGAGCTGGGGTTGGTGGACAAAAACCTCGCCCTTCTGAAAGACACCTATTCCCGTCGGATGCAGGCCATGTGCGCTGCGCTGCGCAGCCAGACGCCGGAATCGATCCGCTTCTCGGAGCCCTCCGGCGGGTTTTTCATTTGGCTGTCCCTGCCTGAAGGCAGAGACGCGCTTGCAATCCTTTCCAAAGCAAAAGAGCGGAACATAGAATTCATGCCGGGCTCGAAGTTCTCAAGCCGACACGGACTGAAAAATTTTTTGCGCCTCAGTTTCGCCTACTACGACACCCCGGATCTTTTAAAGGGGATCGAGAGGCTTGTCGCCGTTATCGGTGAATGCTGATCCGCCTCACCCGATTACGGCGCGCACGGCAAGGATGCTCATGTTTTTTCGAATCCTTCCTGCAGCAACCCTCATCGACAAGGCAGCCGTGGTTTCGTCCGGAGAAGCGCCGATCGCCTTGAAACACGCTTATTCCCCGCCGGCTCCCCGTTTGCCACCCAGCTCATCGAGCGCTCGTCCTGTGACCCGGAAAATGGTCCAGTCCTGCAGCGGGCGGGCGCCGAGTTTTTGGTAGAACGAGATGGCCGGCTCGTTCCAGTCCAGCACGGCCCACTCCAGGCGGCCGCAGCCGCTTTCCTTCGCCAGCCGGGCCACGCAGGACAGCAGTGCGCGACCGATGCCTTTGCCGCGCCAGGCCGGTTCGATGTAGAGGTCTTCGATGTAGATCCCGGGCAATCCCAGGAAGGTCGAAAAATTGTGGAAAAAGAGGGCGAACCCCACCGGGGTGCCGGCAACTTCGGCGATGACGACCTCCGCGACGCGGCGCGCTCCGAAGAGGAAGCGGCGCAGCGTTGCCGTGTCGGCCTTCACTTCGTGGGACAGCCGCTCATAGTCCGCTAAACCTCGGATCAGCCCCAGGATGGCCTCGGTGTCCTTTTCTTCTGCGAAGCGCAGGTTCAGATCCGGCACCTTTGGTGCAGTCCGCGCGCTCATAAGTTAACCCCTTTCCAGCTTCAATCGAGGTCCGATATACGCTGGTCTTCATACGACTCATTTGCCTCCGAAATCAAGCACTCCCGAAACGGTGCCGCATGTGATGACCGCTGCGGCTGTCTGGCGGGCGGGCTTATTGGTGTTTTTCAAATGAGTTGTGTATACTATGAACGCGTTGCAGGACGGCCTGGCCGATATGCCGCTCGACGTCCGACGCCCTCGGGGACATTCCGGCGCGAAGGGAATAAAATGACAACTGAATCCATTCTCCTGGTGGACGACAACCCGACCAACCTGCAGATGCTCGTTCAGCTGCTCGAAAAGAGCGTCGGCTGCAAACTGCTGGTTGCCAAGAACGGGGAGACGGCGCTCAACATCGCCCGGAAAACCAAGCCGGACCTGATTCTTCTGGACATCATGATGCCGGGGATCGACGGCTTCGAGGTCTGCCGCCGACTCAAAGCGGATCCCGTCACGAGCCCGATCCCGGTCATTTTCCTGTCGGCTCTGGACGAGACCGCCGACAAGGTGAAGGGGTTGCAGCTGGGAGCGGTGGATTATGTCTCCAAGCCCTTTCAGGCCGAGGAGGTCATCGCGCGCGTCAACACCCACCTCACCATCCACCGGCTGAGCCGCGAGGTCCAGGAGCAGCGCGACCAGCTGGAGCACGAGCTCAAGGTCGTCTCCGAGCTTCAGCGCGAGCTCCTGCCCGAGCGGCTGCCCTTCATCGCCGGCCTGAAGCTGGCGGAGCACTACGAGACCAGCCGATATGCCGGCGGAGACTACTACGACGTCGTCGAGCTGCCGGATGGCCGCTGCGGACTGCTGGTGGCCGACTCCGAAGGCCACAGCGCCCCGGCGGCGGTGATGATGGCCATGACCTGCGCCCTGTTCCGTTCCTGCCCGGATCTGTACGACGAGCCCGACAAGGTCCTGGACTTCATCAACACCAACCTGTGCAAGGTGAACAAGGAAAGCTTCGTGACGGCCATCTACGCCGTTTACGACAGTCAGCGCCGGGCGCTTCGCGTCGCCCGGGCCGGCCATCCCCTGCCGGTCCTCTTCAGGCCCGCGGAGGGCAAGGCACGCGAAGTGCCCTGCGACGGGGTGTTCCCGATGGGGTATGCGGCCTACGAGCAGGTCCCCGTAACCGACATCCGCCTGGAAGCGGGAGACCGTGTGCTCCTTTACACGGACGGTGTGTCCGAGCGGTGCAACGCGGAAAAAATGCTCTACGGCGAGGAGCGCGTGTGCCGGCAGATGGAGCGGCCCGGCGTCGATGGGCCAGGGGCCATCGTGAACGGCATCATGCAGGACCTGGAGGCGTTTTCCGGCGGGCGTCCGGCGGACGACGACCAGGCCCTGTTGCTGGCTTTCATAGAGTAGTCCCCACTGCAAGCGCTTCACGCCGGCCGTCAGGATTTCCAACTAACCCGGAGGAGTGCGGTCATGCTACAGACCGGTTTCGCTTCAAACCAAAGAAACGGCACGACCGCGCGCTCATGGGCCTCGGCATCCATCGCCGTTATCTTGATCCTGGCCATCCTGATTACCTGCGGCGGCACGGTTGCGGCTCAGACGGCCCCGGCCGGCGAAGCCCGCGGCACTGCCGCCATCCCCCTTGCGGCCGATGAGCGCGAATGGCTCGCCCGCCGGCGGGACATCCGTCTGGCCGTGGACCCGACCCGGCCGCCCTATGAATTCGTGGACAGCCTTAAGGTGTACTCCGGGATCGCCTCGGACTATGTGCGCCGAATCAACGAGGCCCTGGGCATTAACATGGAGCCCATGGTCGGTCTCAGCCGGGAGCAGGCTGTTGAGAAGTTCCTTGGCGGCGATCTCGATGTCATCCCCTGCGTCGTCGTCATGGAAAAGTGGGGGCAGAGGATGTTGTACACGAACCCCTATATGACATCCTCCATCGTGATTGTCACCCGCGAGGATGCCCCCTTCATCAGCAGCGTCCGCGCCCTGACCCCGGAGCGGGTGGCCGTGCTCATGGGCTATGCCGCCCAGGTGTATCTCGAGGCGGATTATCCCGAAAGCAACTGGGTCCTGGCCGGGACCACCGAAGAAGCCCTTGAAAAGGTGTCAAAGGGAAAACTGGACGCCTTCATCGGCGATCTGGCCACCATCACCTATGCCACCCAAAGGCTCGGCCTGAAGAACCTCAAAGTGGCCGCCACCACCCCCTACAGGTTTCAGATGGCTTTCGGTGTGCGCCAGGACTGGCCGGAGCTGGTCACCCTGCTGAACCGCGTCCTGTAGGAGATCCCCGAGGCCGAGAAAGACGCAATCCTCAACCGCTGGATCAACGTCCGCTTCGAACGCACCATGGACTGGCGGCTGGTGGGGGGCATCGTCGGGTCGGTCCTCGTGGTCGTCGCCGCCATCCTGACGGTGATCGTCGTATGGAACCGCAAGCTGGCGCGGGAGGCCGCCCTGCGGCGTGAGGCCGAGGAGCGCACACGCCTCACCCTGAACTCGGCCGGTGACGGCATCATCGGGGTGGACCGCGAGGGCCGGGCAACCTTTGTCAACAACGCCGCCGAGCGCATGCTGGGTTTCGGTGAGGGCGAGCTCATCGGCAAAACCATCCACGCCCTCATCCATCACAGCCGCCCGGACGGCAGCCCCTATCCCGCCGCGGCGTGTCCAATGCGGGCGGCCTTCACCGACGGCGAGCTCCACCGCGTGGACGAAGAGATGCTCTGGCGCAAGGACGGCACGGGGTTCCAGGCCGAGTACACTGCCAATCCCATTCGCCTGGAGGGCCAGATCATCGGCGCGGTGATCGTTTTCGAGGACATCACCATACGCAGGCAGGCCGAGGAAAGAGTCCGGAACTCCGAGCAGCGCCTGGCCCAGATCATCGACTTTCTGCCGGATCCGACCTGGGTGGTCGACAACGACGGTGTGGTCGCCACCTGGAACCGGGCCATGGAGGTGCTCACCGGCATTCCGGCAAAGGACATGGTCGGAAAAGGCAACTATGAATATGCCCTGGCCTTTTACGACGAGCGGCGGCCCGTGTTGATCGACCTGGTCCGGATGTGGAAGCCGGAGTTTGCCGACAAATATCTGTCGATCAAGCAGGACGGCGGCATCCTGCGTTCCGAGTCCCATCACCCCCACCTGCGAGATGGGGGGCGATATCTCAGCGGCACGGCGGGGCTGCTTTGCGACGCTGCCGGCAACCCGGCCGGCGCCATCGAAGCTCTGCGCGACATCACGGACCGCAAGCAACTGGAAGAGAGACTGCGTCAGGCCCAGGAAGCCGCCGAGGCCGCCAACAAGGCCAAGGGGAATTTTCTGGCCAACATGAGCCACGAGATCCGCACGCCCATGAACGCCATCCTGGGGATGGCGCATCTGGCGCTGAAGACGGAGCTTTCTCCCAAGCAAAGCGACTACCTTCACAAAATCCAGACCGCCGGCAGCTCGCTGCTCGGGATCATCAACGACATCCTGGACTTCTCCAAGATCGAGGCCGGCAAGCTGAAGATGGAGGCGGTGCCGTTCAACTTGGAAGAGGTGATGGACGACCTGGCCAGCCTGATTACCGTCAAAGCTCACGAAAAGGAAGGGGTCGAAGTCTTGTTTTGCTCCGACCGGAATGTGCCGAGGGCCCTCGTGGGGGACCCTTTGCGGCTGAAACAGGTGCTTATCAATCTCGCCAGCAATGCCGTCAAGTTCACCGAGCGTGGCGAGATCGTCGTTGCCACCGAATTGCTCAACCGCGGAGAGAAGACCGTGGAGGTCAAGTTCGCGGTGCGGGACACCGGCGTCGGGCTGACCGATGAGCAGAAGGCGCGGCTGTTCCAATCCTTCAGTCAGGCCGATACGTCCACCACCCGCAAGTTCGGGGGCACCGGGCTGGGGCTGGCGATCAGCAAGCACCTGGTGGAGATGATGGGCGGCCGCATCTGGGCGGAAAGCGTGCCCGGCAAAGGCAGCACGTTCTGCTTCACCGCGGTCTGCGGGGTGGGCCGGGAAGAAACCCGCACCCGGCACACCCCGCCGCCGGACCTGAGGGGCCTGCGAACGCTGGTGGTGGATGACAACTCGACCTCCCGCGAGATCCTGCAGGGGATGCTGGAGTCGTTCTCCTTCGAGGTGACGCTGGCGGCTTCGGGCGAGGAGGGGCTGACGGAGTTTAAGAAATCCATTGCCGGCCAGGGGTATGACCTGGTGGTGATGGACTGGAAGATGCCAGGCATCGACGGCATCGAGGCCGCGAGGCGAATCAAGAACCTTCCGGGCCTGGGCCGGATGCCGCGCATCATCCTGGTGACCGCCTACGGCCGGGAGGAGATCATGCGCCAGGCGGAGAAGATCGGATTGCACGGGTTCCTGATCAAACCGGTGAGCCCCTCGGTGATGTTCGATACGATCATGCAGGCGTTCGGCAAAGATGCTCCCCGGCAGTTGCGCTCGCAGGTTGAAAAGAAACCGGACGAGGAGACTTCAATAAGCCTTGCGGGCGCCCGGGTGCTGTTGGTCGAGGACAACGAGATCAACCAGCAGGTGGCCATGGAGATCCTCGCCGGGTCGGGATTGAAGGTGACGGTGGCGAACAACGGACAGGAGGCGGTGGATGCCATTCACGCCCATTCCTATGATGCGGTGCTGATGGACGTGCAGATGCCGGTGATGGACGGATACACGGCCACCCGCAAAATAAGGGAACTGGAGGCTGGAAGCTCGAAGCTCGCAGCAGGAAGAACCGGAATTCCCATCATCGCCATGACCGCGCACGCGATGACGGGGGATCACGAGAAGAGCATCGCGGCCGGAATGAACGACCACGTGACCAAACCCATCGATCCGGCGCAGCTGTTCGCCACTCTGGTGAAATGGATCCGGCCGGGCACCCCGGCAGAGCGAAAGCGGGCGGAGGCTTCCTTGCCCGGCGTGCCGGGGTCGGTTGCGGTGAAGCTACCTCCCGATCAGAGCCTGCCGCAGGTCTTGTCCGAGTTCGACCTGGCCGAGGGTTTGCAGCGGCTGATGGGCAACCGGGCGCTTTACCGTAAGCTGATTGTGAATTTCGCCACGCAATATGCGCATGCGGCGGCGGACATTCGCAGCGCCCTGGATGCAGCCGACTATGATCATGCGCATGACTTGGTGCATGCCATCAAGGGGGTGGCCGGCAATCTGGCGGCCAAGGACCTTCAGGCGCAGTCCGTGCCGCTGGAAAAACTCGTCAAACACGCCGACCCGGCCAACCCGCCCCCGGCGGGTGAAGTAGACCCGGCCTACCGGGCCTTCCGGGAATCGCTTGGACGTGCGCTGGAAGCGGCCGGATCTCTGATGCCGGAGGCCGGGATGCCGCCGGCCGACGCCGGGAAAGCGCCGGGGGCGCTGCCTCCGGATTTTGCCAGAGAGGCGGCCCAACGACTGCGTGAGGCGGCCGAGGTGGGGGATGTCTCCGGATTGACGTCCGCATGCAGCGAGCTGGCAGCCAAATCCGATGCATTCGCCGCTCACAAAACCAGGATCATCCGGCTTGCGGACGATTTTGATTTCGACGGCATCCTGAAGCTGGCCGATGAATTGGAGAAAATTCGATGAGCGCTCCGACCGCTGACCCTTCCTTGGAAGCGCCCAAGGTCCTCATGGTCGACGACAACACCGCCAACCTCCAGGTGCTGCGCGAAAACCTGGACGGGCTCGGCTACAAGCTGTTGATCGCCAAGAACGGCCGGACCGCACTGGACATCGTGGCCAAAGCCCGCCCCGACCTGGTGCTGCTGGACATCATGATGCCGGAGATGGACGGCTACGAGGTCTGCCGCAAGCTGAAGAGCGCGGAAGAAACCCGTCACATCCCCGTGATCTTCCTGACGGCCATGGCCGATTCCGAAGACGAGGCCAAAGGGCTTGCTCTGGGGGCCGTGGATTACATCACCAAGCCGATCAACCCCGAGTTGGTGCGGGCCCGCGTGCGCAACCACCTGGAACTCAAGCGCCACCGCGACCACCTGGAGCAGTTGGTGCGGATGAAAACGCGCGAGGTGCAGCTGACCCAGGCGGTGATGATCGAAAGCCTGGCAACGCTCGCCGAGTACCGCGACCCCGAGACCGGCGGCCACATCAAGCGCACCCAGAACTACGTGAAAGCCCTGGCTGTGAAACTCAAGAGTCATCCCCGCTTCCGCGACTTTTTGGATGAGCAGACCATCGAGCTTCTGTACCTCTCGGCACCGCTGCACGACATGGGCAAGGTGGGTGTACGCGACCACATCCTGCTCAAGCCCGGACGGCTGGACGATGCCGAATTCGAACAGATGAAAAAGCACACGCTCTTCGGAGAAGAAGCGCTGCGGCTGACCGAGCAGAAGCTGGGCAAAAGCACGTTTCTGCGCCACGCGCGGGAGATCGCCGGCTCCCACCAGGAGAAATGGGACGGCTCGGGCTACCCCCGGGCGCTGAAGGGCGAAGCGATCCCCGTCTCGGGCCGGCTGATGGCGCTCGCCGACGTCTACGACGCCTTGATCAGCAAGCGGGTCTACAAGCTGCCGTTTCCCCACGCGCGGGCCGTTCAGATCATCCAGGAGGGGCGGGGCACCCACTTCGACCCCGACGTGGTCGACGCCTTCCTGGCGCTGGAGGACACCTTCCGCAACATTGCGCTGACCTTCGCGGACTGCGACGAGGAGCGTGAGGCCCTGGGAGGCGCCAAAGCCGCCGATACCTGCCTGGGGGGAGGTGTCGCCCGCGTGCTGTTGGCCGAGGACAACCCCATCAACCGGGAGATCATGCTGAGCCAGCTCAGCGCCTTGGGCTACGCGGTCGAGGTAGCCGCAAGCGGCAAGGAAGCGCTCAGGAAGCACCGGGCAGGGCCATACGACCTCATCCTGACAGATATCGAGATGCCGGAAATGGACGGCTACGGTTTGGCAGCCGAGATCCGGCGGCTCGAACAGGACGGCCGGCCCCGGACGCCGATATTAGCCATCACCGCCAGTGACTTCGATCTCGATAAGAGCAAGGCCCGCAGCGCAGGCCTCGACGGCTACATGCTCAAGCCTCTGGACCCCAAGGTTCTTGCGAAGAAACTCGCGGACATCTTCTGCAAACCCGCAAACGCAGAAAAACCCTGATTGCCGCAAACCACTCAGGACGGACGCTTGCATCCTTGGAGAGTTGCCGGCGCCGCAGGGTTGTCTTGCCTTTTTTCCGCAGCCCCCATGGAAAGGCCGAGCTATTGGGAGGCAAATCGATATGGAAGGATTTCGTGCAACCTGGCGGCAGAGGCGGTCAGGATCACGGCTCCCCCGAAGCCCACCTCCTGCTTGAAGGCCACCACTCGGTCGCGGATTTGCAGCTTGGGATTTCCGATTTCCGAGACCCGGTACATCACTCGTCGGAGCGGCTTGCCGAGGCCCCGGGCGGTGAAGGGCCCGCCCGTCTGGTAGAGATCGGCGACATCCGCCGGCGAGACCGTCGGCGGGGGCAGGCCCCGCGGGTCGCCAAACGTCACCTCGTCGAGGATCAGCGTGCCCGCCCCGGCCTGGAACACCTCGGTCACCTCGAGGCCGAAGAGCGAGTTGCGCCACGTCAGAACAGCCTGTTCGCCGTCGCGCAGCACGATGGACATAATCGTCTTTTCCGTGCCGGCCTGCGTGAGCTCGACCCGCGTGTAGCCGGCTGCGGGCGCCTGCGCCAGCACGCCCAGCCCGATGAGCAATAAGAGGATGAGGCCGGCAAGGGCAATCTTTGCCTTCATTTTATGGAAGGGCTCGCAAGCAGCCAAAAGGCTGGAAGGCCGGGAAGCCAGGAGGCTTGATCTTTCGAGCCTTCCGGCGTCCCGGCTTTCCAGCCATGTTGTTTCACTTGAATTAATTACGCTCATGGAGCGGGATGGCCGCCTATTTCAGCACACCCTGTTCCTTGAAATACTGCTGCGCCCCCGGGTGCAGGTATTTTAAGGCATCCGGGGTCACCTGGTTGACCGCCGTATCGGGGGTCATGTCTTTGGCGCCCTTCCACACGGCCGACAGCTCGGTTTTACTGTCAAAAATGGTTTTCACGATCAGGTACATCTTATCCTGGGGGAACTTGTCCATGGCGGTCAGCACCGCTGTGATGGCGATGGCCGGCACGTCGCTGTCCAAACCCGAGTAGACGCTTTTTTTAAAGGCGCTCTTGTGAAAGACCCCGGGGTTGGCCTTGAAGATTTTCTCCCGGACCTCGCCGTCCAAGGGCACCAGTACCATCTTCAGGCCGGGGGTCGAAGCCAGATCGATGATGGAGGAGGTGGGCACCGCCCCGCTCCAGAACATGGCCTGGATCTTGCCGTCCTTGAGTGCCGCCACCGACTCGGTCGCCCCGAGCTTCTCGCGGCTGAAGTCCTTGTTCCAGTCGATGCCGAGGGCCTTGAGCACGTAGTCGGCCTGCTCCTCGGTGCCGCTGTTGGGCGCGCCGACGGACACGCGTTTGCCCTTCAAGTCCATGATGGTCTTGACCCCGGTGCCCTCGGTGGTCACGATGTGCAGCGGCTGCTCGTAGAACCCGAGCACCAGCCGCACGTTGGGCGTGCCCGAAAGGCCGGGCACCTTGCCCTGGTTCGCCCACACCACGTGGTAGTCGTAGCAGAACGCCATTCCGGCCCGGCCCGCGGCGAGCAGCTTCAGGTTGTCGATGGCGGCGGTGGTGGCTTCCGAGGAGGCATCCGTGTTGGGCACCTTCTGGCCGATGAGTCCGCCGATGGCGCCTCCCAGCGGGTACCACACCCCGCCGGTACCGCCGCTGACAATGCTGAAGGAAAGCTTGCCCTGGGCGTGCGCACTCGATGCCGACAGGGCGAGCAGGGCGAAAACGGCCATAGCGCAGGCGATTGTCCAGAATTTCTGATTTCTCATCGCAATCCTCCTCGACAAATAAAAGGTTTAGCCGCTGAGTTTAACAAGGATGTTGAAAAAGAAGCATCCGGCCGTCCGCCAGGGCGTGCGGCGTTTTGGAACGCGCAGCCTATAGCGATAGGTGCGCAATTACCATAGCCGCACAACGCCGCCTCGCCGCCTTAGGCGCGGCTTTTCAACACCCTGTTGCACCATAACCCGACATGCAGGATGATCTGACGCTGATCAGCCCTTGAACACGGAAGCCGGCTCAAGGCGACCCTATGGCACAGCCGCCCGGCGACGCGCCATTATGTTTCGGGTGACAACGAGCGCCCCGATAGCCAGGGGCAAGAGGCCCTGAGCGGAAAGGCCGAAGGGGAACACGGCCATAACCAGGGCCGCCACGATCAACACGGCCCGCTCCGCCGGGTTCAGGGGGCCGCGAAAATGCCCCACGATGCCGATCGACAGCAGGAACAAGGCGGCCATGCTGGTGAGGGCGGCCACGAAAAAGCCGGGCAGGCTTGCGCCCACGATGAGCAGGTTTTCCCCCGCCGGTGTAACCGAGAAGAAGAACGGCACCAGGAAGGCCGGCAGCGAATACTTCCAGGCCTGCATCATCGATCCGAAGGGGTGGCCGCCGGTGACGGCCGCCGCCGCCGAGGGCGAGAGTCCCACGGGCGGCGACACCTCGGAGAGCACCGCGAAGTAAAACGCAAGCAGGTGGGCGACATGGACCGAGACACCCACCTTCACCAGGGCCGGCGCCACCATGACCACCGTCATGATGTAGGTCGCCGTGATGGGCAGACTCAGGCCGATGACCATGGAGGCCACCATGGCCAGAAAGATGGCGATGATCCGCGAGCCGCCGCTGGCGGACATGATGAGGCTTGAGATCTTGAGACCCAGGCCGGTAAGCGTGAACGTGCCCACGATCAACCCGGCGGCGGCCAGCAGCACGGCGACGGGAAGAACGTTTTTGCCGCCCTCGATGACGGCCTGGACGATCCTGCGGGGGGTCAGCCACTCGCTGCGGTCCCGGCTGAGAAAACTGGTCAGGATGGTGGTCGCCAGGGCGCCGAGGGCCGCATACTCGGGGGACTTGTTGAACACGGCCAGAATTGCCACCAGGACCCCCAGGGATATCAGGTGATACCCGCGGGTCTTCATGACATGCCCCACCGTTTGGGCCTCGGCCTCGGGCGGGGCGAAGTTGTACTTGCGGGCTTCCATCTCCACCATGAAAAAGGTCCCCAGGTAGTACAGAAGGGTGGGGACCAGCACCATGATCACCACGTCGAGAAACGTGATGTTCAGAAACTGCATGATGAGGAAGGCCGCAGCCCCCATGAGGGGCGGCGAGATGACAGCACCGATGCCCCCCGCGGAGATCAGGCCGGCGGCCATGTCCGCCGAGTAGCCCGCCTTCTTGAGGATCGGCCACATGATGGGCGTCACCGAGATGGTGGTGGCCACCCCGCTGGCCTGCGGGCCGCCCAGGAGCGCGGTGGTGATGAGAGCCCCGCGGCCGGCACTGGCCGAGGTGCGCCCCATGGTCGCCAGCGACATGTCCATCCAGAAGTTGCCGGCGCCGGCCACGTCCATGAAGGTGCCGTAGACCACGAACAGCAGCACGAACGAGACGCTGACCGAAATGGGCACGCCGAAGATGCCCTCGAGCGTCATGTACATGTGTCCGACGATCCGGTCGATTTCATATCCCCGGTGGGAGAGCGGGCCGGGAAAGTAGCTCCCGAAATAGCAATAGAGCAGGAACCCCAGAACGACCAGGGTGAAGGTGTTGTCCACGATGCGGCGCGAGAGCTCAAGCAAGAGCAGGATGGCCGCGATGCCGAAGAACACGTCCAGGGGGTCCGGCAGGGTCGAGTTTCTGAGAAACAGGTCGAGGTGCGCGAGGGGGTAGACGATGGTGGCCGCCCCGAGGGCCGCCAGACCGGCGTCCATCCATATGGACCAGCGGCCGGCGTTCTTGAACGCCGGGTAGGCGAAAAAGGCCAGGGCGAAGATGAACCCCAGGTGGACCATGCGGAACGTGTGGGTCTCGATGGGGACGATGGCGCCGTAAATCGACCAACCGACGAAGGCCGCATAGAGGAAGCCGATGAGAACAGCCGCATTGCCGCGAAGCTCGCGCATGACTTTTCCTTGGACCCGCTCTTCGAATTTGTCTTTTATCCTCAATATATCCAAGAACAGCGGTGAATTTCAAGCAGTTTCATCGGATCGGCAACGACGACTGTCGGTGCAGGACAACCTGCTTCTGGGTGCCTACACCGTGGAATCCAAAGAGCATACCGCCGCAAGCGTTTGTGGAGGTTGAAGCCCTGTCTGGGAAACCGGGAGGCTCGGCTCTGGGCCGGGGCGCTGCGCACGGAAAACGAAGCCGTCCGCCGGCTCACCGGTTCTTCATTTTCCGCAGTCGGATGGATTTCGGCGTCACTTCCACCAGTTCGTCGTCGCCGATATACTCCATGGCCTGCTCAAGGGTGAACTGCCGCGGCGGGATCAGGCGCAACGCCTCGTCCGTGCCCGAGGCCCGGATGTTGGTGAGCTTCTTTTCCTTGGTGATGTTGACCCAGATGTCCTGCGTGCGCGAGTTCTCGCCCACGATCAAGCCCGGGTAGACCGGGTCGTTGGGGTTGATGAAGATGGTGCCGCGCGGCTGCAGGTGAAAGATCGCGTAGGCCACGGCCTTGCCGTCGCGGTCGGAGACCAGCACCCCGTTGGGCCGGCCGACGATGTCCCCGGCATAGGGCCGGTGGCCGATGAGCAGCGCGTTCAGGATCCCCGTGCCGTGGGTGTCGGTCAGAAACTGGCTGCGGAAGCCGATCAGGCCCCGGGAGGGGATCTCGAACTCCAGGCGCACGCGGCCGAAGCCGTTGTTGATCATCTTGACCATCTGGCCGCGCCGGGCGCTCATCATTTCCGTCACGATTCCGATGAACTTTTCCGGGATGTCCACCACGGCCCGCTCCACCGGCTCGAGGAACCGGCCGTTCTCCTGGCGGGTGATGACTTTCGGGTTCGAAAGCGACAGCTCGAAGCCCTCCCGCCGCATCGTTTCCACCAGCACCGCCAGCTGCAGCTCGCCCCGGGCGCTCACCCGGAAGGAGTCCCGGTTCTCGGTCTGCTCGACCCGGATGCTCACGTTGTAGAGCAACTCCTTTTCCAGGCGCTCCTTGATGTGCCGGGAGGTGAGATACCGGCCGCCGTCCCTGCCCGCCAGGGGCGAGGTGTTCACCGAGAAGACCATGGAGATGGTCGGCTCCTCGACCGTGATGGCCGGCAAGGGCCGCGGATCCAGGAGGTCGCCCAGGGTGTCGCCGATGAAGATGTCATCCACGCCTGCCACGGCCGCGATGTCGCCTGCCGGAATCACGTCCCTTTCCACCCGGTTGAGCCCATCGTAGCTGTACACGACGCTGAGAGAGGCTTTGCGGGTCGTGCCGTCCGCTTTTAGCAGCGCCACCTCCTGGCCCTTCTGCAGCGAGCCGTTCACGACCTTGCCGACGGCGATCCGGCCCACGTAGTCGCTGTGATGCAGTGTCGTGACCAGGAACTGCAGCGGTGCTGCCGGGTCGTACGCCGGGGCGGGGATGGAGGCGAGGATGGCTTCAAACAGCGGCACCAGGCCGCGTCCCTGAACATCGTCGGGATCCGTCAGGGCGATGCCCGCCTTGGCATTCGTGTAGAGCACCGGAAAATTCAACTGCTCCTCGGTCGCGTCGAGGTCGATGAACAGGTCGTAGATCTCGTCCAGGACCTCGTGGATGCGCCGGTCCGGGCGGTCGATCTTGTTGATCACCACGATGGGCGGCAGCCCGCGCGCGAGCGCCTTGCCGAGCACGAAGCGCGTCTGCGGCAGCGGGCCCTCCGTGGCGTCGACCAGGAGCATGACCCCGTCCACCATGTTGAGCGTGCGCTCCACTTCGCCGCCGAAATCCGCGTGGCCGGGGGTGTCGACGATGTTGATCTTGGTGTCCCGGTAAACGATCGCGGTGTTCTTGGCCATGATGGTGATGCCCTTCTCGCGTTCAAGGTCCATGCTGTCCATGACCCGTTCGGCCACCATCTCGTTGTCCCGGAAAACGCCGCTCTGCCAGAGCATGGCATCGACGAGGGTGGTCTTGCCGTGGTCGACGTGGGCGACGATGGCCAGATTTCGCAAATCCTGACGTAGCTGCATGACAAACCTCTTTAATGTTCCATTCGTGAAAGCAAAGAAAATCACCCGCCTTCCGGCAACGTGTTTCCGGCTTCAACCGGTGACAACTTTCCGGAGTACCTCGTAAACCGTGATCAAGCTCTTCAGGCTTACCCACTCGTCCACCGCGTGGGCGCCGTGGCCCACCGGCCCGAAGAGGACGCTGGGGATTCCCGCAAGCCCCATGAGTGCCGAGTCCGCCCAGAAGGAAAGACCGGTAAGGGGCGCTTCGGGCAGGGCGTGGCGGAGCCGGGCGATGATCTGCGCTGCGGCCGGGGCCTGATAGGGCGGCCGGGAGAAGATCTTTCGGCCGGCCACGCGATGGCCCCCCGGAAGCCGCTGAACCGCCGCCGCCACCCGGTCGAGCTCGCGGTCCACCTCCGACGGGTCTTCGTCCGGAAGCGTGCGCCTTTCCCACTGCAGAAGGGCCCGGGCGGGAATGACGCTCAGCGCGGTGCCGCCCTCGACCCTGCCCCCGTGAAGGGACGCATGGCCCAGCCAAGGGTCCGGCGGCCGTTCGGACAGCCGGCTGCGGATGCGGTCGAGCTCGGAGAGCGCCTTCCGCAGGGGCAGGATGGCATCGATCCCTTCGGCGGGCCGGCTGCCGTGGGCGGCCCGGCCGAGAATCTCGATCTCAAACCAGCTGAAGCCCTTGTGGGAGACCCCGATGGCCTCCTCCGTGGGCTCGAGAAAAACAGCCGCCGCAGGCGCCGGCGCGACGGTCGGAAGCCAATCGCGCACGAGCTGTTCGGTGCCGAGGCTGCGGTCCTCCTCGTCGGCCGAAAACGTCAGCCAGACATCGGCGGCCGGCGGGTGGGTCGAGAAAGACTCGGCCAGCGCCAGCATGACCGCGACACTGCCCTTCATGTCGTAGGCCCCGCGGCCGTAAAGCCGGTCGCCCTCTTGCCGCAGCGTGAAGGGGGCCGGCATGCCTTCCACCCCCACCGTGTCGATGTGACCATTCAGAACGAGCGATCCCCGGCCGTCTTTCCCGCGCGCCACGGCCACCACGTTGGCCCGGGCGGCGGCCACGGGACAAAGCTCGGCTTCCAGGCCGAGTTTTATGAGGTGATGGCAGATAAAGTCGGCGATTCCGGCTTCGCCGGGACCTCCGGCGAGGCTCGGGTTGATGGAATTGATGGCGACCACTTCGCCGAGAAGCTGGAGGATCCGTTTTTCCATGAAGGCATTCCCTTTCGGTCGAAATTAGGTAAAACTATAAGCCGCGCGACGGGTTGTCAAATTATGATTTGACCCTTTTCCATATAATCGCTAATTATTCGCGTCGTAGTTCGATAGGATTCCGTTTGACGTATTTCGACTGAACCATCTTACGTGTCTGCCTCAGGAGGAACCATGCCCCATCGTATCGCGTTGATCCCAGGTGACGGCATCGGCCGCGAGGTCGTACCCGAAGGGGTGCGGGCCTTGAAAACGCTTTCCGGCCGCTTCAAATTTGCCATGGAGTTCACCGAGTTCCCTTATTCCTGCGAGCATTATCTTCAGACCGGCAGGATGATGCCCGAGGACGGCCTTGCGCAACTCAGGCCGTTCGACGCCATCCTTCTCGGCGCCGTCGGCGCCCCCCAGGTGCCCGACCACGTGTCGCTGTGGGGCCTGCTGATCCCCATCCGCCGGGACTTCGACCAGTACGTGAATCTCCGGCCGGTGCGCCTGCTTCCGGGCATCCGTTCGCCGCTTTCCGGCCGCACGGCCCAGGACATCGACTTCGTCATCGTGCGGGAGAACACCGAGGGCGAATACTCTTCGGCCGGCGGCCGGCTCTTCCAGGGCACGGAGCGGGAGGTCGCGGTCCAGGAGTCCGTCTTCACCCGCCACGGGGTGGACCGCATCATGCGCTACGCCTTCAACCTCGCCCGCCGCCGGCCGAAGAAGCACGTCACCTCGGCCACCAAGTCGAACGGCATCATCCACACCATGCCGTTCTGGGACGAACGCTTCCGTGCCACCGCCAAAGAATTCCCGGACGTGAAGACCAGCCAGTATCACATCGACATCCTCACGGCGAACTTCGTCCAGCACCCGGACTGGTTCGACGTGGTGGTGGGCAGCAACCTCTTCGGCGACATCCTCTCCGACCTCGGCCCGGCCTGCGCCGGCGGCATCGGGATCGCGCCCTCGGCCAATATGAACCCGGAGAAGATCTACCCCTCCATGTTCGAGCCGGTGCACGGCTCCGCACCCGACATCGCGGGCAAGGGCATCGCCAACCCCGTCGCCACCCTGTGGTCGGTGGTGCTGATGCTGGATTTCCTGGGCGAGGCGGCAGCCGCCAAGGCGCTCATGGCGGCCATCGAGGCCGTGACGGGGGAAGGCAAGGTGCTGACGCGGGATCTCGGCGGCAAGGCCGGCACCCGGGATTTTACGGATGCCGTGCTCAACCGACTGTAACTACTGACTTTTGAGCTGGTCCAGCAGCTTCGGCAGGATAGCCTGTGCGTCGCCGACGACTCCGATGTCCGCGATCTTGAAGATCGGGGCGTCGGGGTCCTTGTTGATGGCGACGATTTTTTTCGACGAGCTCATCCCCACGATGTGCTGGACGGCACCGCTGATGCCGACCGCGACGTAGAGGTCCGGGCCGACGGTGGTGCCGGATTGCCCCACCTGGAGCGTGTGGGGGATCCAGCCGAGCTCGACGATGGCGCGCGAACCCGCCAGGCTGCCGCCCAGCCGGTGCGCCAGGCGGCGCACCAGGTCCAGGTTGGACGGTTCCCCGCAACCGCGGCCGGCCGACACGAGGATGCGCGCCTCCTCGATCTTCTCCCCAAATTCCGCCGCCGGGAGCTCCTCCACCACCCGGGTGCGGATCGCGGCTTTCGACAGGTTGACCGGAAAGTCCTGGATGGCCACCGGTCGGCGCGTGTCCGGCTCGGCCGCGCTGAAAACGTTCGGCCGCACGGTGGCGCACTGGGGTCGGGTGTAGGGGGTGACGATGCTCGCCATGATGTTGCCGCCGAAGGCCGGCCGGGTCTGAACGAGCTGGCCCTGGTCGTCGATGGCGAGCCCGGTGCAGTCGGCGGTGAGGCCCAGGCGCAGCCGTGCCGCCACCCGCGGGGCAAGGTCGCGGCCGTTGGGGGTGGCCCCGAAAAGCAGCACCGAGGGCTTCTCCTTGGCCACCACGGCCGACAGCGCCGTCGTGAAACCATCGGTGGAATAGCGGCCGAGGAGTTCGTGGCGGCAGCAGATCACCCGGTCCGCCCCCTGGTGGCAGAGCCGTTCCAGTCCGGCCAGGCGGCCGTCGCCTAAAACCACCGCGAGCAGGGGCTGCCCCAGACGATCGGCCAGCCTGCGGCCGTGGGTGAGGAGCTCATGCACCACCCGCCGCGGGACCAACCGGCCTTCCTTTGCCTCGCACTCGGCCCAGACGAAAACCCCCACGGATCTGGCAAGCTCTTCGGGCGAGGCCTGGCGGCGCTCGATGGAAAGGGCGGATTGCGGGCAGACGCTCACGCAGGCCCCGCACAGGGTGCAGCGCTCGTCCACCGTGATCTTCTCCGCGCCGGCGGAAATCGCGCCGAAGGGGCATGATTTCTGACAGAGGCCGCAGAGATTACAGACGTTATGAATTATTTTCAGCATTTTTCAACCTAGCTTCGGTTTTGAGCTCATACATACCTTTCCGCCCTCAGGAATGCCGCAATTTCATGGGCGGCCTGAGCCGGATCGAGGCCTTCGAGCTTGCGCCCGCCCGATTTCGGCTCGGGCGGGAAGACTTTCACCACCTGGGTGTAGGACCCGGCGAGCCCCAGCTCGGACTCGCTGAGATCGAGGTCCGCGGCCGTGATCTTCCTGAGCTCTTTCCGGCGCGCCGCCAGCACGTCCGCGAGCGATGGCATGCGCCGCATCGCATCGCCTTTGCTGGCCGAAACCAGGGCCGGCAGGCGTGCCTCCAGCACCTCGTGGCCGGACTCGACCTCGCGTTTGACCCGGATGCGCTTGCGGTTCGGGGTGAAGCTCATCTCGACCGCGTACATGACCTGCGGCAGGCCCAGGATCTCGGCGATCTCCGGGCCTACCTGGGCGGTGTCGCCGTCGATGGCCTGCTTGCCGGCGAGAACCAGATCGTAGCCGGGAACTTCCTTGCGCAGGACCGCCGCCAGCGTCAGCGCGGTGGCCCAGGTGTCGGCGCCGGCGAACTGGCGGTCGCTCACGAGCACGGCGCGGTCAGCCCCCAGCTCGAGGCAGCGCAGGAGCGCGGATTCAGCCTGGGGCGGCCCCATGCTGACGGCGACGACCTCGATTCCGGGGTCCCCGTTTTTGAGCCGCACGGCGTGATCCAGGGCATACTCGCAGAAAGGGTTCAGAATCGAGGCGACACCCTCGCGGATCAACGTCCCGGTCTCCGGATTGACCCGCACGTTGGTGATTTCAGGGACCTGTTTGACGCAGACGGCGATTTGCATGGGGATGGTGTCCAGTGTTTGGGTGTTTTGTGGGAGTGGCTTCCAGCCACGATTATGGTGGACTTCGTTGATTTGTCATCGCGGCAAGATGCCGCTCCCACAAGGAAACAGAGCACTCGAATTTTACTTCATTGAAAACACTTCATTTGATCCCCTGAACCTTACCCCTCGAATATATTCCCCGGGTTAAGCAATAAATTCGGATCTAAAGCCTTCTTCACGGCCCGCATCTCCGCGATCGCCTCAGGGCTGAACATGGTCTTGAGAAACTTGGCCTTGAGCTTGCCGATCCCGTGTTCGGCCGAAACCGTTCCGCCGAACTCGACGGCCTTTTCTGCAAACATTTGGTACAATCCCAGCGCCTTTTCCAGGTCGGCCATGTCCCGCGGCAGGATGTTGATGTGCACGTGGTTGTTGCCGATGTGGCCGAAGGCCGCCCACTCCAGGCCCGCGCCCGCGAGCCCCTCGCGGTAGACAGCCCATATGTCGCGCAGCCGCTCGTCGGGCACGGCCAGGTCGGTGCCGAGCTTGTGCAGGCCGGGATGTTTCTTCTTGCGCTCGGCGATGACGGCGTTGATCGTCTCGGGCAGAATGTGCCGGAACCCCTTGAGCCGCTCCAGCTCGCGGTTCTCGTAGGCCGACCAGGAATCGGAGAGCGACGCCCCGCCGCCCCGCACCACCGCGTCGAGAGCGTCCATCGTAACGGTCTTGTCGGCCGGGTCGAAATCCAGCTCGAAGAAGAGTGCCGCCCCGGCCGTTTCCGGGATGGGCGGGGTGCCTACCGACCGGGCGTCCCGCCGCTGCCGTTCGCGCAGAAGATCGAGGGCGCTGCCGGAGTAGGACTCGAGGAGGTCGAGCCGGATGCGGGATTCGGCGCGCAGGGCCTGCACGAGGGCGATGGCCTGTTCGTCGGATTGCAGGAACTGGACGATCGAGATCTTGGGCCGCCGCGGGAGCAGACCCACCGTCACCTCGGTGATGACCCCGAAGGCGCCCTCCGAACCGATGAACAGATCGATCAGGTCCATGTGGGGGGCCGTGAAAATCCCGGAGGTGTTCTTGGTGCGGGGACTCGGATAGGTCGGGATCTTCACGCGGTAATCACGGCCGGCGGAGTCGCTGACGACGAACTCCCCGCTCGGGGAGGCGAAATACCTGCCGCGGGGGATGTCCAGGAACTCGCCGTTCACGAGCATCACGCGCAAGCCCCGCACCCAGGCGCGGGTCGGCCCGTAGCGGAAGGTGCGCGCACCCGAGGCGTTGGTGGCGACCGTGCCGCCCAGGGAGGCGCTCATCTCGGTGGGGTCGGGCGGGTAGAAATAGGGGGGCTCCCGGCGGAAGCGGTCCATCTCGAGCAGGGTCATGCCGTCGGCGCAGCGCTCGATGTCCGGGAGGTTCTTGGCCGAAAGCTGGGCGGCGATGGATCTCAGGTTCACCGCGCACTGGGCCTTGAGCCGCCACTCGGCCGCCGGCGCATCATGGTACAGGGCCAGCACCCGGTCGAAGTTCTCGAGAGACACCAGGGCGCCCTGATTCGGAACACAGCCGCCCACCAGCCCGGTGCGCGCACCCGCGATGGTGATTTTAATGCCGCGGCGGGCCATCTCCTCCATCACCGCGGACAGCTCGGCCTCGCTCCTGGGGAAAAAGAGGTGGTCGAAGGGCCGGCAGGAAAATTTGGATTCATCCGTCAGGTAAGCCGGATACGCAGCGCTGATGTTCTCGAATCCGTCTACCCGCCGCACATCATCGAAACCACAGGTCGCAACGGGCCGGGAGGTTATTTCGTGCATTCACCGGACTCCAAGAGGTTGATGGGCCTTGAGTTGTAGATGCTGGTGCCGGGGATTTTCTCGCGCGTGACGACGCGCCGCAGCGTCTCCGGGCCCTGCCACTGGATCACGTGGACGCGGGGGACCCGGCCGTCGAGGGCCTCGAATACGGACTCCATCTTGGCCACCATGCCGCCGGTGATGGTGCCGTCGGCGATCAGCATTTTGGCCTCGGTCACCGTGAGGGCGGGGCGGATTTGCCTGCCCACCATGACGCCGGGGACATCCGTGACGAAAACCAGGTCCGTGCAGCACGCGCCTGCGGCCAGGGCCGCCGCGGCGCTGTCGGCGTTCACGTTGTAGCTCTGGCCGGCGGCATCGCCGGAAATGGGCGAGATCACCGGCACCTCGTGTTGCGCCAGGGCCTCCAGCACCGCCTGCGGGGTCACCGCGACGATCTTGCCGACATACCCCATGCTCTGGCCGCCGCGGGTCAGCATGGGCTCGACGCGCAGAAGCCCCCGGGTCTTGCCGGACATGCGCCGGCAGGCGACGCCGTTTTTGGAAAGCCAGCCGGCGATGCGCTCGTTGATGACGCCGGAAAGGACCGATTCGACGATCCTGACGTCCTCGGCCTGGGTTACCCGCATGCCGTCCACGAAGACCGTCTCTCGGCCGGCCGCCTTGAGGGCCTGGGATATCTCGGCCCCGCCGCCGTGCACGATGACGACCTCCGTACCGGGAGCCCCCTTTATTCCCTGGGCCAGTTCCCGGAAGCCTTCCGCGCCGTCAAACGCCCGGCCGCCGATCTTGATCAATATGCGCGAGTTCATTCCAATATCGTCTACCCGTTATGCCGTCGATCCGCCAATGAAATGTGAGCGTGGGTCCTGGTTTTGAGCCTTCAGCGTTGCGCGTCGAGTTCGGCGCCACAGGCGCTGTCACATGTTTTCGAGCACATCGACCCCCAACAATCCCAGCCCCCGCTTCAGCACGGCGGCCGTGGCCTTGATCAGGGCCAGGCGCGCGGCGGCACCGGCCGGGCTTTCGGCCTGGATCACGGCGTGCTTGTTGTAGAACTGGTTGAAGGCCTTGGCCGTGTTGAAGATGTGTGCAGCGACCCGGGAGGGGTTGTACTCGGCGACGGCGCTCGCCACCTCCTCGGGGAACTGGATCAGCAGCTTGAGCAGCAGCAGCTCTTCCAGGTTGCCCAGCCGGGCGAAGTCCGCATCGGCGTCGGTGAGCCCCCGCTGGCCGGCCTTCTCCAGGATGCCGTAGATCCGCGCGTAAGCGTACTGGCAGTAGGGGCCGGTGAACCCGTCGAAGGAGATGGACTCGGCCGGGTCGAAGTTGATGCTCTGGGCCGGCCGCACCCGCAGGAGATAGTACTTGATGGCGCCGGTGCCGATGACGGCCGCACGGCGTTTGATCTCTTCCTCCGAAAGCCTGCGCTCCGGGTCGCGCTTGCGGATTTCCACTTCCGCCAGCTCCTCCATCCCGGCGATGAGATCGTCGGCATCCACCACCTTGCCTTCGCGCGACTTCATTTTTCCCTCGGGCAGGTAGACCATGCCGTAGGACAGGTGATAGCAGTTCGCCGCCCAGGCGTACCCGAGTGCGCCCAGCATCGAGAAGAGGCACTTGAAGTGGTGTTCCTGCTCGCTTCCGACGACGTATACCGACGAGTCGAGGCCGTGCTGGGTGACCTTGAGGATGGCGGTCCCGATGTCCTGGCTGATGTATAGGCTCGTGCCGTCGGGCCGCAGCACCGTGACCTTCTTGGGGGCCCCGCTTTTTTCCAGCCCGAACTGTGCCTCCGGCAGATGGTAGACCGTGTTGCCGCGCTCGTCCGTGGCGAAGACGTTTTTCCGGAGACCCTCGGCGATGACGTCCTTGCCGAGCTTGTAGGTGTCCGACTCATAGTAGAAGACATCGAAGTCCATCCCGAAACGCCGGTAGGTCGCGGCAAACCCGTCGTAGACCCACTGGTTCATGCGCTTCCAGAGGCCGAGCGTTGCGGGGTCGCCGGCCTCCCAGTTTTTCAGCATCTCCTGGACGCGGGCTTCAAGCGCGGCGTCTTTTTCCGACTCGATGGCGTAGCGGACGTACCACGTCCCGACGAAGTGGTCGCCTTTCATCCCGGCCGACTGCGGGGTGGCGCCGTTTCCGAAACGCTGCCAGGCGAGCATGCTCTTGCAGATGTGCACCCCGCGGTCGTTGATCAGGATGGATTTGACCACCCGGTGCCCGGTGGCCGCGAGCAGCCGTGCCACCGAGATGCCCAGGGCCGCGTTGCGCAGGTGGCCCAGGTGCAGGGGCTTGTTGGTGTTGGGGGAGAGATACTCCACCATCACGCGCCGGCTTTCGCCGGCGCGTGAATCCCCGTAGGAGGCGCCCGCGGAGATAATCTCCGCGAGGGTGTCTTCGAATAGAATTTTTGGGTGAACCGTGAAGTTGATGTAAGGTCCGGCGGCTGTCACCGCCTGGATCACATCATCGGCTGCGATGCCGGCGGCCAGCGTCCTGGCGATCTCGGCCGGGGATTTCCGGAGCGGCTTGGCCAGGGGAAAGCAGCCCACGGCGAAATGCCCCAGCTGCAGGTCGGGCGGAAACACCACCGCGAGACCCTCCGGCGCCTGGCCGAAGGCCTTCCGGCCGGCCGCGGCCATGCGTTCCAGGATATGTTTTTTGACGCTTTCGATGGACATGAAATTTCCTCAAAGAATCAAAGGAACAAGCACCCAGGCCGAACAATATGGCAAAAATCCAGAGCCATATCAACTTCAAAGTGGCTCCGGGTCGCGGAGAGGCACCAGGGGTAAGGAAACCGGGAAGAGGTGTATTCAGTCCCATGAGCTTCGAGCATCCCGCTTGGAGCGCTTCAGTGCATGAACCCCTTGGCTTTCAGCAGCGGGACGGGGTCCACCAAGTGGCGTGTCAGCCAGCTCTTCTTGATGCCCATGCCGAGGGCGATGGAAAGCAGCTCGGAGAAGTGAAAGATGGGCAGCTGGTGTTTCAACGAGCAGCGGATTTCGAGGTTCAGATAGCACATGGCACAGGCCGTGACGATGCAGTCGGCCTCGACGTCGATGGCCCCCTGGATGATCTGGTTGACCATGGGGGTTACCACCGCAGGCTTGGCGACGGACAAAAACGTCCCGCAGCATCGCGACGGATGGCTCCACACGAGGGGCTGCGCGCCGCAGGCGCTGAGGATTTTCTCCATCAGCCCGTGATAATCCTTCGCGTGCCGCAGCGCGGGCGGCCGGATCAACATGCAGCCGTAGTAGGGGACGAAGCGCAGGCCCTTGAGCGCGGTCTTGAGCTCCGGGCCGGCCGCGCGGAAGGCACCCTCCAGAAGCTCGAAGAAGTGCAGGATGTCCAGGTTGGGGTCGACCGGCCGGCCCCACATGCGCTCATAGGTTTCGCACGCCTGCGGGTCTTCTTTCAGATGCAGTTGGGCCTGCTGGAGCCTCAGCATGCAGCTGGGGCAGGCGACCAGCAGCGGCCGGCCCGCCGGCGCCAGCGCCAGGTTGCGGCAGGCGAAGTGAAATGCCAGATCCGATTGGATGCTGTGGGCGGACGAGCTGCCGCAGCAGTTCCAGTCCTCCAGTTCGACGATCCGGTATCCCAGCTTCTTGCAGACTTTTAATAGCGAGCGGTTGTTCTCGCGCGCGGAGGTGGCGAGCGAACACCCCGGGAAATAGGATAACTCGATCGCGTCAGCGCCCATAGCCATTGGGGGGCACCCTGCACGCCTCAAAAATCCGCTTCATGACCTTCCGGTCTGAAATTTTGGACGGCCGCAGATCCAATTTGCGTTTCGCCAGCATTTTCAGGCCGACATCGAAGTCGGAAAACATGTCCAGCATGCGGATCTTGTAGCGCAGCATGATTTCAAGCTTGTGCGTGCGCCCGTATCTGTGGATGGAGTTCACGACCTCCCTGTGGAAGGCCAATATGCCGGGCTCGGCGGGGGATACCCCCTCTTCGATGGCCATATGCCGCATGACGTCCATGAGGGCGGCGATGTCGATGGCCTGGGGGCAGACCATCGAGCAGGTGTTGCAGCCGATGCACAGCCATATGTCCGAGGACTGGAGGGCTTCGCGGACAAGCCCCAGTTGGATGAGGCGGATGATGCCGTTCGGCCGGTAGGTCATCGCATGCGACACCGGGCAGCCGCCGCCGCAGCTCTGGCAATGGAAACAGCGGCGGAATTCGGTCCGGGATTGCGCCAGGATAGTTCGGATGAGATCCCAGTGCGTGGAGGAGGGTTTCGCCGTTATCCGGATGGGAGCGGTTGTCTCCATGATGCCCTTCTTATCACCAGCGGTGTGCCCGAGGCATTGACCTAAGTCAAACCGGGCTGGTTGCATGGCAGCCGGCGCTTATTCAAACAAGATAACCAGCAGGTAAAGGGAAACAAGAGCCGGCGGGATAAAATCATGGAGCGCGGAACGGTTCCGCGCCGGCACCGGTTGCGCTGGAATTGACGCGCCTGTTTAAAAATGCAATTAACAGCCTGCTCAGGCTGGACAGATTCGGGATCAGAAAGGCGGGGAAGAATGAAGAAAGGTTTCGACCAGGTGGCGGTCATCGGTGCCGGGACCATGGGGCATGGCCTGGCCCTTCTTTTTGCGCTGGGCGGCAGCGCGGTGCGCTTGGTGGACGTAAGCCGGGAGCGCCTCGAGCGGGCCATGGGGCTGATCCGATCACACCTCAGCGGCCTGAACCTCCAGCGGGAATACGACGTCGAAATGGAGATGGTCCTCAAGCGGATCGCCCCCGAGCAGGCGCTGGGGGACGGGATCTCGGAATCTGATTTCATCGTGGAAGCCATTGTTGAAAAGGCCGAAGCCAAGCAGGCGCTGTTCCACGAACTGGGTCGTTGGGCTGCAGCCGAAACGATCGTCGCCAGCACCACCTCGTACATGAATGTCTTTTCGCTCGCGCCGGAAGCCCTGCAGCAGCGTCTGCTGATCGCCCACTTCTACAATCCGCCCTACATCATCCCCCTGGTGGAGATCGTTCCCGGGCCTCGGACCGACCCCGCCGTGCTGGGCCGGGTCAAAGACCACCTGGAACGCCTGCAACTGACCTGCATCACGATGAAGAAATACATACCGGGATTCATCATCAATCGCCTGCAACGCGCGCTCGGACGTGAAATTTTCCATCTCATCGATTCCGGGGTGGCGGAGCCCGGCGAGATCGACCGGGCGGCCAAGGCCAGCCTCGCCATCCGCCTGCCCGTGATGGGTGTGGTGGCGCGCTACGATTTCGCCGGGTTGGATGCGACCTTGAACAACATCCAGGGAGAGCCCATCCATTTGGCTTCCGGCGATGACCGTTCGCCTACACTCCAGCGCCTGGTGGACGCGGGGCACTACGGCGTGAAGACGGGCCAGGGCTTCTTCGACTGGAGCGGCCGGGACCTCGAGGAACTGCTGCAGGAGCGCGACCTGCGCCTGCTCCAGGTGCGCAAGCTGATGAAACAATGGGATTGAGGCAAGCCAATGAGTGCCAGCATTGATCTGAAGGACAAGCTGATGAGCGCCGAGGAGGCCGTGCGGCGCTTCGTCAAAGACGGAGACATGATCGCCTTGGGGGGCTTCACGGTCAACCGCAACGCCATGGTCATCGCTCGCGAAATCATCCGCCAGGGCCGCCGGGAACTGCACCTCGTGATGCACTCCCACGGCCAGGCCATGGACATCCTGGTCGGGGCGGGCGTGGTGAGCCGCCTGGAGCTGGCCTACGGCGGCACCGGTCGTTTCGCGCCCACCGGTATCCGGTTTCGCAAGGCGGTGCAAGCGGGACAAGTGCAAGTGGAGGACTACTCCAACTTCCAGATGAGCCTCAGGTTCCTGGCGGGGGCCCTGAATCTGCCTTTCATTCCCAGTTGTTCCGGGTTTGAGAGCGACGTGTTGAACCGGGAAGGCTTCGGCCCCGAGTTGCGCGGCCGGGGCCGGATCCCCTCCCGCAAGGCGATCATCACGGATAACCCCTTCAGCCCTGACCGGGAGCCGGTGGTGCTCCTGCCGGCGCTTGCTCCCGATGTGGCGCTCATCCACGCCCAATTCGTGGGCGAGGACGGAACCGTGCGTATCAAAGGGCTCACCTTCCTGGACATCGAGCAGGCCAAAGCCGCCAGCCGGGTCATCGTCACCTGTGAGGAGGTGGTGCCCAGCACCTTCCTGCGCCAGGACCCGGACCAAAACTCTCTGCCGCCTTTCCTGGTGGATGCCGTGGTGCTGGCGCCCTTCGGGGCCCATCCGACGGCCTGTCACTATTTCTATGACTACGATCCGCGCCACCTGAACATGTACCGCCAGGTGGCCGGTGATGACAACGACTTCCGCACGTACTTGAAGGAGTGGGTCTACGGAGTGGCCGACCAGGAAGCCTACCTGGCCAAGGTCGGTGTCAGCGACTTGATGCGTATCAAGGCCAACTCCAGTGTCGGCTATGCGCCCGGCCTGGACCGCAGATAAGCGAGGAAGTGCAGCATGGCTCACGCCTATACGAGCAAAGAGATGATGGCCCTTACGGCCGGCCGTTTGGTCAAAAACGGCGACGTGCTGTTCGCCGGCACCGGCCTTTCCATGCTGGCGGCGGCCGTGGCCAAGCGCATCCACGCGCCGCAGTCGGTTGTCTTTTTCGAGACCGGCGGCATCGATCCGGCACTGAAGGAGCTGCCCCTGGCCGTGGCGGACCCCCGGGTGATGGCGGGCACCTGTATGAATTCCGGACTCCTCGATGCCTTTTCCCTCCTGGGGCACCGCCGCCTGCGCACCATCGCCTTCCTGGGCGCGGCTCAGATCGACCCTTTTGGCAACATCAACTCCACCTGTCTGGGTGACTACCATCGTCCCAAGGTGCGCTTTCCCGGTTGCGGCGGAGCCTGTGACGCCGCCAGCCTCGCCTTCGGGGTGATCATATTCATGCAGCAGGAGAAAAAGCGTTTTGTGGAGAAGGTGGACTACCTGTCCAGCGTGGGTTGGCTGAAGGGAGGAAACTCGCGCCGGCAAGCCGGCTACAAGCGCGGCGGGCCTATCGCCGTGGTGACCAACCTGGGCGTGATGAAGTTCGACGAGCAGAGCAGGCGCATGTACCTGGCCGCGTGCTACCCTGGTGTTTCACCCGCGCAGGTGGCCGAAAACACCGGTTTCGACCTGGACCTGACGCGGGCCGGGGAGTCCGCTCCACCGAGCCAGGAGGAATTGACCATTCTGCGCCGGGAGGTGGACCCCCAACGCCTCATCCTGGGGCCCGCGCCGGAATAAACCGCCGCCGGCAAAGCGGGGAAGCCCAGGCAACCCCTTGCGAAAGAGAAATGGAAAACGAACAGCCTTTGCGGAGTCTTATCACCGCCTTCGCCGGCCATGTCCCCTGCATCGACCCTGAGGCCTATGTGGACATTTCGGCCCGGCTCATCGGCCGGGTGAGCCTGGCGGCCGGTGTCACGGTTTGGCCGGGCGCGGTGCTCCGAGCCGACGACGAGGAGATCCGTGTCGGTCAGGGCAGCGCGGTGTTGGACCTATGCCTGTTGGAGGCACCCAAAGACCACCCGGTGATGGTGGAACCAGGGGCCCTGGTCAGCCACCAGGCCTGCCTGCACGGGGCGGTGGTGAGGACCGGCGCCCTGGTAGGGATTCGGGCGATCGTGCTGGATGGAGCAGAGGTGGGTGAGGGTGCGCTGGTCGGTGCCGGGGCGTTAGTTCCGCCGCGCATGCGGGTGCCCGCCGGGGTCCTGGTGCTGGGGATTCCGGCCAAAGTGGTCCGCGAGCTCAACGCAGCCGAGCGCCAGCTGGTGGCCCGGCAGTTGTCCGACCTTGCGGCCAAGGCCGCCATCTATCGCCGATGAGCAAGAAACGCAGATAACACAGCAGCCAATCCAAAGCCAAGGTCACCCTGGCTGCATTTCAAAACGAGGAAACCACGGCTCAACTGGCTACTCGATTCGGCGTACACCCCACGATGATCTCCGCCTGGAAGCGCCAGCCGCTCTATTTCCGACGCATCACTGCACCGTTCAATCTGTGTAGGCCCTCTCCGCTACCGTGTTGCATCACCCATGGTTCAGTTCATTTCCAGCATTAATCCGATGAAAACCTGCCGCCTTCCTTCGGAATCAGTGGCCGGAATCATCGGAATGCGGATACGATGTATGTTATTGACATCGGCCCGATGGAGTCAGCCTTTATGCCCTACTTGCTTTGTGTCCCGCCTTTGGTAGATAAGGGGAAAATTCCTCTGAGGAAATATGATGAAAGCAGCCATTCCGCATAACCAAATCGAGAATCTACGGGATCTTCTCGCTGCACAGGAGAGCGCCATTAAGTGGCTCCTCAGTATCCTGGACTCTATGAACAACGGGATCCTGATCATGGATGACGCCATGATTGTGCGATACATCAATTCCGAATACACGCGCATCACGGGGGTGACTCATGACAAAATCATCGGCGGGCTTCTTCGCGACGTGAGGCCAGGGGCCATCCTGCCGGACGTGGTCCGAACGGGGAAACCGCTTTCCGGCGTTTTTCGGCGCGAGGGCGACATCGCATATGTGGTGGACCTCGCACCCATCACGCTCGATGGCCGGATAAGGGGGGGCATCGGCGTCTTTAAGGACATCACGGAGGTGCAAAGGCTTTCGACCGAGCTGAAGAGAATCCAGAAGCAGACCGATCGGCTGAAAAGCCTTGTCCATCATGCCTTCCAGGCCAAGCACATTCTGGGCGATATCATCGGTGTCAGCGCGGAGATCCGGAATGTGATCCGGCTGGCGGAGCGATTTGCACAGAGCGGCAACGATATCCTGATAACCGGCGAGAGCGGCACAGGCAAGGAAATCGTGGCCCAGGCGATCCACAACGCAAGCGACAGGGCCGCAAGCCCGTTTGTGACCGTGAACTGCGCTGCGCTGAGCCCGACCCTTCTGGAAAGCGAGTTGTTCGGCTACATCGAGGGGGCCTTCACTGGTGCACGCAAAGGCGGGAAGATCGGCATGCTTGAGATCGCCGAGGGCGGGACCATCTTCCTCGATGAAATCGCCGAACTCACAGCGCAGATGCAGGCCCGTTTTCTGAGAGTTCTTCAGGAGCGGACGATCCGCAGGATAGGCGACACGCAAGAGATCCCTCTCGATATCCGGGTGATTGCCGCCACGAACAAACACATCGGCCGGATGGCCGATGAGGGGCGCTTTCGCTTCGACCTTTATTACCGCCTTCACGTGCTAAACATCCATATGCCGTCGCTACGCGATCGCCTTGTTGACACACGCGTGCTTGCGGATCATTTCCTCAAGGAGTGCCGGCAAAAACTGATGAGAGATCTGCATTTTGACCCAGCAGTCTACGACGCATTCGTGAAGCACAACTGGCCCGGCAACGTCCGGGAACTGATTCACACGGTGGAGTTCGCCGCCCAGATATCGGAGGATCCGGTCATCGGGGTTCAGCATCTCCCGAAGATATTGAACCCCGGACCGGAACCAGAATGCTTGAAACGGGGCACCCTGGCGGAACTGGTGAAGAATTTCGAGCGCATGGTCATTCTCGGCCGACTGAAATCGCATGGCTCGTCCATCCATCACAAAATCAAAGTCGCCAGAGAGCTGGGAATCTCAAAGGCAACTCTTTACAACAAAATAAAGAGTCTGGGCATAGGTACAGGTAGTCTCAATAATTAGAATTTTACTCAATCAAGTCTAAATTTTTGGATTATAAGCCGTATCAATAAGTTCGCCTCAATTATGCCTCTCGCCTGGTACCATCCCGTCTAACTTTCTGGAATGAATGCCTCCAATCTGGAACTGAAGGATTTGGGGCTTATTAATTAACTCATTGTAAATATTTATTTTATTAGAAAATGCAGGCACGCCGAATCCCCCCGCCCGGATGGCACACCTCTTGCGTGACAGTGCCGCAGTTCGGGATCTGAGAAAACGGGAAGCATATGGAAAACAAGTATTTCATAAAACCCCAAGAGGTACCGCCCTACATCCCAAGGAATCATGTCGGTACGGAAAACAGGAGGCTTGTCGGGAGCCAGAACGGCGCCGAAAAGCTGGAGGTAATACTCGGCGTGCTTCAAAAAGGCCCCGGCGCTCTGCCCCACGCGCATCCGGGCATGGAACAGGTCTGTTACATGCTGCAGGGGCGCGCGCAGGTCGAAGTAGCCGGGTATAAACGGGAAATCGGTCCCGGCGAGTGCGTGTTCTTCCCAGCCTCGGAACCCCATGTTTTCGCCGTCGTGAGCGATGAGCCGGTGAAACTCTTAGTGATCTACTCACCGCCCTACAACGAGAGCCCTGCACAAGCGGTCCTCGCCTAAGGGGTAGGCGGGGCGAACGAGGAGCAAGACCATGGCGGACGAGATGATGCGCAGTGCACTCGAGGGGATTCGCGTCGTGGACCTCACGACCATCGTGATGGGCCCATACGCCACCCAGATTCTCGGCGATTTCGGCGCGGACGTAATCAAGGTGGAGGCGCCCCCATATGGTGACCCCATGCGCTTCGTGGGCCCCTCGCGCACAAAAGGCATGGGGCCGATCTTTCTACAGCACAACCGCAACAAGCGAAGCATCGTTCTGGATCTCAAGAAGCGCGAAGGACTTGAGGCCATGCTGCGCCTCTGCCGCACGGCTGATGTGGTTGCCTATAACATCCGACCCCAGGCCATGGAGCGCCTGGGGTTGGGTTACAAAGATATCAGCAAGGTTAACGCCGGGGTGATCTACGCCGGCATGTTCGGTTTCGGCCGCAGCGGTCCCTACGCGGCTAAGCCCGCCTACGACGACCTCATCCAGGGACTGAGCGGCTACTCCGCAACGTTTGCGAAAGTCTCGGGCAACGTGCCGCGCTACTTCCCCGTCAACTTCTGCGATCGCACGACGGCGATTTATGCCATGGGCGCCGTCATGGCAGCCCTTTTTCTCAGAAAGCGCACAGGCGAGGGCCAATCGATCGACATTCCGATGTTCGAGACGATGGCCCAGTTCATCCTGAGCGACAACCTTTACGGCGAGACCTTCATTCCCAGCCTCGGGCCTACAGGTTATGGCCGCATCCTGGCGCCCGAGCGCATGCCCTTTGCGACGAAGGACGGCTATGTCTGCTCGGTTATCTATAACGACAAGCACTGGGAGACCTTCTTTAGGCTATCGGGCAAGGCGGATGTCTTCCAATCCACTCCGCAGTTCCGGACGATGGCGGGCCGCACCCAATGCATCAACGAGCTCTACGGTTTCGCGGGAGAGGTCTTCAAGTCACGCACCACGGCCGAATGGATAGACATTCTGACGGCCGCGGATATTCCCGTTGCCCCGATGCATACCCTAGATTCGTTGCTGCAGGACCCCCATCTTCTCGCTACGGATTTCTACCAGGTCGTGGAGCATGCGAGTGAGGGTACGATCCGCCTCATGCGCTCGCCCACCGAGTGGTCCGCGACACCTCCGACGATCCGGCGGCTGCCTCCCCGCATCGGGGAGCAAAGCATGGAGATCCTTGGGGAGTTGGGCTACAGCCAGGAAGAGATTGCCGATTTTTTCCGTTCCGGCGTATCGGTCTCATCCGATCCGGCGGAAGCATCACCGAAAACAAAATAGAACAGGGGAGCAATCAAGAAAAAGCCTGCGCGCTTGGGGATCACCGTTTTCATCATGGTCATGGCTCCTGTGTCGTGGATCCCGGGATTCTATCCGGAGGCCGCAGCGCAGAAAACCATTCAGATCAAAGTGGCCGATGGCCTTCCCGGAGATCGCGCTCTGGCTGCCATCGCTCATGAATTAACGCGGGGTCGCGACCCCCGCAGAAACGAAAAAGGAGGTTCCCCCTTATGAAATGCAAAATCGCCATGAAAACAACCGGGCTCGTCCTGCTGGCTTGTACCCTGCTGCTCGCCTTCGCGGCGCCTCACGCCGCGGCCCAGCAACGAATCCTGAGATTGGCGGCCATCCAGCCGCTGGATCACGACCTCACGCAGGCATGCCTGCACATGGCCCAGCTTGTCGGAGAGCGCTCCAATGGTCGTCTAAAGATCGAGGTCTACCCGGCGGGTCAGCTTTTCAATGACAAAGACATGCCCAAGGCCCTGCCTTCAGGAGCCGTCGATCTGGCTCAGGTCACGACGGGCATCTGGGTCGGCCTTGTCCCGGCGCTCGGAATCATCGAGCTGCCTTTCCTCTTCAAGGACATGGACCACGTCACCCGGACTTTCGATGATCCCGTTTTTCGGCAGATCCTGGACGATGAAATGGCGAAGAAGGGGATAAAGCTCCTTTTCCGCCAGACCTGGGGCTATTCCTTCGGCTACGCCTCAAAAGAACCGCTCCACAAGATCGAGGAGTTCAAGGGCAAACGGATCCGGGCCCATGGCGAGATGCCGGCGGAGATCATCAAGTCGCTCGGCGCAGCACCCGTCTTCATGGGCACGGGCGACGTCTACCTCGGCCTTCAGCGTGGGACCATCGACGGCGTGAATACGGCCCCCTGCCTCGCCTGGGACAAGAAGTATTACGAGGTCATCCGGCACTTCCAGCATCTTCCGGCCGCCGACCTCATGTCGCCGCCGATCGTCTTAATGAGCATGAAAACATGGAACGACTTGGCTGCCGACCTGCAGAAGATCATTGTCGCCGCGGCGCAAGACACCGAAGCCTGGAGCTTGAAGCTCTCGAATGAGCGGTCGATGCAGTGCGCAAAATCGCTCCAAGAAAAGAAAGTGCAAGTCTACAACGTTCCTGACGAGGAACGGCAGCGCTGGGCCAAGGCATGCAGCCACATCATCAAGCAGTACGTAGACAGGAACGGCGAGGTGGGAAAGAAACTAGTCGCGGAAGTGGAACGGAACCGGGAATAATCTTACGTGGATGCGGCTCAGTTCAATAGAGCTGCCGCGCCCATCTTCCAACGGTGAACAAATGGAAACACAATCCGCGCCCGCCAGACACGCTTCCCCGATCGACCGTGCCATGGACGGGTTCGGGTTGCTCGGCGGCATACTGATCCTCATCAACTCTGGATTCATCACTTACGAGGTCGTGAGCCGATACGTTTTCAATGCCCCCACGATCTGGGTGATGGAAGTGAGCATCTATATGACGATGCTCAGCGGCTTTATATCCCTGGCTTACGCTCTGAAGGAACACGCCCATGTCAAGGTGGACTTTGTCACGGTTCACCTGGAGAGCCGGACGGCTGTCGCAGTCGAGATTCTCGCCTCCCTTCTGGCCATTGTCTTCGTTATCATCCTGACCTGGGAAGGGCTTCAGATGGCCGTAAAGACGTTCGACGTGGGCGAGCACTCCCCGACGCTCCTTCGGGTGCCCACGTGGATCCCGCAATCGTTCATCCCATTCGGGGCCCTTCTTCTCCTGTTGCAGTATGTCCGCCAACTAAAAGAGCTGATCAGAAAATGGGGCTCGGCGGATACGCCCGCACATGCATCCGCATCGGCCCTGAAGGGCCCGCTGGCTGTGGCCTTCATCTTCGCCGGCATTTTCCTGGGCGTTTACCTACTGCGGGTCCACTTGTATTCCGGGCTCCTCTTGCTCTTTACGACCCTGCTCATCTGCGGCCTCCCCGTGGCCTTCGCCCTAAGCCTTTTCGGGCTTTGCGGCCTTTACATGCTCTTCGGTGGGGCGCCGATGCTCGTCCAGGTGCCGATCATCGCTTACGCCACCATGGATAGCTTCGTCATGGTCGCGTTGCCGCTATTTATTCTTGGTGCCAGCATTCTGCGCATGGGAAATGTGGCCCCGAAGATCTTCGCCTTCGCTAACGTGCTGGTGCGCCATCTCCCCGGCGGTCTGGGAATCGCCTCGGTTATCTTCTGTGCTCTCTTTGCCGCCATGACGGGCTCGAGCGTCGCGGTCGCCTCGGCACTGTCGCTCATCGCTCTTCCGGAGCTTTTAAAGCGAGGATACAACCGCGAAATGTCGATCGGGCTTCTTGCGGCGGGCGGAACCTTGGGAATCCTCTTTCCTCCGAGCGTCGCCTTGATGCTCTACGGCGCCATGACGAACGAGTCCATCGGATACCTCTTCATCGCGGGTGTCATCCCTGGGCTCATCCTCTCGCTCCTGTTCTGTGCTTACATCGCCTGGAAAGCGGGGCGGGACCCCGGCGTGATCCGGGAATCCCGGGCGGGGGTCCGGGAAATATTTGAAACGGCTTGGAAGGCATCGGGCGGGTTGGGGACCATTGTCATCATCATGGGCGGGATCTACTCGGGCGTTTTCACTCCCACGGAATCCGGCGGGATCGCCTGCTTTTACAGTGTCATCATCTGTGCTCTCGTATACCGGACGCTTTCGCTGGGCAGGCTCAGAGACGCGCTCATGGAAGGCGCCCGTATCAACGCCATGATCATGATGATCATCATTGGAGCAAACCTCACACAACAGATCATCCTCATGACGCAGATCCCCCAGAATGTGCTTGCCGCCGTGCAGGCCATGCAGGTCGCCCCCTGGGTGATCATTCTCGCGATCAACGTGTTTCTTTTCGCCCTGGGAATGCCTCTCGAGGCGATCTCGATTTTGGTCATCACGCTGCCGATCCTCTACCCCCTCGTCACCGGCCTCGGGTTCAGCGGACTGTGGTTTGCCGTCATCATGGTGATCAACATGGAAATGGCGCTGATCTCGCCCCCCGAAGGCCTGAACTTGTTCATCCTTCAGAATCTCGCGAAGGCAACGGCGGCCGAGGTCACGCGCGGCGTGATTCCCTTTATCGCCATCATGATCTTGTTCCTGATCATAGTCTGGACGTTTCCGGAACTTTCCACATGGCTTCCGGCGCTGATGGCCGACTGAGGGGCGGCCCATGATTTACGCCCATGACCGTGCCCTTGCTCAGAATAACGGATGCCGGCCTTGACCAGAGCGGCGACCGTCTCTTTCATCATCGGCATGGTGGTGGTGAGCAGGGCGGAAAGAGCGAGAATGTTGGCGCTCCTGGCCTTGAGCTCGTTCACGAATTTATCCGGCGCCACATCCACGCCAGATGAATTTCTCTTTGAGTTCACTGTCGCTGGGCAGCGTGTCCGGCGCTTGCCAATGCGCTTCCACGGCGCCGGAGTCGTACCGTTTGCCGTCGCGGGTCGTGATCGCAACGGCGGCAATGGCCTTGGCCGGGAAGCGGGAGTCGAAATCCGGTTCGACTTCGACCTCTCGGAGAAACGATGCGAGTTTATCGGCCGTCGATGATAGTGGCGGGGGGCAGGACCGGCATAGGTAGTCCGGCGGCTTCGAAATCGGCTCGGTAGTCGAATTCTTCCCTCTCACGTCCCCGTTCGGAGGTAAGCGGAATGCGTCGCAGGATGAGAAGCTCCTCGGATAGGTTCGACGCCCGCATCAGCGGGTATCCCGACGGCGCCCAGACGCCTGACCCCCCCAGAAGACGTCCCCGGAAACGGCGTGACGGCCGACGGCGTTGGCGGCGAAGAACCAGGCTTGGCTGGTGGCGGCCTGGGCGGGAATCAGGCTCTCCCAGAGATGGCCGTAATAGTCGTCGCTTTCCAGTCCCAGCCCTGGATATCGTCGGAGAGCGGGACCACGCCAACTGGCCGCCAGGATTATGCCATCCACTCGGTCAAGGAGGTGGTAGCCGAGCAGCATGGAGGGATAACAAATATCATAGCAGGTAAGAAAACCGAAGCGTCCCCACTCCGTTTCCAACACCAGCCTGCGGCCCCCTCCCCCGACGAGGTAGCGCTTCTCGATGCCTGGCAGAACGGCCTTGTCGTAGAACGCTTCCACCCTCGCGCCGGACGCGGTCCGTCCGACAACCAACGTGCTGTTGACGAAACGCTTTTCACCGGGATCAGTGGACTGACGCAGGATGTTGAGGACAACGAATCTGAGGGTGTCGTCCAATGCGGAGCAGACAGCGCCGTCGATAAAGCCGCGCTGGTTTTCCAGGCCGGCCGTTTCCATGTAAGACCGGCAGCCGGCCTCGTCGTCCCAGAAATACCCCGACAGGCTCAACTCGGGGAAAACGGCCAGGTTGACGCCGTGATCGCGGAAGCAGGCCAGCGCTTGCCGGATCCGCTCTTGGTTGGCGGAAATATTTCCAACCATGGCTTCCAGGTTGGCCAGGCCCACACAACATCTATCCTCCGGGAAGGCGAGCTCGGCCACCTTGACCTTGAAGTCAGGCATTCGCATCGCTTCCATCAACCGGCGACCTTCGGCAGAGGCCCACCAGCTCAGCCGCCCGTTCGGTTTCTTCGAATCGCCAAATGCACTTCCTCAATTCACGGGCCCGAGCTTCGCCCAGGATGGGAGCCGCTAGCTTATCGAACTTGCCCTCCAACTCGGCATCCGAAGGAAGAGTCCCGGGGGGCTCCCAGCGCGGCTCCATTCGTCCGGAAGACAGGCGCTCGCCCGTTGCGGTTGCGATCACCACCTCGGCATAGGTCTTGCCCGGAAAAGCCGCCTCATGGTCGGGTTCGATTTCGGTAGCGACCCGTCCGAGCAGGTCGCGGACATCCGAATCGAAGATGCGGGGCGGCAGGACTTGGCTCGGGCCGACTTCGCCGTCGATAAGAGCGGCGGCTACGGGATAGGCTATGTTGTACTGCGCCTCCTCGGTGTTGGACGGCGGCCGGGTGCCCAGGGCGGCGGCGGCTGCGAAGGTGTGGATGTGGATGGCCCGGATGTCCACCACGGACAGCCCGTTTTCGTGCTTGACCTTGAGGGCCCCGTCCACGGCTGGCTGAGCCCAGCGGCAGGCTGCATAGGGCTTGAAATAGAGGTTGAGGATGTTCCAGTCCCTCCCCAGGCCGCCGATCCACTCCGGCTTCGGTGCGTCGTCGAAAAGAGGGATAACCCCGGTGAACCCGTTCTGGGCCATCCGCACGGAGAGCATCGCGGTCATGGCGCCCCAGCCGATGCTGTCTTTTCCCATGCAGGGAGTCACGATGCCCTTCATCATCGGTGCGATGGGTGCGTGGTACTCGGCCGTGCCGAGGGCCTGGCGCAGGGTTGTGTCGTCCAAGTCCAGGATCCGGCCGGCTGCTGCGGCTCCGGCCAACGCGCCCCAACTGCCCGAAGAATGGTAAGCCGCATAGGTGGCGTGCCGGATCAGGCCGGCACGGATGCCGATCTCATATCCGACGACGAGGGCGGTCAGGAAATCAGCGCCCGTACAGGTCGGCATCATTTCCGCCGCCGTCAGCGCCACGGGCAGAACGCAGGCACCGGGATGTCCTTTGACCAGGCGGCAGCCGTCGTCGATGTCCAGTCCGTTCTGGGCAAACCCGTTGGCCAGCACCGCACCGGCGGCAGAGACCCGGTCGCCGCGAACCAAGATGGTGGCGTCGTTTCCTCCGAACTGGGTCCGTGCCACATCGGCCATGATTCCGGCCACAGGCGTCGCTGTACCGGCCAGCAGGGCACCCATAGTGTCCAGCAGGCAGCGCTTGGCCTGGTGCTGCACATTCACCGGAATCTCGGTCCAGGACAGATCCCGGATAAACCTGATGGCGGTGTCGGAATGGGTCATGAAGGTTCTTCTCCATGTTCATTGTCAGCCCGCGCGAAGCGTTTGGCATGCTGCGGCAATCCGTCGGAAACCGTTGGCGCGGATGTCGCGTCTTTCCATCGGTGTTCTCCGGGATATGGAGCGGGGGCGGCCGCCCGCCGCCCCCGCTTGCTATGGCTGATGGTTGACTCGAAAAGGTTAAGACAACCGTTACTTGATCAACCCGGCCTTCTGTAGAAACCCCTTGGAAACGTCGCCGACGGAGCGGTGCTCGCCGTCCACGGCAAAGTTAAGATCGGTCATGGTGTGGGTGTCCAGCTTGGCGGCCAGTTCCTTAACGATCCGTTCAAGCTCGGGATATTTTGCGGCGATCTCCTTTTTGACCACCGGCGCCGGATTGTACACCGGGAAGTAGCTCTTGTCGTCCTGCAGGACCACCAGATCGAACCCCTTGATTCGGCCATCGGTGGCAAACCCCATGGCCACCTCCACCTCACCATCCTTGAGAGCCTTGTAGAGCAAGCCCGGCGTCATCTTGATGATCTTGTCGGCCGGGAACTTGAAATCGTATTTCTCCTGCAGCGGTTTGTAGCCGTCCGGACGGGCGTAAAATTCCTCGTTGGTGCCGAAGCGAACCGCTTGAGGATTGCCCCTGACATAGGCCGATAGGTCAGAGAGGGACTTGATATTCTTCTTGGCCGCATCGTCCTTGCGCATCATCAGGCAATAGGTATTGTTAAACGGCATGTAGGGGAGCCATGCCAGGCCGTTGCGTTCCAGGTCGGCCTTTTTCACGAAATCGTAGCAGGCCACGGGGTCGGTGATGATTTTCTCCTCCTTAAGCATGGCCACCAGGGCCGTGCCGGTGTACTCCATGTACATGTCGATCTGGCTGTTTTCCAATGCCGTGCGAGCCACCAGCGTTCCGCCCAAACCGGTCTTGTCTTCGCATTTGAACCCCCGGCTGCTCAGCAGCTGGATCATGATCTCGCTCAGAATGCGCTGCTCAGTGAAGTTCTTGGAACCGATCACCAGCTTTTTCTCTTGCGCTCCGGCGGGGGTCCCGCAGAGCAGGGCGCCGATCGCAATCAGCGCCGTCAGCATGAAAATCCCTTTTGTCAGTCTCATGGTCTTGCCCTCCTTTGATGGTGGTTGCTCTATGGTCGGTCCGGCCGACCCTTGAAATTCAGCTGCATCAGGGGTCGCCGGCCGCGTTGCGGCTATAGGCGAGACCCGGGCTGACGGCCCAGGCTTCGAACTTGCCCATGAACCAGTTCATACCGATGGCCAGCACGGCGGTGGGCACAGCGCCGGCCAGCATGTAGCCAGGGTCCACCATGGCGATGCCCGAAAAGATGAGATCGCCCAGTCCCCCGCCCCCTATCAGAAAGCTCATGGCCGCCGTGCCCACGTTGATGACAGTTGAGGTGCGGATGCCCGCGAGGATAACGTATAATGCGTTCGGCAACTCCACACGCAGGAGCAGTTGCCGGGGGTTCATGCCCATGCCCCGCCCCGCATCCAGGATGACGGGATCCACTCCCGCCAGCCCGGCGACGCTGTTGCGGATGATGGGCAGCAATCCGTAGATAACCAGTGCGAAGATGGCGGTCTTCTTTCCGATGCCGATGTAGGTCATGGAGATGGCAATGACCGCCAGCGACGGCACAGTCTGGCAAATCCCCAAAATGTTCAGGATCCAGTCGCAGTGGCGGCGCATGAATCCGCGCGTCAGCAGGATGCCGAGCGGGACGCCGATGCCGATGGAGATGGCGCTGGAGGTGAGCACAAGCTGAATATGCTCCCGAAACAGCTTCCAGATCTCGTCGGTATTCTTTGCGGCGAACTTGAAGAACCCCAGATGCTCGAAATAGGCCCCGGCTGCAAATGCGAAGAGCAAACCTGCTAGGGTCCAGCCGCGACGGCTCCTCCCCGCCTTAAGCCCGGCTTTCATAGGATCTTTCCCCCGGCGGTGATCTTGCCCCAGCGGCCGCCGCGCTCGTCGTAGGTTTGCCCGACCACCCTGGCGAGAGTCATTGTGTTGAGTACTCCCGCGAGCTTGCCCTCGTCATCCACCGCTACGACGATGCCGATGTCGTAGGTCAGCATCTTACTAAGGGCATCTTTCAGGTTCTGGTCAGGGTGCGCGATGATGGTCATGGGTTTCACCCGGTCGCCTATCTTGCCGGGGTGGTCGAAAATGTCGCGCAGGTTCACGTAGCCCTTGAGGTGATCGGCCTCATCGCAGACGAGCAGGTAGTTCAAATCCTCGGCCCGCATGCTTTTGGCGACGTCGGGAGCTGCGTCACTGTCGTTGCAGTGAACGGGGTCGGCAAGCATGGCGTCCCTGACCTGCATGAGGCCCAGGCGTTTTAACGCCCGGTCCGCACCGACGAAGTCCTTGACGAACTGGTTCTTCGGCGCCGTCAGCAGGTCTTCAGGCGAAGCGTACTGAACCAGGCGGCCGGCCTCCAGGAGGGCGATCTTGTCGCCCATCTTGATCGCCTCGTGGATGTCATGGGTGACGAAGACAATGGTTTTGCGGACCTTCTCCTGGATCTTGAGAAACTCATCCTGCAGTGCCTCGCGATTGATGGGATCGATGGCCCCGAAGGGCTCGTCCATCAGCATGACCGGGGGGGTCCACGGCCATGGCTCGCGCCACTCCCACCCGCTGAGCCTGCCCTCCGCTGAGCTCCCGCGGGTAGCGGCGGCGGAAGGTCGGCGGATCAAGTTGGACCAGTTCCAGGAGTTCGTCGACCCGCCGACCGATGCGCGGCTTGTCCCATTTTAGCAGGCGCGGGACGGTGGCGATGTTGTCGTGAACGGTCATGTGGGGGAAGAGCCCGATCTGCTGGATGGCATAGCCGATGGTGCGCCGCAACTGGATGGGATCCATGTCCATGACGTTGTGGCCGTCAATGGAGATGGCCCCGGAAGTGATGGGGATCAGCCGGTTGATCATGCGCATGAGAGTCGTCTTGCCGCAGCCCGAGGGGCCGATCACCACGCAGATGTCCCCGTTGGGGATCTCCAGGTCGATGTTGTTGACGGCCGGCGTGCTGCTGTGGGGTGACACACTAAATAAGAAATTGATTTTACTGGGTCTTGAGGTATGGATATGAGACGAAAGTGAGACGGGCCGTGGGTTTAAGCGGATTTTTGAAAAAGAGTGTCAATTTTCTCGCTGTAAAAATAAAAAGGTCTGATAATCTATTTTTACACACTAAATGAGAAATTTCAGCCTGCCTTTTCAGTATCTTTAAAGATTAATAACATGCTTAAATAATAAGCAATAAATCACATAGAGCAAGATTTTAATAGGGCGATATCAAGATTGCACTCGTGTGGCACTTTTATATTATCAAATGGCCAAAGTGTTAACTTTGTTAACAGTTGTCAAACGGTCGGCCGAAAAATAAAAAAGTCGAAATTAGTATGTGTTTGTTAACAAAAACCGGCTATCTTTCAGGATGGCGGGCGTTTTGCTATAGCAACCTATTGAATTAATTAGAAATAAAATATTTTTCACGATAAAAGTGGAAAAAAGTGAAAGAATATTCAAAAGATTTATCTTCCCATCTTCGGCAAACAGGCGCCATTGCCTTAAATCGCCATTTTCCGGGTTTTTCAGGTTGTCGCTATATATAATGGATGGCATTCATGCCTCCTTCACGAGCCGATCGACGTATTCCTTGAGCTCGCGGTCTTCGATGATAGCCGGTTGGATCAGCTCGACCAGGGCTACAACATGCCGGCCGTCGCAACCGACATCAAGCAAACGCAGATCCCAGGCGTCGTCCCGGCAGCGCGCTTTTTTAAACCAATCGCGCAGCATCGACTCCATGACCTCGCGGTTGATCTTCCAGACGGCAGCACGCGCCTTCATCAGTCCCCCAGAAAACCGGCCGCCAGCTCGCGGGCCTCTTCATAGCCGTGGCCGAGCTTCGAGTAGAGCCTCGATTGGATCTCGCGCGGAAGCTTCCTGTAGCATCCGAAGCAAAATGTGCGCCCCTTATTTTTCTCGCACCCACACTGGCACTCCTCGCTCGCCAGCTCCTTGAGGTAGAATTCCCGGTCCTTGTCGGCGTTGACCTGGTCGACACCGCCCCCGCCGCGCAAGCCTGAAAATTGAGCGCCCCGTTTCATGGCCATTAAACTCCTTGGTAAATAGATCACATCGACATCGGGCCAACGGCCTTTCCCGATCGCGGCCCCATCTTCACTCCGCCCTCAACCCGATCCCGCTAAACCCGCAGCGCAAATCCGCCTCAACCTCTCCCGGAACATTCGAATAGCAAAGGAAGAAGAAGCTTTTTCATTTCGCGCCTCCGAACGGGCTGTAGATCCCGGCGCAGAAGGGGCGGCCGGCATACGGCCGCACCTTGATGTAGGCGTTGCGCCGCCAGGCCTCGGCAACGGTAGTATTGGCGGAGCCTCCGCCCGATGCCCCGATGGAGCGCAGCGCGTCGACCATGATCTCGACATGAACAACCGGCGATGCATCGTCGCCGGCCGCGCGCCAGAAAACGAGGTCTCCGGCTTCGGCAGTAAACACCCGCCCCTTGCGGAAGAGATCCAGCAAACCTGCCGCCGTCCAGTCGCCCTTGCGCGGCAGCAGGCCCACCGCCTGCAGGCATTCGACCGCGAACCCGGAGCAGTCAAACCCGCCGGGGTCATCACCCGCCCAGATATAGGGGGTTCCCAGGTAGTGCCAGGCCACCCTCATCATCAACTCACGCTCATGCCGTTCATCCATCGCCGGGTTTACTCCTCTCCTCGCAAACCCAGCGGTAGAATTCATCGAGGCCGCCATCGCTTTCGAACGCTGCCCCGGCATCCGTCCGCCGGCTTCCGCCCAGAGCGCAGCCGACCACCATGCCGAAGATTCCTCCGGCAAAAAATCCGATCAAAAACCACCCCCAGAATTCCATTTCACTCCTCCTTGACCTCGTATGCGAAAATTTCCTTCGGAACCCGCCGCGTGCCGAGCCCCTTCAGGATCTCCTCGCTCCACTTCTCCACCTCGTCCCAGTCAACACTCTCGATGCGCCTGATCGCCTCCTCGCGCCCGGCCGCCTTTAGTTTCGCAAGCATCCCCTTGATGCGCTTCACCCTGCGCGCCACCTGGCGCAACACCGCGCCGTTGCGAACGTCCACGCGATCGGTGCCGGCAAAAAGCGTTGCCTTGTTGAACCTGGCCAGCCCGATCAGCTCCGCCTCGATCGCCTTCAGGTCTTCCCCGGCCGCCTCGATGCCGGGCTTATACTCCGCCGTGATCGCCTCGATCCTGGCGGTCATCTCCTGCTTTATCGCCTCGATCGCCGCCTGTTTCGTGCGGATCAGCGCCAGGAGGGCATCGAGCTGCCTGCGCACCGGATCGATTTCTTTTTTCATCGCTTTCGACTTTCCTTCCGTTCCACGGCAAGCGGAGCCGCTCAATCCATCGTCTCCAGATCCAGCCGCAACTGGCCCACCAGCTCGGAAAGACTCACCTTCCTGATCTGCGCCTCCATCGAAAGCTTGCGCAGGGCCTGCCGGCGCAGCCTCCCGCAGAAGTCGGCAAGCTCGCTGCCCGCACTCGCCAAGTAGTACCCGCCGCCGTAGCGACTCGCCGACGACACCAGCGGGACCCCTTCCCTGCGCAGCTCGGTCACGATCCTGCGCAGCCTGCGCGTGTCGTTGATGCGGTGGGCGTACTCTTCCCCGAACACCGTCTTGAAGAGCTCGCCCATGCCGATGCTGCGCGCCTTGCCGATGTGCTGCGGCATCACCATGAGCAGTCGGTTTTTCACGATCTCTTTTTCCCGGTCGGTCATCCGCCCGCGGTCGTCCTCTGCCATATGCACCTCACTCAGCTTCAACTGCTCTTGTGGCGACAAGTTGCTCCTTTATCTATAAGAGCGGCCGTGCGGCCTCCGCGGAAGTCATCGATTGTCTCCTTGAGAAGCCGCCGCATTATCCCAAGCACGCACAAGCCCGCGCCGCAAAGCCACACCGGGCGCCAGTCGTTCAACAGGCCGATCAGCTCCTGCATGTTTTCACCTCTGCCCGCCCCTCTCCGGGTGCCGGCGCTGGTGGTAGGTCAGCATGGCCGTAAGCTTGCAGAGCTCACCCGCCTCAAGCCAGGTCCAGGCGTCCACGTTGAAGCGACTTTTTGCGATCGCATCCGCGTAGGCGTCCGTCAGGCGCAGGTCGGAAAGTATTGCCGCCACCTTGCCGCGCAGCCGCTCGCGCGAGCCGGCCGGCCTTTTTCCATTACCCCGCGACCGCTTAAAGCCCAGTTTCGCGAAATGCTTCATCACCTGCTCGAACCTGATTTGACTCAGCTGTCTCGAAGACTTCACCCCGAAGCCCGCGAGCATGGCCCGGTATTCGTCCTCGGTCATGCCGGTCTTGCGCCTGGCCACGTGGATCAGCTTTATCTGGCGATAGGTGATCATGCCGGGTCCGGTCATCGCCTCACCTCCCCGTCTTCCGAGGCACCGTTTACTTCCATCCGCGGACCCTCGGCCGATCTAAAGACCGTGCCGCAAAGGGCCGTTTCCCGCTCGCGCTTTTTCCTGCGCCCCTCGCGCTGGCGCCAGGCCTTGCGGTCGTTTCGCGGCATCGCCACCGGGTCCGAAATCATCCGCCAGACCTTGCGCGAGCCCGCGTGCCGCGCGACCCCGCACCGCGTGAGGTTCTCCAGCCACTCCTTGGCATAGTTGGCCGTGGCCCCGGATAGCTCCACCAGGTCCTCGATCGTCACTTTTTGGCGGAAACGCAGAATGTCCCACATCACCTGCTGCAGCTCCGGCTTGCCCCGGATGCTCCGGGTTGCCCGGTAAAAGCCCGGCCGCACGCGCTCGATCTCGCCCATCCTTAAAAAATCCCGCAGCGTCTTGCGCACCGCGCCGATCCTCGCGGCCGCAAGCGGGCCGGGCGTTTCCATCGCAAGCCCTTCCGCGCTGAACTCGCGCCCGTCAGGCAAAAACTTTCGGATCGCCGCCCGCACGCAGCCTGCCAATGTCGCTTTCATGTCAGCCGGTAAGCCCCGCCTTCACCGCCATCCGCGCGAGCGTCTCGTCCGCCTCCTCCACCCCCTTGCCGGCGGCAAGATCGATCAACCGCAAGAGGTCGCGCTTGACGATCCTGATGTCGCCGCCGGAGGCGTCCAGCAGCACCTTCGCAACGGCGGGGCTTACCTTAAGGCCGGTTGTGTCGGAAGCGTAAAGCACGATCTCGGAGGCCGCGATCGGCTCGAACTGCAACTGCCTGAAGGTGCGGCTCCACACCCGGCGGTTCTGCTTCATGTAGGAAACAAGCTCCTCCTCGCCGATCAGCACCACCGGCACCGCGGCCATGTCGGAGAGGTCGCGCACGAGATCAAGGAAGTAGCGCGGCATTTTTTCCAGCTCATCGATGAAAACCGGCCGGGGCTCCTCCAGGAGCCTTTGCACCGCCTCGGCGAATATCGCACCCTTCCTCGCCGGCGGGTCCAGAACTTTAAGCTCGCGGCAAAGCGCCCTTAGGAAATCGCCCTCGGCCGTGCGCCACACGGTCGCAACCCGCAGGTAGACAGCAAGGTTGTGAGCGGCCCACCACTGGACGGTGCGCGTTTTTCCCCGCCCGGCGCGGCCCCACACGAGTCCCAGGCGCCCTTCGCCGTCCGCCGCCCGCAGGCCGTCCATCATCTCCTCGAAGCTCCTGACGTTCTTGGTCTTGACAAAAGTGGGCTTGAACACTAATTTCTTCATCGAAGCGTTATCCTTTCATGAGGGGTTTGCTTCACTGTGACGGGGCGGATGATTACGGCATCCGCCCCATCCATTTTTGCCGTCGCAACCGCCGCTTCCGCATCCGCTGCCGCAACCGCCATTTTCGCCATCGCGGCCCCTACCTCCAACGCACACGGAAAGCAGATCCCGTGGCTCACCGGACTATCGGCCGGCCCATCCGCAATCACGCCGCCGCACCAGGCACATATTATTTTCATCTGGGCGATACCTCCTTTCGAGCAATGCTTTGCGCTGCCGTCATTCGAACCTTCGGCACGGTTCACTTCCCCATCTTCCTGTCCAGCCGCTTCAACCGCTTCTCGATGTCCGACAAAATGTTGTCCGCCCGCTGCTTCTGCGTTTCATAAGCCTGCCAGCGCTCGACGTACTCCTTGCAGAGGGCATCGAGTGCGAGCTTGCTGTCCCAGGCCGTCCAGGCCGAAAAAGCCGCGATCGCAAGTGAGATCGCAAGTACCACCACGGCAAGAACTCTCATCCGGGTCGCCTCCCGAAAGCCGCCGCCATCTTTAGCCTGCGCTCCTCGAAGTAGCCCCGGTGCCGCTCGTAGGCGGGCGTCAGCTCGAAATAGGTCATGAAGGCCCGCCACTCGTTGGTTACAAGCAACCCCTGAACGTCCATGTCCATCAAGGCCTCGTAGCGGTCGGCCTCATCCATGCGGTTTAGCTGCATGCGCAGCTCGGCCGCGTCGTCCACCGATTCGGGGAGGCACTCATCGGCAAAACCTACCTGCTCCGGCGGAAGCTCCGCCTGCATTTCCCGCAGCTTTCGCACGTCGGCCTCGATTTGCTTCTCCTCGGCCGCACTCATGGGAAGCGCTTTCGGCGTTTCCGCCCGCGGCGGCGGGCCGTTTTCCACGCCCATGCTCGCAAGCATGCGCTTATGCTCGGGCATGACCTCCTGGTTCAAGAACTCGCGCGCCGAGGCCGAAGCCTGGCGCTTCTGCTCCTGGTAGCGCTTTATCCCCGTGACCAGGGCCGCCCGGTCCTCTTCGGTCCCAAGCACAAAGGCCGCCGGGTGGATTTTATCGACCGGTTTCGCCTCGCAGATGAAGGAATCATCGCGTCCGTCGAACACATAAACGCACGACTGGTCCTGCACGTCGTAGCGCACCGTCACCTCGTGGCGCCGGCCGTAAAGGGCCGCGTCGTAGTAATTCCGGCCGAGAAACGAAACACCGTTCCGGTTGATCGTGCGTCCGATCTCCCCCATCATCAGATAAATGAGTTCCGCTCGATCAACCCCCGGCCCGCGGCCGGCAAGAAATACTTCCATCGGGGTGGCGCCCTTCAAATGCCCGCGCTGGGGGCGGGCTGCGTAAATATCGAACCACGCCGCAATCGCCTGGTGCGCCGCCGTTAACGTTAACCCTGCCCCGCTGGTTGCCTTCTCGTAGACCCTGCGGTGCAGCTTCTCCCCGCGGTTAAGCCGTGGGGGCTTGTTTTCAATCGAGGTGCCGACATATGTGGGGCACAGGCGCTCAAGCTCCGCAAAGCTTCCGAAGAAGCGCTCCACGGGCTTTGATTGTCCGTGATAGGGCCAGGCGAAAATGGTAAAAATCCCCAGGCGGGCAAAGAGCCCGTAAACGCCCGCCTGCGTAAGATCGATTCCGTTGAAGAAGCGCGCGGCAAAGGCCTTGCCGTTATCGAGGTAGGCCACCCGCGGGATTTTTCCCAGGCGCAGAATCGCACGTCTCAGGGCGGCCGCGATCGCAGCCGTGTTCTCGGTCGGCATGAGCTCCCAGCCGAGCGGGAAGTTGCTCTTCATGTCGTACCAGAGGATCAGCGTCATCCGGCCGGCCCTTCCGGTGAAGGGGTTTACGACCTCGAAGTTCAGCACATGTCCGTCGGCCACCAGGATGTCGCCGACCGCGATCTTGTCGTAATCGCGCTCGATATAGCTTGCGCAAGTGTCGTTCCATGGTTTTTCGCCTTCACGGTTCATGACCCACAGGTGCTGGTTGCGGCTCTTCCAGTCCGCGATGAACCTGCGGTAGGTCTGCTCGGAATGCCCGTTTGCGATCCCGCGGGATTCCATGACCGCTCTCGCCAGCCTGATCGATTCCGAAATGCGGGGTGCGTTGGGGTGGCAGGCGCATTTCAGCACGATCGCTTCCTCTTCCGCGGAAAGCCCGTGCCTGCCGCGCCGCCAGGCCCCCCTGCGGTCGGCAAGATCGCTGCCGCCTGATTTCCAGCGCTCGATCGTCTTCCAGGAGACCGGCCCCAGGATGCCGTATATTAAAGGATGCGAGATGCCGCTGTTGTAAGCCGACATGAAATCCTCGCGCGCCGCCGTTTTCTCCCCCCGGCAGCGGGCGGCGATTGCCTCGATGTAGTGCTTCACCAGGTCGGCCCTGGCGAGCGCCTTGCGCGAGGAGGGCTTCAAAGGGACTGCGGGGGTGGTTTCGGCTGCAAGCCTTCCGGTCTCCGGGGCCGCGCGTTCCGCCGTCATTTCTTCAGCTCCGCTCCATCGCGCTCAGGAACAGCATCCGTTCGCGCCTCACTTTCCGCAAAGCCGCCGTGGGTCTATTTTTGGTCTTGAGATCGGCATTGATATAAGCTATATAGTTGGCCTAAAGAGCGCTACTCCGCCTTGCGCGGCCTTGGTTTCGGCCCGAAGGCCTTGGACCGGCTGTTTTTGGGGGCGGAGAGATAGTACTCCGGGAAAATCTTCTGAACGGGGCGTCTGATCTTGTCCGCGATCGCGCGCATGATCCGGTCGGAAACGTTGGCGCGGTTGATCACGCGCGAGATGAGGACCTGCGAGACGCCCAGCTCGGAAGCGATCTTGACCTGGGAGGATCCCTTGTCTCTCAGGGCTGCGCAGATTTGTTCGGGGGTCATAGCGTTCTCCATATTGCGGGGGCCAGGGAATCGCTGTCGCGCCTGGCGTCTCGAATGCTCGCATCCTGATACTCGGAGCATTGTTCGTTGCGGGGCATTCAGGCCTCCTTTACGGTCAGCTCGGGCCGGATGGCCTTCACGGCCATCCGGACGATTTCAATCTGATCCTCCTTCGGGAACTCACGCTCGATGAACATGGCCAGGCGGGCGGCCCGGCGAAGGTTCTTTATGGATGAAGTTGGAACAATGCGCGCGTTCGATGAATGGGCATCTTGCCGCGCGTTTGAAGCATCGTCTTGTTGTTCGTGGCTGGGCATATCGACCTCCTCATTGAAATTCGGGAGCGCCATTTAGATATAGCTTATTACGATATATCGTACTATGTCAACAAAAAAATACGACATACCGGATGATTTTCCGCTGCGCCTGGAACAGGTCATTGAATTTTTAGGGTTTAATAAGCGGAAATTCGCTCAGGAAATAGGCGTGTCGCCTGGATTCCTAGGGGACGTTTTGAGTTTAAGGAGCCGTCCATCCTATGGCATGATCCACGGTATAGCGTTGAAGTGTCCGTCAATAAACATTCATTGGCTTTTGACCGGCCAGGGCACTGCTTTCGAAAAAGATAGAGACGTCGCTGCCGCCGGTCCCCCCATAGACGAGTTGCTTTCAAAGGCCCGCAAGGTCCTGGAACCTGGGGGGCATTATGCCGCAAGCCTTTCCGCCAACATCGAGAGTCTTCATAAGGCCGTGGAAACCGAAACGTCATTAGAGGATCGGGTGGCTATCTTGGAAAAAGGCATGCGGCGTGCCGTGGAGCGGGTTCGTCAGGATGACCCGCCCGAAAAAAAAAGCCAGATTATCAAAAAGAGGGCAATCTCATCCGGGTGAAATTCGGTTAAAATTAAATCGGGGGGATGCGCGATGGAGTGGGTATTGTTATGGGCGCTCTTCGGGGTCGTTTCCGCCGTCGTCGGATCGAACAAGGGCCGC